>CAYVOQ010000058.1:0-2536 GCA_964453595.1 uncultured Methylobacillus sp. | reverse complement strand
ATATTTTTTTTAAATATAGATGTTTATAACTAATTCTTTTTGATTGAAGTGAAAAATAGATAATTCCTACTTTTAAGGACTTTATGGAAACACCAAATTCCTCCTTTTTAGCAACACTTAATGAAGCACAATTAGAGCCTGTTTTACATAAAGAAGGCCCCTTAATTGTAATTGCTGGTGCCGGCTCAGGCAAAACCCGTGTTTTAACGTATCGTATTGCTCATTTAATGGCTTCCGGTGTAGATAGTTTCTCAATATTAGCCCTCACTTTTACCAATAAAGCTGCACGTGAAATGAAAAGTAGAATTGCTGAGTTGGTAGGTGAGTCTGAAGCAAAAAACCTATGGATGGGAACCTTTCACTCTATTTTTGCGCGTTTACTGCGTCAAGAAGCTGACAAACTAGGGTTTCCTCAAAACTTTACCATATACGACACACAAGATTCGGATCGATTAATCGCTTCCATTATCAAAGAAATGGGGTTGGATAAAGACATTTACAAATACAAACAAATTCGAAATCGAATCTCGGCCTTTAAAAACAGTTTAATCACGGTAAAAGCTTATTATAACGATCCTGATTTGCAAGAAGCTGATGCCGCTGCTCGACGTCCTCAAATGGGGGCCATATACAATGAATATGTAGAGCGCTGCTTTAAGGCCGGGGCCATGGATTTTGATGATTTATTATTGCGTACAAATGAACTCCTAAATCGATTTCCAGAAGTTTTGGCTAAATATCAAGATCGATTCCGTTACCTTTTGGTAGATGAGTATCAAGATACAAATCATTCGCAATACCTTATTGTCAGGGCCTTGTCTGATCGGTATCAAAATATATGTGTTGTTGGTGATGATGCCCAAAGTATTTATGCTTTCCGAGGGGCTAACATCAATAATATTCTAAACTTTCAAAAGGACTACCAAGACGTAAGTTTATATCGATTAGAACAAAATTATAGATCTACTAAAACTATTGTTAATGCTGCCAATTCAATTATCAATCACAATAAAAATAAAATTGATAAAGTGGTCTGGACTGCTAATCAGGAAGGGCATAAAATTTTAGTTAATCGACTAGCTACGGATGCTGAAGAAGGCAGACATGTAGCCTCAAGTATATTTGAATACAAAATGCAGGAACAACGAAAAAATTCAGATTTCGCCATTTTGTATAGAACAAATGCTCAATCAAGAGCCATGGAAGATGCCTTACGTAAGCGCGATATTCCCTATCGAATTTATGGAGGACTTTCTTTTTACCAACGAAAAGAAATTAAGGATGTATTGGCATATTTGCGTTTGATCGTAAACCCTAAAGATGAAGAAAGCTTAAAACGAATAATAAATTATCCACCTCGCGGTATTGGTCAAACCACAGTTGATAAACTTGTCGTCGCTTCTAATAAGTATAATTTACCCTTATTTGATACCCTATGTAAGGCAAATGATTTATCTATCGGAATTAATGCAGGAACCATAGGGAAATTAAATGACTTTGCTCATTTAATTCAGCGTTTTCAAATTGAAAATGAAACGTTAGATGCATTTGAAATCACAGATCTTGTTACTAAAAAAATTGGATTAGTTCAAGAATTGAAGAAAGAAGCAACACCAGAGGGAATTGCCCGAATTGAAAATGTAGAGGAATTATTAAATGGTGTACGTGATTTTGTTGAAGGGCAACAAGAGCTTGCTGATGTTACGGGGAGTCTTACCGAATTTTTAGAAGATGTAGCTTTGGCTACAGATTTGGATCAAAATGAATCCACAGACGTTGATCGTGTAGCCTTAATGACTATTCATTTGGCAAAAGGATTGGAATTTCCCAATGTTTTTATTGTAGGGATGGAAGAAGATTTATTTCCATCGGCATTAAGTTTAAATTCAAGAGCTGAATTGGAAGAAGAGCGTAGATTGTTTTATGTGGCTTTGACACGTGCTCAAGAAAGAGTGTTTTTATCTTATACTTTATCTAGGTATCGTTGGGGCAAATTAATTGACGCTGAACCAAGTCGATTTATTGAAGAGATTGATGCGGCATATTTGGAATCTATTCTTCCTCAAGAATCATATATTTTCAAACCTTTAATAGATCACTCTATTTTTGGCGAACCAGTTTCTACTCAAATAATTAAAAAGACACCTGAAATTGGGGAATCAAGCATTACTAAACCAACTCAAACACAATTACAAAGGTTAAAAAAAATTGACCAAATATCTGCAACCCAACAACAAAGAGAAACCCTTGTATTAGAAATAGGGATGGAGGTAGAGCATGCCCGTTTCGGATCGGGTAGAGTAATGGTTATTGAGGGAAAAGGGAATGATCAAAAAGCAGTAATTGATTTTAAAGGTATTGGTGAAAAGAATTTATTATTACGTTTTGCCAAGCTAAAAATAAAATAAGCGATGGCAATATACCAGGAAAGTTATTCTGATCAACCGAATCCTAATTTATTAAAACAAACTGTCTCAGTTTTATCTAAAGGAGGCCTAGTCATTTTTCCTCCAGATACAGTTTATGGTTTAGGGTG
>CAYVOQ010000057.1:0-2570 GCA_964453595.1 uncultured Methylobacillus sp. | reverse complement strand
GATAGAGTATTTGTAACCAGCTTAATGCAAAAAGTCACTGCACCTGGAAAGATGGCTGGTTGGATTGCACCTCCCGACCGCGGGATCAACAACAATGCCGTCGATTACGAATACGTACGCCTTAATTAAAAAAGGGGCCTCGGCCCCTTTTTTAATTGAAAGTTTAACTCTCTCGAATTCTTGGCACTTTCCGCACAATTAACGAGTACGCGACCGGGATCACGAACAATGTAAGTAGTGTCCCAATAGACATTCCACCAACAATTACCCATCCAATCGCCTGCCGTGCTTCAGCTCCAGCACCGGAAGACAGTGCAAGAGGAAGAGCCCCGAGCACGGTAGCAAGAGCAGTCATTAAAATTGGCCTCAACCGCAACGAAGCAGACTCAATAACAGCTTCCAGTCTTTCCTTGCCACTTCTACGCAACTGATTCGCAAACTCCACAATCAGAATACCGTTTTTTGTAATTAGTCCAACAAGCATCACCAAACCAATTCGGCTATAAATATTGAGCGTCCCGCCTGTCCCAAACTTAGAATTCAGCCACATCACAAATAATGCCCCGACGAACCCAAGCGGCACCGTGAGCATAATCACAAATGGCCCGATAAAACTCTCGAACTGAGCGGCCAAAACCAAGTAAATAAATATCAGCGCGAGAACAAGTGTAATTTTCATTTCATCACCCGTTTCTCGGAACTCACGTGATGCCCCGTTCAAATCTGTACCAACGGACTTTGGAAGCTCCTGCGCAACGACAGAGTCTATGTAGTCAAGCACCTCACCCAAACTCGCAGTTGGCCCAACGTTACCATTGATGATTGCTGCCCTGAACTTGTTGAAATGATTTAATTCTTTTGGCGACACTGTTTCCTCAACCTTCACCAAATTCGATAGCTGGACTAACTGATCACTGTTGGTTCTCACATAAATAGACGTTAGATCTGTAGGTCTTTGCCGCTTGCTATCTTCCATTTGAAGAACAACGTCATACTGCTTACCCTCTCGCTTGTATCGAGTGACATCTCGCCCGCCCAACAAGGTTTCTACGGTACCGCCTATATTCGCCATTGATACGCCAAGCGACGCCGCCTTGTCTCTATCAATCACGACTTTTAATTGAGGTTTATTTAATTTTAAATCGGTATCAAGGCCCGTTATCCCAGGATACTGGCTTAACTTAGCCATCACTTTTCCTACATTTTCCTGCAGCTCCTCGTAGGAGTTTCCGTAGATCACATACTCTACTTCTTTCGCCAAGAAACTTTGACCGAGCGACAGTGGATCTTTTGCAAAGGAGATTACCCCCGGCAAACCCCCAAAAAGTTTCGGCGTCAATGCTTTAGAAATCTCAAGCTGACTTCGCTGACGTTTATCCCAATGTTCTAGCACAGCAAATCCGATTGCAAGATTCACTGGATTAGGTCGCTCTAACCCAGGCGCCACCACCTCAAAAAGTGTCTCTATCTCCGGTACATCTTGACCAAGAATGCCAGCCACCTGCTGCATATACTTGTCGGTGTATTGCATCGTAGAACCTTCAGGAGAAATTGCGAAAGCCATAAAGACACCGCGATCTTCAAGTGGCGATAGTTCCGGTTTAAGCTGCATAAATAACCAAACCATCGCACACATGGATAGGACAAAGACACCGACTACAAACACCCATCCTCTCAAAACGAGATCAAGGACACGTCGATAACCATTATTCATCGCGTCGAAAATCTTCTCGCTCGCAAGGTATAAGCGCCCATGCCCCTGGTGACTCTTCAATAACCACGAACACATCATCGGAGTAAGCGTTAGAGCGACAAAACCGCTCACCACCACTGCCGAAACTACGGTCAAGGCAAACTCAACAAACAACTGACCAACTCGCCCAGTCATAAAAACGAGCGGCATAAACACTGCGGCCAAAGTGATCGTCATCGCCACAACCGCAAAACCAATTTCCTTGGCTCCCTTCATTGCCGCTTCAAATTTTCCTAGGCCATTCTCTATATGCCTATGAATATTCTCTAACATCACAATGGCATCGTCGACAACCAATCCGACCGCCAGCACAATTCCAAGTAGTGTCAATACGTTCACAGAAAAATCTAAAACGTACAAAAAGAAAAAAGCTCCGATCAAAGATATTGGGATCGTGATTACGGGAATAATCGTGGCTCGAGCACTCCTGAGAAACACAAAAATCACAATCACGACAAGCAACAACGCTTCGAACATAACCTTAAAGACGGAATTTATCGCCGCCGAGATAAACTCAGAAGTATCAACCGCAACTTTTAACGACATACCTTCCGGTAATCCAGCAGATAAGCGCGGCACCATATCGCGAACTGCTTGGGCTAGAGCTAACGTATTGCCTGTTGACTGTTTCACAACGCCCAGGCCAAGCGCCTCCTCACCTGAGACTCGCACAATCTTTCGATTTTCATACGGACCGGGCGCCGCATAGCCCACGTCTCGTAACCTAATCGGATAACCATTCACCTCTCTTATAACCATATCGTTAAAGGCTTCTGGGCTACGCAGATCCGTTTCTGTCAGTACAGTTAATTCGCGA
>CAYVOQ010000056.1:0-2583 GCA_964453595.1 uncultured Methylobacillus sp. | reverse complement strand
CAGGCGTGGCCTCTTTTTTTTATTTATTAAACGAAAAACGCGATGTTATTTCCAGCATTGAGAATCACAGTACAACGACACTCGTTGTGGTTCCCAGTACAGCACTGGAAACACCGCACTACGAGATTCAAAGTGTGAATGATGAGGAATTACCCCGTAGTTACACGATAGAATCCCAGAATACTCCCGAAGTTGATGAGTTTCTGCCACGTCAGGCTGTAGAAGCTGATAAAGCTGCAGTTCAGGCGCCACACATACAACCCGGCCCAATAACTGAGGTTAGCCAGCCTAAAGGTTTCGCAGCGACTATTTCTTCAGCATTGAAAAGCCTCTTTACTGGAGCCGATGATGAGGTTAAATCTGAAACACAGGCAAAACCTAAAAAGCCCCAGCAAGCATCAGCGCCTGCTCAAAAAGGCAAATATGGCGGCCAGAAGCAGAATAAAAAATCTGCTCAGACTGGCGCTGATAACCAGAAAAAAGACACAGGAAAAAATAAAGCTCAGGGTAAAGATGGTGAGCGCCTCCCTCGCAAGCCTAACCGCAACAATAAACCTTTTGCTCAGGCTAAAAATCAGAACACGCAAGAAAACAGTAATAATAGATCTGATTCAAAGGAAACTCAGGCTGGCAATAAAAGCAAACGCCGCCCTGCTGATAAGCCAAAACGCAATATGCAGGAAAGAAAACGTGGCGAACGCCCCAAGCAATCTGCCCCTGCTAATGATGCTCCTGTAGAAGCAGCGACAATAAATAATACCAATGAGTCGGCAGCACCAGCAGTTGTTGCGGAAAAAACCGCAAATACAACTAATACCGAAGCGACCCAAACTGCAGATAACAATACTCCAAACATACCAGAAGCCAAAACTGGGGCTGGTGATTCTAGCGAAAAAACCAACCGGGACAACAACAATGCAAATACCCAGTTTAACGCTGATGAGCAAGGGTCTAAACAGACAGCTCAGGTAAACAATGCGAAGGCCAACACGGTTAATGTCCAAACGGCTCCCAACAATAAGGGAACTAACAAACCTGTTGCCAATAATGAGAGTGTTTCTGCTAAACAGACGGATGTTTCAAAAAAGAGTTCCGGGAATGAAAATACTGCAAGCTTGGAAAAATCTGAGCAGAAAACGACTACAGAGAAAGCGGCAAAACCACAGCCCTCTTTAACTGCTGTAAATTCTCAGCCCGCAAAGCCAAAGGTAAGTGTAGAGGCAGAAAAATCAACCGAGCCTGCACCTAAAGCGGAAACAGAAGCCAAGCCTGAACCTCCAGTGAAACGGGCTCCTAATGACCCCAGAAATAGAGCTGCAGCTTCTACTCCAGCAAATGCGGATACTTCAGCTCAGTCACCTGGGATTCAAAATGAGCCTTCCGAATAGGAAAATAATCCCGGTTTATCCTGATTCATTTTATAGCCTGGTCTGTGGACAAGAGTTTTTTTGGCTGCCGGTAGAAATTCCGGCACGCCAGAAAAGCTTACTGACGGTCTAAATCCGCACAAACTGCTGAGCAAATCAGGGGATAGATAAAGCCTTCAGAAGCAATTATGTAATACACTATCCTCATGCCTGAAACTTCAGCCGACATACACGTTCTGGATGCCGCATTGCAAGATGGCTGGATTATTCTGACACCCAATCACCGTACAGCCGTCCAGGTTCATGAAAATTACGGTACTCATTTAAAACTTCATTCACAAGTTACTATCAGGCCCAGCCCGAAAATATTCCCAATTGATATCTGGCTGCGAAGTATTTCCCAGGACTTGCTTACCAATGAAAATACTTTGCAGCCTGATACTGTACTGGAAAGTTTTCAGGAGCTGATTCTATGGAAAAAAATTATCGCTGAAAGTGATTATGCAAACCCTTTACTCAAGCTTGAAAATTCTGCCTCCAAAGTATTAGAGGCACACCGCCTGCTCATACAATGGCAAATCAGCGTTGAAGAACTTAAGGCTTACCAGAACAAAATCAGTGGATTCAATCATCTGGATGATTGCACGGCATTTCTACATTCGATCAAGAAATATCAAGATTACTGTTGCAAAGAAAAACTCATTAGTTTTTCAGAGCTTTTAAGAGACCTTTTACCTTCAATTGAAAAAAATAATGCTTTGCTGCCTGAAAAAATAATATTGCTCGGCTTCACCGATCCTCCACCACTCTATCGGCAGTTATTCAGCATTCTGAAAAAAACAGTAAAACTGAATGAATTGAAGTTGAAAAGCATGACGCCCATGATAAAAAAACAGAGTTACCACCTATGTAGTGTTAATTGCATAGTTTTCTAGTTAAGCTTATAGTTTAATCAAATTCATCAAATTTATGCCAATTGAAGATATTCATCAACTAATTTCAGAGCTTGAAAAACACGGAGAGTTGAAACGAGTAAAAGTCGAGGTTGATTCTGATTTAGAAATTGCAGAAATTATGCGCAGAGAGATGTATTCAGACGGACCTGCAATTCTATTTGAAAATGTCAAGGGTTTTGATATGCCGGTTTTAGGAAACGCGTTTGGTTCAATGAAGAGATTAGAAATTGCATTAGAAATGACAGACTTTACAGAAATTG
>CAYVOQ010000055.1:0-2817 GCA_964453595.1 uncultured Methylobacillus sp. | reverse complement strand
TCCCCCTCCTAAGGGGAGGGTCACACGTTCGATTCGTGTCGAGGGCGCCATTCTTTGATTCAACGAAATCCACAGATGACAAGCGAACCCATAGATTCTTGCAGAAACAGTGTGTTACGAGGTCATCAATAAATCTGGTTTTAGCACACTTTTAGCACCCCTTACATCAACATTGCCTATCCAGCTTTTATTGATAGGAAATATTTATCATAAATATTTAAACTATAAATTTTATTTATTAACTAACTTTCTCTATTATTTAAATATAAGTTTTATTAAGGATATAAAAATGGCAGAAGTTAATGAATCAATTCAAGCAGTAATTAAAAAGATTGCAATTCAAGACAGTATTCTTTTAGCGATAATTTACACAGCAGGTCATATATTAATTGCTATGACATGTAATTACATGATAACCGGGGCAAGCTTTGATGTTGCCGCCATGGATGCACTGATAGAGCCAGTTATAAATGGATTTTGGTTCTACGCACTTCATAAAATTTATCGTAGAGGATTTTTAAGAAAGCAAGAAAGCCAACCTGAGAAGAAGTTTGGGTTTATTTAATTAAAGGAGATAAAAATGGCGAATTATTTTGAAAGCGGTTTTACCATGCTAAAAGAATTAGCAGCTGAGAAACAAAAACAGAACAATCTTAATAACGATGTAAAAAAAGATGTATGTGGCGATGATAAAAAATGTACGCAGCGTTTAATTGATGCGATGAGTGATTGTGATTAATAATTTTTAACGGGAGAGAGAAATGACAACGCAAACTATAAATATAGGTATAGCAGATAAAGATAGGGAGCAAATTGCTAATGCATTATCCAAACTGCTTGCAGATAGTTATACATTGTATCTTGTGACGCATAATTTTCATTGGAATGTTACTGGACCAATGTTTAACACGTTACATAATATGTTTATGGACCAATATACGGAACTTTGGAATGCCTTAGACGTCATTGCAGAGAGGATTCGCGCTTTAGGTCATTTTGCACCAGGTTCATATCGTGAATTTGAGAAGTTAAGCTCAATAGCCGATGCGCCATCAGTGCCACCAAAAGCTGAAGAGATGATTCAAATTTTAGTGAATGGGCATGAGGCGGTAGCGAGAACAGCGCGTGATGCTTTTAATGTTGTTGATGCAGCTAATGACCAACCATCTGCTGATATTTTGACTCAAAGATTAGATATACATGAAAAAACTGCATGGATGTTGAGAAGTTTGTTGGCAAGTTAAGCAACTACTCTATAAAATAGTTTGTAATATTTTTTTAATTTCATTTAATTTAAAAGGGAATCTATGACTAGAATTTTTTATTTTCTCATCACGAATTTGGCAATAGTATTTGTGCTGTCAATCACGATGAGTCTGTTTGGTATTGGTGGTTACTTAGAAAACAATGGCATCAACTATCAAAGCCTTCTAGTCTTTACTGCCTTTTTTGGTTTTGGCGGCGCTTTTATTTCTCTAGCAATGTCAAAGTGGACCGCAAAAAAAATGTCCGGTGCCCAAGTAATATCAAATCCATCTAATGAAGATGAAAGATGGTTGCTTGATACCGTATCTAAGCAAGCCAATACAGTTGGAATAGGGATGCCTGAAGTTGCTATTTTCCCTTCTGAACAACTCAATGCATTTGCAACTGGGATGAGCAAGGACAGCTCTTTAGTGGCAGTATCACAAGGCTTGCTAAAACATATGACTAGAAACGAAGCGGAAGCTGTTTTAGCTCATGAAATATCACATATCGCTAATGGTGATATGGTGACCCTGACCTTAATACAGGGTGTAGTGAATACTTTCGTTATGTTTCTATCGAGAGTGATAGGGCATACGGTTGATAAAGTTGTTTTTAAAACAAGGGACGGGGTAGGGCCAGCATTTTATATCACCATGATTTTTGCAGAAATAATCTTAGGCATATTAGCCTCAATGATTGTGATGTGGTTTTCAAGACAAAGAGAGTTTAGAGCTGATTTTGGTGGCGCAAAACTATCATCAAAAGAAAATATGATTCAGGCTTTAGAGAAATTGAAAACATTTTACTACCCAACAAGTCTTCCGAAACAGATGGCGGCATTTGGGGTATCAGGTGATAAGCAAATGGGTTTAATGGAGCTTTTTGCAAGTCATCCACCCTTAGAGAAAAGAATAGCGTACTTAAAGTCTATTTAAGTGGAGGCTAATTAATTGAAATTTTTATGCAGATTATTAATATCGTGTTTTGTTTTTTTGTCTTTAATAAATATTCCAGCTATGGCTTCTGAAGAACCAGAATTTAAATTAATTTCTCAAGACGGTGAATTTGAGATTAGAGAATATAAGCCAAAAATAATTGCGAGTGTTGAAGTGGAGGGGGATTTTGATGACGCTTCATCACGGGGGTTTAAACTTCTCGCCGACTATATTTTTGGCAATAATTTATTAGATGGTAGTAGTAAAAAAATTAGCATGACTGCCCCGGTTGAAATGACACCATTAAGTGAAAATTTATCAGTAACTAGCCCTATTATGGAGGATGAAGTTAATAATAAATGGCTAGTCAATTTTATAATGCCAAAAGAATATAGCTTAGATAGTTTGCCAAAACCTAATAACCCAAAAGTAAACATTGTTGAAATTCCAGTAGAGAAATATGCGGTTATTGTTTTTTCAGGCCTTGTAAGAGAAGCAAGTTATGCCGAAAGGGTTGAATTATTATCAGATTATTTAAAAAGAAATAATTATATTCGGCAAGGCGCTATAAAAATCGCTCGCTACAATCCGCCCTGGACATTACCTTTTCTGAGAAAAAATGAATTAATGGTTA
>CAYVOQ010000054.1:0-3058 GCA_964453595.1 uncultured Methylobacillus sp. | reverse complement strand
TGGCAAGCCGCTAACCCGGTGTATGGCCGCACCAACAACCCGTGGAATGTCAAGCGCACCTGCGGCGGCAGCTCAGGTGGCGGGGCGGCGGTAGCGGCTGGGTTTTCGGCGCTTGATATCGGCAGCGACATTGGGGGCTCAGTTCGGGTACCCGCCGCGTTTTGCGGGGTGTACGGGCTTAGGCCCAGCGAAACCTTGGTGCCACGCAGTGGGCAGTACCCCATACCGCCCACGCCCAATTGGGGTGCGGTGCTGGGCGCCCAGGGGCCCTTGGCCAAAAGCGCGCTAGACATCGAGCAAGCCTTGCGGGTGTTGGCTGGGCCAGACGTGGGCGAGGACCGCGCGTGGCGTGTTCAGTTGCCGCGGCCCCGCTGCACCTCACTCAAAGGCGCCCGCGTTGCGGTGTTGCCTGTCATCGACTTCGCGCCCGTGGACGAGTCAATTCTTGAAGCGCAACATCGTATGGTTGACGGACTGGCGCGCGCCGGCGCCCTGATTCAAGTGGCACAACCCAACGCCATGGGCGACTGGCGCGCACACTACCAGCTGTACCTGCGACTGCTGCACTACATGATGAGCCCGCGCTGGGGCGATGACACCAGGCGCGAAGCCATTGCGCGGCTGGGTCAAGCCGATGACGAATTTGCCGCCGCACAAATTGAAGGCTTGCGCTGCACCGGGGCGCAGCTTTTTGGCTGGCACCTGCAGCGCGAAAACTACCGCGCCGCGTGGCGTGCGTTTTTTGCAGACTTTGACGTGCTTGTTACGCCAACTTTCCACACCGTTGCGTTTGAGCACACCGATTTTGACGGCCCAGCGCTGGGCTACGGGGCAACCTTGCGCACGGTTGAGGTGAACCACCGCCACGTGCCGTATAGCCGGGGATTGTTTTATCCACACCTGTCCACACTGGCGGGACAACCGGCACTGGCCATACCCAGCGGCTTAAGCGCGCAGGGCTTACCGTTATCGGTACAGCTGATCGGCCCTTACCTTGAAGACTTGACGTTAACCAAACTGGCGCACCTGATGCGGGTCTTGGTTGACCCCGTGGGCCCAGCCCCGCTTTAAGTTACTGGCTTGGCGTAAAGGGCGGATTAGCTATTTGCTGATTGGCTTAAAGAAAGCGCCAAGACCGCCCACTGCCGAGGTCTCAAAGCTCGTTTGGGCAAGCGGTTGGCGTTCAAATAGGCACAAGGCCTCCGATCGCCAAAGCTCAACATCGGGCACCAAGTGGGTTGCATCGTCGAGCACGCCAACCGGCACAAACATAACGCCCTTGAGCCGCTGGGGTTGGACTTTGACACGTGTCATGCAGTGCGCACAGAAAAAGGCGTCCATGGCATTGCCACTACCGCCGGGATAGGTGTAACACACCAACTGGCCAGCCATGGCCACCTGATCTTCATTAAAAAATGCATGCAGACCAAAGGTGCCTGTTATTTTTCGGCACGACTGGCAATGACACAGCGACACCAAGCGCGGCCCACCCCTCGTCATCAGCGAAACGCGCCCGCAGTGGCACGACCCGGAGATGTTGGGCGCACCCGATCCCATCACTGTGCCACCCCTTTGGCCACCCCCGCAGTCACTCGACGTTCATACCGCCGCAGGGCGTGAAAGAACGCGTCGTAATCCGCGTCGTCGAGTGCGTGCTGATAACGCTGCATCAACGCAACGATGAGGGGCGTCGTGTCATGTACCAGCCGCTTACCTTGGGCAGTCAGTTGAACCCTTACGCTGCGTCCATCAAGCGCGCATGAGGCCTTGGTTAACCAGCCTTTTTCCACGAGCCTTGCCACCGCTTTGCCAATCGTTGTGCGTTCAATCACCACCTGCTCAGCCAAGTCGGTTACGCTGACCTCACCCAGCTCACCGGCCAAAGCCAGCATGCGCCACTCGGTGTGCTTAAGGCCAAAGGGACGCAGCAATTCGTTGGCGTTGCGCTGATGCGCTCGTTCGGCCCGCGCAAAGTACGCCATGGGCCATTGCGACACCCGAAAAGTTGCGTCTGTCAAACCAGCTCCCCCGGGGGCAAGTCCATACCAAACAAGGCGCGCCCATACACATCGTTCATGCGGTCGGCGTCGTAAAAGGCGTGGCTTGACATGACGCTGAGCTCACGATGAAAGCGCTGCAAGTGATTGCTTAAAAAATACGCGCTGGTACCGGCCTGATCGCACAGCTCCTGCGCCACCTGTCGCGAGGTCTTGACCACCCAAGTGCAGTTGGCGCGCACGGCCGCGCGCTGAGTTAAATCAATCGCCTGGCCGGTTCTCGAGGCCTCACCAATGCGACGCATTTCCGACTCAAGCAAGGCCGCCGCGGCGTTGAGCGTGGTGTGCGCCTTGGCCATGTTGATGCGCATGTAACCCAAGTCAGACGCCTGCGCCCCGCCGTAGGCCAACACCCGCCCCTTGGCTCTGTCCACCGCCTGTACGGCGACACCCTCGGCCGCACCCAGCACCATGGCCGACATGTTGGGGTAATAAAACGACAACATGGGTATGCGCCATAGCGCGCCAGTATTAACCGCCAAGCCGGGGGCCGTGCCGTCAAGCAAACTGGCCGCCGGCATGCTGCGGTGGGCGGGCACAAATACGCCCTCTAAAACGCAGTCCCAGGTGCCGCTGGCGGCCAACCCGCTAACCTGCCAATTGTTTTGCGCGGTGGTATCGGCCCTGGGCAACGCAAAGCGAATAGGCCGCCCTTTCTCGCCGTCCACAATCTCGTGCGCGGTGAGCAAAATCCAGTCACCGATCGGGTAACCGCTACCAAAGCGCCAGTGTCCCGACAGTTCATGGCCCCCCGCCACGGGCTTGGCCACGCCTCCCGGGATGATGAAGCCCGGGGCAAAGGTGCTGGGGCCGTTGGCCCAAAATTCGTCCTGAACTTCCTCGGGGAACAGGCCCATTTGCATGTTGTGCTGCAGCAAAATGCCTATCGTCCACGAGGTAGCCAGGCACCCGCGCCCAAGCAGTCGCGAGATGGTGGGGATCGCCTCAAAGTCCACCTCCAACCCGCCGTAGCGCGTGGGCACCCCTAAGCGCATCACGCC
>CAYVOQ010000053.1:0-3113 GCA_964453595.1 uncultured Methylobacillus sp. | reverse complement strand
GGTGGATAAGACGGCCTGGTGTTCCTGGAGGTGCTGGTTAATTATGTTTTTCATATAGACAATATTATAGCGCAAGCATAAAAAAAGCCGGCAAATTACCGGCTTTTAGATACTATTTATTTTTGTGACTATTCTGTCATTTAAAACGCGAGATTAAGGTCTTAATTCTGAGTTTTTCTTTCTTAAGACGACTCAACAACATGTCAGGAAGATACTGGCTGTAGCCTTCATTAATTTTTTGATCTAGTTCTTTGTGACGCAATTCTAACTCTTTTAAGCTCATACTTACTCCTTATAGTATTAAGTGATTGAATTTAATGAATTAAATTACATCTCCTTTCTATAAGTTTATTAGACTTACAATTTATACATTACTCCTCTTTTTTTCACTTGGCTAGATTCATTTAAACTTAATTTTTATTTGTCCACAAAATCTGTGGATAAAATTGTGTATAAAATATTAAAAAAGTTAAAAAAAGGGTTTGTTTATATGATTTTGAATAAATTGATTAAATTTTAATCAAAAAAAAAGTCAATTAAAAACAATAACTTAAATGTAAATTATTGTTTTTTTTGAACTTTTATCTCTATGATTGATACAAAATCTTTTACTGCTTAAGTCTGTGCATAAGTCAACACCATAATGTGATTTTTTTTTCTTATTAAAGTATATTTAATCTTGTCAAAATAAAAAAAATGTGGGTAATATTTTGTTGTTAAATAACTTACATTTTAGGAATCATTATGAAATTAATTAAAGAAATGAAAAATGTACTGATTGCGTCAGGGATTCTATTCGCAATTTTAATGTGCATCTTGGTTTTTACTCAAGTTTACTTCTAGTTTTTATCGCTTAAAAATTTAATAAATTGATTATAAATATGATAAAGTTGACAAGTTTAGTCAACTTTATTTTATATATTCAATATATTGAAGGAACATCATGAAGATTAACTACAAATTATCAATGCTAGCAGTAACCCTAATGACCTTAGGCGCATGTTCTGTTGTCGAGGTTAGGCCAGGATCCGAACAAGTTAAAGTTCTGACTGATAAAAATGCTAACTGTAAATCACTCGGAAAAACTCGAGTTGAGCTTGGGGTTACTTCATTAACAGATGAATACATCCAAGAGAAATTAGAACAGCTTGCTAAAAACGCTGCTGTTGATAGTAAAGGTAACAGCGTATTAGAGATTGAAAGAGTCTCTGATGGTGTCGCAACTTTCGAAATCTTAAACTGCAAATAACAAACTAAAATAAAATGAAAGCATTAGTCAAACAATATGCCAAGGAAGGGATATGGCTCCAAGATATGCCCGAACCGGAGTGTGGTAACAATGATGTTATCGTTAAGATAATTAAAACAGCCATCTGCGGCACAGATATCCATATATACAACTGGGATGAATGGGCACAAAAAACCATCCCCGTTCCTATGATCACTGGGCACGAGTATGCCGGTGAAATTGTTGAGTTAGGAAAAAACGTAACCGATTTAAAGGTCGGTGATATTGTCTCAGGAGAGGGTCACATCACCTGCGGTCGCTGCCGAAATTGTCTTGCGGGTCGCATTCATCTCTGTCCTAATACGATAGGCGTTGGCGTAAACCGCACTGGTGCCTTTGCAGAATATGTTGCCATTCCAGCTAAGAATATTTTTAAACCTAGCCGTGAAATCTCAACAGACTTGTTGTCAGTTTTTGATCCCTACGGCAATGCAGTCCATACCGCCCTATCATTCAACATGGTTGGTGAAGATGTTTTAATCACAGGTGCTGGGCCAATCGGAAGTATGGCCGCTCTTGTTGCCGATCATGCGGGTGCACGCAATATCGTGATCACGGACATGAATCAATATCGCCTAGACTTGATTAAATCAATCCTGCCGCGTGCAGTAACGATCAATGTTGGCAAAGAAAAAATCACCAAGGAAATGATGGCAGGCCTTGGTATCTTTGAAGGCTTTGATGTAGGGCTTGAGATGTCTGGCTCACCTATTGCATTTGGTTCTATGTTAGACCTCATGATTAACGGTGGCAACATTGCCATGCTTGCAATCATGCCAAAAGGTGCTGGTATTGACTGGGACATGGTCGTATTTAAAGGGCTTACCATTAAGGGAATTTATGGTCGCGAGATCTTTGAAACTTGGTACAAGGGTTCAATGATGGTTCAGTCAGGCTTACCTTTAGATAAGATCATCACACACCGTTTTGACTATACTGACTTCCAAAAAGGTTTTGATGTGATGCGCTCTGGTGAGTCCGGTAAGGTTATCTTGGAGTGGAGCAAATAAGCAATGGCCTTTAAAACATTAAAGTCGCAATACCAAAGCGATCTAGAGGAAATTAAAGCAAACGGGCTTTGGAAGACCGAACGTTTTATTAACTCAGACCAACAAACCCTCATCAAGCTCCAGGATGGATCAGAAGTAATCAATATGTGTGCAAATAATTATCTAGGGCTAGCAAATAACCCTGATGTGATTCAGGCCGCTAAAGAAAGTCTTGACCAGTGGGGCTTTGGTATGGCATCGGTGCGTTTTATCTGCGGCACACAAACCCTTCACAAGGAGCTAGAAGAAAAGGTGTCAAGTTTCTTAAAAACTGAAGATACAATTCTTTACGCCGCATGCTTTGATGCAAATGCCGGGTTATTCGAAACCATCCTAACTGACCAGGACGCAATTATCTCTGATGAACTCAATCATGCCTCCATCATTGATGGGGTTCGTTTATGCAAAGCCCAACGATACCGTTATAAAAACAATGATATGAACGACTTGAGGGCAAAACTTCAAGAGGCCAAAAAGAATAATGCGCGCCGGATACTGATCACAACAGATGGCGTCTTCTCCATGGATGGCACTATCGCCAAGCTTGATGAAATCTGTGATCTTGCCGACGAGTTTGATGCCATGGTACATCACGATGACTGCCATGCAACCGGATTTATGGGTGATACGGGACGGGGCGTACATGAATATAGAAACGTAATCGATCGTGTTGATTTAATCACCAGCACTTTCGGCAAAGCACTGGGAGGGGCATCCGGTGGCTTTACCTCCGGCAGAAAAGAAATTATCGACTTATTGAGACAACGCTCAAGGCC
>CAYVOQ010000052.1:0-3279 GCA_964453595.1 uncultured Methylobacillus sp. | reverse complement strand
TCTCTTTTTAATAAAGCACCTACCCCAATATTGGGATTAAATTTAGAAAAAGACTTTTGTATTGGATCTGGAGAGAAGTCAAAGGCCAAAAGCCCCGTAGGATCTGCTTTATAAAAATTTCCTCCTACCTTTAACCCTAAATAAACTTGAGTTCTTTCCATATTAAGCTGATAGGAAAAATCAACTGTTGCGTTTGTTTGTTGTTCTATGAAAACTCGATCTGCTACAATAGAAATTCCCAATCCTACATTATTGGCTCGCTCAGAGGAATAACTAAAGGCAAGTGTTGTGGGTGCTTCTTTATCTAAAGCCCATTGGCGACGTGAAGTGAATGAAACAAATGTTCCCGATTCAGCACCTGCAAAAGCAGGATTAACAATATTCATCGTTTTGAGGTAGAATGAATAAAAACTTTCTTGTTGTCCAAAACAAAAAAATGGTAAAAAGAAAAGGACTATGTATTGTATCGGTTTCATTTTCATCTTGTCAAATAAATCCATCCTTTAAAATCTATTGTCCCTTTTCCTTCAAGATCAATTTGATAATAATAACTTCCTTCTGGTAATGGTTTATTATTTTGATCTGAAGGCCATGTATTTACATAGTTCTTTTTTGAATAAATTAATATTCCTGATCTACTGTAAATAGAAAGTACAGCATTTGGATAATTTTCAATTTTAAGTATTGTAAAATAATCATTAATACCATCTCCATTATCTGAAACAAATTGACTGATCAAAAGGTCATCATAACCATAAGGGTTTGGGTCAATACTATTTTCAATCTTATCATTATCAAAGTCAAGATCATTACAGTCTGGTATTCCATCCTGGTCAAAATCAGGACTTATAGAATTGGAATCTTTTGGATTTGACCCACAGGCAATTTCTGCTTCATCAGTCTGTCCGTCATTGTCGTCATCTAAATCACATAGATCTCCCAGTCCATCTGCATCAAAATCTTCTTGATTCTCATTTGACAAATCTGGGCAAACATCGCAATAGTCTCCTATACCATCTTGATCTCTATCTTCTTGTTCTTCATTTGCCATTGAAATACAATTATCACACGCATCTCCTATTCCATCTTCATCAGTGTCAGTTTGTTCTGGATTGGGCACATCAGGGCAATTGTCATTAAAGTAGTTGACAAAACCAAAAGCATGAGGGACACCATCGCCATCGACATCTAAATTTGGGTATTCATTTTTATTCAATGGGTCTGTATTAAAGGCTTGTTCTAAATCATCTTCAAAACTGTCACCATCGTCATCGTCATCAAGGCAATTAGGAATTCCATCATTATCTGTATCTAATGCCCTATTTCTATTATTCAATGGATCGGAGCCACATTGAAGTTCTATTGCATCTGTTTGTCCGTCGTTATCATCGTCATCATCGAAAAAGTCAATGATGAGATCTAGGTCTGTATCTAAAGGAAAGATGTTTTTGTCTAGAGGGTCTGTCCCTACTTCTAATTCAAGTAAATCTTCGAATCCATCATTATCGTCATCTAAATCTAATAAATCTATAATTCCGTCTTGGTCAGTATCTAATGGTTTATTTAAAAAATCAAGTGGGTCTGTCCCTGCTAAACGTTCAATATCATCAAAAAACCCATCATTATCATCATCAGGGTCTGCATTATTTCCAATTCCATCCTGATCGTTATCTATCCATTCTGCTGGATCTATAGGAAAAGCATCTTCGAGGTCAATAACCCCATCTTGATCTGAATCTTGGGGTGCATTATTTTCTGCATTCGGTGGATTGATCAAATTACAACTGTTTAATCCATCTGAAATGGTTAGATTAAAAGTAGTGGAAGCAGTATTTCCAGAATTGTCAGTAATAAATAAAACAGCTTTTCTTGTTCCTAGTAAGTCACAGCTTAGTTTTTTTGATTTATTCAGGCTATTATTTTTTTTCTTCTGTGAAAGATTTTGTTGATCAATATAAATTTCCCCCCCATCCAGAGTTAAAATTCTAAAGTTATTGATGCTACAATTGTCTGAGCTTCCATTATCAACAAGACCCCAAGGAATAATTAAGTTTCCATTTCCGTCTAAAGAGACATCTACATCTTGAGCTCGCGCCACAGGAGGTTCTACATCGGCAACTGTTATAGTTTGAGTTTTTGATGTTGAATTCCCAAAAGTATCAGTTACCGTATAGGTTATAATTGTTACTCCTATGGGGAATTGGAGGGGGGCATTATTTCCCGAAGAGACAATGCCACAATCATCATTAGAAACTATATTTCCTAGATTAACCCCTGAGGCAAAACACGATCCTAAATCTGTCTGTACTAGTAAGTTTTCATCTTGAATGAAAATCGTGGGATTTGTATTGTCGTTAAAGGTAATTCGTTGAGTTGCAGTAACTGTATTTCCAAATGTATCACTTGCTGTCCAGGTCACTGTAGTTGTTCCTGTGGGAAAAGATAGAGGTGCGTCATTAGAAAAAGTAAATGAGCAATTATCGATAACTGTCGGGTTCCCCAATATAATTGTACAAGAATCCGAGACAATATCAGGAGGTGGAATTAGACTCGGGGGAGTATTGTCATTTACTGTAACTAGTTGTGTAGAGAAGGAGGTATTCCCTGCGAAGTCTGTAACTGTCCAAGTGACAGTCGTTGTCCCTGTAGGGAAATTTGCTGGCGCATTATTTGAAATAGATGCTATCGAACAATTATCTTCAGCAATTGGTACTCCTAGAGCTACACCTGAAGCGGTACATGAATCTAAATCTGTTGTTACAGTTACATCTGCAGGTGCTGTATTAAGGGGGGCTAATGTATCTGAAACCGTAATCAACTGTGTTACAGAAACAGTATTGCCTGCATCATCTGAAACTTGCCAAACCACTGCTGTAATTCCAAGGCTAAAAAAAGCTGGGGCATTATTGGTTGGTATCAAACCTCCGCAATTATCTGTTGCAGTAGCCACTCCAAGATCAACATTACAATTGGGCGAAAAAATATCTGCGGGAATTGAGAGAACAGGATCCTCATTGTCATTAACCGTTATAGTTTGGGTTACAGTAGTTGTATTACTCGCACTGTCGGTTATGGTCCATGTCAATAGATTTACACCATTGACAAAGGTCAAAGTGGGGTTGTCATTGACAATAGAATTTATTCTACAATTATCTAAAACAGTTGGGCTGCCTACATCAGAAGGAGCCAGAACTGCATCACAGCTTCCAGGATCACTGTCCACCTGAATATTGGCAGGGGGTGTAGCCGTTGGCGGGATAGTATCACTCGGCGTTACCG
>CAYVOQ010000051.1:0-3284 GCA_964453595.1 uncultured Methylobacillus sp. | reverse complement strand
GGGCTTCTTCAAAATTGGTCGCTTTACCATGGACCAGGGTGCCAGACGTCTGGCAGCGCGCAATCGCTATCGTAGCACCATCAACGCTTTCTCTGGTATTCATACCAGACTGGCACGGGGAGACAGCAGTCTAGAGCTGTTTTACACGCTGCCCACTGTCAGGCGATATTCCGGTGACCCGTTGGATAACGATCCTCGCCTGGATAATGAACCTGGCAATCAGATTTTCTGGGGTGCCTTTTTTACGACCAGGCTGCCAAAGCTGCCGGATATGGTTGAAGCCTATTTATATGGACTCGATGAAAACCGTGATCAGGCAGCAAATCAAAGGCTTAAGATTCTGACTCCGGGTTTGAGGTTTTATCGTAGCCCGCATCCCTCACGCTGGCACTATGAATTTGATAACCTGATCCAGCTTGGTGATGCGCCTGCCCGCGCTGCGATTTCGCCGCTGCGAACTCATAAGACCCGCTTTACCCATCTGGAAATTGGCTACAGCTTTGATGCCGTCTGGCAACCCCGCTTGAGTTTCATCTATGACTATGCCAGCGGAGATAAAAATCCACTGGATGACGACAACAACAGTTTCGATTCACTGTATGGCGTACCACGTCCGGAATATGGTCCAACCGGCACCTACCGTGCTTTTGTTCGTAATAACATTGATACACCCGGTCTGCTACTTAACCTGGCTCCACGCGATAATGTCGACGCTTTTGTAAAACTGCAGCGTTACTCTTTGGCAGCCGAAGCACAGGGCTGGAAAACCACACGCTATCAACATCCTGGTGGTCTTGGTGAAGACTATGTGGGCACTCAACTTGAAACCCGTTTGCGCTGGCATGTATGGAATCGCAAACTAACCCTTGAAGGCGGTTACACCTGGCTCAATGCCGGTGATTACATGAATCTAGTCGGTAAGGGAGATAGCCACTACTACTATGTGCAGACTATCCTTCGTCTATAATTAATCTCTAACGCGTAGCAGTCTGCTGCCATTCGCATCATCCAGCAAATGCCTGAGCTATACAGGATAAAGGTAAAAGCACTGGATAAGATTATTTTTTAAACCTGATTATGCTAGCCTCATGATTCAGTTTGATGATAGAGAATAAAAACTATGAATAAGCAGTTATCAACAAGATTCCTGACAGGACTTATAAAATTTTCCGTTCTTTTTTCAGGGCTTTTATTTTTAATTAATACATCATATGCCCAACTGAATGATCCGGATGAAGAAACAGCGGGAGTTTTTACCGAGGAGCAAGTGGCGCTGGGTCTGCAATCCTATCAATTGAATTGTTCCAATGCCTGTCATCAGGCAGACCTGAGTGGCGGTGGGCCTGTTCCGGCATTAAAGGATCTGGCCTTTTTGGGTGTTTGGGGAAATATTTCCACAACTGAATTATTTGATTCAATTAAAACCTCTATGCCACCGACTAATGCAGGGGGGTTATCTGATGAAACCTATCTAGCCATTATCGCCTTTATTCTTTCAGCTAATGGAGCTGTTGCAGGAGACACGCCATTGCTGGCTGATTCAGACATCAGCATAGGCAGTGTTACTCGAAGAAACCAGCCTGGGAGTACCGCCCAATATGAACAATCCGGGCCTACCGGGCTAACAGTCGTCGGACAAGTCCCTGATTACCAGGTTGTCAGTGATGATGAACTAAGAAATCCCGACCCTGCAGACTGGTTAATGATTCGCGGTAACCATGAAGCCTGGAGTTACAGTCCACTTGACCAGATTAACCAGGACAATGTCGGAGAGCTGCGTCTGGCCTGGATATGGTCCATGAGTGATATTGCTTCAAACCAAACTTCACCATTGGTTCATGACGGTATTCTGTATCTCTTTAATCCCGGCAACAAAATTCAGGCTCTAAGAGCGGACACGGGAGAGCTTATCTGGGAACAAAGTTTGGGTGGCAAGGCTGGCACCATGAGAGGGATGGCCATCTATAAAAACAACCTGATTGTTAACACCCCGGAAGGTGAAATCGTTGCTGTGAATGCGGCTAATGGAGAGGAGTCGTGGCGCACAGTGATCGCAGATGGTTTTACCAATACCAGTGGCCCTATTGTTGGCAATGGCAAGATTTTTACCGGGTTGTCTGGTTGTACAACTTTTGATGAACAGAAATGTTTTGTCAGTGCCTATGATGCAGATGACGGTTCTCTGCTCTGGCGTTTCAGTACGGTGGCTCAGGCCGGTGAGCCAGGCGGTGATACCTGGGGAGGGGTCGATGATCTATTCCGGGCGGGTACAGATACCTGGATAACACCGAGTTTTGATGCAGAATTAAATCTGGTTTATATCGGTGTTTCGCAGGCAAAACCCTGGGTGGCAGCAAGCCGTGACATGAGCGTTTATGATGATGCGCTTTATTCAAATTCCACCTTGGCACTGAATGCAGATACCGGAGAATTAGTCTGGTATTACCAGCATGTCCCAGGAGAAACGTTTGATCTGGATGAAGTCTTTGAACGAATACTGGTTGATCTTGATGGCGAAAAATTGGTTTTCTCAGCGGGGAAACATGGCATTCTGTGGAAATTAAACAGGGAAAATGGTGCTTACATTGGTCATCAGGAAACATTGTTCCAAAATGTCTTTGAAAGTTTTAATCCGGAGACAGGCAGACCACAGTACCGTAACGATATTGTTGAGCAAAGGGTAGGTGAGTGGATGCAGGCTTGTCCGTCGACAGCCGGCGGCAAGAACTGGCACCCGATGAGTTATCATCCGGAGACGGAAAGCCTCGTGCTCCCTCTAAGTCAAAGCTGTGTAGAAATAAGAGGGAGGGAAACTCAATATATCGCTGGCGGTGGTGGTACGAATGCCAATCGACGCTGGTCTGAAATGCCAGGCAGTAATGGTAATGTTGGCAAAGTCGCGGCTTATAATATACGTACCATGGAAGAGCTTTGGTCATATGAGCAGCCAGCTTCATTTTTGACCGGCGTGTTAACAACGGCAGGCAATCTGGTGTTTGTTGGTGATCTGGATAGGGTTTTTCGCGCTCTGGATGTTGATACAGGTGAGACACTCTGGCAAACCCGACTTGGAACATCTGTTCAGGGACATCCGATAAGTTTTAGTGTCGAAGGTAAGCAGTATATTGCTGTGCCAACCGGTCTCGGTGGTGGCAGTCCACGAACAGTTCCGTCCATATTGACGCAAAGAATTCATTACCCCAATACAGGTAATGCTTTGTATGTTTTTGAACTGCCGGATTAAAATTTCCTATAAAAAAAGATTCTGACAGGAAATAAAAAAA
>CAYVOQ010000050.1:0-3380 GCA_964453595.1 uncultured Methylobacillus sp. | reverse complement strand
CGCTACAATCCGCCCTGGACATTACCTTTTCTGAGAAAAAATGAATTAATGGTTAAGATTCACTAATGACTGAATAAATCCTCTTTACACTTGTCTGCATCTATTTCAAGCAAATTGATTAGGCTACAAGATAGCGTATCGTGAGACAGTTTTTTATGTGAATTTGCTTTTATTTTTTTGTATAAATCCCGTTGATTTTTGCCTAGCCATAACAAAGCTGGAATATGAATTTCTGCATCATACTGACCGTAATTTGAAGCGTGCATAAACTTACCATTTTTGCCCAATGATTCGCCGTGGTCTGCTACATAAATAACCGAGACATCGTATTTGTTTTCATAAGTCTTAATACTTTCTATTGTTTTGTTGATGAAATAATCTGTATAGACAATGGCGTTGTCATATCCATTTGTTAATTCTTCATGTGGGCAATTTTGAATGTGTGACAACTTGCATACAGGGGTAAATTTTTCAAATTCTGGAGGATATCTTTTGTAGTAATGTGGACCATGATTGCCAATTGAATGAAGCACTATGACGTTGTCTTTGACGGGACTTATTTCTTTATCAATTTCATTTAATAAACCTTCATCACGACATTCAACATCACAATGGCTATTTCTTTGCGGCGTTTGAAAATCCTCGTATTTTATTCTTAGCGCAACTCCTTTAGAGTCTGAATTGTTGTCTCGCCATACAACATTAACGCCTTGTTCGTTAAGCACCTCTAAAACATTTTTTTGTCGGAATGCTTCCTTGTATGAAAATTCATTTCTATCTAAGAATGAGAACATACAAGGTAGAGAGTATTTAGTGAATGTGCCGCAAGAATAAAAATTATTAAAATTAATAATCTCTTGCTTTTCTAACAAGGGATTGGTTTGCTTGTTATAGCCATTCAATGAGAAGTGGTCAGCCCTTGCTGTCTCACCCACAATCATGACAATAATTTTTTTCCTATCTTTTTGTTTATTGTATTTATTGATTTTAATAGGGTCTTTAAGCTCTGAAGCATCTAAAACCACTGAGTCTTCATTTATTGCTTTAATAGTAGAGTAAAAAGCATAGTAGGGATGGAAGTATTCTCTATCTACTCGGTTATAACGAAAGTAGTCTTTAAAGTCCTTAAACGAAAGTCCAATCACAACAAAAATTAATAAGAAGGAAACTGCAACTCTAATCCATTGTTCTTTCAATGATGACTTTCGTGGATGAAATTTAATGATTAGCAGCAATGGAATAAAAGCTGAGAATAGGAGGTAATAAATCACTGTGAAAAATTGTTTTGCTTCACGCCAATCAGTATTCATAACTGAAAGAATCACGTCACTAGAAAAAATAATATTAAATGAGTTAGAGTAGTAGGCTGTTAGTGAGGCAATAGTAATCAGCAAGAAATAACAAATATCCCTTGTAACCTTTCTAAACAAGTCAAAGATATTAAGCGTCAAGAAAATAATTAGAAAATAGAAAAGAAGTTTTAGTGTCGTAAAATAAAATCCTTGTTCTACATTATGCGTAATTCTCAAAAATAGGTTTTGATTGAAGGTATAGAATATATAAAGTGCAAATGTAATATTGAATAATGTTTGATGCTTAAACGTAAACGCGCGTAGTCTTTTCATTTCGCAGTATTTTAGCAGTAGATTTACAATTCCAATTTATTTTTCTAGCCCACTTAATCTATTTACTCAACTAAATTTATCTTGATTTATACCTTATAGGGGTATACAGTATAAATTTATTTAAGGAGTATATTATGAGTGAATGCAACCATCATCCAAACCATAATGAACAATTGCCAAGAATCAATAAAATTATTGGTCAATTAAATGGGATAAAAAAAATGATTGAGGAAAATCGTTATTGTCCTGAAATTATTACACAATTAAAAGCGGTCAGTTCAGCTTGTCAGTCAGTGGAGGCTTTATTGTTAGAAAAACATTTAGCATCCTGTGTGTATGAAGCTTTTCATTCAAATGATAAAAAAAGTCAGGAACAAAAAATTAAAGAGCTAACTAAGTTATATAAAAAATAATCATCAAAATGGTTAATTTCATTTTTATTTGCTTGTTAGCTATACCTACTGTGCTTTTTGCAGCACCTATGAGCTTTAAAGGTTCTGTGACCTCAATGTCTGATATTGGTAAGCGACATACATTTATAGAGACCAATTATGCCTACGATACCAAAAGTGCAATTGGGGTGAAATTATTTCATATGGATAACAACAATCGTATTCGTGATGGTGTTGAAATTAATCATATACATCGTCTATTACGAGAAAACAAAAAACACTCACAAATGAATTGCTGGTTATTTGGCGGTATAGGTTATTTAGAAGGGTCTAATGAAGCTCTTAATGATAGACAGTTAAGTACAGCATTTATCAGTCCAGGTCTGCAGTGGGATTATGAAACTAAAAGAGTGTATGCATTGGCTAGCCATCAACTAATTAGGGGTAATTCACTTAATCATGATATGACTAAGGTAAAAGCAGGATTTTCCTTTTACGAAACTGGATTTAATCAAACCCAGCCTTGGTTTATTTTGGACGTAACTAATATCAATGGCATTACGCCTCAGTTAGAGATTACCCCAACAATTAGATTGATCAACAAGCAATTATTTTTAGAAGCTGGTGTGTCAAATATGGGGAATCCAAAAGTACATGTGATGTATACATTTTAATACTAGGAGAATCTAATGAAGAAATTACTTGTTTTACTAACCTTTTTAACAACAAGCGTTTTTGCTGCAACTCAAAAAATTGAGGTTAATGGAATGGTTTGTGCATTTTGTGCGCAAGGAATTGAAAAAAGTTTATCTAAACTAGAAACCACTCAAGATGTTTATGTGAATTTAGATGAGGGTTTTGTAATTTTGGAAAATAAAGCTGAAGCAGCCAGTGAAGACAAAATTAGAATGATTATCACTGACTCTGGGTACGATGTAACTAAAATATCTTTAATTAAAGAAACTGCAGATGCAGTGAGACAGAAATATGAAAAAAAATAATGAATTAAATGAGCTGGATAAAATTAAGAATCTATCTATCCTCTCATTATTCACAAGCACAGGCACTATTTTATGTTGCGCTTTGCCAGCTTTATTAGTTGCTTTAGGGGCAGGTGCTACCCTCAGTTCTCTGATTGCAACATTTCCGCAAATTGTTTGGGTATCTAAGTATAAGCTTTATATTTTTACGGCTGCATTTATCTTAATAATCCTTTCAGGATGTTTACAATGGTATGCAAGAAAATTACCCTGTCCGAGTAATAAATTATTAGCTGCAAAATGTATGAGTGCCAGAAGGGTATCTTTAGTGATTTACTTTGTATCGGTGGGGATATTGCTAATTGGATTTACTTTTGCGTTTG
>CAYVOQ010000049.1:1699-3514 GCA_964453595.1 uncultured Methylobacillus sp. | reverse complement strand
GCAAGAATTGTAGATCGTTTTCGTATTCTGAAAGAATCAAATAACTTTAAAAGTAAAGATAAAGAGAGTGAAATGCGGTATTTGCTTCTAAGGGCAAAATATACGCATTGGGCTATTACTTTTGTTACGATTGCGGCTCTTTTATTATGTATCTTAATCGCATCTATTTTTATTGCGACGGAAATCCAATTTAATCTCTTTAATAAGTTAATTACATTATTATTTATTGCAACAATGGCAGCGGTTATTATTGGACTGCTTACATTTTTAAAAGAGGTCAGTCTTTCAAAGAATGTTATAAGTATTAAAAAATAGTATGAAACTAATTATGAATTTTTTTTACTAACCACATAAGGAGAATTTGAAATGAAAAAGAATCTAGTTATAGTTGTTGGTATTATTGTATTTGTATTAGCCTATCTAGTTTATTACCCAGATCGATGCGAGCAAGTTTTAGGTGATGAGAATTTTATTTGCGAAATGGGCTGGTAAGATTTGTATTATCGATTTTTAATAGCTTTATTTTTTTCATCTCAATTATTTGCTAAAACGTTTGATTTTTCTTGTGACCTAAAAGTCACCATAGATGATAATTGGCAAAAGCCTATAATCGTCAATTCAGAAAGATGGAAATATGACGAAGCAAAGGGTTTTAGTAACCAGACTGTTCATTATTCCTTAAAAGACTGTGAAAAATCAGAAGATGAAATGGTTTGTAATAAAGTCATCGAAAAAAAGCAGGACCAAAAAAAAATTCTACGCTATCACAAAACATATCTCCACCGTTACACACTAAGGATGAAGGATTATCAAGAATATGAAGTTCCTTCCGAAAAATTATTTTCTTCACTCATGCGTGAAGGTGAATGTGAGCTGAAATAAATTATTGAAACTTTTTCTTATTGGAGTAATCTTAAGAACATTAACCAAAAGTTAATAAATATTTTTACCCAAAAGGAAATAAAAATGCCAAGTTATCAAACAGCAGGTTTTGAGGTTTTGCAAACATTAGCAGTAGAGCAAAAAAATCATGAATCAAAATTAAGTGACCAGTCAGAAGTAAATTCAAAACAAGTCGATAAAAAAGTAGCAAAAGAAATCCAGCGAATGATCGAAGCTTTCGGAGATTGTGCGTAATTTAAAAGGTTTGAGGGTATTGCCATAAATACCATGCGGCAACAGTTCGGTAGGGTTTTAGTTTTTCGGTTTCAGCTTCCAATTTTTTCGGGGTAATGATCTTATCTAGTTTCATTAAAGCGCTAAAATTTTTTCTTATCGCAAAATCTGTGCAAGGTAAAATATCTAAAAAACCTTGATTAAAGATTAACATCATCTGAACTGTCCAAACCCCTACACCCTTGATTTGCGAAAATTTTGTTTCGATCTCATTCCTGGTTAAGCCTTTAAGTTGAATAGGGAGAATTTCTTGCTCAATGAATGAATTAATCTCAATGATTGTTTCTCTTTTTCTTGCTGAAAGTCCGATTTGTTCAAGTTCTTTTTTTTGCTTCAATAACTCCTTGGGGGTTGGAAACTTATGATTGAAGATCTGCATAAATCTTGTAAAGATTGCATCGCCAGCTTTTGGGTGAAGTTGTTGATAGAAAATAGATTTAATAACGCTTTGGTAGGGAAGTAAATCGTCGTTAATTTTCAATCTGCATGGACCAATTTCTTGAATCAATTGTTCCCAGGGATGGCCTTGTTTAATTAAAAAATTTTCAGCCTCAATAAATGAAATTACCAATTAATTAATTTTCCAGCATAGTCTAGATATTGACCTGAGTTTTTTAAGTTAAGATTATTTATTACTCG
>CAYVOQ010000049.1:0-1599 GCA_964453595.1 uncultured Methylobacillus sp. | reverse complement strand
TTGATATTATCGAGCAGCCCTTCAGCAATCTTGATGGGAGCAATTGTATTGACTGCAAAACTATGTAGCCAATCTTTTTCATTAATTGAGCCAATCTCACCTCCTCTCCAAATACCCGCATTATTGATGAGAATATCAATGGGTTTATTTCCGAGTTTAGATTTAATTGCTTGTAAGTCTTCTGGACTCGAAACATCTAATTTTAAAATCTCTAGATTTTTGTCCTGGATCTGATGAAGCTCTTTAGCTTGCTTTGGATCTCGACAGGCAGCATAAACATAATGGCCTAGTGTTAAGTATTGTTTAACAAATTCTAGCCCTAAGCCTCTGTTTGCGCCAGTTATAAAGACATTTGTCATAAGTCCACTCCATAGTACATTTTATTGGTTAAACCACAATATATTGTAATATTGCTTTATAATACATATTAATGACATTTAGACTAAAACAATACCTTTTTATCCTAATATTTGTCTTTTCAAATTGCTATTCCGTCCCAGTTTTTCAATTGGATGACCTAATACGAATGGCAGACCAAACGAATCCACTTATAGAAATTAATCAAGCAAAAGAGGATGCTGCAAAAGCTGGTGTTAGTATTGCAGAGCAGTACCTAAATCCGGATGTTGGCCTCGCTGTTGGCCCTTCAAAAACAAGAACACAGCCAATTATGGAAGATAAAAATTGGGCAGTTGGTATATCGCAACCATTAGAGTTTGGTGATGTTCGTTCAGCACGAAAAAAAATAGCTGAATCAAATGTGAATTATATTTCTGAAGTCAACAAGGGCGCACGTATTGATTTACATCTCAATATTAAATCTGCATTTTTTAATGTGATCCATAATCAAGAAATTCTAAAACTCGCTGAAGCAGATCGTGATGTTATCCAAAATATAAGGGATAAAGTAAGTCTAAGGGTTGAGGTTGGTGAATCTCCAAGGTATGAACTGATCAAAGCGGACACTGAATTATTGGCAGCCAAAAGAGATTCACAAGCTGCAAAGCTACACATAGAAGAGAGCAAATTATTTCTTAAAGGATTAATCGGAAGATCGATGCCAGAAGAATTCGAGCTTTCAGGTGAGCTTCACGATATCAACATTGAACTCTCAAGAGCAGAGCTTAATGAAAAAATAATGAATAGCCCAACACTTAAACAGTTAAAAGCTGCTGGTGATATTTATCAAAATAAAATTAAATTAGAAAAGAATTTAGTAAACCCAGGTTTGACTTTGAGTGCAGGGATGAATCAAGATCCAGGTATTCGAAATTATACAATTGGCCTCAGCATCCCCCTTCCGATTTGGAATCAACGTGAAGGTCAAATTAATCAAGCTATGGCTAATTTAAGAGAAGTTGAGGCAAGTTATAGTCAACAGGAGTTAGCATTAAGACGTGAGGTTGATGCTGCTTTTCAGCGTTATTTGATAGCGAAAGATCAGGTAATTACTTTTGAAGAAAATTTATTAGCACAAGCAGAATCGGTATTGAAGGTAGTTGAGTCTGCTTATCGTTATGGCGAAAGAGGAATTCTTGAATATTTGGATGCACAAAGAACTCAGCGTATTGTGCGTAAAGACTATTTATCGGCAAAGCA
>CAYVOQ010000048.1:0-3760 GCA_964453595.1 uncultured Methylobacillus sp. | reverse complement strand
CAAACTTCTTTGGGGAATCGGTCTCATCCAATCAAATTTTTGATTTCATACGTGATCTTCGATACGCGATCTCTCTTATTGGTACTGAACTGCCAGAGACCAATATTCTGGAGGCGCTTGAAAAGGCTATGCTGGACGCTAGGCTTTCTCTCGTGGGTCGTTATAACGTGGGCGATGCGATTAAAAATGTCAGTATCGACGAATCCGCATTACCCGATTTAGGTGAATTAATTTCAATCCTTTCTAAATTGAAAGATCGTTTTCAGGACTATTGGTCAGAGAGTGTGGAGATGCAAAATTGTGCTGAACGCTTACTAGGGTTCAATTCGTTTTTCTCAGCATTAAAAGAGCAATCTACAGGCGAGCATATATGCTGGATCGAATTAAACCAGCGTTATCTGAAATTGAACATATCCCCCTTAAATGTTTCGAGCAAATTGAAGAAGTATTTTCAAATCAAGAAACGAGCTTGGATATTTACATCGGCAACTCTTTCAGTTGGAGAGAATTTTTCTTTTTTCACCGATCAAATTGGAGCAGAGGATGTATCGTTGTTTTCTTGCGAAAGTCCATTCGATTATGAGAGCAATAGTATTTTGTATGTTCCGACGGGGATGCCACTTCCAGCGGATAAGACCTTTATCTCTACCATGGTTGAAAAAGCTTTCCCTCTTATCGAGGCGTCAAATGGTCGATGTTTTATGCTTTTCACGAGTCTTTCAGCGATGCGAGAGGCGCAGACGCTTGTCAAAGCGGCGATTGAAAAAAGTGAAGTTGAGTTTTCACTTCTTGTCCAGGGTGACACCTCCAAATACGAACTTTTAAAAAAATTTAAAAATGAACCTAATGCGATTCTCCTGGGGAGTTATTCCTTTTGGGAGGGGGTTGATGTAAGAGGAGAGGGTCTCGTTCTGGTGTTGATTGATAAGTTGCCGTTTGCAGTGCCTGATGATCCGATCGTGGCTGGAAAAATAACCTCAATGAAGCGTCTCGGTCTTAACCCCTTCATGAATTATCAAGTACCAGAGGCAACATTGGCGCTCAAACAGGGTGCCGGTAGGCTCATACGAGACGAATCCGATCGGGGTGTTCTCGTCATTTTTGACCCCAGATTGATTGAGAAGCCGTATGGCAAGGTGATGTGGAAAAGTCTTCCAAAAATGAAGCGTACCCAGGATTTATCCGAGGTCACGCGGTTCCTATCAAGAATTTAGTATTAACGTTCTACTAAGTTAGCTACAGATACTAATCCAATAGCTACCCAACTCATTACGACGATATAGCCACCAATTTGCATTATCGGGAGTTTATTTGTCTCCAAATATTTTGTTGCTTTGATTTGGTACGAGGTGAACAATGACTCTGACATGAATGTTCGAATAAGCCAAATTACAATCGGAAACAGTGCTATTTCATCGAGTAACCCTATGATTGGGATAAAGTCGGGGATGAGATCGATAGGGGATAGCGCATAACAGAGGAAAGCGAATATTATTAATTTTTTTCCAGCCCAAGATTTGCTATCTAAAAATATTAGCCAAAGAGTCGTTACATTGATTTTTAGTTGATCAAGTTGCTTAAGTAGCCAAGTCCTCATTACGGTGCAGGCGATCCGATCAGATCATATTCAGTTGCGCCGCTGATTTTGGCATTAATAATTTCACCAACCCTCAATGGTGTTTTGCCCTCGAGAATTACCGTTCCATCTATTTCTGGGGCATCGTGCTTTGTTCTTCCAACTGCGGGCGTCTCGATTGTTCCAGCTTGATCAATTATTACGGCTTGGACCGTCCCAATTTTAGATTGTAGTTTTCGTTTGCTAATGTGCTGTTGATGTTCCATGAATCTATGTTTTCTGTCAGACTTAATTTCATCCGGTACTTGCGGTAAGCCTAGGTCGTTAGCAGTAGCGCCTTCCACCGGGGAATATTCAAAACAGCCCACTCGATCCAAATTCGCTTCCGATAGGAATGTAAGAAGCTCATTAAAATCTTCCTCAGTTTCTCCTGGGAATCCAACAATAAATGTGCTTCGAATAGAGAGGTCTGGCACCAGTTTTCTCCATTTCATAAGACGGTTTAGTACGTTCTCTGAATGGGCGGGTCGTTTCATAGATCGAAGGACGCGTTCGCTCGCATGTTGGAACGGGATATCCAAATAGGGCAACACTAACCCATCAGCCATTAGCGGAATGATGTCGTCCACATTTGGGTAGGGGTAAACGTAGTGCAGGCGAACCCAAACCTCGAGTTGACCTAGTTCTCTGGCAAGCTCTACCAGTTGAGTTTTTACGGGTTTCCCATTCCAAAATCCCGTCTTGTACTTGGTATCCACTCCATAAGCGCTGGTGTCTTGCGAGATGACTAAAAGTTCTTTTGTTCCAGATTCAACCAACGTTTTTGCCTCATTCAATACATTCCCAATAGGGCGACTTACGAGCTTTCCGCGCATCGACGGGATAATGCAAAAGGTGCAGGCGTGGTTACATCCTTCCGAAATTTTTAGGTAGGAGTAGTGCTCTGGAGTAAGCTTTATCCCCTGCGGGGGGACCAAACTCGTGCGATAGTCGTATTCAATCGGGATATGTTTGCGTACAGACTGCATGACTTCATCTGTCGCCTGCGGCCCTGTTATGGCTAACAGGTTTGGGAACTTTTCCTCGATAATTTTTGATTTTGCTCCGAGGCAACCCGTAACAATTACCTTTCCATTTTGATCGACGGCTTCTCCAATCGCATCGAGTGACTCCTCAATTGCCGAATCAACGAATCCACAGGTGTTGATGATGACTAGATCCGCATCGCGATAAGTTGGCGAAATGGAGTACCCATCAGATCTGAGTGTTGTAATGATGCGTTCGGAGTCAACCGTCGCTTTTGGGCATCCCAACGAGACAAACCCCACGCTCGGGGTTTTCTTTGTAATTGAGGATTCTTTCACGCAGTAAGAGTCGCGTGCTTAGTTCACGTTGATACTTTTGCCGGTTATCTAATTAGAGTCTGAGGACTTATCTTTACCATTGGTCGAGCCACCAAATGGAAAGCCGCCAAACATTGTCGAAGCCTGCTGTTGCATTTGCTGTTGCATATCGACAAACGCTTTGGCGCTTTGCTCAAGATAATTGGTCATGAGCCCCTGTATAGCTGGCCCTTGCATGTTGACGAATTGGGAATAAGAGTTTGGATCGAACATCGGTTTGTTTCCATTGATTGCTGTTGTTCCACTTCCACCTTGGAGTTTTTGCTGAATCTCGATAAAGGTTTGGATATTTTTTTCCAAATAGTTACCCATCATCTGCTGGAAAGCATTCCCATAAAACTGAATGATTTGATAGAGCATTTGAGAGCTAAATATCGGGGCGCCGTTTGACTCCTCTTCGGTAATGATTTGAAGCAAAATCGAGCGAGTTAGGTCTTCGTTGGTTTTGGCGTCTATAACTTTGAAGTGGCTATTTTCCAAAACCAGCTGTTTTACGTCTGACAGCGTAATGTAAGTACTTGTCGCCGTGTCATACAAGCGTCTGTTGGGGTACTTCTTTATCAACCGTTCTTTTGAAACCATGATACTACCTCCCGTGTTGCTCCATCTTGATGTCGGAACTATTTTGCATAGCAAAATACTAAATACTTTATTCTTTCCTGTAAAGCCTGAAGTAAGCCCCTTATTTGCAGTGCAATATAACCTAAGTGTATATCGTTATAACTAAACGTTAGTACATGTGCTGGCCACCGTTGATGGAGATGTTCGCTCCAGTTACGAA
>CAYVOQ010000047.1:0-3895 GCA_964453595.1 uncultured Methylobacillus sp. | reverse complement strand
GCCCCGGAGTTGACCAATCGTCGTCATAGGTATAAAAGTATCCGTTTGACTCATAGAGGTGATTGAAAATATTATTTACGAGTAGCGATCCTTGAACAGATCGAACCCCGATTTTGGGTTGCCAACGATACACTATATTTAGATCTGAAGTGAAATAAGCTTTAAGTTTTGAAGTTTCAGCATCAATATTTCCCATGTATTGTTTACCTACAAATTTTGATAAAAATGCTATTTGAAACTTTGAAGTGGGACTATAAACAACAGCATTTCCTGAAATAATTGAAGGAGAAAAAGCTAAAGTTGTATTCCCTAATGCAGTTAAAATACCGTTTCGTTTAAAATAAAAATCAAGATTTTGGTTTCTGCTTAAGGCTAAATTAGGTTGCCACATCCAATGGTTTCCTAACTGCATTTTACCCTCTAATTCAAGTCCTATACGACGACTTTTGCCCACATTTTGACGTATTGGAGCTCCAACAGCGTCAAGAGCCCCAGTAAGGACTAACTGATCTTGATATTCCATCCAGTAAACATTTGCTTGACCCTGAAATTTATTTTTCTTAATTCGCCAGCCTAATTCAAAGTCATTTAATTTTTCTGGTTTGGGCGCTCCATTTTCATAATCTGTCCTATTGGGTTCGCGTTGTGCTTTTGCATAAGAGAAATATAGTTTATTATTGTCATTAGGGGTAAAGGTTACTCCTGCTTTAGGATTAAAAAAGAAAAAATTATCTTGAACCCCTATTGAATTCGGCCCCGCCACTTGACCCGATACAGAATAGTGTATTCCTCTTACTTGAAAATCAACAAATCCAGTCCATTGATTTCCTATGGCTTGAAAAACTTTCACAAAAAGACTTTCCTCATTCTTTATCCCTTGATTTTCATAAAAACGAGTATTGTATTGAGTTGTATCTAAAAGTTGTCCCCAAACAATTTGACCAAAATGATTGCCACTATAGTGGCTGAGTAAGCCTCCTAGGTTGAGTGTTGTGTTAGGATTTTGATATTGTATTCCAAATGTTGAAACAAAAAAGTCATTGTCTAACCATTTTTGAGTTATGTTCTCCGTTTCCTCTATCACTAGTTCACCAATCTGAAAAGGGGTTAACTTCAAATATGAGTATTGAGTCTCTGCACCAAAAGTGAGGTTATTGGTTGCCCAAAGATCATTATACTCTTCATAAAAGCCATACCCTTTGGTATAATTAAGGCCCAACGAAACGTCCCAATTTGAATTTAGGTTTTGATTCCAGTGAAATTGATAGTGCTGTTGGGAATAATCATCTACCTGATTATCATAAAATCCCATGGGGTTTCCCGTTGAATCGTATATTTCTCCAGCTGGATTGTAGGTTCTCTCCATAGTAAGCGTTTCCGCATCAATTCCATACCACGACTGATAGGTTATTTCATGTCCCCCAAAAAATAATGCTTTTAATGAGGTTTTTTTGTGTTGGTACTGCCCTTGAAAAAAATAGCCTTTTAAATCAGATTGTGCACGGTCTATATATCCTTTTGATTGAATAGAAGACCAACGACCAGATAACTGAAAACGATCTTGAAGAACTCCAGAATTAAATTGAATCGTGTTTTTGAAGGTGGAAAAACTTCCTACACTTGACGATAAAAGCACTTGAGTTTCCGAGGAGGCTGAATCTGTTTCTAAATTTAAACTTGCCCCAAAGGCAGCAGATCCATTGGTTGACGTACCAACGCCACGTTGTAATTGAAACTGAGATACAGAAGAAGCAAAGTCTGGTAAATTTACCCAAAATGTACCCTGTGATTCTGCGTCGTTGTAAGGAATTCCATTGATGGTAATATTTACACGTGTAGCATCACTGCCTCGTACTCGAATTCCTGTATACCCAATTCCTGCGCCTGCATCACTCGTTGTAACTACTCCAGGAAGGTAATTTAATAAAATGGGTATGTCTTGACCTAAATTTCGTGATTCTATTTCTTCTTTAGTGACATTACTAAAGGTAACTGGTGTATTTTCGTTAGCCTGTATCCCAATTAATTGAATCTCTTGTAGCGCTATTGTGGGTATTGAATCTTTGGGTTGAAATGGAAGTTGCGCTTTGCCAATAAAAATTATCCCTATTAAAAAAAGTACAAAATAACGCACTGTATTCATTCGAATATTTTTTATCGAATAAAAGGGGTACTTATTCTTTGTTTTTATTTTGGTGTAAATTCCCTTGGCAGCATTACCTGCCCAGGTTCTACGGGTATGTTCTCAGCCTAAATTATGGCACCCCTTGAGAGGCACAAATATAAGGAAACAAACGATTTAACGAAGCAAATCCATAACGGTTTTTACAGGGTGAAAAGTATCGGTTGGAAGTTCTATAAATACGCTATTCCACTCTGCCATTCCCCCATTCCAAAGTCCAGGCCACTCTAAAATAGTGACGGATTTATTTTGATGGATTTTTTTACTAACCATGTAACGATGATCGTCACTAAAATCATAAAGCGAAAACTTTTCCCCTTTATGATCTGTAAGACTGCAAACCATTATCACAGGATTGAAATGAGTACTTTCAGCTAAAGCTTCTTGATGTTCTTTTATCAATGAATTCAATTCTACCCCCTCAACAATTTGAAGACTTTGCCCCCGCGCTGAAGCCTTCCAAAATGGTCCACCTCCTTTTGCTCCTTCGTTTGGAATCATCCCACACACTCTTAACGGCCGATCCAAATAATCAAGTAAAATTTCGTAGTGCGATTTACTAGAGGTTGTAATTTGGTAATTCGGATTAAAATAAGAATGAATAAAGTCTATAATGGGTGAAAGTTCTGTTTGTTCTTTTTTAGTTTCAAGTGTATTTAAATGACTAAAAAGTGTTGTTTGAAGTGTAAGTAAATAACCCCCCAAAATTTGCATTGCCCTTTCTCCCGGTTGATTTTCTACTCCCCAAAGAATATTATCTATATTTTTAATCCAAACAAAATCGGTTTCAAGTCGATTAATATTCTCTAATAAAGCTCCATGTCCTCCTTTTCTGAAAGCTATATTCCCCTCAGGTGTCCTTATTAATTGACCATCTTCCCCAATATATGGAGTGTCTGTAAGTAGGTGTTGAAAAGAATATTCTATTGAAATTTTGGGTAAAGAACGAAAAGCAAACGAATTTAAAAACTGTTTTGCTTGATTTTCAAAATGAGTTTTTAATTTTTTTGAAATAGTTAAATGAAGGGTTAAAGGGGTGTGTTGAGACAAATGGAAGGTTTCCAATATATGGGCCTCAAAAGCTGTATTCACTTGTCCATTTTTATCCTTAAAAAAGGGAATTAACGCTTTTGGCAAATCGGGATAGCCTAAGCCTTGTGAATCCAAAATTACTGAAAGAAAAGCGATTACAAACTCCTTTTCAGAATCTATATTCTTCTTTCTTTTTTCCATCAGTTTAGCATAAACGATACTGTAAAAAGGAAATCTTTTTAGCGAATTAAAGAATTCCGCTATCGAACTTTGTTTATGTAGTTTAAGAAAATCATAAAAGGGTGCAAACATTCTAGAAGCAGCCCCTGAGGCGGGAACAAATTTTGTCCAACGCTTAGTATGACATTCTGCTTCATATGATTTAATAGCTTGTTTTTCTTCACTTTCTGAAAGTTGCTTAATTCCCTTATTCTGTGGTGTTGCCGCAGTAATTCCTGAAAGGAATGGGGGACTGCTTTTTAGTTGGTTGATCTGCCTCGTAATAAGTTCAGATGAACGTCCAACAGCAGCCATATATTGACGGTCTTTTTCGGTAATCCATTCAGGCATTACTTCAACGTTTTAAGTAGGGTTTCCACAGTTTTCATTCGTATTTCATGTGACCCTGAAAGGTATGAATAGGGGTAGTTATTCATCTGTAAAACAGACTCAAAATAGCTA
>CAYVOQ010000046.1:0-3915 GCA_964453595.1 uncultured Methylobacillus sp. | reverse complement strand
ACTTGGTCAACGGCACAGTTACCCGCCAGGGAACAGTTTGGCCGCTGGTGTGAATTCGTAAACGAAGCACATCTCCACTGGTCAATTAAACGAAGCAGCTTTGATTACTTCCCAGCATTCATTCGCGAAGGTCGATTCGGTGACTTTCGAACGGCCAATCTAACGGCCTCGCCGCAAGCGAGAGTTAAAGGCACCAGAGGCACCGCCGAGATCGCGCAAGACGATGAAGCATTATACAACTTTCTTTACATTGCTGCTGGCTCTGAATGCCTGACGATTGACGGAGAAGACATAGAATTACTACCAGGCAATTTGGTATTATGGGACAGCACCCGTCCGATGGACTTCGTGACTGGAACCGGCCTGCATCAAGTCACGCTCGCCGTGAGGCATTCAAGACTACATCGCATATTTCCAAGAGCCAGCGAATTTGTGGGCAAACCGATGTCATGCGCATCCGGCTTGAACAAACTGTTCATCGACCACTTGTTGGCTTTGGAGAATCAGTTCGGCGATCTAACTAGAGAACAGGCATGGCGAGTTCTGGACACCACGCTTAATCTCGCGGTTACTGCGCTAGAAAACGGTACGGAAATTGTAAAGCACAATGGAAAGTTTGAATTACTCGAAAAGATTCGAAAGTATATTGACGAAAATCTAGATGATTATGAATTGTGCGTCGCGAGTATCGCTAAGCAACACAGCATTTCCCCACGACATACCCACCGAATATTCGGGGAAGAAGGCATATCTGTCTCCAATTATATCACAAGCAGAAGACTAGACCGCTGCAAGATTGAATTGGCATCTCCGGCTTGTACAGAAAATTCGATTACGGATATAGCCTTCCGTTGGGGATTCAACGATTCCAGCACGTTCAGCAAAATCTTCAAAAGAGAGTTCGGCATAAGCCCACGTGAGTTCCGACACAGAAATCGCCACTGATCCTGAGATGTCGATAACGGTGGATGGTAAACCCACTGGACAGCACCAACCGAAGCACACTTCTGTCACACGCATGGTGAACCGATGGCCAATTGTCGATTACGACTATCTGGGGCATGATAGGGGGCATGATTTGCATCCTAATGTATTTTGAATTAATGAAATCAATAGCTTATTGTGTATATTCGAATCCCTCCGTCTCCGCCATTGCTTTTTCTGACCCGGAAAAGCCCTCTAACGCCTTGAAGGGCAAAGAAAATTCAGCGGTTCGAACACCCTGATTCCAGTCATATTCGAGAGGGGTGTCCAAAGTGAGCTTTAGGACAATGATCTTGTCCTCAAACGTCCCATTTTCCCAAAGATAACAAGGGTTTGATAAAAACTCAAAAGCGGTTCGAAAAGTCGCGTCATAGTCTCGCGCAACAGTCCCGCAACGAGCGGTTTTTTCCTGCAAAAGGAGCTTTTCGTGTTGATTACCGCTGAGAGTTGACCCGGGATTTTCATCGAGAAGTGACCCGGGTGGTGTTTATGTCCCGCGATGCGGGGATTGGGTCAAGCGGGTAATTTTTCCTTTCGTATTTTAGGGGTGGCAGAGCTTGCGCGGAACCGGAAGCTGTCGTTACCGGTTTCGAGGATGTGGCAATGGTGTGTGAGCCGATCCAGGAGGGCCGTGGTCATTTTGGCGTCGCCGAACACCTCGGCCCATTCGCTGAAGCTGAGGTTGGTGGTGATGACGACGCTGGTGCGTTCGTAGAGTTTGCTGAGCAGGTGGAACAGCAGCGCCCCGCCTGACGGGCTGAACGGCAGATAGCCGAGCTCATCAAGGATGATGAGGTCGAGCCGCAGCAGGCGCTCGGCGAGCTGGCCGGCCTTGTTCATGGCCTTTTCCTGTTCGAGCGCGTTGACCAGATCGACCGTAGAGAAGAACCGGACCTTTTTGCGGTGATGTTCGACCGCCTGGACGCCAAGAGCTGTTGCGATGTGGGTTTTACCAGTGCCGGGTCCACCCAAAGCCACGACATTGTGTGCGCCGTCTATGAACTCGCCACGATGGAGTTGTTTTACCAAGGCTTCGTTCACCTCGCTGGATGCAAAGTCGAACCCGGCCAGATCCTTATAGGCCGGGAACCGTGCCGCCTTGATCTGGTAGGCGATGGACCGGACCCAATGATCCTTTTGGGCGCTCGGCCATCTCGGCTTTGAGTAACTGTGAGAGGATCGGCACGGCGGCCTTGAAGGCGGGAGCGCCCTGTTCGATCAGCTCGCCGACAGCTTGGGCCATGCCGTACATCTTCAAGCCCCGCAGCATGACCTCCACGGCAGCACTGGCGGGATCATGACGCATGACGTAGCTCCCGCAGGTTGTCGTAACGCCCGACATCGGCAAGCGGCTCCTGGGCAAGACGCAGGGCTTGCGGCGCGTCGATCGGCGCAACCGGCGGCGCTTTGCCATCGGTCAGCCGGTGCAGGATGTTGAGGACATGGGTCTTGGTCGGAACGCCAGCCTCCAGCGCCAACTCGACAGCGCAAAGCACAGCTTGTTCGTCATGTTGCAGAACAAGCGATAATATCTCGACCATCTCCCGGTCGCCGCCGACACGCTTGAGAAGATGACCTTGCAACTGGCGGAACGCATCGGGTATCTCGATGAACGGCGCGCCGTTGCGCAATGCACCGGGCTTGCGCTGGATTACCGCCAGATAGTGCCGCCAGTCGTAAACGATCCTTCCCGGCAGATGATGGGAACGGGCGATAATCCGGCCATGTTCGCACAGGATACGGCCCTCAGCGGCAATGACGATCCGGTTCGGGTAAATCCTCAAGGACACAGGCCGGTTGGCAAAGGATGCCGGCACCCAGTAACGGTTGCGTTCGAAGGTCACCAGACAGGTCGGTGACACGCGCTTGGTGTGCTCGACAAAGCCGTCAAAGGGACGGCCCAGCGGCATCAGGCTAGCAACCTCTTCGGCCTGGACATCGGCAACGGTGCCGGGCAAGCTGCCGTGCTGGATATGGCTCCACTGGGAGATACATTGCGCCTCAAGCCAAGCATTGAGTGCATCCAGATCGGGGAAGCTGGGCATCGGTTGCCACAAGCGCCGCCGCGCATCCTGCACGTTCTTCTCAACCTGACCCTTCTCCCACCCTGAGGCAGGATTACAGAACTCCGGCTCGAACAGGTAATGGCTGGCCATCGCAGCGAACCGGGCATTGACCTGTCGTGCCTTACCACTACCTATACGGTCGACTGCGGTCTTCATGTTATCGAAGATCCCGCGCTGTGGCACACCACCGAGCACCCTGAACGCCTGAGTCAGCGCATCGAACAGCATCTCTCGTGGGTCTGGAGCAGATAGGCCCGCACGGTGAAGGCACGGCTGTGTGACAGCTTGGTATGCGCCACCTGCAACTTGGTCTGCTTGCCAGCGATGATCGCCCAGTCTTCGCTCCAGTCAAACTGGAACGCTTCGCCTGGCGCAAAGACCAACGGCACGAATGTGCCGCGCCCGCTGGTCTGAGCATCACGTTGCCGATCCGCCTTCCATGCCCGCACGAACGCTGCAACACGGCCATAGCCACCATCAAAGCCAAGGGACACCAGGTCCGCATGCATCTGCTTCGCAGTCCGCTTCTGCTTACGCGACTTGGTGGCGTCGATCCGCAGCCAACCGGTCAGCTTCTCGGCAAATGGGTCCAGCTTGCTTGGCCGCAAAGGAACCTTGAACTTCGGCTCAACCGCACCGCTGCGCAGATACTTGCGGATCGTGTTCCGCGATAAACCGGTCCGCCGTTCAATCTCCCGGATCGGCATCCCGTCGCGAAAATGCCAACGCCTGATTACACTCAATAATGCCATAGCGATCACTCCATGTTGCCTCCAAACCATCAGCCGGAGGCGGTTCAAACATGGGTCAGTTCTCGACGGAAATTTATATCCCTCCCGGGTCAACTCTCAGCGGTAATCAACAA
>CAYVOQ010000045.1:0-3921 GCA_964453595.1 uncultured Methylobacillus sp. | reverse complement strand
TGACACTGTTTTGGCTTCAATTAAAAATAATAAAAATATTGATATATTAATAAGCTTGATTAAAAAAAAATTAAGTAAAAAATTTTCTTCAAATAATAGTATTTTAATCACTAAAGAAAGACACAGGATTAAATTAAATGGGTGTTTAAAAGAAATTGAGAAATTTCTCCAGAAGGATCAAAGCAAAGATTTAGAGTTAGCAGCAGAAGACTTAAGAATGGCCACAAGACATTTAGGCGGTATAGTTGGAAAGGTAGATGTAGAAGAAATACTTGGTTCAATATTTAAAGATTTTTGCATAGGTAAGTAATTTGGCATAAATGGCGGAATTTACGTTTTTTTTTATTAAAAAAATAATTAAAATATAAATATATAACAATTATTATTTTAGACTATTGCTTAAAATGCATTTAGTGGCGGAAAAAAGTCATTGAAATCAAAATAGACCGGCTTATATTGAATTCATGGCTAGAATTAAAAAAGATAAATTCACTGTGAATGTTGAAGCTATAAAAGAACTTCAGGTTCAGTCTGGACTTAAACAAAAAAATATACCGAACGAGATGGAAAAGATAGGGCTTAAAATGTCTTTAAGAACATATCAAAGAATACTTAAACCTAAATTAAAACATACAGAAGAAGCAATTAACACTGTTGCTCTTTTTTATAGTAAATATTTACAATCTATAAATATTGAAAAGCCCGTTACATTTGAAAATTTAATTGAAGGTAAAATAAAAGATAAAAAAATTGAAACAAAGATTCCAAAAAATCCTTTAGATATAGAGTTTCTCGAAGAAACAACTTTTCTGCACAGAATTCAAAAATATGGTCCATTGCAAAAAGCAATAAAACTATCAACAAAAAGAAAATTTTATTATCCAACCTTACCAAATTCGAAACAAATATCCGCTATGAAGGAAACTATTGTATATATTACAAAAATATTTAATGATTATAAAAATGGTGGCCATAATCATAAAGAATACAGAGATACTGAAAATTTTTCTGAAATAGACAGAGAATTATATCAGTTAGAAACTTACTCTGGTTTTACAAATACAATATTAAATTTAAACGATACTGGCTTACATCTTTATGTTGGTAATTATATATTACATGATATTGGTGTAGGAACAGAACAAACTGAAAAAGAACTAATCTGCAAACCTATAATCAAGGCTACCAATTATAGTATTTTTTGCTTTGATAAAGCTTCAATAACTTTTTCTAAGACTTTTAAATACCTGAACCCACTTCCATTTATAAAACTTGAAGCAATATTAAAAAAATATCCTATGAGAGAATTTAATAATGAAATGACATATTCAATTAAGTTAAAAGATGCAAAGAGCGATGATGATCTGCGAGATCATGTAAGTTGGTTTGAAAATCAATTAGTGCATCAATATTATGGATTTGATGATTACGACAAAGGTATAATTGGTGATTATAATAATTTTCAGGTTAATAGATCAAGTATCTATACAACTTCAATAAGTGAGCTTAATGAGGAGAGAAACAAAGATCTTATAGGAAAGGAAAAAGTGAGAATTTAGTAATTCAGCTTGGTACCGAGGCACCAAGCAGAATAGATTGATATCCAGGTATTTATTACCACAATCTAAATAAGCCTCAACAAAAAAGTAAAAACGAAAGGAGATAGCATGAAGAATGCTTATAAGAGAGGTGTGTCTATAGTAGAGGTAGGGTTCTTTACATCTGACACATGCTATACAGAAAAAAATGGCAACTTATCATTATCTAGAAATATGATAGTTGATGCAGATGTTGTAAATAATCCTGAATTTAGGAGAGAACAACTGTTGCAATTCAACGACTACATAGCCTCAAAAGTATATGAAGCTTGGGGTCCAATAACAGAGGAGACAGGTTGTGATGTAGAGGTATTACCTTTTGTAGAATTAAAAGGTGATAGTAAAAATAGTAAATTAAGCGTGACGCTTACAGCAACTGTTTTTAAAAATACAAGAAAGGAGGTCTCAAATGCCCTTATCTGTAATTGATAATTTTGGTTCTCAGAAAAAACTAAAGAGAATAAGAAGGAAATCACATTTTCTAAGAAATGAACCTTCTGTATCGATAAGAGGTTCACACGTTTATTTTAGTGCTAGCTCATTTGAAATAATGGAAGCAAATAAATTTAAACGATGTGCTTTTAGTATTGAAGAGAACACTGAACCAGAAGAAGCTTTAAGGCTATATATTGAACTGAACAACGAGTCCGAATCTGATTCAAATTGTCCATTAAATTTTAATAAGACAAAATCAATTTTCAGCGTAAGTTGTACAGGTACAATAATTCATCAGCTTCCTAGATTAAGGTCTATTTTAAAGAAGAAAAGAGAAGATAGAAGAATTTTTCTTCGTTTCGATGATGTATTAAATTTGTGGTACATCCCTTTAACGCCGGACTTTGAGTTTAGATGTAGAGATCCAAAAAACTTAAATGATGTAAAAGGAATATATCGTTTAGCTTTTAACGGAAATGTTCAATACATTGGAGAGACAAATAATCTTTCTAGAAGAATAAATGAACACATCAAACAAGAAGAAATAATGTTTGATGAAATTCATTATTCAGTATTGAATAATATTTCTGATGATGAAAGAAAAGAATGGGAAACCTTTCATCTAGAACTTTACATTAAAGAGAATGGTTTACTTCCACCTCATAATAGAAATAGAGGTAGAACTAATTAAATTATTTGGGGCCTATTACAGGCCCCAAAATTTCATCTTGTTTTATTAATACTTGCATATACATTGAGATCATGAGTACAATTAGCTACGACGTAGTGGTTATAGGAGGTGGGCACGCTGGTTGCGAAGCAGCTGCGGCATCGGCTAGAATTGGCGTAAATACTGCGCTTTTTACCCATAAAATCGAGACTATAGGAGAAATGTCGTGTAACCCAGCCATAGGTGGGCTAGGGAAGGGGCATCTCGTAAGAGAGATTGATGCTCTTGATGGTGTAATGGGTGTCATAACAGACAAATCAGGAATTCAATTTAGATTACTTAATAGAAGTAGAGGTCCAGCGGTAAGAGGACCAAGAACTCAATCAGACAGAGCTTTATATAAAAAGCATATGCAAGAACTTTTATTAAATTATAAAAATTTAACAGTTGTAGCCGATCCAGTAACTCAATTTATTTTTGAAGATAATAAAATTATTGGGTTTCAATGTGAAAGTGGAAAACAAATATATTGTAAGCAACTTGTATTAACTACAGGAACTTTTTTAAACGGGTTAATTCATATAGGTCAAAAACAAATACCAGCAGGAAGGTATAATGAAAAACCTTCAACTGGATTAAGTGAACAAATATCAAAATTTAAAATTAAAATTGGTAGACTTAAAACAGGCACTCCACCAAGGTTAGATGGTACCACTATTAATTATAGTGAAATAGAAATGCAAGCTGCAGATGACAATCCCTACTATTTTTCTTTTTTAACTAACAAAACTTATAACAAACAAATTAGCTGTGGAATTACACATACCAATGATGAGGTACATAAAATTATTTCTGAAAATATTCATTTAAGCGCTATGTACTCTGGAAATATAAAAGGTGTTGGACCAAGATATTGTCCTTCTATTGAAGATAAAATTGTAAAATTTAAAGAAAAGAACAAGCATCAAATATTTCTTGAACCAGAAGGATTAAAGGACAATACTATTTACCCAAATGGTATATCTACCTCACTTCCTGAAGAGGTTCAGCTTAAAATATTAAGCAAAATCAAGGGTTTAGAAGGCGTTAAAATGATAAGAGCTGGGTATGCTATTGAGTACGATTATGTAGATCCAAGAGAATTGAAACCAACATTAGAGACTAAAAAAATTAATAATTTATTTTTAGCTGGACAGATTAACGGAACAACTGGTTATG
>CAYVOQ010000044.1:0-4265 GCA_964453595.1 uncultured Methylobacillus sp. | reverse complement strand
CCATGACCTCAACCACGTCACCTCGCACCATTGCTTCTCGTATCTGACCTTCACCACCCGTGTTGGAACTCATGGAACCGTTGGCAAGAACAACCCCTGCCTGACCACCCGGACGCAACTTCCACAACATGTGCTGCAACCATGCGTAATTCGCATTTCCAACAGGAGGTCTGCCGAACTTCCAACGAACATCGTCTTCGTACTTCTCACCACCCCAATCAGAAATGTTGAAGGGTGGGTTTGCCATGATGTAGTCAAACTTCACATCTGGGAATTGATCACGAGCAAACGTGTCATCCGGCTCTTTTCCCAAGTCCGCAGAGAACCCTCGAATCGCTAAGTTCATCGCTGCTAGTCGCCATGTGGTGGGGTTGCTCTCTTGTCCGTAGATAGAGATGTCATCCACACGCCCACCGTGTGCTTTTACGAACGCCTCACTCTGAACAAACATTCCGCCAGAACCACAACATGGGTCATAAACACGACCAGAGTTGGGCGAAAGAACTGCAACGAGAGTTTTCACCACATGAGAGGGCGTATAGAACTGTCCGCCCTTCTTACCCTCTGCAGAAGCAAACTGACCCAAGAAATATTCGTATACCTCTCCAAGAAGATCCGAAGAGTTGTACTTATCTGCAAATCCAATTGTAGAAATTAAATCGATCAACTCACCTAAAACACCCTGACCCAACTGCGCACGACCAAATCGTTTGTCTAACTTACCTCTGAGTGACGTGTTTTCGTTCTCAATGGCAGTCATCGCACCATCAACCAACGAACCGATATCGGGTTGCTTCGCTTTTGATCTCAGAGTTTCCCAACGTGCTTCCAGTGGCACCCAGAACACGTTGTCCTGAATGTAGTAGTCACGCTCTTCCAGTTCCTCTGCATACTCTGCAGGGTCTTCGCTAATGAAATATTCAGAGGACGGATCAGATACCATACTCTTTACCTTGTCTTGTTGTTTAACGAAGGTATCGGAAATATATTTTAGAAAGATCAAACCAAGGACGACGTGTTTGTACTCAGCAGCGTCCATCTGCGCTCTGAGTTTATCTGCCGCCTTCCAAAGCATTTGCTTGAAATCTTGAGACATCTACTGTTTCTTTTCTGTTAAAACTAAAAAACGATGATATTGCATCTTATAAACCATTAAGCCGACTGAATAATGAACCAAACTCACATCCCTCATTATGTTTTGGAATATCTGATCGTAACAAACAATCATTAATATCTTTTAGGGTCGGTTCTATCCAATCTAGATGCGTCTCATAAGGAATCAAGCTCATCGCAAACCTCATTGAGGCATCCCCCTCCCCCAAGAAATCATAGTCGCTAAACCGATCACCATCGCAGTATAAAAAGTAACCTCGGGGGTCAACATCAAACCCCATTTTTCTCATAATCCAGACATATAGATCCATCTGCCGCTTGTAACTCTCTTTCCAAGGATCATCTAGGGTTATTTTTTTTCCCTCGGTCTTCTGAGAGGTACTTTTGTAATCGACGATATGCAGCTTGTTTGTTTTGGTATTAAGCCAGACGTCATCTAGCCCTCCCCCAACCTTTAGGTTAGTTTCTTCATGTACATGGTGCATACGACCAGCTGCCCCAAAGTGAAGGCTCTGAGTCCACTTTTCAAAATCTTCATGCTGAAAAGGCACTAGGTGCGATAACCCTTGATTAATCAGGAATGGATGAGTTGCATCTTTACCTCTGTACTTATCAAAGTCTCGCTTCAACAGAACATCAGTAGCCTCGTTGATATTAAAACCCGGGATACTTGGATACTTCACTCCTTTGACCTGAATCAAGTAGAAGCATGCAGGGCATTGAATAAAGCTCTCCACCCTTGATCGACTTAATTCATAAGGATTTGGATTACTCGGATCAAACTGTCCTCGATGTCTCGTAGCCATGATGTTGTTGTCTTATATACCCCGCTAAGTATCTGCTAGAACTTATTATCTAATTTTTTAGCGACCTGACATATCACTGGCTTTTCACCTGTATATTCTTCTCTTTTGAGCTCCTCTCCGTTCTTAGTGCGTGACGCATAAAGCCTAAAGCGTCCACTGTTTCGATCGATTGTAGCCGTAAGGCTCTCCTCTAAATCACCTTTTCTTAAGGTTTTTTCCGCCTTGATGTAAGAGCGTGAGACATCAACAATTGGAAGCTCTACAGAATCAAGGTCCGAGATAATAATTTGATTTGTTGAACCCATAACCATGACTGTCATTCCGCCCTCGCCATTTGCCCAATCACACTCAAGAGCAAGGTCTTCTAGCGGCTTGGAGCAGCTCGCTAACGGTAGCAGAATTACCGTCAATAGGAGGTAAACATATCGATCAAAATTCATAGATCTACTTCCTAAATATCGCTTTCCAAATAATCGTAATTATCAACGGTAAAAATAAAAAAAATAGCGTTAAAAAAACTTCCTCTAAATTTATCGTACTTGCTCCGTCAAGCAGCGCAAAAGTAGCTATCAAAGTTAAAAAGGATAAAGGAAGTATTGCGCAAATAAATAACCAAATTCTCATTTTTTGTTTTATCCCCTATAGCATAGTTCCAAGCCTATTAAGCCATAAAAAAGCCATAACTTCACCACTCTTGTTTCATATTGACTGAATAATCTTTACACCCAGCAACAAGTAATTGAACTCAATTTCAATGTTACTAGGGAGAATCAAAGATGAATCGGTTAATCACGTGGGGGTCTGTAGCCGGTGCAGCAGTACTTCTAATAGCTCTGTATTTCAGCACCATTCCCAAAGTTAGTCAGGTCAATACCAAATCATCAGTCAAAAAACCGGCTGAGCAAGTGATGGCGGTTATCAAAGAAAGTCTCGAGGAGGTAGCTGAACCCATAGTCGTAGCTCAAGCAGCGGAGGACACTTCATCTGTAGAACCTTCTGGAGGCGACCAAGAACTCTCAGAAGCCATTAGAGAAATAGCTAGCTGGTACGGACCTATGAACTCGGCGATGTATGTGAATAAGGAGTTCTTCGATAACGCTCCGCCTGAGGTTGTTCGAGATGTTTTCGATCGCTGGTTCAACATAGATGAAGGTTACCTAGATAGCCATCCGCATTGGCATAAGGAAGATCGAAGTGATGTGACCTTTGAGAACTTCACTAGCTCCTTCTACTTCTTCCCAGCGGATGCCAAGTTCTCTACAGTAACCGCAGTCTGTAAGAATCGTCAGAACTACAGTGAGATATTACTAAATACAGATCAAGGCAAATGGTTTGATCTCAATCAAGGTGGAGCAAATGACTTCTCCGTCTCTCTTTGGGAGTGGTACAACACCGTTGCCATCAAGTCGGGTAACGAAACATTTATCCATCATTCAAAGCCGCGATTGTATCGCTGGAACGCTGCCGTCCCAGAAGCTCTTGCAAATGAAATATTACGCACAGGAGAGTTCGAGATCTTTGTCGAGAGTAACCAATACCGATCCATGGGGATCATGATGAACAAGACTGACAAAGAGAAATATAAAGTGTTTCCAAATCTAAATTTGAAGGCGGCTGTGACGATTCAAAACATAGATGAGGTTAGAGGGTGCTTTGATATTAAAAAACCTAAGTTGGGAGACTACTAATGAGAAAGCTACTGATAGCAGCTGTAGTTTTAGTAATGACTGGCTTTGCAAACTCCTCTCTAGCAGTGGAGAGATGTGAGGGAGAAGATAAGATGAAATGGATTGATTGTCTCGGATTTTTAAACTACGACGGTGGGGACTTTTACTTTGGTCGAGTAACAAGAGGAAAGTCAGAGGGTTTTGGTACGTACTACTTCAACGATGGAACGTACTACGTCGGTTCATTCAAGAACGACGAGTTTCATGGCGTCGGCACTATGACGCTTAAAAACGGAGCGCAATACTCTGGCGAGTGGAGTAACAGTGAACGTGATGGTAAAGGTGTCTACGTTGACCAAGATGGAAATCAGTTCGTAGGGACATTTCGTAACAACAATCCAGAGGGATTTGGTCAGCACATATTTGCTGATGGCACAAAATACGAAGGTGATTTCTTTAGAGGCATGAGATCTGGACAAGGAAAATTCACTTACCCTGATGGTAGTTACTACGTTGGGCAATGGATAGCGGGTGAGCGTGGAGGCTACGGAGTCTATAAGGATACAGATGGTCATGTGCTTGAGGCTCAATGGCGAGGTGACGTCCCTCATGGGCAAGCTACATACATAGATCCAGCAGGAAATAAATTTGATGGTTACTTCAACAACGGTGATCCAGT
>CAYVOQ010000043.1:0-4897 GCA_964453595.1 uncultured Methylobacillus sp. | reverse complement strand
ATGCAAGTTTATTGATAACAATACACTTAAACTTAAACTAAAATTATTTGATTTAGTTAATAATTTAGCAAAAAAGGTCATTAAAAAGAGAGACTACTTAAAAAAAAATATGTATTTTTAGATTATGAAATTAACAAATAGAGAAAAAGACAAACTTTTAATTAGTCTCGCAGCAATGGTTGCAAGGAGTAGGAGAAAAAAAAAATTAAAACTTAATTATCCAGAGTGTGTTGCTATTATTTCTGATTATGTCGTTGAAGGTGCGCGAGAAGGGAAAACTGTTGCACAGTTAATGTCAGAGGGTACCAATATAATTAAAAAAAGCGAAGTCATGGAGGGTGTCGATGACATGATTAAAGAAGTTCAGGTCGAGGCTACGTTTCCTGATGGAACTAAACTTGTAACCATTCATAAACCTATTAGATAATCTGATGAAACCAGGAGAATTTATTTTAACAAAAGAGGAAATAAACTTAAATGTTAAAGGAGCAAAATTAACTATCCGAGTAAAAAACACTGGTGATAGACCAATTCAAGTTGGTAGTCATTATCATTTTTCAGAAACAAATAGCTATTTATCATTCGATAGAAAAAAAGCTTTAGGTTTTCGTTTGAATGTTCCAGCAGGAAGTTCAGTGCGATTTGAACCAGGCCAAGAAAAAGATGTAGAGCTAACTTCTTTTTTAGGAAAAAAAATAGTTTTTGGTTTCAATGCCAAAGTAAATGGAAAGTTAAAGAAATGAAAATTAGTAGAAAAGCATATGCTGAGATGTTTGGTCCTACCAAAGGAGATAAGGTAAGGTTGGCTGATACTAACTTGATTATAGAGATTGAAAAAGATTTCACCACTTATGGTGACGAAGTAAAATTTGGTGGAGGCAAAGTTATTCGTGATGGCATGGGTCAAAGCCAAGTATCAAGATCAGAAGGTGCTGTAGATACAGTCATAACTAATTGTATTATTCTAGATTATGATAAAATTATAAAAGCTGACATTGGAATTAAATCTGGAAAAATATTTGCGATAGGAAAAGCTGGTAATCCTGATATTCAAGATAATGTAAATATAATTATTGGTCCTAGTACAGAAGTAATTGCAGGAGAAAAAAAAATTATTACCACTGGAGGAATTGACGCTCATATTCATTTTATTTGTCCGCAACAGATCGAGGAAGCTCTTTATTCAGGAGTGACCACAATGATTGGTGGCGGTACAGGGCCTGCAACAGGAACGAATGCGACTACTTGCACCCCAGGGCCTTGGCATTTAGAACAAATGTTGCAATCGTCAGAAAATTTTCCTATGAATCTTGGTTTTCTTGGAAAAGGAAACGCATCTAAGATGAAGCCACTCCAAGAGCAGATAGCGGCAGGAGCTTGTGGTTTGAAATTACATGAAGACTGGGGAACAACTCCATCTGCAATTAATACCTGTTTAAAAATTGCAGATAAGTATGATGTTCAGGTAGCCATACATACGGATACATTAAATGAGTCTGGATTTGTTGAAAATACTATAAATGCTATTTCCGATAGAGTTATTCATGCTTATCATACAGAAGGAGCAGGAGGCGGTCATGCACCCGATATTATAAAAGTTTGTGGCTTTAAAAATATTTTACCATCCTCAACTAATCCTACTCGACCATTTACCATTAATACCATTGATGAGCATTTGGATATGTTAATGGTCTGCCACCATTTAGATCCAAAAATTCCTGAAGATATAGCTTTTGCAGAAAGTAGAATTCGAAAAGAGACGATTGCAGCAGAAGACATTCTTCACGATATGGGAGCTTTTTCAATGATTGCATCTGACTCACAAGCAATGGGTAGAGTAGGAGAAGTTATTATTAGAACTTGGCAAACAGCAGCAAAAATGAAGCTACAGTTTGGTAAACACAAAGAAGAAAAAGGTGATAATGATAATTTTAGAGTAAAAAGATATCTTGCAAAATACACTATTAACCCTGCAATTAGTCATGGAATTGATGATTATGTAGGTTCAATCCATAAGGGCAAAATAGCTGATCTTTGCATATGGTCTCCTGATTTTTTTGGTGTAAAACCAGATTTGATTTTAAAAAATGGATCTATAGTTGCGAGTGTCATGGGTGATCCTAATGCATCTATTCCAACCCCAGAGCCAAATATATTTAGACCTATGTTTGGTTCTTTTGGTCAGTCACCTGCTTACAACTCTTTTTTATTTGTGAGTCAATTATCAATGGATCAAAATATTAAAAGAAAATTTAAACTTAATAAAATTTGCTTACCTGTAAAAAATATAAGAAAGTTAAGTAAGAAAAATATGATTTTGAATAACCATCTTCCAAAAATTGAGGTAAATCCGGAAACGTATGAGGTGAGAGCGGATGGTAAGATATTAACTTGCGAGCCTGCTAAACAACTACCAATGGCGCAAAGATATTTTCTTTATTAATAATGATACATGTCGAAAATTATTTAAAAGATAATTGTAAACTTAAAGTAATTGATCAAATAACATTGAAGTATCAAGACCGTTATTTAAGAAAAAAGGTTTTGAATTCAAAAAAAAATAAAATTTTTATTAATTTTAAAACTGCAGTATACTTATCTCACAACTCCTATCTTATTACTAAGGATGATAAAGCTGTTAAAGTAATTGCCCAAAAAGAAAAGATTATTGAAATTAATATTAATAATCCCTTAAAACGTTGTGAAGTAGCCTGGCATATTGGTAATAGACATATAGCTGCTGAAGTTGGAAAAAAAAGCATATGTATTTTATTTGATCCAGTTATTTGGAACATGTTAATTAAACTTGGCTATCAAGTTAATAAAGTAAATAAAATTTTTGAACCACTAGGAGGTGCCTATGATCACAAGCATTAAAAGCAAGTCCATCTTCTATTCTTTAAATACTGTTAATTCTAACTATCCAGTAGGAAGTTTTGTTTATAGTCATGGATTGGAATATTTAATAGAAAATAATATTATTACCAACCAACAAGCTTTAGAAAACTATTTGAATTACTTATTTTTTCATAGTCATTTTAAGCAAGATATAATTTTTATAAACCAAATGTATAAAATGAAATCTTTCCATAAAATCAAAATTATAGAATTGTTAGATTTATATCTATCTTTGAACTGTTCTGAAGAGTTAATGACTGAGAGTCTGAATACTGGAAGTTCTTTTTATAAAATCACTAATAAAATTTATAACTTAAAAAATATTACTTCCTTCTTAAAGAACCATGAAAAACCTTATTGTATTATGTATGCCTTATTTTCAAAAATACTGAAACAAAATCATGAGGAAGCTTTAAAGGGTTTTGTTTATGCAACATTAAATAATCTAGTTTCTAATTATGTAAAGGTAAAGCCAGCCGGACAAGAAGAGGGTCAGATTATTTTAAAAAAAATATTTTTAAAATTTGAAAAAAAAATTTCTGTAATGAAACGATGGAGCTTGTCTAATCTATCCACATTTAGTTTGTATGCGGACATTGCGAGCTTTAAACATGAACGAATGTATACTAGAATCTATCAATCATGAAAAATAACCCTTTACGCGTAGGAATTGGTGGTCCCGTTGGCTCAGGCAAAACTGCTTTACTAGATTGTTTATGCAAGCAAATGAGAGATAAGTTTGATATCGCAGTAATTACAAACGATATTTATACAAAAGAAGATGCGAATTTTTTAATAAATTCGGGAGCATTGCCAAAAGAGAGAATTTTAGGTGTCGAAACGGGAGGCTGCCCTCATACTGCTGTACGCGAGGATGCTTCCATTAACTTAATTGCTGTTGAAAAAATGTGCAATAAATTCAAAAATCTTGATTTAATTTTTATTGAGTCAGGCGGTGATAATTTAGCAGCAACCTTTAGTCCTGAATTGGCTGATATCATGATTTATGTCATCGATGTAGCGGAAGGAGAAAAAATACCAAGAAAAGGTGGACCTGGTATTACCAAATCTGATTTGCTAGTTATTAATAAAATTGATCTTGCAAAATATGTTGGAGCAAGTTTAAAAGTTATGGATCGAGATACAAAAAAAATGAGAAAAAAATTACCCTATGTTTTTACAAATTTAAAAAAAGGAACTAATTTAAGTTCGGTAATAAAATTTTTAATCAAAAAAGGAGGACTAAATGACTAAACTTTTATCAATGACATCTATTTTGCTTATTTCTTTGCAAAATAATTTATTTGCGCATCCAGGCCATAGCGGAGATCATTTTCATGATTTTCCTGTAGCATTTGTTGCGATTGCAGGAAGCTTAATAGTTATCGCTGTTCTAAGTTTGTTATTTAAAAAAAAATAATTACAAATCTTGGAAAAGTTGACCCCAACCTATAATTGGTTTGGTGTCTTCATTGCAAATTTTTAAACATTTCCAAGCAGTAATATTAACAGTATCATAGATAGGAATATTTAATTCTTTTTCTAATTCATCTACTACTTCTCCACCTCTAAAATTAGTACAAAAAATAGTAATGGCTTCTGGCTTAGACTTGGCTACCTCACGAACCATTTTTTTAATAGTTTCTGGCTCATAGTCTGAGAAAGAAAAATTTCCTTTATCGCCAAGATGTTGTTCTGCAATACAATCAAATCCCTCTTTTTTAAAATTCTGAATAATTTTATTCTGAATATCGTCCAAGTAAGGAGTAACTAAGCCAAATTTGGTAATTGTCTTTAATTTAAATATCTCAGCTAAAGTAAGCACAGACGTTGTTGTTTCAACTCCAGTTGCTTCTTTCACTTCCTTACACAAAGTTCGGTCTGCATCAAATCCTAACCAACCTGCAGATGTTCCATTCCAAGCGATGGCATTTACTTTTGCATCAGCTAAAAGTTTTGCGGCATTTACAATTTTAGTATTATCAAATTGGTTTAAAGC
>CAYVOQ010000042.1:0-5367 GCA_964453595.1 uncultured Methylobacillus sp. | reverse complement strand
AAAGTATAATAATTGCCATGAGAATTTTTAAAATTATACAGAGCGTCTTAGCAGCTTTTTTTGGTGTTCAAAAAAATAAAAATTTAGAAGAAGATAATAAGTCAATTGAAGAATATGGTTTATTTCCGTATATTTTGGTTGGTTTAATTTTGAGCTTTTTATTTCTATTTTCAATTTATTCTTTTGTTAGTCTAATTCTTGAATAAAAAACCCAAAATATTTTTAATAATATTTAAATACTTTCCCTTTGGAGGGGCTCAAAGGGACATGCTGTATTTTGCTAATGACCTAGTTTCAAAAAATTATGTAGTTGAAATACTAACAATGGATTGGCAAGGGCCAAAACCCTCTAATATAAAAATACATTTGTTTAAATCAAATTCTTTTTTTAATTATATTAAATATTTAAAATTTAAGAATAAAGTTAAAAATTTTTTAGCAAGTCAAATAAACTTTTATTCAGTTACATTTAGCAAAATTTCAGGCTTCGATTATTACTATGCAGCTGACTCTTGCTTAATCAAAAGAATAAAATTTAATTTTCAAAAATTTCTTCCCAGATACAGAAACTTCCTTCATGAAGAATCACATATTTTCAACCAGGATTCAATGACAAAAATTTTATACATCTCTGAATCTGAAAAAAAAATTTATGAAAATTACTACGGTAGAAACAATCGTTATATTTTTATTCCACCTTATATCAGAAAAAATTTTTTTTCACCCAGCAAAAGTAAAACTAATATAAACGCCCTGCTACCAAATCCAAATAAAAAATTTATTGTTTTTATAGGATCTGGATTCAAAACGAAGGGGTTAGATAGGGCTATCCTGGCTTTTAATTCTTTACCAAATCAGATTAAGTCTGAGTATAACTTCCTTGTCATTGGTCATGATAACTCCAACCGATTTAACAAACTAATTGAGAATCTTCGTCTTCGAGATTCAGTAAAAATTATCCAAGGACATAATGATATTCCACACGTATTAAAAGAATCTTCTCTTCTCATTCATCCAGCCAGAATGGAGAATACAGGCCTTATATTGCTAGAAGCTATGGCTGCAAGCATACCGGTCTTAACTACAGATGTTTGCGGATACTCAAATTTTGTAGAAAAAGATAAAAATTCTATGGTTCTAAGATCACCTTTTGATCAAACATTGTTAAATAGAATGTTAAAAAAAATGCTAATCAGGAAAGCTTCAAGAGCATCAAAACCAAATTTAAAAAAATATTGTGCTTATCAAATGGGTGATATTTTTATTAAATCTCTGACTTAAGCTTATATTAGTTATTTTTTTGCTGAAGTTACTTCTTTATTATTTGATTTGTCTTTGGATAGGGCTTGATTATTTCTTAGTGATTTACCCGCCAGAGCTGACAGTTCATCTAAAGAAATCAAATTATCTTTATTAAGATCAGTGAACCTAAAGTTTCTTGCGATTTGAGGAAGACAAATAGTTGTTTCATATATATCCAAAGTTTCATCCTGATCTTGATCACATGCATTAAATCTTGTTTCCATACTATCTAGCATTTCTCTCTTTTTTTCTTGAAAATAGGCATCGTATTCTTTATCCATGGCAGAAAAGTCTTGAATTGCTTTATTAATATCTGATTCAAGATGACTCTGAAAAGAGCTGGATGATAAGTCTCTGACTTCGGCCAACAAGTTAGAATTGGCATAAAATAAAGAAAACATTAAAACAAAAAATTGATTTTTCATTAGTAATTTAAATAACTGCGAATTTCAGATAGACTATAATGAACTCAATATGTTTCATTTATATTACATTTTAATCTGAATTTGTTAATAAATTGTAACGAAAGTCTTTATGGAAAACTCTAAAAAAAATATATTAGTTGTTGATGATGATATAAAAATTAATAAGCTTGTGAGTCATTACCTAAAAGAACAAGGATTATATACATACAGTGCTCATAGCGGAAAAGATTTAGATAAAATACTCGACAAAAATCTAATTGATTTAATAGTTTTGGATCTCATGCTACCAGATGAGTCTGGTCTTGATATTTGCAAAAGGTTGCGAGTAAATAAAATTAACATACCAATTATTATGTTAACTGCAAAAGGAGATGAAGTTGACCGAATCCTTGGTCTAGAAATGGGGGCGGATGATTACCTGCCTAAACCATTCAACCCCAGAGAATTATTGGCAAGAATTAATGCGATTCTAAGAAGGCAAATCTCAAGTGAAAACACATTAATCAAAAAATCTGAAGTAATCAAATTTGGAGTTTTTGAGTTTAATTCATCCGAAAGAGTTTTAAAAAAAAATAATGTTCCGATTGATTTAACCTCAGGCGAGTTTAATCTAGTTAAGGTCTTTGTTGAAAATTCCAATCAACCTTTAAGTAGAGAAAAAATCATGCAGCTTGCTCGTGGAAAAGAACATGAGGTTTTCGACAGAAGTATAGATGTTCAAATCTCCAGAATTAGAAAGCTTATCGAAGAAGACCCTAATAACCCAATTTACTTAAAAACAAAATGGGGTTATGGCTACGTCTTTGAAATTCCCAATCAATGAAAATAATTCCGAATACTCTGCTTGCTAGGCTTATTTTAACAATTTCATTATTGCTGATTATCTCTCAATTTTTTACTATAAAGATTTTTGATTACTTTGAAAGAGGGCCCAGAGCGGATGCCCTAGCACAAGAGGTTGTTGCGATTGTAAAATACACAAAGACATCTATAGAAACTGCAGCCCCAGAAAAAAGAGTTCAATTGCTTCAAAATTTTTCCAATATGAGTGATGTAAGAATTTTTCCTTCATATTACTTTGAGTCGATTAAACCCCTCCCGAACGACACTTTTCTAAAATTGGTTGTAAAAAAGATACAGGATAATTTAGGTCAGGACACTATTGTTACACTGAATCACTACGATATTCCTGGAATCTGGGTGAGCTTTGAAATTGGCTATAATCTTTTTTGGGTTGTAATCCCAAGAAACATTATTGATAGGCCTTTTCCGTGGCACTGGATTGGATGGGGTATAGTTATTTTCTTTACAACTTTATCAGGAGCGTACTTTCTCACCGAAAGAATAAATCGACCTCTAGATTTGCTTATTCGGGCAACAGATATTCTTAAAAGAGGTGGGCAGTTTGAAAAATTACCTACTGACTCTGTTAATGAATTCAAGAAAGTTACGCAATCATTCAATAAAATGGCAGAAAGTTTAGCCCAAGCAGAAAATGAAAGAAAATTTATTATGGGCAGCGTTTCTCATGACATTCGAACTCCTTTAACACGATTAAAACTTTCACTTGAAATGCTTCCAAAAAAATTAACTGATTTAAAAGATAGCATGGATCAAGATATCGAAGAAATAAATCAAATTATTAATCAATTTTTAGATTTCGTACGCGGATTTAATCATGAAAAGAAAGAACCTGTAAACATCGGAGATCTACTTATAAGTATTCAAAAACAGCATGAAAGATCTGGTCAAAAAGTTAAAGTCAAAAAAATAACTCACTCTAAAGAAGTTCCTGAGAAACTATATATTGATTTAAGACCATTTGCATTTAGAAGAATGATAAATAATCTGATCAATAACGCGCACCAATATTCTGAAAAAAAACCTATTGAATTAAAAGCGGAATTGAATAATGAAAATTTAATTATAAGAATTCAAGATGACGGTCCTGGAATTCCAAAAAATATGATAAAAAAAATAATGCAGCCCTTTGAAAGATTAAATGATGCAAGGTCAAATATTGGTGGCTCTGGCTTAGGTCTAGCAATTGCAAATCGGATTGCAGATTCGCATAATGCCAAATTAGAATTAAAAAATCGAAAAAAAGGTCTTGAGGTTAAAATTACAATTCCATTACATCAGACTTAATCAAACCATTTCATTTTTTTTCTTAAAGCTACAACATCACCTATTACGATTAGTGCGGGCGATTCGATATTATTAGTTCGGCTTTTCTTGGCAATGTTAGATAACATGCCAACAATAACTTTCTGCTTTTCAGTTGTTCCATCTTGAACAATAGCGGATGGAGTCGACTTTTTCATTCCTGCATCGATCAAACTTTGAGTAATGGATTCAATATTTGTAAGGCCCATATAAATCACTAAGGTTTGCTCTTTTGAAACAATTTTTTGCCAATCATAAGATGGTGTTCCATCCTTTTCATGCCCAGTTATAAATAAAACGCTTTTGGCGTGATTTCTGTGGGTTAAAGGTATGCCCGAATAAGCTGCAATTCCATTCGCTGAGGTTATCCCAGGAACAATTTGAAATGAAATGTTATTGCTCATTAACTCCTCAATCTCTTCACCACCTCTTCCAAAAACAAAAGGATCACCTCCCTTTAAACGCAAAACATTTTTTCCTTGACGCGCATACTGAATGAGCAATTTGTTTATATCGTCTTGTTGTAAAGTATGGTTGCTTCTTAATTTACCAGCATAAATAAACTTTGCGTCGCGTCTTACAAGATTTTTTATTTCCTTAGAAACCAAATTATCATAAATACAAATATCAGCTTTTTGCATAATCTGCAAAGCCCTAATTGTTAATAACTCAGGGTCTCCAGGGCCTGATCCTACTAAGAAAACCATACCTTTTGACTTTGCCCTTTTGTTTTCAAGCCTGTGCTCGAGATCGATTTTTAATTTACTTATAGATTTATTTTTTATTAACTCAGCAGACTCAAAAAAACTCTCCCAAAAAAATTTACGGCCAGTAAAATCATCCTTGAATTTATTAGAAACCTTATCACGATAATCTGAGGCTAAAGATATTGTCTTAGCAATAGAGAATGGAATTAGCTTCTCAATTTTCTCTCTTAACATTCTCGCATAAACAGGGGCAGAACCTGATGAAGTTATTGCAACAGTAATATCACCACGCTCAACGATAGAACCAAAAGTGCATGTACAAAGCTTTGGCTGATCAACAACATTAATTAAAATATTATTCTGGGTAGCATGTTTATATAGCAACTTATTCAAACGATGATTGTCAGTTGCCGCAACAATCAATATAAAATTATTATTGAGAATATCTGCTGAAAATTTTTTTTTAAAAAATTTAAGATTATTTTCTATAATCAACTTTTCTAAGTCTGGATGAAACTTTTCTGCGACAAGTTGTATTTTTTTTGTAGCCTTTAAAAGCAGTTGAACCTTCCTAAGCGCAACTGCACCGCCACCAACCACTAAAGTATCAGCCTGATTCAATGAAACGAAAAGCGGAAATCTTTTCATAAATAATTTGGGTAATGAATTTGCATAATAATTTTTGACTTATAATAAACATATTATGATCGGAATTTTATGACAAAGAAAGTACACATAAAAACATTTGGCTGTGAAATGAATCAATA
>CAYVOQ010000041.1:0-5405 GCA_964453595.1 uncultured Methylobacillus sp. | reverse complement strand
CATTACAAACCCCCATACCAGTAATTGAGGACCATTTGTGTTTAGATGAGGAGAGTTTGTATTGAGACTCTCCCCAAGAGCATATAAAAAAATCATCAATAAAATTGGGATTAAGATATCAAATCGATCAATTATTTGTAACTCTTTAAAATTATTAAGCTCTCGCACTATCTTGCGATCAGTCAAAAAATTCTTTTTGCTTAAAAACCAACCGGTGTGGCTCCAAAAAAAACTATTTATATGTGGCGAATGTAGGTCATGTTCCTGATCGGAAAAGATATGATGTTTTCTATGATGAGCCGCCCACCACAATGGACCACGTTGGCCAGCTGACGCACCAAAAATAGCAAATATAAATTGCATGACTCGACTTGTTTTAAATGTTTTATGAGAAAAATAACGATGATAAAAACCGGTGATGGCAAACATTCTGATTGCGTATAGTAAAACACAAGAGAGCAGTGCGGTATGACTATAACCAACATAAAAAACAAAGAAACATGCCAGGTGAATCACAATATATGGAATGACGCGATACCAATCAATTTCATGATCGACAAGTTGTCTTTTTAAGTATTCGTTTTCCTTAATCTGATTATCAAACCAGCCTAGCAGTATCTTTTTTATCATTGGTTGTTATGAGGTATTTTTCTAATTTTACTAATATCGTATCCGATCGATTCAATTTTTTTAACAAACTCTTTGTAATTATTTTCATCAATTTTGCTCTCTCTGGCCATTAGCCACACAAAATCTTTTTTATCTCGCGCAATAATGGTGTATTGGTAATCTGGGTCAATATAAGCAATTTTATATTGCGCTTTAAAGGGCCAAATAAATTGCATTTTCCATTCTGCATTTTCAGTGCCTTTGATGATATAGCCTACGGGATGATACTTTTTTACCTCGCCATCTAGGCTGCCTTTATTAAAGGTAAAAGTTGTTTGGATATTGCCATTTTTATCTAATTCGTAGCTTTCAACTGCGTTGTAAGCTTCTTTTTCAATAAAAGTTGGTATGTGTGCAATAACATACCAGGGACCCATAAATTTTTTAATATCTACATTGGGGTGGGTTTTGATTGGAGTTGTTTTATTCATACAGCCAAACATTAAGAGGATTAATACTATATTAACTAAATACTTCATTCTTTTATATACGTTAGCTCACCAATAGCAGTAGGGGACATGAGCTTTGACCATTTGTTATTCCTATCGTACCATAAATGAATAGTAAACTTTTCTTTTCCATCAAGGCTCGCTCTGAGTTTAAAGTGATCAGCATTGACTACTTTATCTTTTATTAAAATATTTTCTGTATTGATCAGCTGAGTCTCAATATCTAGCAATTCTCCATTTTGGGCATTGAGTAATTTTTTCTTATCAAGTATTTTTTTATCCCAGTAACGAAAAGTTGAGACACATTCTTTAAAGCCTAAGTTTTTGTTATTTGCCTTAATTTCTAACTTATCTTCTGTTGTTTTGCCACTCAGCATATACAAATCACCATCATCATTTGTTTTGCTTTCGATAGCCACTAAACATTGATCTTTATATTTTTCTTTGGATTCGTGTTGGTAGTTAAACTTCATAAACATAAAAGGAATATTATATTGTGCGACACTTACTGAATCTGTTTCATCAATTTCATAATGATGAAAGCCAACCTCTTGTGCATTCATGAAGACTTTAAATTTAAGCTCCTCTGAATAAACTACAAAAGTAACTAATAGGAGGATAAATCCTAATGCTTTGGTGGCCATGGAATAAAACGAGATGTTTTTTTTATGTAAGTAAGATAATCTGGTCGTCTATGAGTAATAGTCGTTTCCATAAGGTCTGCCCCAGAAATTTTGACTAATAAGATATTCATTAGCAGAGGAGATACTATCAGATATAGTGGGCCTGATGATGCACAGATATAAATACCCCACCAAATTAAACATTCACCAAAATAATTTGGATGTCTACTGTATCGCCATAAACCGGCTTGTAAGGTTTTTTTGTTATTTTTCTTTAAAAACTGCCTTAACTGATAATCAGCAACAATTTCAATTATCAATCCTATCAACATGAGCGGAAGCCCTAACCAACTCAATAATTTACATGATTCACTTGCAATGCTTATGAGTGGGAGGCTAATAATAAAAGCCAGCGTCGCCTGAAAGAAAAAAATGATATAGATACTTTTGAATACAAAACCTGGTTCATTATTCAAGCGGATATTTTGATAGCGAATATCTTCTGGTTTATTCCAGTTTCTAATTGTTAGATGCAACGACAACCTTAGAGCCCAGAGAAGTATAATTGTAAAAAATATATTATTAAATGAGCTTGATTCGTAACTAGGGTTAATGAGGCAAAATAGGATAACAATTACAAAGAATAGGCTCCACATGCTATCAACATGAGTCACTTTTTTTGTTTTTAGGCTAAGTAGCCATCCAAGAAATGCAAACATTACCAATGAAATAAATATTTGCGCATGGAGATTTTCTATCATTTCTTCCCCCAAACAAATAATGCAGGCGTAATAACTGCCCAGCCAATTGCTAGAAAAAATACTGAAGTATCATGAAGCGAAACAGCGCCCAGCTTTTCTCCAGCGATATAAGCCAGCGGCCCACCTATCAAACCTAGCGTAACTTGACCTATTTTGTATGAGTTGAGCCAAGATAGGCTGTGTTTTATCGTTATTGAAAATAACAGCCACATCGACAAAATCCAAACCGGTGCGATAGGGAAAGGGCTAATTGTATCTTTGTAACTAATCAGTTCAAAACCCCTCATGAGTGAATCAAAAAATAAACCGATAAGGATTGTATAGAGATAAAGCTTAAATTCATCAAGCTTCGGCCTACTGATCGCAACATGAATTAAGACTATAAAAAGAATAGTTGTTATGCCATACCAAGCCTTGTCTTGTGCTGCAAATAATATACAGGCAAACCAGCCCGCCTGAAATAAGAGAAAGTTAATAATATTTTTCATTTTTTAAAAAGATAGTGTGCAACTATCCATTCCTGACCTTTGTCATAGCCCCAAAGTTCAGCGCAAGCCATAAAAAAGATGCGCCAGCGTTGAATCCATAAGTTTGTATTTCGATCTCCGTAGGTATTTTTAAAAATTTCTGTTACTTTGCTTTTATTTTTATCCAAGTTTTCAAGCCAAGCATTTGCAGTCTTTTCATAATGGGTGCCAGACCATAGCCATTGCTTTTCTATGTTTAATTTATCTTGGAAGAATAATGGAAGATCAGCGCTGGGCATCATGCCACCTGAAAAGAAAAATTTTGACATCCAATCATCCTCAGCTTGGACTTCAAATAAATAAGGGTGTAATTTATGCACAAAGATATGCATAAAGAATAAGCCATCTTTTTTAAGCCAGTTACTAATTTGATTGAATAGTTTTTTATGATTTCGCATATGTTCTATCATTTCAACTGAAACAACGCGATCAAATTTATCTTTAATTTTAAATGTATTCATATCTGCTGTGATAATTTTGAGGTTTTTAATGCCTCTCTTTTTTGCTTCAGTTAAGATATAAGTCTTTTGTGAGTGAGAATTGGATACCCCGGTGATCTTAGATTTAGGATAATTTTTTGCAATATAGAGTGTCAGAGATCCCCAGCCACAGCCGAGCTCTAATATATTTTGACCATTTTTAATTTGAGCTCTTTGACATGTTATTTTTAGGGCTTTATTTTCAGCCTGCGTTAGTGTTTGGGTCTTGCTATCCCAGAAGCAGGAGCTATATTTCTTGTTATCACCAAGAGCGAAATGGTAGAAATCAGCAGGCACTTCATAGTGCTGTTCATTAGCTAATTCAGGCACTTCAGCAATATTTGCTTGATTCATTGAGGCAATAAATGTTTCCTTTTTTTCTTGTTGTATTTCAACATTTCCATGATTCAAATCATTGAGTCGTCTCTTTAAAAGTTGTCGAATACCAAATCGAATAAAATAATCTGGAAGTATTGATTTTTCTGCCAAGTGAAGTAGAAATTTAATCATATTTATTAGTTGTAAAATTATGTAATTTCAAATGAAATAAGAATTGCATAAATGTGATTACCTTATATAATTGCGGGTTCATTCGATTGCCTTATATTATGAAAGTCAGTCACATAACTTTAACAGTATAAGGTAAATATGAATTTTAAAGATTTTAAATTAGCAAGCCCCATTCAAAAAGCTCTTGATAGCATCAAGTTTACTGAGCCAACTGAAATTCAAATAAAGGCTATCCCAGAAATATTAGCAGGCCAAGATATTGTTGCATCAGCTAAGACAGGTTCCGGCAAAACCGCCGCATATGTATTACCGCTGCTAAGTTTAATTGCCCGTGAAAAAAGAACTTCAAAGCATAGCCAAAGCCCATCATGCTTAGTACTTTGCCCCACAAGAGAATTAGCTAATCAGATTGATGCAGAAATCAAACGTTTTAGTCGTTATTTAGAAATAAATACTGTAACAATTACCGGAGGTGTGTCTTATAAGTTACAAAATAAATTACTCAAATCGCATTTAGATTTCGTTATTGCCACCCCGGGGCGGTTGATTGACCTTATGCGTCAGAAAAAAATTAACTTAAAGACGGTTAAAGCAGTTATTTTAGATGAAGCAGATCGTATGCTGGATATGGGGTTTATTCCTGATATTAAAAAAATCTACGAGGCGACATCAAGAGAACAGCAGACGCTGATGTTTACCGCAACGATCAATAAGAAAATTGAGGATATTGCGAGCCAGTTTCTAAATGATCCAGTGAGGATTTCAGTGGATGCAGCCATGCAGATCAATCAAAACATTACCCAATACTATAGTTTTGTTAAAGACTATGATGGTAAAAAAATTGCCTTAAATCAAATACTTAAGCAATCTGACTTTAAACAGGCGATCGTGTTTACAGCTACAAAAAAAGATGCAGACAAGTTAGCTGATGAACTTTATATGATGTCAATCAAGGCAAAAGCTTTGCATGGTGACATGAGTCAGTCAGTTAGAACAAAAACAATCAATCGCTTTAAGAAAAATGACTTTCAGGTATTAGTTGCAACTGATATCGCCTCTAGAGGAATTGACATTCAGGACATCACCCATGTTGTGAATTTTGACTTTCCTCGAGATCCTGAAGATTACGTTCACCGTATCGGCAGAACTGGACGAGCTAAAAATAAAGGTAAATCCTTTTTATTGTTAAAGATTAATGAGCGCTACAAGTTAAAGAAAATTGAAAAGTTACATAAAAGCGAAATTAACGAGTTATCAATTGATGGCTTAGAAATTGATCTGTCTGAGATTAATACTCGTGAAGAGAGTAACTTTAAAAAGAAAAAAAGAGCACGTTCCGGTCAGAAAAGAAATAATTCTAGAGGATCTAAATCAGTAAGCGACAAAC
>CAYVOQ010000040.1:0-5688 GCA_964453595.1 uncultured Methylobacillus sp. | reverse complement strand
ACCTGGTGAGTATCTATTAAATATTTTAATTATAATATTGACAACTTTAATCAATTATTATCTAAAAGATTATTATTAACAATAAAATTTAATTCTCATTTAATGTTTTCAAATAGGTTAGGGTCTCAGATGAACATCTTCACGATACGAATACTATGCACACTTCTTTTTTCTCTTATGACTGTTTTAGCATCTGCAAATGCTCAAAATAGTTCCTCGGTCTATGATGGTCCTTATATCGGAGGTAACATTAGCTACCAAGCAATCAGTCTTGGGGATACTACAAATTTGGGTGGTTCAACTAAAGATAAATTTAACGGCATTGGGTTCGGTGGAGTGTTTGGTTATCGTATGCCTATCTCAGATGAAATATTTATTGGGGTTGAGAGTTTTCTGACGAAAAGTCTTGCAACTAAGGAGTTTAGCGCAGGGGAAGATATATTAAACGTAGGTTTTGGCAGTTCTTACGGGTTAAGTGGAACAATAGGATTTACTCTGGGTGACAATTTGCTATTCATCTCAACTGGTTATGGTTGGGCTAACATAAACGGTAGTGTAAGCGGTACCCTTGTTGATCAACATAAAGGCAAAGGAGTAAGAATTGGAGCTGGTTTTGAATTACCTATATTAGAAAATTTAACTGCAAGAATTCAGACAAATTTCCAATCCCTAGGTCAAGATGCAAATATAAATGAGGATGGCGTGCGTAACAAATATAGTAATATGACAGCCTCATCAGGTTTAATTTTCAATTTTTAAAGGAAATAATTAGTAATATTGAACCAACTGTTTCCATAGGTTTTAAAACGAGTGTCTCATTTTTCTAAGTTAATGGATATACATACCTTGTCCGGCACATGATAAAACAATCACCCGCACTTGAAACTCTGTTACGGATCACTACACATTAGTAAACTGATAGCTGTGAATTCCAAAAAATTTGGGCCGGTTTTTTCCTGTTTGCTATTTAAAAGCATTATAAAAGCCCGATATGGAATTAAATCCAGCATTGAAGCCCGGCTCTAATATAGCAAGGTTCACTGTCACCAGTGCATCCGTAGCTTATAATTTAGCGAAGCGAGTTTTAATGGACCATTTTATGGTCGAGAATGGCGAGCATAAATTATATCTATTTGCTCACATAAAACGTATTGCTCGGCAGTAGTTGTAAATGTGTTCCCCGTCAAAGCTTATGAGACCATTTAAAGTATTTGCATAAGAGAGGTTTTGATCTCATCGTAATTTTGTGAAGGAGTGAAGATGAGAACTAAATAAAATAATACGAAATCAGACAAACTATTGAAGGATAATCAATTATTGTCAACATTTGTTAGGTTTGAGAGATAAACTTTGCTTTAAATTGCTGAAGTTGCACGCCGATACTCAATAAAATAGAATTGAATTAGAATTTTTCGGAGTAATAAAAAGGAAAAAAATCCATGGAATCGTTGCTACAACCTCAAGGCACAAACAACTCACTACAAATACTCATAACCGATGAATGCAACTTTAAAAATCTCCAATCTACTTATTTACTGAATTAAGACACCATTTGACTGTCAAACCTGGCTAGTTATTCATAGATATGCGTTTTTATGGCATATTGGTGCCGGAGAGGGCTTTCCTGAATTCTTGGCGGAGTTTGAGTGTCTGCTTTCGACCCAAAGCAGACATTAGCACCTGCTGCACAAACCATGGCTAGAGTTCTCCTATGTGAGCTTTCTGTTGAACAAATAATAACATTAAAATTTAGAGGCATTTTTGTGAACAATTGAATTATTTAATTTGAACAACTACATTTCCAATGACTTCACCACTCTCAACGGCTTCATGGGCCCTTGCTGTATCAGACAAATCATGTATTTCAGCTATTGCGTGGATCATTCTAGGGTTTGCAATCATTTTATTTACACCATCAATTGTTGCTTGACGTGCCTCGTCGGATAATAAATAAACTAGATACATTCTAAGTGTCACACCGTTAAACATCATCGGGTAAAATGGCAACGTTGGCTCCATCGCTGCCATCGAGCCATATGTGGCAATCACACCGTTGGCACGAAGTACTTTATTTGTTACCTCCAAATTGCCCCCAAATTCAACTTCCACGACCCTATCTACTCCATGGCCTCCTGTTGCTTTCATTATAGCTTCTGCGACGTCGCCTTCACGATAATTAACAATTGCATCCGCGCCCGATGACTTCGCATGGGCGGCTTTTTCTGGGCCACTTACGGTGGTGATAACCTTTGCCCCTCCTAACTTCGCAAATTGAATAGCGTAATGACCAACGGCCCCTGCACCGCCGGTAACAAGAACAGTTTTGTCTCTAACGCTACCATCTGAAAAAACGCCATAGTGGGCAGTACTAGCTGGAATGCCAAGACATGCTCCAGCTTCAAAACTTACGTTATCCGGCAAGTGAGCGGCTTGAGAAGATGGAACACAAATATATTCGGCGCAGGTACCAAAAGGACGTTTCCAAGCACCATTCCATATCCATACCCGTTCACCAATTCGGCTTACATCAACATTTTCTCCAACGGCTTCGATGACACCGGCACCATCTGAATGCGGAATAACTTTATCAAAAGCAATCGGGCCTCGCGCACCCGCACGGGTTTTAACATCGGACGGATTAATGCCTGAAGCATGAAGGCGCACTAATACTTCACCAACTTTAGGGATCGGGGCGTTCATTTCCCCGTAATTTAGAACATTTTTTGCTTCGCCCGTCTCAGTGTACCAAATTGCTTTCATAATTTTTCTCTCAAAATTGAGTTAACGTTTCTGTATGGCCGTCCACACCCAAGACCTGACCTGATATTTTTGAACCCATAGGTGATGCTAAAAAAAGTGCCATGTTGCCAATATCTTCTGCTTCAACAAATGTTTTTAAGCTTACTTGTTTAGTATAGCTTGCTTTAACGTCTTCAAAACTTAAACCTCGTGTTTCGGCTTCTTTTTGCATAACTGTGTCAATGCGCTTTCCTGCAACACTACCGGGACAAATAGCATTAACACGAATTTGTTGATTGCCAAGTTCCATCGCCATCGTTTTTGTTAATCCAATAAGTCCCCATTTTGCTGCGGTGTACGGCGAGCGCAGTGGAAAGCCAAAGAATGATGCACTTGAGGCAATGTTTATAATACTGCCACCATCATTATTCTTTTTGATATACGGAATGGCCAATTTTGAGCAATAGAAAGCACTGTTCAAATCGACAGTTATTGTTTTATCCCATTCATCTGGAATAATATTCTCGAGAAGGGCATTGGGTCCAGCAATACCAGCGTTATTGATCAAAACATCAACACCGTCAATATAATCGACTGCATTTTTAAAAAATGTTTCGGTTTGATCAAAACTTGAAGCGTCTGCTTTGTCCGCAAATGCAACATGACCTTTTTTCAACATGTTCTCAAAATTACTGTCATCTAGGTCAAATATTGCTACTTTTGCTCCTGCAGCAGAGAACATTTTTGCCATCACCGCTCCTATGCCGTTACCACCTGCGGAGATGATTACTCGTTTGTCTTTTAAGGATTGGGAAGTTTCAAACATTTCATTATTCCATAACTAAGTATCAATACCACTTGCCAAACATTGATAATTTAAGCAAGATAATTCAGCATAATCATAAGGAAAAAAATTGTCCAAAAAATCCCTTAATAAGCCTTTAGATAAAGCGACCTTCACTATGGCAGTTTTGACTGTTCTATTAGTCTCAATACCGTTGATCATATTTAATGAAACAATTGGGCCAAATATTATAGCCCTCTATGACTACGTGGCGTTTAATTTTGGCCTTGTATATCAATGGGTCACCATTGGATGTGTTGGGATCATGGGATGGCTGGCTTTTAGTAAATATGGCAGCGTCAAATTAGGAGATGGGGATCCGGAGTTTAGCACACTAAGTTGGGTTGCAATGTTGTTTTCCGCGGGGGTGGGTGGTGCTCTTCTTTATTGGGCTGGAATTGAATGGGCCGCATATTATACCGCACCTCCTTTTGGTGCAGAGCCAAAATCAATCGAGGCTTTAAAATGGGCCACCAGCTATGGCCTTTTTCATTGGGGGCTTGCCGCTTGGTGTATTTACGCCTTACCAACAATTGCCTTAAGTTATTCTTTTTATGTCAAAAAAATTCCATATTTACGGTTTAGTGCGGCAATTCTTGGTAAAAAATCTTCCACATCTATTTGGGCTAAATTTATTGATTTATCCTTCATGATTGGTCTTATTGGTGGAGCTGGCACCTCTTTATCGCTCGCAGCCCCCATGATCTCGGCGGGAATATCGCAGCTCACTGGTCTGGAACGTGGTTCTAACCTTGACCTGTTTGTTATATGCATCTGTATTACCATTTTTGGAGTATCGGTCTATATGGGCCTTGAAAAAGGCATTAAGAAACTAGCAGATACAAATCTTTACCTTTCAATAATTTTTCTTATCTTTGTTCTCGTTGCTGGACCGTCGACCTTCATCTTAATGATGGGAACTGAAAGTATTGGTTTTATGCTCTCAAACATGATCGAGATGATTACCTGGACAGACGCCGCTGACAATACAGGATTTGTGCAGAATTGGACCATATTTTACTGGGCTTGGTGGCTCGCCTTTGCCCCATATGTCGGTATTTTTGTTACCCGCATTTCAAAAGGCCGCACCATTCGTCAAATCATTCTCTCAATGTGCGCATACGGAAGTCTTGGTTCTTGGGCTTTTTATATTATTCTCGGCAATTACGCTTTGAATTTAGAACTAACAGGTGCTCTTCCCGTCGCAGAAATGATTAATGCTGATGTTTTTAATGCCATCAGTGTGATTATCAGTCATCTGCCTCTCGGTGAACTGGCTCTCATTGTATTCACGCTCGTGACCATTATTTTTGTTGCTACTACGTATGATAGTGCAAGTTATGCTCTTGCTTCCGCTGCGACAAAAGAGCTTCAAGCAGGTGAAAATCCCGCAAAATGGCACCGCATTTTCTGGGCCGTTGCATTAGGTATTCTTCCAATCATCCTCATGTATATTGGTGGCTTAAAAGTAGTCCAGTCCGCAGTTCTGCTAGCAGGATTACCTATCGCTGTCGCCAGTGTTTTTATGGCGAGAACACTAATCAAATGGCTTAGGGAAGATTATCCTTAATCAAATCCATATATTTCTTCATTATTCTCATGATAACTCAGTTAATGATCTAATACTGTGAGAGCCTGCTTTTGGCCGAAAGCAGACACTGGCGCGTTGCCGATTAGTGCCATTAAATCATTTAATGTAAATTCTATATACCCTCATCTTATGCAATTACGTTAATGATCTCATAAGTTATGACGAGGGCGAAATTGTAGGAATGTACTATCTTGTGGGTCTCTTCATGTAAACTAATTACATGGAGGTTTTACTATGACAGATGATGAAAGAGATTTACCAATTAAAAGAGCTGATGATATTATATATTGTAATTTCACTCTAGAGTTAGGAAAGGTTTACAGACGCTAATTGGAAGGGTTAATTGTAAATTAGCAAAAAAATTTTTCTTAGTATTTTATAAATTGATCCTCGTGAGTACTATGTGAGTATTTTTATTTAAACAGATTTTTTATATCTATTCTAAGCTACTGTTTTTATTGGCGCACCCGACGGGATTCGAACCCATGACCTCTGCCTTCGGAGGGCAGCACTC
>CAYVOQ010000039.1:0-6353 GCA_964453595.1 uncultured Methylobacillus sp. | reverse complement strand
ACGGCCTTCTAAGCCGTAGGTTACAGGTTCGATTCCTGTCGGGCAGGCCAATTTCTGTGGTGGCTGTAGCTCAGTTGGTAGAGCCCAGGATTGTGATTCCTGTTGTCGTGGGTTCGATCCCCATCAGCCACCCCATTATTATGAAAGCTTACTTTTATATTTTTTATATCGTTTTTCTTACTTCTTGTTCAGAAGGTCTTATTAAGCAGGATAACACTTATTTGTCTCTTAAGAACTACACTGATCAGGAAAAAGAAGCACTAAAGGTTTTAGAAAATCTAGAATCGTACAGGCCTGCTTCATGCAGTGATGCCTCGAGAAACCCTTTTTTACAACCTAGGTATACTTTTGATAATGAATGATCAAGATTTATTAAGATACAGTCGTCACATTTTGCTCCCAGAAATTGATTATGTTGGACAAGAGAAGTTACTAGCCTCAAATATTATTGTCATTGGCTTGGGCGGGCTTGGATCCGCGGCAGTAAATTATCTGGCTACTGCTGGTTGTGGCAATTTAACTTTATGTGATTTTGATGATGTTGATATATCAAACTTACAAAGGCAGATTATTCATAGTGAAAAAAGTATTAATATGAATAAAGCAATTTCTGCAAAAATAAGAGTAGCGGAACTCAATTCTTCAATTAATACGAATACTATTACAAAAAAACTTACAAAAGCAGAGCTGAATTCAATAATTTCTAATTTTGATGTAATTTTAGATTGCTCAGATAATTTTGAAACAAGATATGCAATTAATCAGATAGCCTTTAAAAATTCAATTCCGCTAATATCAGGTGCAGCTATAAAATTCGAAGGACAAATTACGACCTTCGATTTTAGAAAAAAAGAATCCCCATGTTACGAATGCCTATATCCAAATTTAGACGCAGAAGAGCAAGAAAACTTAAGATGTAGAGATCATGGAGTTTTGTCACCTTCTGTAGGCATTATTGGAACTTTGCAGGCGTTAGAGGCAATAAAAATTGTTGTTGGTTTTGGAGAGGTACTTATAGGTAAGATAAGTTTATTTGATGCCAGAACTAGCTCTTGGAAAACAATAGCTTTTAATAAAGACCCTCAATGTAAAGTTTGTTCAGGTAATTCTTAATTCACTCGTGATAAAATTCTAAAGTTATGCAAGAACTCAACAAGTCATTTGAACCAAAAAATATTGAAGATAAGTGGTATACCTTTTGGGAGAATAAAGGTTACTATCAATCAAAAATCGATCAAGTAAAAAAAGATAATTTTTGTATTTTATTGCCCCCTCCAAATGTAACAGGCACCCTTCATATGGGCCATGGTTTTAATCAAACCTTGATGGATACCCTAACGCGTTTTCATAGAATGAAAGGATTTAACACTTTATGGCAACCCGGTACAGACCATGCTGGCATTGCAACTCAAATTGTTGTTGAGAGGCAGTTAGATAAACAAAAAATTAGCAGACATGACCTGGGCCGTGAAAAATTTATTGAAAAAGTATGGGAATGGAAAGAGCTTTCTGGTGGAACAATTACTAAACAGATGAGAAGGCTTGGCACTTCTCCAGACTGGTCTCGAGAGAAATTTACTATGGATTCAGATTTATCTGAATCTGTGAGTTCAGTATTTGTAAAGCTATATGAAGAAGGTTTGATATACCGAGGTAAACGATTAGTAAATTGGGACGTTCAATTACAAACGGCAGTATCTGATCTTGAAGTTTTGCAGGAAGAAGAAGATGGTCATTTGTGGCATATTAATTATCCAATAACAGGAACAACGGATTATCTTACCGTTGCTACCACAAGACCTGAGACCATGCTGGGTGATGTTGCAGTAATGGTAAACCCTGAAGATGCGCGATATAAGAAATTAATTGGTAAGACAGTAATCCTACCACTGCTTGAAAAAGAAATCCCGGTCATTGCTGATAGTTATGTTGATATGGAGTTTGGTACTGGCGTAGTAAAAGTAACGCCGGCACATGATTTTAACGATTACCAAGTCGGTATAAGACATAATTTAGAGCTAATAAACATCATGACCCTTGATGGTTTTATTAATGAAAATGGAAAACAATATGAAGGCTTAGAGAGGTTTGAGGCTCGAAAAAAAATTGTCTTAGATTTGGAGGAGAAAAAATATTTATCTAAAGTTGAAAAATATCGAATAAAGATACCAAGAGGCGATAGGACAAATGTTGTTATAGAGCCTTTATTAACTGATCAGTGGTTTGTTGCCATGACAAAAAATACAAAGGGTGGCAAAAGTATTGCTCAAGATGCTTTAGACGTATTTAAATCGGGTGAGATAAAGTTCTATCCTGAAAATTGGATCAATACATATAATCAGTGGCTGAACAATATTCAAGACTGGTGCATCTCCAGGCAATTATGGTGGGGTCATCAAATTCCCGCTTGGTACTCAGATGATGGCCAGGTAATCGTTGCAAAAAATGAAGAAGAAGCATACATAAAAGCAAAAGAGATGGATATCAAGGGCAATTTAAAAAGAGATGAAGATGTGCTTGATACATGGTTTTCTTCTGCTTTATGGCCTTTTTCAACATTGGGGTGGACAGATGAATTTCCCAAGAAAACAAACCCATATCTTGAAAATTTTTTACCATCTTCTGTGCTGGTAACAGGATTCGATATCATCTTTTTTTGGGTGGCTCGAATGGTAATGATGACTAAATATATCACTGGAAAAATACCATTTAAACATGTATATGTTCATGGCTTAATTCGTGACTCTGAGGGTCAAAAAATGAGCAAATCAAAAGGAAATGTTTTAGATCCAATTGATTTGATTGATGGAATCAGTTTAGATGAGTTAATTAAAAAGAGAACAACTGGTTTGATGAATCCAAAGCAAGAGGAATCAATAGCAAAAAAAACTAAAAAAGAGTTCCCAGATGGAATAATGGCATATGGTACAGATGCATTGAGATTCACATTTGCAAGTCTCGCTTCCCCAGGTCGGGATATAAAATTTGATCTCAGCCGATGTGAAGGTTATAGGAACTTTTGCAACAAAATATGGAACGCAACAAGATTTGTGTTAATGAATTGCCCAGATAGTGAGAATGGTTTTGGTGAATGCAAAGATGGATATCTTTCTTTCTCAAAAGCTGATAGATGGATTACATCAATGTTTCAGATAAGCATAGGAAAAATAAATCAGGACCTTATAAATTATCGTTTTGACCTAGCTGCTCAGGAAATGTATCAGTTTATTTGGGATGAATATTGTGATTGGTATTTAGAGGCTGCAAAGGTTCAATTGGCAAGCAAAGATGAATCAATTGTGAGAGGAACTAAACGAACATTACTTAGTACTCTTGAGAACATTTTGAAAGCAATTCATCCAATTATGCCATTTATATCTGAAGAGCTATGGCAAATTGTTTCTTTAAAAACTAAAACGCATTCTGATACTATCATGCAGCAACCATATCCTGAAGCTAGAGAGAATAAAATTGATTTAAAAGCAATAGCATGGATGGATCTACTTAAAAAAATGACTGATGAATGTAGAAGATTAAGAAGCGAAATGAAAATATCTCCTGCAGAAAAAATACCGCTCCAAGTAATTGATAAAGGAAATAATTTTGGTGACTATGGAAGTTACTTAATGAATTTAGCAAAAATAGAGACTATCGATATTGTTAATGATTTTGAAACTCAAAATTCGCCTGTTGCATTAGTTGAAGATTTTAGATTGATGTTAAATATTAAGATTGATATTGATGCAGAAAAGAAAAGACTTGAAAAAGAAATCGAAAAAATAAAAATAGAAATAGCGAAATGTGAAAATAAAGTTGGAAACAAAAGCTTTGTTGAAAAAGCTCCTAAAGAAGTTGTGCAATTAGAGAAAGATAGACTTTTATCTTTTAATGATGAATTAAATAAATTTAATTCCCAGCTTGAAAGCTTATTAAGCTAACCCTTTTTAATGTAAATTAAAAAAATATTATTATTGTCTAATTCTTGATGCGCAATAAACTCATGATCCGTATAATCACAAAAAGCCTGCAAATCTTTAACTGCATTCTTATCCGTTGCTGAAATTTTGAGAACTTTATTTTTATCCAGAAGTGCTAAAGCTTTTTTAGTTTTAAGCAATGGCATTGGACATTTCAGCCCATTTGTATCTAATTCTTCATCATGATTAATCATGATGATATTTTACTTGCTAAATTTATCTAAATCACCTGGGTTGCGTAACATTTTGTCGACTTCTCCGAGATGAGATTCTTCAGAAAGAATCATACCTCTTGCGTATTCTTCAAGCATGACTGAATCATTTTCAACGAGCTTGAGGAGATCTTTATAAGCATTAAGGGCTGCTTGTTCATGGTTAAGAGATTCTCTTAAGATATTACCGATATCATGATTATGTGTTTCTAATAAAGGGCCAATTGAAAGTGAGGGATGGCCTCCTAGGTTTGTAATCATCTCACCAGCTTGATTTGCATGATCCAGCGATTCTGTTGCCTGACCTCTTAGCCAAGATACTATAGGGATGCGATTGTATCCGAAGATCATTAAGCTGTAATGTGTATAACGAACCACCCCTGCTAATTCTAATTCTAGAACCTTATTTAATGCATCTATAACTTTTTTGTTATCCATAACGAAAATCTCCTTTTTTTATTATTAAATCAAAAAATAAAAACTAATGCAGAAATAGTAATAGTTCTTATTTAGATTCTCACAAAAAATAGAAGGATATTTAGACCAGCCATCAATGCCATAGAATATAAAGTTAATTTCATACCCCTAATCCTGAAGTTGATATTGATTTCTTTCTGCAATGAGGCTGCGTGGTAAATTCTACCAGCAAGAAAAAAAGCACCCAATACAAAAACAATCAGTTTATTCATTTTGTTTAATTCAAGTGCACCCATTAGAATTAAGCCCATAGGAACGTACTCAATAAAATTACCATGGGCTCTCATAGCCATTTGTAAAAGTTGATTTTTACCATCTCCAAGAACAATGTTATTTTTTTTCCTTAAATTAATGACATTACGAGTTAATTTAAAATATAGAAAAAACAAAAGTGAAGCGTAAAGGCCAGTTATAGTCATTAATTAGATCCTAGCAGTTTGTTTTGATTTTATTATTTTCGATCGTTGCGCCATCTAAGCATTCTTTAATAATAGCTTTCATATTTTCTTGGCATTTTTCATGAGAACACTTTTCGCCATGCTTTTTAACCCATTCATGTTTTTTTTGATTATCACCATCGTGGCAATTTTCATGATCATCATGGTGATCGGCAAATGCTTGATTTGTTAAAAGGAAAAAAGAAATAAAGAAATATTTTTTTAAATTTGAAAACATTGTTTAACCTTTCAAAGAAATTAATAGTCAAGATTATGACATTAAAGAATTAAAAAGGTTACATATTTATAATAAAGCAGCACCCAGAACACCAGCAGAATCGCCTAATGTATTTTGAATGATGGGGGTTTTAAGGCTATCTGAAAAAACAAATTGCTTAACAGCTTGAATGCCATCAGTATAAAGGTGGGAAATATTCGAAAGCCCGCCACCAATCACTATAACATCAGGATCAAGGGTATTAATGACATTCGCCAATGCTTGACCAAAGTCTAGTATAAATTGATTGTATATCTGTTGCTCAGTTTTAGATTTATTAAAATTTAAAAAGAAATCCTGAGTAGTTTTTCTAATATTATTTTTACTAAGAATACCTTCAAGGCCGCTCCCGGATATATACTTTTCAACACATCCATTTTTCCCACAATAACAGTTATAACCATTACTATGTAAAATAGAATGACCCCATTCTCCTGCAATTTTATTTGGCCCTATTCTAATTTGTTTGTTATTTACAATACCGCCTCCGCAGCCTGTTCCGACAATCACGCCAAATACAAAGTCAAAGTCTTTTGCAGAACCATATTGCGCTTCCGCAAGTGCGAAACAGTTAGCGTCATTTTCAATAGATATGTAATGATCAATTTTATTTTCAATCATTTCTTTTAGTGCCAATCCATTTAAGCAAGTTGTATTTGAATTTCTTAATTGTTGAGTCTCATCACAAATAGAACCCGGGGTACAAATGCCTATGAGATGATTTTTATTATCAATATGGTTGACGGCTTGTTTATAAATATGATGAATTTGTGAAATGATATGATCGGCACCTTGCTCTGATTGTGTAGGAATTCTATGACGAAAAGTTTCAATACCATTTTCAAGGACCAAACATTCAATTTTGGTACCCCCTAAATCTATTCCAATTCGTATATTAGATTCCATAATCAAACTTTATAAATAAAGCAATTTACAGTCAATAAACACGGTTGAGATTAGTAATGAAGAAAGA
>CAYVOQ010000038.1:4646-6635 GCA_964453595.1 uncultured Methylobacillus sp. | reverse complement strand
TACATTGTTACTTCAAAACCAAAACGCATTTCAGTTGCTGTAGGTTGTGTCCACATAGTATTTCTCCTTGTTTATGTTAAAAAATATAAATAACATAAACCATATCATTGAAGATGCGATTACTCGCAAAGGTTCAACTTGAGATTTACATGTTCAATATATCTATTTTAGTCAAAAATGACCATAACATAACTCATGAAGTTAGCCTAAAGAAAATCATGAGCTATTTTATTAAATTAGTTAGCATCCCCTGTTGTGTAGCCATCTTCACCTGGTAACTTGATTGGTGACTCAGCTTCCTCTGAAGATGGGTTAAAGCCCCCATTACCACCAATTAATAATGCATCAGTTGGATGAAAAGCTTTTTCTTCAGCCATTACACTTGCGCTAAATAAAACTAATATGAAACCGATTCTTTTGATTGCTTCCATTTAATTACTCCCTAAAAAAATTTAAATAATAATAAAACGAAATCTTCCTTCATCATTTCATACTCAAATACTTTACTATTTTACTAAGGTATGTCAAGCTTAATTAATTACAAAAAATAAATAGATGCTAAAAAAGTGTTTATTTAATGTTAATTGCGGATTAAGATACTAAGAGCAATGATTAAAAAAATTTTTACCTTTATTCTTCTCTGCTTCAGTGTAAGCATCTTTGCAGATGCAAGCCCTGATATCTGGCCTTATTTAAAAGAACAAGTATTCAAAGAACGTCCAATTGAAGAGAATCAAAATTTTCTAAAAATTGATGGGCCAAAAAGAGCTTCTAGCGGTGCACAAGTGCCAGTTGCAATCAGTCTAGTTAAGCATAATAAAAAAATTGAAAAAATATACATGTATATTGATGCTAACCCTGGCCAGCATGCAGCAACATATTTCTTAACAGATGATTCACAAGAAATCACTATTTCGACTAGAATCAGAATGGAAACAGACTCATTTGTTCGTGTCATCGCAGAAGACAGTCAAGGCAATCTTTACATGAATGCAATTCCAATCAGAGCAGCAGGTGGTTGCAGTGGCTACATGGATGTCCATGATCCAGAACTCACGAAGGATTTAGGTAAAATTATCCTAAAAGCGGAGAGTAATTTTGTAACGTCCAGAGTTAAACACCCAAATTTCACTGGATTGCAAAAGGATCTAGAATCAGGAGGCTACATTCCTGAATGGATCGTTAAGAATATTGAGTTTAATAAGAATGGTAAAAAAATACTCGCTGTCGAAAACCAGATCAGTATTAGCCAGGATCCCTTCATTAAGTTCACCACCAACTTAAACTCCAAAGATGAGTTATCAGTGTCAATTGCTGATACAAAAGGAAATAAGTTTAACCAAACTACAAATATCAATTAACTCTTAAAACTATTTTTTTGGATTAGTAACCCAGCCTAAATCCTCATCAGTTTGAGGGCGCCAGTAGGTTTGATGCATTTTGACTCCTTTTGAGATATCTATATTAAAAAAATACTTTCTTTTGAAAAGTCTTCATACTATAACGATGAATAATGACAATATTGTGACAACAATTAATATTTCAAGATAAATTTTAAAAAAATTACTTTACTCTATATATTTTTATATTATATATTATTATATATTATAAATATATAGATAATTATGGCAGGAAAATTAAAAGCAAACTCAGTTGACGCAATCAGAAACTCAGCCAGCAATGCATGCTCATTGTTAAAGGTGCTTGCCAATGAAGATCGACTGATGCTGCTATGTCAGCTCACTCAAGGTGAAAAAAATGTTGGGGAGCTTGAACAGTCGACAAATATTTTACAACCTACCCTGTCACAACAGCTCACCAAGCTCAGACAAGAAAAAATAGTTTCTACCCGAAAAGATGGGAAGTTCATTTATTACAATATATCCAGCAATGAAGTCATTGATGTGATGCGCACATTGTCAGGTTTGTATGGCTGCAATACAAAATAAGAGAGGAAAGAATAATGGAAATAAAAAAAATATCAGATAG
>CAYVOQ010000038.1:0-4546 GCA_964453595.1 uncultured Methylobacillus sp. | reverse complement strand
TAGGTGGTGGCGCTGCCGGAATTGGTATTACAGCGAGTTTATTAAAAAGAAGAAAATCGCTTCGCATTGCTGTCATTGAACCTAGCGATAAACATTACTACCAACCCGCCTGGACCTTAGTTGGTGGCGGTACTTTTGACATTAAAAACAGTGTACGGCCGATTATTCAAGTGATGCCAAAAAAAGCAACACTCATTAAAGGCTCTGTTGCAAAATTTGATCCAGAAAATAATCGTGTTGTTTTAAATAATGGTGAAACTGTTCCATACCACCAATTAATTGTCTGTCCTGGCTTGCGCTTGGCCTGGGAAAAAATTGAAGGTTTAACAGAGACTTTAGGCAAAAATGGAGTCTCCTCAAACTACCGCTTTGACTTAGCACCTTATACTTACAGTTGTGTGCAAAAACTTAAAAAGGGCAAAGCGTTATTTACCCAACCACCGATGCCAATTAAATGCGCAGGTGCACCGCAAAAAGCTATGTACTTATCTGCAAATTATTGGGAGCGAAATAAGGTTCTCGCTAATATCGATATAGATTTTTTTAATGCAGGTCCGGTGCTATTTGGTGTAGCCGACTTTGTCCCACCTTTAATGGAATATGTAAAACGCTATAACGCCAATTTGAACTTTAATCACAAGTTAATAAAAATTGATGGTAAAAAGAAGACTGCGACGTTTGAATACAAGGATGCAGCGGAAAAAGTTAAAACTAAATCAGTGAAATTTGATTTTATTCATGTTGTTCCACCCCAAGAAGCACCAGAATTTATTAAAAATAGTAAATTAGCTGATCCTGCAGGCTGGCTTGATGTTGATCAATTAACTTTACAACATAAAACTTATAAAAATATATTTGGGCTAGGCGATGTTATCAATTCACCGAATGCAAAAACGGCAGCTGCAGCCAGAAAACAAATTTATGTCGTGGCTGAAAATTTAATTGCTGCAAAAGAATTAAAAGAAATGGCTACACATTATGATGGTTATGGAGCTTGCCCACTAACAGTTGAAAAAGGCAAGGTTGTGCTCGCGGAATTTGGATTTGGTGGAAAATTATTACCGACGTTTCCACTCTACCCTGCGAAAGCCCGCTGGACATCCTGGTTCTTAAAACAAACCATAATGCCATGGCTTTATTGGAATTTAATGCTTAAAGGCATTGAATGGTTGGCTAAACCGTCTAAAAAATAATGATTATTATAATTGGTATTATCGTTGGTTTTATTTTAGGTCTTTTGGGTGCTGGCGGGACAATACTCGCCGTTCCCTTTTTGGTGTTTGGCCTCAATATGGATCCCAAAGAAGCCATTCCATTATCCATGTTTGCTATCGCACTTTCTTCTGTCTACGGAACGGTTTATAGCTTAAGAAAGAGACAAGTTCGCTATAAAGCTGCCAGTTTAATTGCCATAACAGGAATGTTACTCTCGCCTATTGGTATTTGGATTGGCAATTTATTACCACGGGGTCCATTGATGATTATGTTTTCTGCAATTCTATTTTGGATTGCGATTCGCATGATCTTTGATAAAAGATCTAACGCAACAAAACATAAATCAAACCAAGATGAGGAAGTGCTTCCATGCGAAATGAATAATTCAACCGGTAAATTAAATTGGAATATGCGTTGTGCACAAGCTTTAAGCTTCACAGGAGCGCTGACTGGCTTGATGTCAGGAATGTTAGGGGTTGGTGGAGGCTTTATAATTGTGCCAGCTTTAAAAAAATATTCAAACATACAGCTTAACAATATATTCCCGACTTCAATTGCTGTAATTGCGGTTGTAGCTTGCTTTAACTCAGTATTATTTTTCCTGCATGGTCGCCTAAATATTTCACTTGCGCTGCTATTTTGCGTGGGCTCAATTATCGGTATGATCGGTGCAAAAAAATTAACAGTGAATACCAGCATGCTTGAAAAAATATTTGCTTACTTCTTAATAATGATTGCACTCTTTTTAATTATCAAGGTGAACTTTTTATGATTGAAATACAACATCCAGTTTCTTCTCTAATCCTCGGTTCATTCATTATTGCCGCTGGAGCAATAATGCTCTACCGCACCCAAAAGAAATTTCTCGGGGTCAGTGGTTTATTAAAAAAGCCGCATCAATTAGATCAAATTGTTTTTTTTGCAGGCATGATTATTGCATCCCTAATATTTAAGAATATTTCCGGTATTGAAATTTCACTGACACAAAATACGGTTGTTTATATTTTCTCAGGACTGATTGTTGGTATTGGTGCTGCCTTAGCAAACGGTTGCACAAGCGGCCATGGCATTGTTGGGCTTGGTCGAGTAAATCCACGGTCTTTTATCGCCATTGGTTTAATGTTTGGTACTGCAATTTTAATGGGGGTAATCAATGCTTAAGAAAATATCTAATTTTTTTATGAGTGGTTTTATTTTTTCATTAGGGTTGAATTTTGCACAAGTTAACAATCCAGAAACTATTTTTGGTTTTATTAGACTGCAAGACCCGATTCAAATAGATTTACTTATTGTGTTTGGCTCAGCTGTCTTCTTTTCATTCTTAGGATTTAAATTCTTAACGCATATTCACACAGAGGCAAAAAATACAGCTGTAAATAAAAAATTTATCTTAGGCTCCATACTATTTGGAGCAGGCTGGGGGATATCAGGCTTGTGCCCAGGCACAGCAATATCAGCGATTGCCAATCTTGATCTCAATTTACTCGTTTTCATCTTATCAATGATGGTTGGGATTCTATTGACCGACTATTTTTATAACAAGGAGTGTTCATGAGCAGGTTAGTACAACAATTTGATGAAGTATCTTTCACCTTCACCTATTTTTTAATTGATGAAGAAACCAAAGAAGCGGTCATTATCGATCCAGTGGATACAAAATTGAATGATGTGTTAAATTTCATCAATAAAGAAAATTTAAATATTAAATATGTTTTAGAAACGCATGCGCATGCCGATCATATAACTTCAGCAGGAAATTTATGCAAGATGACTGGTGCAACTGCTGCGACTCCTGCACATTGCAACATCTCAAACGCAGAAATTCAACTTGAAGATGGCCAAGAACTTTCCTTTGGTAATAGCCAAATAATAAAAGCAATCCACACACCAGGCCATACTGCAGGCTCAATGTCATTTACCTGGAATAATATGGTGTTTACAGGTGATACATTATTAATTAATGGTTGCGGTCGTACAGACTTCCAAAGCGGAAGCAATGCAGAACTATATAATAGCGTCGTTAAAAAACTGTTTACACTTCCGGATGATACGGTCATGTACCCAGGGCATGATTATCATGGCAATAAAAAATCAACAATTGGTCATGAAAAACAAAATAATCCAAGATTAGCCAATAAATCCTTAGCAGAATTTTCAAGTATCATGGATAACCTCAATCTACCAAAACCAAAGTTGATTGATACAGCTGTGCCAGCAAATCTAACGCTAGGATTAGTAAGTCACGCAGCAGAGGAATAATGCACGTTATTGGTAAAACTCAAAAACCCTGGCTTAAGTTCATTTTCTTAGTCGGGGTTTTGTTTTTATACTATCTTTATATGGGTTACGAGTATGGATTTGAAAACGGAACCCTTGTTACCTTATTAACCTGGAGTTTTTTTGTGCTCTGCACACCAGTTGCAGATGCCGGATTCTTGCTCGATTTTCCTATTCGATTACTTTATAAAATCAAGATGGTGCACACAGAAATTCTCGTCTGGGTTTTAGCTATTCTTATAGTATCGTTAACATTAATTTTTAATCCAGCTGTCTATGAAATTAATGCCTTAATGAAGCTATTTCATCAAATACTCATTAATCCAATTCCATATTGGTTGATTATTGTACTTTGTTGCATTGGAACATTCATGTCGATCATCATTGGCGATAACATTTACGACACCATTGAACAAAAGGATAAAAAGTTTTCTAAACAGTTTTTAAAGAAATTGAGCTTGATGGTTTTTTTAGTTGTCACGATTAGCTACCTCTATTACCACCTGATAGAAAACTTAGGTATTCAGTTTTAAAATTTCTCATTAGGTAATAAAAAACGCCACTTACCAACAGGCAACTGTCCTAATTTAACCTTACCTATTCTGACCCGTTTTAAACCAGTAACCTTTAAACCAACTAATTCACACATGCGACGAATCTGTCTTTTTTTACCTTCTTTTAAGATAAAGATAAGTTGGTCTTCATTTAACCAACGCACATTTGCTTTTTTTAAAGGCTTACCATCTAGAGATAAACCGAAGTTTAATAAGTTTAAGCCTTTATCACTTAACTGCCCTTTGACTCTGACCAGGTATTCTTTTTCAATATCACTGTCTTCTTGAATAATCTGTTTCGCAACCACACCGTCCTCTGTTAATACAAGCAAGCCTGTAGAGTCTATATCTAATCGGCCCGCGGGTGCAATCTTGAAAAAACTTTGTTTAAGTTTCTCTTCACCAAAAAAATTTTCTGGCGTAATTAAAGACAATGCAGATTTATATTTTTTATCATCATCTGCATGCGACACATAACTCACTGGCTTATGTAAGAGGAT
>CAYVOQ010000037.1:0-7453 GCA_964453595.1 uncultured Methylobacillus sp. | reverse complement strand
CATTAAAAATATCGACTGTATATGAGCTGAAAAATAGCAATCCTAAATGGATAAAAAAAATTTTTGGCATTACTCTAGAGAGGACAGTGCTAGAGCTCAATGAGGTTGCTTGTTATAGGATTGAAACAAAAAGGTCTGCGCAAAAGCAAATTTTATCTTCGAGGAGTTTTGGCCATACGGTGTCTGATATAGCTCAATTGGCTGATGCCATTTCGCATTTCATTGAAAAGGCAATTGTAAAACTGAATCGACAACATTTGGTGGCAAGAGATGTGCTTGTACAAATTAGGAGCAATCCGTTTAGCGAACAAGAAAGTGTTCATCGTGCGGTTTTGATTCGGGGAGAATTTTGGACAGACGATTTTCGAGTATTAAATAATTTAGCAATACAGGGTTTGAAAAAAATTTACGAAACTTCTGTGAATTACCATAAAGCCGGGATTGCGCTAGTTAATTTGCAGGAAAAAAAACATACGCAAAGCAATCTAATACCCATTGATAGCCAGAAAGAAAAATCGGAAATTTTGCGCATGACAATCAATCAGATACATGCCAAATACGCATCACATATAATGCACACCGGATGGAAGACAAATAATCCGCAATGGCACATGAAACAACAAAATAAGAGTAATCGATTTACAACGAATTGGAATGAATTACTGACCGCCAGTTAAATTTGGATCTAGGTATTTATCAATAGAGTAGAAAAAATGCTCAGCTGATAATGGCACTCTCCAGCCTTGAAAGTAGACCTTAGATTGATTAGGGTCAAGCCATAATTTGTAAGGCGGTTTGCCATGAATTGTAATTTTTTCTGCAGAAGACAGGTCATATTCTTTTGGTTTTTCAGAAGCGTCAACAAAACATATCTTTTGAGCCGCAGTTGAAACAATATGGATAAAGCTGTCTGGCTTTTCGGGAATGCGATCAGTCCTGTACATTTTAAAATTGGCTGTTTGATTTAAAAACTCAAAAGGGCAAGTTGAATGTACTTCATCTACCTTTTGTTCTGAAGGTGCTGTCGCTAAAATTTTGTCCGTATCAGATTTATCGTCAGTTTTTTTTTCATAAGAGTCCTGATTTACATTTTCATCATTTAAAGGCTGTTCAGTTTCATTTGGGGTTACTTCAACATTAACTTCTTCAGAGTTAATGTTGGTATCATCTGAAATAATTTCTGGGTTATTTTCATCATTAATTTGATTGGGGTCGTTGTTTGAAAAGAAAAACGAAAAAAAAATTACTAGTAAGATTGAGACAACTCCAACTAGAAATTTTTTTGAAACACCTGAATCTTTAAGAGTTGATAAATCATCTTCTGTCATCAGGATATCATTTTGAGATTTAGTTTCAGAAATTATATTAATTGAGACATCTTCAGGGGAGAGTCCTAAAAATTTAATATACTTCAGCGTCGAAATTTTTTTGAAATGTGCATTAAAAAAACCAGCATCCTTGTTTTCTTCAATTGACTGAATTTGCTGGATAGATAAAGCACAGGAGGTGCTAGCATCATCAAGGCTAATTTTTAATTTCTTACGCGTAGATTTTATTTTTCCAAAATCAAATTGTAAGTTGTCCATTAAAATAACCTAAACAAAAGAATTGAAGTTAGCGTTGGCAAAAGCGCACCCAAGAATAGTCCAAGCGGACTAATTGATTGTTCGTAAAAAAAGTTTTTTAGAATACTAACGCCAGCAGGGTTCGGTGCATTGGCTATGACTGTTAAGCCTCCACCTGTAACAGCGCCAGCAACCAATGATATTTTAAAGGGTTCTGATAAGCCTTCAACTAAAGAGCCAAGATAAGTGAGTGCTGCATTATCAGTGAACGCAGTTAATGCTGTAGCGCCAAAATAAACAACATTATCAGACATTGAAATCAGAAGTGGTTGAAGCCACCACTGTTGCACGCCACCTAAAACAACAAGGCCAGCAAGAAAGAAAGCAACGAGAAGCGCTTCTTTTAAAATGAGCTCATTTTGATATTTTTTGTAAGCAATCGTAAAACCTAAAAAGAATAAAAATAAAGACATAAATACTGCTGGGTGATGCGCGAAGATTACAACGCCGATCAAAAAAAGAATATGAACTAATGTGACAGGAAGTGGCATTTTGTTTACGTTTGTGTTTTTAAATTTTATTTTTTTTAATTCATTTTTGAAAGCCAGGGTTAAAATCGTAGCATTGATTAAAACAGCAATTGCAGATTTCCAACCAAAATGTAAAAGCATAAACTGTATATCCCAATTCCATTTTCCGGCCACCATAAGGACTGGCGGGGCAGCATAAGGAGTTAGTGTTCCGCCTATAGAAATATTGACAAAAAGAACTCCAAGGATTAAATATTTGAATCTTTCAGAAAGTTTTTGGTTTTTGAAAAAGATATTACTAAGTAACAATGCAGATAAAGTCATCGCAGCCGGCTCTGTGATAAAAGATCCAAGCAGCGGTACAAGGCTTAAGAGAAGAAAGAAAATGCCAAGTTCAGTCTGAATAGGAGTTAATTTGCTAAGACCAATAACAATTTTTTCAGAAATTTGTAGTATGGGTTTTGTGGCGGCTATAACCATAATAACAAATACGAACATGGGCTCTGTATAGTTTCTGGTGTCTACATATTCAACCGCAAATTCTTTTCCATGAATACCAAACATAAAGAGAACTAAAACCATAGCCCAAAAGCCAAAAACAATTTCAACTTCCCCGAGTAAGTGCAGTAAACCAGAAAACTTATGATGCTTGTGAGCTAAGTGCTCAAAAATTTTAGTTGAAAACGTATGTATAATTGCTGTAGCGAACAATACAAGACCGATTATGTTAATAATGTCGACATTCATCATAAGTGAAGATTCTAACATGAGCTTATTTTAAAAAATGAAAATACTTACGCAACAAGATATTCATTTAATCATTCAGCTTTTCAATCAAGAAAAATTTGATGATGTTTTATCTCAGGTAAAAAAATTTTTAAAAAATAATAAAAAAGAAGTTTTTTTATGGAATATATTAGGGGCAAGTTGCGAGCGTCTTGGAAAGATACATGAAGCCAAAGAGGCCTACGAGGAAGCAATAACAATTAATCGCAATATCCCTGAAGTGTTATTTAATCTCGGAGCGATTAAGTTAAATTTAAATGATCCTATTGGCGCGATTAGCTTATTCGAAGAAGTAGTTAAAATAAAGCCTGATATGGCCGAGGCTTATTTCAGCCAAGGAGCAGCCTATAGTCAGATTGGAGATTTGAATCAGTCAATTGCTTCATATAAAAAGGCAATTGAAACTCAACCTGGTTATTACGAAGCCTGCAATAATTTAGGTTCAGTTTATCAAAGACTTGGGAGCCATGATGAAGCGGTTGCGGCCTATCAAAAATCTATTCAGATTTATAATAATCCACGAGCACATTTTAATTTAGCTGGCGCACTTCGAAATAATGGACTATTGAAAGATGCAATTAAAGAGTACGAGCAAGCAATTACATTAAGCAGTCGAGAACCAGAGTTCTTTTCTGATCTTGGAGATGCGCTCTGGCATGATGGAAATATAAAAGATGCAGAAAAATTTCTTCGCCAAGCTGTTCAAATGCAACCCTTGCATGCAAAAGCTAATTATCAATTAGGTGTTTTTCTTTATGACAATGATAAATTAGATGAAGCATTAATTTTTTTTAAAAATTCAAAAATATATGACTATGAATCTCGGGCTCTATATTGTTTGTATAAATTAAAAAGATTTGATGAATTTTATTCTGAGTTAAGTCGATTATCAGCAAAACCAAACAACTCTCCTTTGTTGGCAACACTTTCGACACACTATGCTTTAAATTTTAATAAACAAGATATATATAATTTCTGCCCTAATCCGTTGGATCATATTTACCATGCTGAACTTCCTGAGTTATTAAAAGACAACAGCAGGCTAATTAAAGAGCTATTAAAAGATATTCAGCAAGCAGATATTGCAGAGCGACAACAAAGTCGATTGTATTTCGGTAGTCAGTCAGCAGGCAATTTATTCAAAAGACCAGAGCAATCTTTTCAAAAATTAGCTTTGTCTCTAAAGGGGGCTATAAAAAAATATTTTGAAGTTTACAAAGACGAACAATCAACATTCATTAAATTATTCCCTCAGGAAATAGATTTTAGTAGCTCGTGGTATGTGAAGATGAAAAGGGGCGGTCATTTAACTTCTCATATCCACGAAGAGGGTTGGATAAGTGGGGCAGTTTATCTCATGATACCCAAAGAGAGAGAGGAGCCTGAAGAAGGCGCCATCGAGTTAAGTGTGCATGGTGACAATTATCCAAATGAACATAATCAATTTCCTACCAAGACTATTTTACCTAAAGAAGGAGAAGTGGTTTTTTTCCCCTCATCCGTTTTCCATCGCACCATCCCTTTTAACTCGAACGAGGAGCGAGTTTGCATTGCATTTGATTTAAAGCCAAGGGAGCTTTAGAAGATAATTTTTTTGTTTAAGTTATTCAAGATAACGCTTTGGAAGGTAGGGTCTTCTCTTAGTAATTTTCTAAGCACATTTCCTCTGATTCTAATTATTTTCGCCCAGTCAGAAATTACTTTTGCATGACCTAAACGTTTAGTATTATTAATAATAGAGAGTTCACCGAAGTACTCATTGTTGCGATGCAAAAAGGTTTTATCATTTAATGATGTTTCAATTTCTCCTTCGGTGATGAAGTAAAAAAAATCTGAGTTATCTCCTTCGTTAAAAATGGTTTCCTCTTTTCTGTACCGTAACGCATGCTCTTTAAAAAAATTATCAAACAGCTCTTTATTAGGATTAATGATCAGCGACTTGTATTTGTAATAACGGAGTTCATACATGAATGCAATAAATTCAATTCCAGCTAGAAAACTTGCAACATTAAAAAAAAGCCAAATTATTGAAATAAAAATATTTCTTAAGCTGCCGTAAAACAAACCGTAGGACTGCCCGATATTCATAAAAATATCAAATAACTCCCTGAGGGATATCCATAGAACACAAGTGATGATTGCACCTAAAACAAGGTAATAATTTCTTATGCGTCGTATCGGTATTAGGATCTTGAAAAATAGGAACAATGCTGCTACTAACAAGACCGCCGAAGATAGGCTTAGTAAGAAACTTTTTTCAGCGATTGGAATTAAAATAGCAAAAAAATTAGTTAGGTTTGCTAAATATTTTGAAAAGAATATATACGAAAAGAATAGCAACATAATCAAGATCAAGACACTAACGTCGACAATCTTCTTTTTAAAAAATCCTTCATTTGGTTGGTTTTGGTGAAAGATAATTTGAATATTTTTTCTCAATGATTGTGCTAATGGCGTTGTTGACCAAAATAAAATAAAAACCCATAACCAGCCAAGCCCTTTTTGTTCTCGGCTAAAGTTGTTTATTTCTTTTAATACCTTTGTTGATATCTCAGGAATTAAACTATTTGTGATCATTTCGATTTCATACAAGGCAAGCTTTGAGTTGGCGAGCCACTGTGTCAGAAAGAAAAAAATAATAACGATGAAAGGGATCAACGTTAAGAGAAAATAAAAACTCATCGAAGCATTTAGATTGAGGAAATGATGATTTCTGAGGTTGTAAGAGAATGATTCAAGATAAAACTTTAGTCGCCAGAAATTTTTTTTTAATCTTTCCACCATCAAAGTTTTTTATATTTTTCTGTTGCTTCTATTAATGCTGATGTAATTCCAAGTTCTGAAGCAGAATGTCCCGCGTCTGGGATTAAATGAAATTCTGCATGAGGGATTGCGCGCTTAAGATCCCAGGCGGTTTTTGGCGGGCAAACCATATCATACTGTCCTTGAACAATAACTGTGGGTATATCTTTAAGAAGTGATGTTGCTGTTTCTAAGATAGCATTACCATCTACAAAGCATTGATTTTGGATGTAATGAAGCTGCACCCTCGCCCTCGCTAACTCTTCAGCATAGTTTATAGATTCCTCATTGCTTGGATCGTCCGGTAATAGTTTAAGGATACTGCCCTCAAAGTGGTTCCAGTTATATGCGGCTTTTTCCGATAGGTCTTGATCAGAACCAAACACCATTTGATGATATGCTTCGACTAAGTTTGTTTTGGTGATGTTGGGTTTAAAGTTCAATAAGGTTTGATATTTTTCAGGGAAGAAAATCTCCACTTCTTTTAGAAACCAATCAAGCTCAAATGGTCGGCTCAGGAAGATACCCCTTAAGATAATTCCTCTTACTTGTTCAGGATGTTGAGTTGCGTAGGCTAATGCAAGTGTACTTCCCCAAGAGCCACCAAATAAAATCCAATCATCGATGCCTAGATGTTTCCGAATTGTTTCAATATCACTGACGAGGTCGTCTGTAGTGTTGTTAACAATATCGCCCTGGGGGGAGCTTTTTCCACAGCCTCTCTGATCAAATAAAACTATTCTGTAGTGACCTGGGTCGAAGAAGCGTCTTTGTTTTGGACCGGTTCCGCCGCCAGGACCTCCATGTAAAAAAATGATGGGCCGACCTTCGGGGTTGCCAGACTCTTCCACATACACCGAATGGGTTGAATCCACTTTAATTTCATGGGTTTTAAAAGGTTCTATTTCTGGAAAAAGTGTCTTCATTTTTAAAAAATTTGTTCAATTATGTTTGTTAAATTATAACATTATTAACAATTTATTAATGGCATCTAATTACACTAAAATACTATATATTGATGCTCTAAATGTTAATTACACTATATATTTTGATAAAAAAATTAAATTAAATATTTGTTAATAAATTGTAACAAAACTGTTGCAATTTATTTTCAACAGGTATAAAGTAATTTTAAGCACAGGTATGTTAGTGCTACGGTATGAAATCCAATCTATATAAATATACTTTTTATATGGGATGTTTTTCTTACTTTTTTTGAACCTTAGTTAAATACTTTGGAGATTAAATAAATGAAACTTAATAAAATCAAACTAGCTCTTGGTTTAGTTGCTGCTGCACCTATGGTTGCATTCGCTGCTGCTGATCAAGAAAAAGCTATGGGTGATGCTAATAACTGGTCACATCCACGTAACGGTTATGACAACCACGGTTACACAGCATTATCACAAGTTAATAAAGGTAACGTTAAAAACCTTAAAGCAGCATGGACATTCGCTACTGGTGTAAACCGTGGTCATGAAGGTGCTCCTTTAGTTATTGGTAGCACAATGTATGTTCACACTGCGTTCCCAAATAACGTATACGCTTTAGACTTAAACAACGATCAAAAAATCGTTTGGTCATACTTCCCAAAACAAGATCCAAGCGTTCAAGCAGTATTATGCTGTGATAACGTTAACCGTGGTTTAGGTTTTGGTGATGGTAAAATTTTCCTACAACAAAATGACGGTCAATTAGTTGCTTTAGATGCTAAAACTGGTAAAAAAGTATGGGAAGTTCAAAACACAGATCCTAAAGTAGGTGCTACAA
>CAYVOQ010000036.1:0-7885 GCA_964453595.1 uncultured Methylobacillus sp. | reverse complement strand
TCGCTGCGCTTCATAATAACCATCTGTTGGCCATGAAAGCTGAGGATAGATACGTTCTCCGTTAGCATCCATGGCAGTGCTCATTCTGAATAAGACATTTTCCTGGGAAATTATGTTTATCCAGGCGCCTCGTTCAGCGCCGCTGGTTGAGCCGCCGGGTAGCGAAGCCAAAGCAGCATTGCCATCAATATGCTGGTTTGCTATCGAAGTCTTAACGATATAACGAATTGGACGGTCGGATATGCTCGCAATAGCTTCTATGACAGCTTCACTGAATTCAAGGCTTCCGGTATCCACAACAAAGACACCCTGGTCAGCGGCCTGAACAGCGATATTTCCGCCAACACCGGCAATCATCCAGACATTTCCCTGCACATGGATGACTTCAAGCTCTCCTGATACAGGTGGTTCAGAAGGAACCGGCTGGCCATTTGTATAGGCTGTCGACAAAATAAAGAATAAAGTCAGTATGACTTTTGTAGGCAGGAATTTATAAGGCTTCATTCTGTCAGAAACTCTCTATATTCAGGATAAGCAGTTTCTTCGCCACCAAGAGTTGCTTCTACAGGGACGCCTATTTCTTCAGCCCATTCTCCGATAAATGGATTTTCTCCAGGCAGATAATGAGGCACATAATGTTTTTCGGGCCTGGCAATTTCTGCCCGGTTCAGACATTGAGCGAAAACGCCATCTGCAGCATCAGCCGCTTCAATCCCGAACTCTGCCGTTGAGACGCCGCGCGGAGCAATGATGAAGTCGGCAGATTTAACATAGGTATCAGTTAGATAATGGGGGTCATCGACAAACCAGGTGATCGTGAGGACATCTTCGTTACGTTGATAGTAGGTGTAAACTGTCGCCTGATCACTGCTGGGAACGCCATTGCGTCTCACCCATCCCCATTTAAGGTGTGTAGTTTTGGTTATTAACGTGCCGTTTTCCCAACGCCCGGTTGTAAACCCGGCCCAGGTATGTGGCGCATATTCTGAAGGGTGCTCACGACCATCCATCCAGATAGTCCGGTCAGCCCGCCTGAAAGTACCGTCGACCGTGTATGCTATAACATCAAGATTATAGTCAAGCTGGGCTGCAATTCTTAGATTGGCCGGGCCCCAGAACGAGTAAGTAGAAGGATGTCGCATACAGACATGTTCCGGCACACCAAGTAAGGCGCTGTCATAGGCCAGTGCTCTGGAGAGGGCCTCTTCATTCAGTGGTATGCCCAGAAAATCAACCACAGGAGGGCCATCGGCGCGCTCAATCGCATCTTCAATAAAGCCAAATAAAGCTGCGACCCCTCCCAGTGAAACACCAGGAGCAGGCTGCTCCCAATATCCAACGATATCAGTTTCCTGAGCGTGCGCTGCAAATGCCTGGCCTAATAAAAAGGCCAGGCAAACTAGTATTTTGATCATAAAATGGATTTATTAATCAATGGCGAAACAATAATAGCGGCCGGTACCACCAGTATTGATTAATGCCTGTTGACTGCAGCCTGCAGAAGGGTGGGCTGTCGCCCATGGAGATACGCCTGGTCCTAAAGTACGACGGTCGATATGGCCCAGCATTGCAGTACCTTCATCACTGGAAGTCCAGTTGTTACATGTCATATCGTTTCCTGCTGGATAAGCCATACCATTAGCATCTGAACCAGTTAAGGCATCATGCTCAACATTTGGGGTGATCTGCAGCTCGATAGGTAAAGGCGTTCCGTCATCATCAAGTCCAACGTAAGGAACCGGTCTACCATGCTCATCCAGCGCTGTTCGGACACTGAGTCTGTTATCATCTTCGTTATGCAGCTCGTCCAGATTTCTGGCAATCATGTCACCATTGGCGTTGTACCAGGGACCTGTACCAATACGGTCACGGGCATTAACGGCATTCATACCCTGCGTGCTTAAATAAGCGTGCCAGGTTTTATCACCTGCTCCAGCAACCGAGGCTAATGCCTGACAACGAGCATCAGCTCCGGCCAGACCTCCAAGGTTACCACCTTGACCTGAACCGGCGCTGGTTACAAAAAAATTCATTTCCTGAGCAAAAGTCGCTGGAATAGAGAGTGCAGTTAACGCTGAAATTAGTATTAATTTGAGTTGAAGAGTTTTCAATTTGTTTTCCTTTCTTTTTTTAAATCAGTTAGTTAAATCGTTTTAGGTGTTGAATGATAATCTGATAGGCTAGTGTTACTTAGTCAAATAAAACTTCCAGCCCTATTCCTGACCGCCGACAATTTATAAAATATTTTTCGTAAACACAACATGTTATTGCTTAATACTTAGTATTTGCAATAACAAGCCCTATTAAAAACCCGATAAAAATAATTGGATAAATATAGCTTGTCGTGCCAAAAAACTTTAGAAAATTTTGACTTAACATAATTCTGTAATAAATCTGTAAAATATAAGCAATTTAGGGGTGTACATTTTTCCTCTATGGGGTTAACCTCAGCTTTGCTACAACTTTATAAATAAGAATGATTAAAAAATAAAAACCGAAAGTAAGGGGGAAGTATGAAATTTCCGAAAGTCAAACCTATGTCTTTTGCAATTTCGGCTGCGATTGCTGCTTCGGCATCAATGGTTATTACACCTGCAGCTCTGGCGCAAAGGGCTATCGAAGAAGTAGTGGTAACCGCGGAACGCCGTGAAGCTACAGAACAAACCACATCTATTTCCATGGAAGTATTCACCGGTGAATCGCTGCGTGATAATGCAATCAGGGAAGTTAGAGACTTACAAAATAACATGCCAAACATCCAGATTCAGGATAATGGTAACGGCAGTGACGTGAATATCAGGGGTGTTGGTACCAATGTATTCTCGCCAGACGTACAGATGGGTGTGCAAATTGTAAATGACGGTCTTGTACATGGTGAGCCAATGGGGCTGAATGGTGCATTCTTTGATGTGGGCACAATCGAGGTTCTGCGTGGACCACAGGGAACGTTCATTGGACAGTCTGCTGCCGGTGGTGCGATCCTGATCAACTCAGCCAATCCGGATTTTGAAGGTATTCATGGTTACGTTGATGGTGTATTCGGAAATTATCAGCATAATCGTGTGGAAGCAGCCTTAAACCTGCCGATGAGCGATACCTGGGCAGCCCGCATAGCCGTACTTACAGAACAGCGCGAAAGCTATTATCAAAACCTGGGTGGTCAGGTACTAGCAAACAACCAGCAAGCCTGGGGTCCAGGCACACTGGATAACCGCTCTGTTCGCTTAAGCCTGTTGTGGGAACCCAGTGATACTTTCTCTGCCAATTTTAAAGTGATGGAAAATGCTGTAAACCACGATGGCGACGTGCGTGTGCCTCAATATAAACCTACAACAGGGTACGTCGTTGACCCTGTCACGGGTATTCCGGCTGAAGTTGTCACTTATTCCCGATGGAGAGAATATACACCTGGACCCGAGAATCCTTTCCAGGTTTATCAAAATTTCCGAGCCAACGACTTACAGGAAAACCAGCAGTGGTCAATGCGTCTGAGCTGGGAATTGCAGAATGGCATGACTATTAACACCAATACCGGGTATAACAAGCTGTTTGTTCAGGGTACTGGTGGTGGCGGTGGTAATGGTAACCACAGTACGCGTGTGCCTATAATTCCTGATACATTCCAATTAGGCCCTGACAACCGTTCATGGACCAACGAAATTACGCTGACTTCAGCTGATGATGGTGGTCGAGATAGCTGGATAGTAGGTGCTTTCAGACAAAACAGGGAAACGCCTGTATTGTTCCAGAATCCGGCGTCGACTAACGAAAACTGCGGATGGCAGGGTGATGGCACGCATGTACCCTGTGGCGATCTTCAAGTGCCTACATCTTATATACATGTCTTAACCCCAGCATTCGTTACTAATGAGGCTTTTTTCGGGCAGTACACCTACGATATCAGTGACGAGTTGGAATTGGCTGTTGGTGCACGCTGGAATATGGATGATAGTAATCGTGATACCATTATCATTCGTCGTGCGCTATTGCCTTTTGGTGATCCGAGTACCTGTAATACTTATGGGATAACCGGCTCAGAATTATTGAGTCCACAAACCAATTCCGGCACGGCAGGTGTTGTTGGTACGGGCCCAGCCTACGGTTGCGCGGTGGTTAACACTGGTACATCGGACATAAAACAGAAAGGTGTTGATACTGAAGTGCCAACCTATAAGATTGGTTTGAACTGGTCACCGACCGATACAGACTTCCTATATATCTTCTATGCGAAGGGTTATAAAGCAGGTACTCACCAGGGTACCGGTGTTCAACCTGAGGATATTGATGATATCGAGTTTGGTTGGAAAGGTAGCTTGTTTGATGGCCTCTTTACGGGTGACATAAACTTCTACTTCATGGATTATCAGGATCTCCAAGGTAATACGTGGAATACAGGCGACCCTACTGGTGCTGGAACAACTAACTCCAATGTTGGTAATGCAACCATTAATGGTGTTGAAGTGTCGGGTCAGATGTTCCTGGGTAACTTAGGTATTAATTTCTCTGCTGCATGGAATGATTCAGAGATCGAAAATGCTACAACTGTTAATCCAGCAGCATTACCAGCATGGTCTGAAAATGACTTGGGTGGCGCATTAGACTGGTTGCCGCAGTGTGGTATAGGTACTCTAACAACCTATGGTGATGGGAACCCGGCTACCCCATCAACTGCTCGAGTGGCGAATCCGGCCGATCCAGCATCTACCGTTCCTAATGGTAACTGTTTCGACTATACGCCATACCAGTTGAACTTTGCTGGTCAGCCACAGGTACAGGCACCTGAGTTTTCCTATAACATTTCAATAGACTATCAGTTTGCTCTGAATAATGGTGCCACTCTGACACCACGATTGCAGTTCAATCACACTGATGAAAGCTATTCGAATGTTATTCAGACGGATTACTTCAGAAATGATCCAAGGAATCTGACCAATCTGACGGTGAACTATGAGCAGAATGACTGGACTGTGCAGTTCTATATCCGCAACCTGACTGACGATGTTTATATCGCTTCAGCCAGAGAAGGCTGGATTGGTTACGGTGCACCCAGAACTTATGGTGTCAGTGCGAGAATGAACTTCTAATCATTGGTAATTAGATTTAAAGTTCTTTAAGTCAAAAAAGCCCTTCGCAATTTGCGAAGGGCTTTTTTTATGTCTTGGATTTAAGATTAGCTTAGCGTATTAGTTTTATACAATTTAAGCCCTTTACCGATGTTTGTAATTATCTTGGCAAGTGATGCTGACAAGCTAAAGAAACTAATCCAACAGCAAATCCTGGCCTGGAAAAATCAGGTCGCTATTCAATGCATTAAGGCGCTTTAAACTGGTTACAGTCAGACCAAAGCGACGAGCAATAGCAGCCAGATTATCGCCATGTTGTACTTTGTAGAATTGAGGGCTTGGTGCAGAAGCAGCAGTGTGTAAGGTTAATTCCTGATTCGTATAAATCGTCGTTCCCCGAATGCCATTCCAGCTTTGGATGTCCCTGACAGATACGTCAAATCTTTCGGCAATCTGCCCCAGCGTATCACCACGACGGACTTTGTAAATTATTGGGACAATCAGGTCGTCTACGACATCATCACTCAGGCTGACTGCCATCAAGAGGTTTTCCGGCGTTGAGCCAGCCTGTTCTACCAGCTGAAAACCCTCAGCGAGTCTTATGGGGCGGTATAGTGCTTCACCATAATGAATTAATTGCCTACTTGTAACGCTTATTGCGAGGGAGATAGAAGCATTAATGCCTCTGCCTGGGATCATTAGTTCCTGCCCCGGAAAAATCAGATGATTGCGAATATTATTTGCTGCTTGTAAATCCTCTACTGTCGTTTCAAAACGACGTGCAATACCAGCAAGCGTATCTCCGGAACGAATGGTATATTCTGTTGGTGCTACTTTTTCTTCTTCAGGCAGTAGAGTAAAAGCGCTAATAAAATGCTGATAACTTCCTGCCGGAATTTTTAAAGGAAAAGCTTCTGTAGCATCGGGTAGAGTAGCCTTCCGTACAGATGGGTTAAGGTTTTTTATCGTTGCCAGATCAACACCAGCAAGTTCACCTGCGCTTTCCAGACTGAGCATTCCGTTGACCATCACGATGTCGTAACTGTATTCCTGGCCAAGATCATCAACTTCAATACCATAGCGTTCAGGATCAGAAACAATTAACGCAGCGGCGATAAACTTGGGGATAAAATTACGGGTCTGTTGAGGCAGATAAGGATAAATTTCCCAGAATGAGGGAGGGTTATCAATTGACCCGCCGGCACGATTTACCGCTCGTGTAATACAGCGATAGCTGCAGTTGTAGCCAGCCAAGGCGAGGTGCCAGTTGCCACTGTATGTTTCATAAAGTGTTTTTAAATGTTTGGCTGCTGCACGGGTAGAAAGTTCAGGATCCATTCTTTCATCTATCCAGCTATCAACTCGCATTCCTTCACCGCGTGCGGTTGCAGGCATGAATTGCCACATTCCAGCGGCGCCCACATAACTTCTTGCAATCGGGTTAAGGGCGCTTTCGCTTAAAGCCAGATATTTAAGCTCATCAGGAATGCCTTCTTCAGCAAAAATGGTTTCGATCATTGGAAACCATATACGGCCACGCTCAACCCAGAGCTTTAAGAGGTTTCTGCGATTCTGCAGATAATCATTGATTTCCAGTTCCACGACCCGATTGGCTGTCATGGCGATTGCAGGTTCAACCGGCTCAATACTTTCGGGTTCTACCGGAATAGGTTCCAGCAGAATATTTTCAATGTCACGGTCGCCTGAGCTGCCGGCTGAACTTACCAGGTTTTCGACAACTTGTTCGGAATTATTATCTTCGGCAATTATTTGATCCGGTGTGCTTACTTCTTTTGAGGGGCCAGTAGTTTCAAGTGAGGTACACGCTGCCAGAATGAAACTGATTAATAGAATCACCAAGCGCGAGGGGAGGCTGGTTAAAAACAACCTTGTAGAAAAACTGGTAGATAGCAACATAATTGTCCCAAAAATTAAGAGCGGCTTCATTATCCATATTTTCCAAGAAATGTATAATGCAAAGGCTTTAAGTTTGAGATATGTCACGCAAAATAGGGCAATGGCAAAATGAAAGTACTCGGTATTGAAACATCCTGTGATGAAACTGGCATAGCAATATATGACAGTGATAAAGGCTTACTGGCAGATGCACTCTATAGTCAGGTTGATATTCATAGTCAGTATGGGGGGGTGGTTCCAGAGCTGGCTTCACGGGATCACATCCGCAAAACGTTACCGCTAATAAAAGAAGTGATGAGCAAAGCTGCTTGTACTAAAAGTAACATAAATGGTCTGGCCTATACGGCTGGACCTGGCCTTTCCGGGGCTTTGCTGGTTGGTGCTTCCATTGGGCGCGCATTGGGTATGACCTGGGATATTCCCACTATCGGTGTACACCACATGGAAGGTCACTTGCTGGCACCCTTGCTGGAAGAAAAAGGCCCTGAGTATCCTTTCGTGGCTTTATTGGTATCCGGTGGCCATACCCAACTTGTTGAAGTGGAAAGTATCGGTTCCTATCGCTTGATTGGGGAGTCATTGGATGATGCCGCCGGAGAAGCCTTCGACAAGGTAGGCAAGATGCTGGGACTGGCCTATCCGGGCGGCCCACGCGTGGCTGCCCTGGCCGAGAAGGGCACGCCAGGCCGCTTTGAATTTCCCCGGCCCATGACCAACCGGCCCGGGCTGGAGTTCAGTTTCAGCGGGCTCAAGACTGCCGTGCGCAACACCCTGGTGGAAGAGCGCGCGCGTCAGAACGCTGTCCATGGCGCCGGGAATATGGGCGAGCAGGACATCGACGAGCAAACACGTGCCGATATTGCCCGCGCCTTCGAGGATGCCGTGGTGCAGACCTTCGTGATCAA
>CAYVOQ010000035.1:1849-8537 GCA_964453595.1 uncultured Methylobacillus sp. | reverse complement strand
TAACCTCGAATTCATTCAACTGATCCTGAAGACTATAAATTTCATGTTGCAACATTGATAAAACCTTGCCATAAGGCTTATCGGTTTTCATTGCAGTTTTTAACCATTTCTTATTAGCTTCATTTCCAGGGAATGTTTTAATAAATTCTGAACGGGGCATCTTGGCCTGATCAACACAAAACTCCATAATTTTTCTTTCGTGTGATCTGATTGCTGAAACTGACTGTCTAACCTTGTCACAAAGCACTTCAACCAATTTTGCAGAAAACCTAAAATTAATTAATTCTTTTTGGATGACATCTTGATGTTTTTTATATTCTGGGTCATCAATCCATTTTTTCTGCTCTCTAAGCCCATCTAATTTTTTATGCGCTGCTTTAATTTTTTTAAATCTTTTTAAAACCTCTTCCGTGAGCTGTTTAAGATCTTCTGCAGACATCCCTTTGCCGCCAGAGCCACTTGAATCATCATCCGAATCATCATCAGTATCACTATCAGAATCATCTTCTGCTTCTTCATTCATTCCTAAAGCTTCATTTAATTCTTGTTCAGCCTCAATATCAATCAAGCCGTCTACAAATTCATCCACGCTCAATTCTTCTTTTTTAACTTTTTCACCCATTGTCATTAAATCTTCAATAATGATTGGGCAAGCTGCAATCGCTTGAACCATGTGCTTCAAACCATCTTCAATTCTTTTTGCAATCTCTATTTCTTCTTTTTTATCTAACAGGCCAACTTTACCCATTTCTCTCATATACATACGAACCGGATCTGTTGTTCTGCCGAATTCTGAATCTACCGTTGCAAGAGCCTGTTCTGCCTCTTCTGCGGCCTCTTCGTCAGTTACTGGAGTTGGAGCATCATCCATAAGAAGATTTTCAGCATCGGGAGTTTCCTCATATGTCCGAATTCCCATGTCATGGATAATCGAAATGATTTCTTCTACCTGATCAGTTTCAGAAATTTCGTCTGGCAAATGGTCGTTAATCTCAGCATGAGTTAAGTAACCTCTTTCCTTACCAAGAATAATAAGCGCTTTTAACTGATTTCTTCGATTTTCAGCTTCTTTAGGACTTGAGGCTTCATCTAAATAAAGGTCTTTAAGTTTTTTGACGCGAGGTTTTTTGACTTGTTTCTCTTCTGGATTTTTTCTAGGTCTTCCCATGATTGCCTTTTATAAAATGCGACCTAGAATTCTATCAAAATCATGAATTTTGATCAATTCTTAAGCGTTAAAAATAAGCTAATTCTTTTCAGATGGTTTTCTGTAATTTTTAAGAAATTCTCTCTCTTCTTCAGTCATTTGGCTGAGTTTTTTATTTTTAACTTCAGAAAACTTAATTGATTGCTTGTGTTTTAAATCTTTGTCTAAAAATGATGCTTTAACCATTCTAAATTCCTCATCCAAATCCATTTTTTCACTTAAATCTGAAATCTGTTCTTTCAATTCATTTAACAGATTGTCATCAACTTTATCTTCAAGCAGATGTAACAGGGCAGAACATTTTGTATTTTCATTTAGCAGCTGTTGTGACTTTAATTCTGCAATCAATTTTAAAATTTGATCTTCTATACCATGATCATTAAATAATTCAGAATCTTGAAGATTAAATAATTCAGGTTTAGCAATAAGCAAAAGCAAAAACTTTCTTTTGATTGTCATTGTTTTTTTTGTCTGCGAAACTTTTCTTATCTTACTTGCAACATTGGTTTCTTTTTTAATTTTTAATAAATTAATCAGCTCGGTTTCTGAGACCTGGATAAGCTGGGAGATTCTTTTAATTAAAAAGAGCTTATATTTTTCTGAATTAATCTTTTTAATAAGAGGTTCTAATTCATTTAATAATTTAATTTTCTTTTCTTGAGAGTTTAATTCATTTTTTTCCGTTAGCCTTTTCACAATAAATTCTGTCATTGGGATCGCATTCTTAATTTCTTCTGTAAATTTCTCTTTTGAATACTCCCTGATAAAACTATCTGGATCATGTTCTTGTGGTAAAAATAAAAAATAAAATTCTAAATAATCATCTAATACTTCAATCAAATTATTGAGAGCTTTCCAAGCAGCCTCAACACCTGCATTATCACCATCAAAACAAAAAGTTATTCTTTTTGAATAACGAATTAGTTTTTGAATATGAAATACTGTTGTTGCTGTGCCAAGCGTTGCAACTACATTTTTGATACCGTGTTGATGCAATGCTATGACATCCATGTAACCTTCAACAATTAAAATATTATTTTCATCACGAATTGCTTTTCTCGCATTTAATAATCCATATAATTCATAACTTTTCTTAAACAATGGCGTTTCTGGAGAATTGTAATACTTTGGCATGTCTTCATTTTTTATGACCCTTCCTCCAAATCCAATAATTGAACCTTTGGGGTTAAAAATTGGAAACATAATTCTATTTCTAAAGCGATCATATAACTTTCCATTTTCATTCTTTTGCACGAGCCCAATTGATTGCAACACCTGGCTTTCATATTGAGGAAATACTTTCTTTAGGCCTTGCCAATCTTCATTGGCAAACCCAATCTGAAACTCTCTTGCAACCTCACCTGTAAGGCCTCTTTTTTTCAAGTAATTTATTGCCTCTTTTGATTCACGAAGATTTTTTTTGTAATAAGTATTTGCAAGCATCAATGTTTCTTCAAATTTTTTATATTCTGACTGCTTTTCTTTATTTTCAATTTTCTCATTTGGTACTTTTAAACCTAAATGATTTGCAAGATATTGAATTGCATCTATAAAAGATAAACCGTCATATTCAATAAGAAAACTGATAGCGGATCCATGCGCTCCACATCCAAAACAGTGATAAAACTGTTTGCTAGGGCTAACTGAAAAAGACGGGCTTTTTTCTTGATGAAATGGGCAGCAGGCAACGAAATTTGAACCTGCTTTCTTTAATTTGACGCGCTGATCTACTATATCAACAACATCAACTCGATTTAAAACTTCTTGAATGAATGACTCAGGTATCATTGCATAATAATAACTGAAAAATTGTTTAGTTATTTAAGCTAATTTTTGACGAACCAACTGTGACACTTTTGCCATATCAGCACGCCCTGAAACTTGGTTTTTTAAATTTGAAATGACCTTGCCCATTTGGCTCATATCTTTAGATTCAAGTTTGTTAATTTCATTTTCGATAAGAGAAATTAGTTCATCTTCAGACATTTGTTCTGGCATGTATTGACTTAAAATTGAAACTTCAAAGCTCTCTTTGTCGACAAGATCTTGTCGATTTGCTTTTGTAAAAGCTTCTATGGAGTCTTTTCTCTGTTTAAGCATTTTTTCAATAACTGCTAAAACTTGAGAATCATCTAACTCTATTTGCTCGTCAATTTCTTTTTGTTTTATTGCGGCTTGGAGAAGACGAATCGCACCAAGGCGATCCATGTCTTTTGATTTCATGAATGACTTCATATCATTCATGATTTGTTCTTTAATTGACACGAAAACTAAATGTTAATTAATATAATTTCTGAGGAAGCATCTGGCCTCTTAAGCGACGATATTGTCTCTTAACGGCTGCAGCGTTTTTACGTTTACGTTCCCAAGTTGGTTTCTCATAGAACTCTTTAGCACGTAAATCATTCATTAAACCTGTTTTTTCAATGAGTCTTTTGAAGCGTCTTAAGGCAACGTCAAAAGGTTCATTTTCTCTAACTTTAATTGTAGTCATGTTTTGTTGTAATCCAAATTTCAGTAAAGTCGCATATTTTAATGCTAATATTGGTTTTTTTCAACCTAAATTTAACAAAAATCATGCTTATCCTTGGTATTGAAAGTTCTTGCGATGAGACTGGACTAGCCCTATTAGATAGCCAAAAAGGGTTATTAGGTCATGTACTCAACTCACAAATAGACCTTCACAAAGAATATGGTGGCGTAGTTCCTGAGCTTGCATCTCGAGATCATATCCGGTTTATTACACCGTTGTTGAATGAATTATTATCAAAAACCAATGCAAATATTAAAGATATCGCCGCTGTCGCTTACACAAAAGGGCCAGGTTTATCAGGAGCATTGCTTGTTGGTAGCAGTTTTGCCGAATCATTGGCATTTAGTTTAAATATACCCACTATCCCAATACATCATCTAGAAGGCCATCTTTTAGCGCCATTCTTAGATGAAAATAAACCGAAATTTCCCTTTTTAGCGTTATTGGTATCTGGGGGGCATTCACAAATCATCCATGTCAAAAATATTGGCGATTATGAAATCATTGGAGACACATTAGACGATGCAGCTGGCGAAGCCTTTGATAAATCAGCACAACTTTTAGGATTGGGTTACCCCGGAGGAGCAGCTCTATCAAAATTGGCTGAAATGGGTAAACCACATTACGAGCTTCCCAAGCCACTTATCAATTCTAATAATTTTGATTTTAGTTTTAGTGGCCTAAAAACAGCTGTGCTTCATCTGGTCAAAAAAGAAGAGCCTTTAAACGAACAAAAGAAATCAGATATTGCATTTGCTTTTCAAGAATCAATCACCGAGGTTTTAGTTTCCAAGACCATTAAAGCAATGAAAGCACATCATTTATCTGAAGTTGTAATATCTGGGGGTGTGGGAGCTAATAAACAATTAAGAAATAAGCTTACTTTGGCAACACAAAATAATAATTTTAAAGTCTTTTTTCCACAACTCGAGTTCTGTACAGATAATGGAGCGATGATCGCTATGGCAGGTCTAATGAGATTTGAAATTAGCCAATCAAGGAAATATGAATTCTCTGTTAAACCTCGATGGAAATTGGATGAACTTAAGAGCTCTACTTAAATGAAGATTCTGAACCAGACAATAAATTCTTAATATTTTCTTGGTGCCTAAATAACAACATCACCATCAAGAAAATAGTTAAATACTGCATATAGATATTATCAAAGAAATAAAAATATATTGCCGGCGCACTTATCGCTGCAACCAAAGCTGATAATGATGAAATTCTAAATATTAAAAAAACAAATAACCAAACCAATAAAACTGTTAAACCAAGATAAATATTAATGGCTAACAATATGCCCAGCGCTGTAGCAACGCCTTTGCCTCCTTTAAATTTATAATAAATAGGGTATAGATGTCCTAAAAAAACTGTTATTGAAGTTACAAAAATTGCAGCTTCAGAAAGATTAAACTTTATTGCTAAATAGGTAACCAGAAAACCTTTAATGGTATCGCCCAGCAATGTGCATAATGCTGCTAGTTTTTTTCCAGAACGCATAACATTTGTAGCTCCAGGGTTTTTTGATCCAAATGTTCTGGGGTCAGGAATTTTAAACAAATTGCTGAGTAAAATACCAAATGATATAGACCCAACAAAATAAGCTAAAATAGAATAAACTAAAGTTTCTAACATAAGCTCAGATTATAAGCTTTTTTATGCGTAATAAAATTTTTATACACAACTTAACTATTTCCACAGTAATTGGTGTTCCAGATTGGGAGCGTGCAATCAAACAAAATCTATTCTTAGATATTGAAATTACCTTAAACGATTCAACTATATTTGATAAAGATAATTTAGAAAATACGATTGATTACGCTGCAGTTGTTGATGTTATTAAAGATCTAAGTGTTAACCACTCCTTTAAACTACTTGAATCATTTGGCGAATCAATAATTAGTAAATTAAATAGTAGATTTTCGTTTAAAAATATTTATTTAAAAATAGCTAAAAACAAAATACTTCCTGATGCTGAATTTGTTGGAGTTATCCTTGAAAGATAATCAGCCTCGAGGGTGATGTTTTTCATGCAAATCTTTTAATCTCTCTTTTGCAATATGAGTATATATCTGAGTTGTTGAAATATCGCTATGCCCTAAAAGCATTTGCACAACTCTTAAATCTGCTCCATGATTAAGTAAGTGAGTTGCGAATGCATGCCTCAAAACATGAGGAGAAATTGATTTTTGTATGCCCGCAGCAAAAGCATATTTTTTTATGATATGCCAAAAAGTTTGACGTGTCATTGCTTCCCCCCTGTTAGTAACAAATAAAAATTTAGATTTTTTTTCTTTTAAGATCTGATCTCTTGCATGGGTTAAATATTTATTAATCCATGACATCGCTTCCTCACCAAGGGGAACTAATCTTGTTTTGTTTCCTTTTCCAGTAATCCGAATCACCCCGTCATTCATTGATAGCTCAGTAAGTAAAATACTGACTAACTCAGTAACCCTTAACCCACATGCATAAAGCAATTCCAACATCGCCCTATCTCGAAGCCCTTGGTCTTGATCAATATTTGGCGCATTCAATAAATTCTCAACCTCTTCTTCATTAAGGCTTTTTGGCAAAGTTTTTGATTGTTTTGGCATTTCAATCATTAGTGTTGGGTCTTCTTTGATTATTTTTTCACGTAATAAATACCGATAGAATCTTCTTAAGGTTGCTAAAAGCCGGGAAATACTTCTTGATTTTGATGATGGAAATTTAAAAGCCAAATACTCTTGAATATTACTTTGGGTAACTTCTATTAAATCTTTCTTATACCAAATTGAAAAGTTTTTTAGATCATAACGATAGCTTTCTAAAGTATTTTTAGAGAGGCCGTCTTCTAACCATAAACTATCTATAAACCTATCTACTAAAGTTGAAATATTTTCTTTATTTTGCATTAATAAAAATTATGGCATAAAAAAAGCCCCAAAAAGGGGCTTTTCAAT
>CAYVOQ010000035.1:0-1749 GCA_964453595.1 uncultured Methylobacillus sp. | reverse complement strand
CTGGTATTTCTTCAAATTGTGAATCTGAAGCTCGAGATTTTAATCTTTCTCTAATTCTTGCAGCCTTACCAGAGCGGTCTCTTAAATAGAATAGTTTGGCACGTCTTACATCGCCTCTTCTTTTTACTTCAATGGATTCAATTAAAGGTGAGTAAAGTTGAAAAGTTCTTTCAACACCTTCACCTGATGAAATTTTTCTGACTATAAATGATGAATTTAAACCACGATTTTTTCTTGAAATCACAACGCCTTCAAAAATCTGAACTCTCTTACGCTCACCCTCAACCACATTCACACCAATCGTCACTGTATCACCGGACGCAAATTTAGGTATTTTTTTACCTAATCGTGCTATTTCTTCTTTTTCTAATGTTTCAATAATGTTTGACATACCATTTCCTTTTATTTTTTTGATCCCTGTTCCTGCTCTTTAATTGCCTCATCAAGCAGCCTAGTCTCTTCTATTGTTAATTGCCGATTTTTTAACAAATCCGGCCTCTTTTTAAAAGTTTCATATAACGCATTTTTCAATCGCCATATGTCAATTTTATTATGGTCACCTGATAATAAAACTTCAGGGACCGCAATATTCTCATAAACTTCCGGTCTTGTAAAGCTTTGATGGTCTAACAACCCATTAAAAAAAGAATCATTTTCTGCAGATTCATTTTTATTTAAAACCCCAGGGATCAATCTTGATACTGCATCAATTACAACCATGGCTGGAATTTCACCGCCACTTAATACATAGTCGCCAATCGAAACTTCCAAATCAACCCAATGATCGACAACTCTTTGATCTATACCTTCGTACCGACCCGATAAAAATATCAATCCCTTTTCTTCAGATAATGTTTTTGCTAAATTATGGTTAAACTTTTTTCCTTTAGGTGATAAAAATATTACCTTTGATTTTTTTACACCTTCCGCCTTTTGTCTGCTTTTTGCTTTGTTGATTGACGACACCAATGGTTCTGGCATCATAAGCATCCCAGCACCCCCGCCGTATGGACGATCATCTATTGTGTTATGCGTATCTTTTGAAAACTGTCTTGGATTAATTATATTAAGATTAATTATATCTTGCTTAAATGCTCGACTAACAACGCCGTCCGCCAAGAATCCATCAAACATTTCTGGCATGATCGTAATAATGTCAAAAAAATGTTTCAAAAGTCTTTATCCCAATCAACTTTGATACAGTTCTCTTGCAAATTTACCTCTAAAATAACTTGAGGTATGTAAGGTATCAACCTTTCGCGCTCGCCCTTTACTATCAACACATCATTGGCCCCAGTTTCTATTAATCTAGTTACTTTTCCAAGTTTATGATTTTGTTGATCAAATACATCCAAACCAATCAAATCCTCCCAATAAAACTCATCCTTATTTAATGTAGGAAGTTGATCTCTAGAGATAGCCAAGAATGATCCTTTAAGCCTTACTGCATCAGTTCTATCTGAATGGCCTAAGTCAAGCAACACATTCTCACCCTGAATTTTCACATCCTTGATGGTAATGGCTTCCCAATCCTTTTGGTTGGTTGAAACAAATTGATTTATGTATTGTGTGTAGTTTTTTGGTGTTTCGGTGAAGGGTTTAACCTTCACCCAACCTTTGATACCATAGGCGTCAATTACTTTTCCTATGATAACGATATTTTTCAAAAAAATTTATTCTGACTTAGGCTCTTCTGCTGCTGGAGCTGCTTCTTCTGCTGCTGGAGCTGCTTCTTCTGCTGCTGGAGCT
>CAYVOQ010000034.1:5070-9031 GCA_964453595.1 uncultured Methylobacillus sp. | reverse complement strand
AAGCTAGGCTTGTTCAGGGGAGCAAAGAAACGTCAATCCCTTTGCAAGAAATTAAGATCAATGATGTTTTGAGGATACCTGTCGGGGAAACTATCCCTTTAGATGGAATAGTTGCCGAAGGTGAGACGACTTGTGATGAATCATTAATCAGTGGTGAATCTATTCCGGTTAAAAAGATTAAAAATGACTTTGTTATCTCAGGATCAGTCAATTTGTCAAAAGATTTTTGCATGCAGGTAACCCATGACTTTAATCAATCTAAATTGATGCAAATCTCAAACGTCATTCAACAGTCTTTGCTAGAAAAGCCTGCAATAGTTAAGATGATTGATCGCTTAGCGAAGCCATTTTTGATGTTTGTTATTCTTTTAGCATCTCTGACATTTTTGATTAATTGGTCATTAAGTCCAGAAAAAGCCATTATGAGTATGGTTGCTGTCCTGGTTGTTACCTGTCCTTGTGCTTTAACTTTAGCAACCCCAATTGCCTTAATGGCTGCATCCGCAAGACTATTTAATGAAGGAATTTATATAAAAAATTTAAGTGTATTGGAAAAAATTAAACAGACTAAACATATTATTTTTGACAAGACTGGAACCCTTACTACAACTCAAAAAGGTGTTACTAAAGTGTTATGGATAGCGAAAGAGAATAAAAAAATAATTGATTTAGTCTTTTCACTGACTTTCTATTCTCGACATCCTTTTTCAATCGCAATCCATGAATTTTTTTCATCTAAAGGCCAGCTTTTAAAGCTGGATAATTTAAAAGAATTTCATGGAGAGGGCATTGAAGCTTCTTATAATAATGAAAAATACAGACTGGGTTCGTATCAATTTTGTGCTCAATTAAATCCTAAATTAGCTAAAGACGATGTTGCCCAAACCTATATAGTTTCAAGTAAAAATGTTTTAGCAAATTTTGTTATTGCGGAATCGGCAAAGCAAAACTTAAGTTTGCTATTAAGTTTTTTAAATCAGCAAAAGATAAAGCTTCATCTTTTCTCAGGTGATAAGTTAAAAAATATTAATAAAGTCATAAATTATTCTTTTTTAAAAATTAATGCGTTAATGCGGCCTGAAGAAAAGCTCACCGCGATGCAAGCGATTCAAAAAAATAATCCCGTAATGATGATCGGTGATGGTTTTAATGACGGCCCCGCTTTATCAAAAGCAGATATTTCAATATGCATGAATCACTCTCCTCAAATGGTAAAAAATGCTAGTGACTTGTTGCTTATAAGTGACGATATGCTGTCGATTAAATCATTGTTTGAGGTGAGTCAAAAAGCAATTTTCATTGTTCGGCAAAATATATTTTGGGCTTTGGCTTATAATTTTTTAATGATTCCTTTAGCTTTTATGGGATTTATCTATCCGTGGGTTGCCGGACTAGGTATGTCTATTAGTTCACTAGTTGTTGTTTTTAATTCTTTAAGAATTATGCAAAGGTAGAGATATGGAAGCCCTTTATTTATTAATACCACTTTCTGTTTTTTTAATCTTAATTATTTTGGTTGTTCTTTGGAAAGCTATATTTTCCGGCCAATTTGATGATTTAGATGAAGAAAGTCTGCGTATTTTGAGAAATGATGATTTAGATCAAGATTCTAAGTAATTTTTTCATTAATAATTAAGCTCAAACAATTATTTAATTACATTTCAAAAAGAGAGAAGAATGTCACAACAAAATAATTCACTGTATTACAACGATAGCGCCTCGCGTAAGTTCTCAATAATGGCGGTAGTGTGGGCGTTGGTTGGGTTTTCTGTGGGCTTAATTATTGCAGCTCAGCTTATATGGCCTGAGCTTAACTTAGGACTCCCTTGGACTAGCTTTGGGCGATTAAGACCTTTGCATACTAATGCAGTTATATTTGCATTTGGCGGTTCTGTTTTGTTTGCCACTTCTTATTATGTTGTGCAGCGGACATCCCAAGTTAGTATTTTTATGCCTAAGCTGGCGGAATTTACCTTTTGGGGTTGGCAATTAGTAATTCTTTCGGCAGCCATAACACTTCCTCTGGGCATTACGAGCTCTAAGGAGTATGCCGAGCTTGAGTGGCCAATTGATTTATTAATAGCAATTGTCTGGGTGAGCTATGCAATTGTTTTTTTTGGAACAATCGCCAAAAGAAAAATAAAGCATATTTATGTTGCTAATTGGTTTTTTGGTGCCTTTATTATTACCGTTGCTCTTCTGCACATTGTAAATAGTGCTGCGGTTCCAGCTGGAATGTTTAAATCTTACTCGTTGTATGCTGGCGTGCAGGATGCAATGGTCCAATGGTGGTATGGACATAACGCAGTCGGTTTTTTCTTAACAGCAGGTTTCTTGGGTATTATGTATTACTTCATCCCCAAGCAAGCAAACCGTCCAGTTTATTCTTATAGTCTCTCTATTGTTCATTTTTGGGCATTAATTTTTACGTATATGTGGGCAGGCCCTCACCATTTACATTTTACAGCGCTACCAGATTGGACGCAGAGCCTGGGCATGGTGTTTTCACTCATTCTTTTGGCGCCAAGCTGGGGTGGGATGATTAATGGGATTATGACGCTTTCAGGTGCTTGGGATAAGCTACGCACTGACCCCATATTGCGCTTTATGATTGTGTCTTTATCCTTTTACGGTATGTCAACTTTCGAAGGCCCAATGATGTCGATTAAAACAGTTAATGCGCTATCTCATTTCACTGACTGGACTATCGGTCATGTCCATTCGGGTGCGTTAGGCTGGGTCGGTTTAATTTCAATGGGCTCATTATATTTTATGATTCCAAGATTCTTTGGTGTTAAAGAAATGTATAGCAAGAAAGCAATCGAAATTCATTTCTGGATGGCGACGATAGGAATTGTTTTGTATATCACTGCGCTTTGGATTGCAGGCGTTATGGAGGGTTTGATGTGGAGGTCTGTGGACGCTGACGGCACACTCACTTATACCTTTATAGAGAGTGTTAAAGCCAAGATGCCTTACTATTTTATTAGACTCATGGGTGGGTTGTTATATCTGGGTGGCATGATCGTGATGGCCTGGAATGTTTTTAAAACAATTCAAAATAAAAAAATTACTTTAGCAAAGATACCGAAATAATATGAATGATAAAAATAAAAAGAAGTTTTCACATGACAGCATAGAAACTAATAATTTCTTAATGATTGTTCTCATTTTTGTTGTTGTATTTATTGGCGGTTTTGTAGAAATTGTCCCGCTGTATTTTCAAAAACAAACTACCAAACCAATCGACGGCCTTAAGCCAAATACGCCAATTCAAGTTGCAGGTCGTGATATATATGTCCGCGAAGGTTGCTACAACTGTCATTCTCAAATGATTCGCCCATTCGTTGCAGAAACATTAAGGTATGGGCCTTATTCTGTGGCTGGTGAGTTTGTCTATGACCATCCATTTCAGTGGGGCAGTAAACGAACTGGCCCAGATCTAGCGAGAGTAGGGGGTCGTTATAGTGATGAATGGCATGAAATACATTTAAACAATCCAAGAGACCTTGTTCCTGAATCTATCATGCCTGCGTACCCATGGCTAAATGAAACAATTGTTGACGGCAAGGAAATTGCACAGCACATGAAAGCGCTGAGAGTTGTCGGAGTGCCTTATACAGACGAAGACATAGAATCCGCTAAGGCTCTGAAAGAAGTTACAGAGATGCAAGCCTTAATTAACTACCTACAGTCATTGGGGATACATAGAAAATAATGACACAAGCAGATTATAGAATTTTATTAACCGTTGTGTACTTTTCGCTTTTTGTAGCCATTATTGCTTGGACAATTTATAAGCGCAAAAGCAAACAATTTAAAGATGCAGCAAAATTACCTCTAAAGGACGATTAATGAGCAACGAATTTTTTAATGATTTTTGGCCTTATTTTATTTCAATTATTACAGTTGTGAGTGTTCTTGCCTGTTATGCGCTTTTACATGCGAATAAAACTGTAGA
>CAYVOQ010000034.1:0-4970 GCA_964453595.1 uncultured Methylobacillus sp. | reverse complement strand
TCTGATGCAAGAGGTAGTATCGGATTTCCAAATTTAACCGACCATGATTGGCTTTACGGCGGCGAAATCAATGCTATAAAGACTACTATTAAAAATGGAAGAAATGGCGTAATGCCTCCAATGGGTATGATTGGTAATGATAAGGATATAGAGGCTGTAGCACATTATGTTATTTCATTGTCAGGTGGTGTTTATAACCCTGGGTTGATTGCAAACGGAAGGGCTAAATTTGGAGCTTGTGCCGCATGTCATGGAGCGGATGGTAAGGGTAATCAACAGATCGGTGCGCCTAATCTCACTGATAATATTTGGCTTCATGGTACAGGTGTTAGTTCCGTTGTAAGGAGAATTAAAGAAGGGAAAAATAATATGATGCCAGCATGGTCAAGCAGGCTGTCTGAAGAGCAAATTCATATTTTGGCTTCCTATGTATGGTCTTTGTCAAATAACAAATAATGCCTACTAATGAAAATAATTCGCAAGTAGTTAATTTATACCAAGCACATCAAAAAATTTACCCCAGAGAAGTTAAGGGAATATTTCAAAATTTACGTTGGATTTGCATTTGGATTACGCAACTTGTTTTTTTTCTTGTGCCCTGGCTTACATGGGATAGCCGCCAAGCTCTCCTTTTTGATTTAGCCGCTAGACGGTTTTATATTTTTAATATTGTTTTGTACCCGCAAGATTTGATTTATCTCACAATATTATTAATCATCTGCGCACTATCTTTATTCTTATTCACCGCTGTTGCTGGCCGTCTTTGGTGTGGTTATGCATGTCCGCAAACCGTTTATACAGAAATATTTCAATGGATAGAAAGAAAATTTGAAGGTGGATTTTTGTCTCAGCAGAAACTTGATCAAAGCTCATGGGGTATAAAAAAAACAACGATCAAGGGTGGTAAATTTTTAACCTGGGGTATATTTTCACTATGGACAGGATTTACCTTTTCAGGTTTTTTTACACCAATTCGTCCTTTATTCGATGAGTTTATAAACTTAAGCTTAAGCGGTTGGAGTTTTTTTTGGATCATCTTCTACAGTATCGCTACCTTTGGCAATGCTGGTTTTCTCCGGGAGCAAGTTTGTAAATACATGTGCCCATACGCGCGTTTCCAGAGCGCGATGTTTGATCGAGATACATTGATTATTTCCTATGACGAGGCTAGAGGTGAGCCAAGAGGAAAGTTGGACGCAAAGAATAAGGGTGATTGTATTGATTGCAACATATGTGTTCAAGTATGTCCAACGGGTATCGATATCCGTAATGGTCTTCAATACGAATGTATTGGTTGCGCAGCTTGTATCGATGCTTGCGATACTGTAATGGAAAAAATTGGCAAGCCAAAAGGACTAGTACGTTACACCTCTGAAACACTGCTAAACAACGAACGCAAAAGTTTTTATCAAAATATTTTTAGGCCTAGGGTTATTATTTACACGATTGTTTTATGGTCATTGATAGTAGGCTTATTTTATTCTTTAAATCAAAGAAATTCTTTTCGAGTGGATATAGTTAAAGACCGTTCAGTTTTATCCAGACTTGATCAGGATGGGCATGTAGAAAATATATATCGTTTTCAAATGATGAATCTGATTGAGGAAAACCAAACCTTTAAAATTTACGTTTCAGGAATTGAAGGAATTCAGCTGGATGAGGCGGATCAGACAAAAACAATAACGTTAAATCCAGCACAATCTGAATGGTATGTTTTCCATGCCGAAATGGATTATGAAAAGGCCCCTGAGGGCAAACATAAAATCTTCTTTACTATAGAAAGCAATGAAACCCATGATATAGTTAAAGAAAAGTCTACATTTATTGTTCCAAAAAGGCGTTAAATGAAAAAACAAAACCCTTATCTTTATTTAATTATTGGTGGCCCAGTAGTTGTCGTTATTGCCTCAATAGTGACTATATATATTGCTGTCACCAATCCTGTTTATCTGGTTGAAGAAAAAGTTTCAACAGAGGTATCAGAGCGATCGGCTATGCGCGCAAGAAATCAGTAACTATAGATCGTTATTGGAAACACAAGATAGGCATTCGCCTTCTTTAATTATCTCTACTAGTTGTTGGTGATTTAAAATCTTGATATTTTTATTGTCGATGGAGATAACTTTAGAGTCTGACAAACGCTTCATTACCCGACTCACTGTTTCATTTTTTACCCCTAAGTAACATGCAATATCTTCCCGGGTCATTTTCAAGTTGAGCTCATCATGTGATTGTTTTATTTCTTTCTGTCGATTTGATAAGTTACTTAAAAAAGCAGCGACTTTTTGGTCAGCATTCATATTTCCAAGGAGAAGCATTAGATGATTTTCACGTACTATTTCGCGACTTAAAATTTTCTGTAATTGTTTTTGAAGGGGGCTAAAGTCATTCGCAATATCTTCTATCTGCTCTTTTTTTAATACGCATAAGTATGAATCCTCCAAAGCGACAGCGGAGGTTAAGTGTCTGTCAGATGCAAAACCATCTAGGCCGATAATTTCACCTTGAATATAAAATCCAGTAATTTGCTCGTTGCCGCTATCATCAGAGATAAATGTTTTAAAGGAACCGGACTTAATTGCATAGATACCCTCAAAGTCTTGGTTTAGCTTAAATAACGTATCTTTTTTCTTAACTTTTAGGCGTTTTTGAACGATCTCATCAAGCCTTTCAACTTCTTCTACGGACATGGAGGAGGGAAGACAAATTTCTTTTAGGTGGCAGTTAGAGCAGTTTTCCTTAAGTGCTTTGAGATCTATCATTCTTTGATTTATGTCAGTATGTTTTGTAGTGTTTCTGCCATTATAACCAAAAATGATATTACCAGATCCAAAATTACTAGAAAAGCATGATAAGAATGGTCCTCGCTATACATCTTATCCGTCAGCTAATAATTTCAAAGAAATTAATGACTATATTAACCATTTTAAAAATCTACATACTTATCGGTCATCTCATTCTCAATTACCTGTAAATTTATATATCCATATTCCTTTCTGTGAACATGTTTGTTTTTATTGCGCTTGCAATAAAATAATTACCCGCGACAAGTCATTAAGCTCCATTTATCTTGAATATTTGAAAAAAGAGTTCTTGCTTTACATTCAGAATATTCAAAGAGACATAAAGATATCCCAAATCCATCTTGGTGGCGGAACGCCAACTTTTTTTTCAGATGAACAAATTAAAATACTGATTAACTTTATTAAACAGAATAGCAATCTAAAAGACATTGAAGAGATGTCTATTGAAATTGATCCTAGAACTATCGATGAATCCAGGTTAAAAAATCTTAAAAAAATGGGTTTTACGCGAGTTAGTTTTGGAGTTCAGGATTTTGATAAAAATGTACAACAGGCTGTCAATCGGGTTCAATCCTATGAGTCGATCACCGAAATAATTAATTTAACAAAATCCTTAGGTTTTGTATCAACCAATATCGATCTGATTTATGGTTTACCAAAGCAGAATATCGAAAGCTTTAAAGACACAATAGAAAAAGTTATTAAAATTAGACCTGACAGAATTGCGCTCTACTCTTATGCTCACTTGCCAGATCGCTTTAAACCCCAAACACAGATCAGCAAATATCAGTTACCTGAAGCGAAAGACAAAGTTGAAATGTTATTTTTAGCGATTAAGGAACTTACAGGGCAGGGTTACAAATATATCGGAATGGACCATTTTGCTTTAGAAACAGACAGCCTTGCAAAGGCGAAACAACAGAGAAGGCTTCATCGAAATTTCCAAGGGTACTCTCATTATCCAGACCATGATTTGATTCCTTTAGGAGTATCTTCTATAGGTCAAATTGGTGGTTATTACTTTCAAAATAAAAAAGACATTCAATCCTACTACGACCAAATCGATCGGAATCAGTTGCCACATCATAAAGCCTATTCCATGAACTATGACGACATTATTCGAAGAGCGGTTATTATGGAGATTATGTGTCAGGGTTATGTGGATTATGAAACTTTTGAGTCCTCATTCATGGTTAACTTCAAAGAGTATTTTCAGCCAGAACTGGAAGAGCTCAGTGCCTATAATGATGAGAGGATTGTTGATATTGACAGCGAGGGCATTGCGTTAAGTGATGTGGGGTGGTTTTTTGCTAGACAGGTCGCGATGGTATTTGATAAATACTTGCCTCATAATACCAATTTATTTTCAAAAACAATCTGATGCTTGGCTTAGGGTTAATTTTTAGTAACTTCATGATGGGTTTACTTGGCGGATCTCATTGTGTATTGATGTGCGGTCCTTTTTGTAGATTTATTTCTACTCGAAAATCTCAAAATTTTTATTTCTACAATGCTGGACGAATCTTTGGTTATGGAATTCTTGGCGGAATGTTTGCTCTTTTTTCAAATTCATTCGCAGGTCTTGCAAGCAGCATTAAAACGCTTCACCCTTTGTGGGTAATGATGCATGCCTTTTTTTTGATCTGGGGAATTTATTTAATTTTTTTAAAAAAACAGATTCCAGTATTTGTTTGGATTAGCAAGATCTCTAATAAGATTTTTCAGCATAAAGGAATAAACAAATTTCCTATATTTATAATAGGTGTTTTTTGGGCATTGATGCCATGTGGACTTCTTTATTCAGCTTATTTTTTAGCTTTGATTTCATCTCAGTGGCAGGTTGGTGTTTTTATGATGATAGCCTTTGGTTTTGGTACGTTTTTTCCATTATTTTTTTATCAGGCGTATCCATTTTTTTTAAAAAAAATTCAACTTTCAGAAGATCAATCTTACTTTATATCGGGCGTGATAATCAGCATTATTTCAATAATTGCTCTTTGGATGGACTTAACAAAACCAATTACTATTTGGTGTCAATAAAGTGAAAAGCCCCAAGAGAGGAAGGGGCTTTTCGGAGATTGGTGGATGTAATATTTTATTATCCTCCACCTGCTGCAAAACTAATTAAAACCTGTAGCCAACTCCAATGCTTGATACCCATGGGTC
>CAYVOQ010000033.1:0-9387 GCA_964453595.1 uncultured Methylobacillus sp. | reverse complement strand
AACTTAACTTTAAAATTATCTAAAGACCATTCTATTCTCATAAAAAATATATCTTGATCAGAATCATGGTGCTGATCAGAATGAAGAATATTGCCATTATTTTCATAAAGAAAATTTGAAATTGTTGCTACAATTCCCTTTTGATCTTTACAAGTAATTAATAGAGTTGCTGTGTTCATATGGAGGCATATTCTATAATAATAAGAACAATTTATAAAATTTAATTATGACAGAAATAAAATTACAATTAGCCAATCCTCGAGGATTTTGTGCTGGCGTTGAGCGTGCAATTGAAATTGTTGAGGCGGCTTTAGAGAAATATGGCGCGCCAATATATGTTAAACATGAAGTTGTACATAATAAATTTGTTATTGATGATTTAAAAAGTAGAGGAGTCTGTTTTATTGAGGATTTATCCAAAGTTCCTGAAGGTTCTCATATTATTTTCAGCGCGCATGGCGTCTCAAAAAACATAAATTCTGATGCTAAAAAATTTAACTTAATTCCCATTGATGCAACTTGCCCGCTTGTCACAAAGGTTCATACAGAGGTTAATAAATATCTTAAAAATAATTTCTTCGTTGTTATGATTGGCCATCGAAACCATCCTGAAGTTGAAGGCACGCTCGGCCAAGCTTCAAATGATTTTGAAAAACAAAAAATGTATCTTGTTGAATCAGTTAACGATGTTAATAATCTAAATATTAGTGTTAATCAGAGTATTGCCTACGTTACTCAAACCACTCTCTCAATTAATGAAACAAAAGAAATTATTACGGCCTTAACAAACAAGTACCCGAATATAAAAGGTCCAGATTTAAAAGATATCTGTTACGCAACTCAAAATAGGCAGGATGCCATCATAGATAAAATTGAAAAATATGATTTATTAATTGTTGTTGGTTCGGAAAATAGCTCTAACTCAAATCGACTATTTGAGATTGGTGTCAAAAATAATGTTAATTCATATTTAATTGATAACCCAGATTTAGTCCAAGCTGATTGGTTTAAGAATAAAAAAAATATCTTATTAACTTCTGGAGCTTCTGCGCCTGAAAAATTGACTCAACTTATTCTTAATAAAATAAAAAAAATAACATCTGCGACAATAACTGAATTGCCTGCTGATAAAGAAAATGTATTGTTCAAGTTACCACTCATTTAATTTTGAAAAAACCTATTTCGATTCAAACTATTATCTTTAACACATCAAATGAAATTCTTTTACTTCAAAGAGCTGATAATAAAAATTATTGGCAATCAGTAACCGGAAGTTTAGAAAAAAATGAAGCGCCAATAGATGCAGCCATTAGAGAGATTTTAGAAGAAACTGGTATCAATGCTACCGAGCATCTATTCTTCAATTTTTCAAAAAGCCACCAATATCTTATTTTTAAAGAATGGAAACATCGTTATCCTAAATTACAAAGAAAAAATGTTGAACATCTTTTTGGCTTACAATTAGAAAATAATACACCTATAATAATAAATCCCAATGAGCACAATGCTTACAAATGGGTATCATTTGATGAAGCGTTAGCTAATGTTTTTTCATGGACAAATATAAAAGCTTTAACAGAATTTAAAAAAATTTATGAATGAAGTAGCCATAAAATTTGATCATTTTCAAAGGGCAAGTGATAAAGATTGCCAAGTTAAGATTAGAAAATTTAAAAATCAATTAGGTAGCGACCTTGTAATTCTTGGTCATCATTATCAAAATGATTCCGTCTATTGTCATGCAGATTTCACAGGGGACTCTCTTAAACTTGCACAGTCAGTTACAACTCTTAATGCGAAGTATATTGTTTTTCTTGGTGTTCATTTTATGGCAGAAGTTGCTAATATGCTTTCACGTGAAGATCAAACTACAATATTGCCTGATTTAGCTGCAGGATGTCAGATGGCTGACATGGCTGATTTACGTAAAGTAGAACGCGCCTATAATGAATTAAATAAGATTTTAAATTTCGATGAAGAAATTACCCCAATAACATATATTAACTCAGCAGCAAATTTAAAAGCATTTTGTGGCAATCATAATGGAATAGTATGCACATCAACAAATGCGCCTCAAATTTTAAAATGGGCTTTCAATCAAAAGCCAAAAGTTCTTTTTTTCCCAGATCAACATTTAGGTAGATGGACCGGCTATAAAATGGGTATCGATTTAAATAAAATGAAAATTTGGGATCCGGATCAACCATCCGGCGGATTAACTAAGGATGAAATTAAGGATGCCAAGATTTTACTTTGGAAAGGTCATTGTGCTGTACACCAAATGTTCAGGGAAGAACATATTCATCAGTTCAGACAAGAAAATAAAGATGGCCATGTAATTTCTCATCCAGAATGTCCTTTTGAAGTTTCAAGCAACTCAGATCTAGTAGGATCAACTGAGTTTATTTTAAATACAATTAGAAATGCTAAACCTGGTTCTAAATGGTTGGTTGGTACAGAACTTAATTTAGTTAACCGTTTAGCAAACGAAATGAAAGATAAAGATATCTCTGTTAAATTTATGTCTCATATAATCTGTGAATGTTCAACTATGGCAAGAATTGATTCTCAACATTTAAGCTGGGTGCTCGAAAATTTATCCAACAATAATGTTGTAAATAAAATTGAAGTGCCACAGGATATATCTAAAGGTGCAAAATTAGCATTAAATAGGATGCTTGATGTCTGCTAATTCTTGTGATTTATGCCAAGATTCTTTATATCCCGTACTTTGGAATAATAGCCAGTTTAGAATTATTTTAGTTAACGATCAAGGTCTTAAAGGTTATTGTCGCCTTGAGGCAATAAAACATATTAAAGAAATAAGCGACCTTCCTGAGGCAGTTTTTTCTCAGGTATTCAATATTCTCTATATTATTGAAAAAGCCCTTATCTTTGTTTTGCGGCCAGAAAAAATTAACTTAGCCTCACTTGGAAATCAAACTCCTCATCTCCATTGGCATATTATTCCAAGATTTCTAGATGATAGTTTTTATCCTAATAGCATATGGGGAGAGAAAATTAGAGATTGCGATCAATCAACCACAGAAGACGAAATATCTAAAATTCAACATTTCTTAACTACCCACTTACACTTTTAATCGAATCACTTCTTCATGCTTTATGATATGTGACTCGATTATTTCATCAATATCTTTTTCGTCTATATATCGATACCAAACTGCATCCGGATATACAACCATTAAAGGTCCTTCTGAACATCTGTCTAAACAACCTGACTTATTTATTCTCACTTTCCCCTTTCCACGTAGATCCAGTAATTTTATTTTTTGTTTCATATAGTCAAATATTTTTTCTGCTCCAAAATCAGCACAGCATTGACTTCCGTCATCTCTTTTATTCATGCAGATAAATACATGAAACTCATAATAGTTATTCAAGAATATTATCTCCTTTGTCAAAACGCCACACTCTTTTAATATGCAAAGTATCTATATTTTTTTTCATTTCCACAGGAAACTCAGCAAAAGGCTCTGCAACTTTAACAATATTTCTTGCAGCAGCATCAAGCTCCTCCAATCCTGAGGATTTATGGATCTCAATCTGGCTAATACTTCCATCTGATCTTAATGATACAGTCATAACAATCACACCAAAGCTTTTATCTTTTCTAGCAATTGCGGGAAAATTCAAACGCCCAATTCTTTCAATTTTTTCTTGCCATACTGCATAATAATCTCTATATAGGGGTTCTTTTGTTTTGTTAGATATCGTTTTTTCACGGGTATTTTTATATTGGTTTTTATCATATAGATATTGATCTACTTGAGATAAAATCGCCCTTTGATCTATTATTTTTTTTGGTTTTTCTTCGACGTTTTTGTTATCTGCTACATCTAAATTTTCTTGAATCTTCTTTTCAAAAGATTTCGATTTATTTGATTTTTCTATTTTTTTTGGCTCTATCGGTTTACTTTCTTTCTTTTCAGTTTGGCTTATTTCTTTTTTTTGCTCACTTGCTTCTTCTTTCACTTGAGGCTCAATATTAAGAATTTCAATCGATAAGTCTTCGTATGTTTTTTTTTCTGTTTCAATTTTTATAAAGTAAAAAATATACCCATGGATTAATACTGACAATAGAACAAATATGCTATAAAAAGTATTATTTTTCATCAGCTATAAAATTTTTTGTTTTTTTCTGAAGTCCATCAAAGCTACCATTGCTCATAAATACAAGCACCATATTTTTATTTATTTGCTCTGTAATTTCTTTAAATAATTTTTCAATGTCATCATGAATTAAGATCTTTTTATCTGTGAATATTTCATATGGATCCCATTTGAGATCTTTGTTGTAAAAAAATACCGTATCTGCATCTTTAAATGATTTTACCAAATCATTTTTTAAGTCTCCCCTTTTCATAGTGTTACTTCTTGGGTCAACTACAGCCAATATTTTTTTATCTTGATATTCGTTTTTTATTGTCTTTAAAGTCGATGAAATTGCGGAGGGATGATGTGCAAAATCATCTAAAATAACTATATCTTTATCTTCATATAATTTTTCAAGTCTTCTTGATGGTAAGGTGAATTTTGATAATGCCTCCATCGCATCAACTGGCTTCACCCCGACATGTTGAGCAGCTAATATTGCTGCTAGCGCATTCTTATAGTTATGTTCTCCGTAAAATTCTGTTCTAAATTGCCCAAGCTCTTCTTTTTTATTAACTATTGTTTTTCCAGACACATGCCATCCATCTAGCTCATTAAATTTTAGCAATTTTGTCCAATTTCCCATTGCAATAACTTTGTCTATATTTTTATCTTCTGCATTGGCTATTAATAATCCAGATGATGGAACTAGCCTTACTAAATGATGAAAGTGTTTTTGTATTTGTTCAATATTTTCAAAAATATCCGCATGATCAAATTCTATATTGTTTATCACAAGTGTTTTAGGATGGTAATGAATAAACTTTGAACGTTTATCAAAGAAAGCTGTGTCGTATTCGTCTGCCTCAATTACAAAAAAATTAGAATCTTTATTAGTTCTTGCGCTGACGCCCATATTTTTAGGAATACCGCCTATTAAAAAGTCTGGTTTATAGTTTAGTTCCTCTAGAATCCAAGTGAGCATTGATGTCGTTGTTGTTTTACCATGGGTCCCAGAAACTGCTAAAACCCATTTATTTTTTAATACATTTTCATATAACCATTGAGGTGCTGATATGAACTGAAGGTTGTTATCAAGTATTTTTTCCATCAAAGGATTGCCTCTTGATACTACATTACCAATTACATATAGATCTGCCTTTATTGCTATCTGAGTGGGATCATACCCTTCTATGATTTTAATATCTTGAGATTCAAGAAATGTTGACATGGGCGGATAGACATTTTGATCACAACCAGTAACTTTATATCCAAGTTCTTTTGCAATGGTAGCAATTCCTGCCATAAATGTGCCGCAAATTCCAAGAATATGAATATGCATATTTTTATTTTAGATTAGTTGGTATCATTTTTCGAAAATCATCAATTGACTGATTAAAGCGTGTTGCCAAATCTAATAGTTGATCCTCATCAATTTTTCCAACATCGAAATATTGCGCATCTGCATGTGCAAAATAAAAACCTGATACCGATGATGCTGGAATCATTGCATAGTTCTCTGTCAGACTCATTCCAATTTCATCAACTGCAAGTGCTTTAAATATTTCTTTTTTTACGGAATGTTCTGGACATGACGGATATCCTGGCGCTGGCCTTATACCCGTATATTTTTCTTTAATCAACTCCTGATTTGAGTAATGTTCTTCGGCTGCATATCCCCACAAATCTTTTCTTACGCGCTCATGCATATACTCTGCCAATGCTTCTGCCAAACGATCACATAAGGCCTTAAACATAATTGAATGATAATCATCATTTTGTTTTTCAAAATCTTTTAAGTAAGAATTGCTCTCATCATTTATGCTGACAGCAAACAATCCAATATTGTCTATATTATTTTTATCAGGAGAGATAAAATCAGCTAACGCTAAATTAGGTTTTGGAATTCCATTGATGGCTGGCTTTTTATCCTGTTGACGCATAGTATGGAAAGTAAATATGTGTTCATCATTATCCAAGAGAATATGAATATCGTCTTTCTGTGAATATGCATTATAAAAACCAACTGCTGCATTAGCTTTTAATTTTCGATCTGTAATTAACTTTTGTAACATTTTTTTTGCGTCGACATAAAGTTGGGTCGCTGTTTCACCAACCAATTTATCTTCTAGTATATTTGGATACTTCCCTGCAAGATCCCATGTTTGAAAAAATGGGGTCCAATCAATATAATTTTCTAAGATTTTTAAATCAATATTTTTTATATGTCTCCGTCCAATAAATTTTGGCTGTATCGGATTGAAGTTAAGTTTAAATTTATTTTTCCTTGCTTCTTCAATAGATATTAATTCTCGCCCCTTCTTCTTTCCATGCAACTCTCTTAGAGATTCATAATCATCCTGGAGCTTTGCAATATATTCTTCTTTTGATTCTTTTGATAATAAAGCCTGCATGACCGCAACCGATCTTGAGGCATCGGGAACATGGACTACTGGTCCTTCATAATTAGGAGAAATCTTCACCGCCGTATGGGCACGGGAAGTCGTTGCTCCCCCGATCAAAAGTGGCATTTTTACTGATCTAAAGTAAGGGTCTCTTTGCATTTCAGATGCAACATGTGCCATTTCTTCTAGCGAGGGAGTAATGAGTCCTGATAGTCCAATAATGTCCACATTTTCTTCTTTTGCTTTTGCTAAAATTTCAGCACATGGGATCATCACCCCCATATTTACTACTTCAAAATTATTACATTGCAAAACTACAGAAACAATATTCTTACCGATATCATGAACATCGCCTTTAACGGTAGCAATTAACATCTTGCCTTTTGATTTTGTTTTTATGCCAGTTCTTTTCTCTTCTGCAATTTTTTCTTGTTCAATATATGGGATCAGATGCGCGACTGCCTGCTTCATGACTCGGGCTGATTTTACAACCTGTGGTAAAAACATTTTACCTTCAGCGAATAAATCGCCCACCACATTCATGCCATCCATCAAAGGTCCCTCAATGACATTAATTGGTCGACCCCCATTTCTTTCGATCTCAAGTCGTGCCTCTTCTGTATCTTCAGTTATGAATTCAGTAATACCATGAATCAGCGCATATTCGATTCTTTTTGCAACAGTAACTGGAGATTCATTGTTGCCCCGCCAATCATTTGTTATTTCTTTTTTCTTTGACCCTTGAAGGGTTCCAGCTATTTCAATCATACGATCTGTTGCATCGGCATTTCGATTCAAGACAACATCTTCAACGGCTGCTCTTAATTCAGCTGATAAATCATCAATTACACCGATCATACCCGCATTGACTATTCCCATGGTCATACCATTTTTTATTGCATGATTGAGAAATACCGTATGAATTGCTTCTCTTGCAGCTTCATTACCCCGGAATGAAAAACTCACATTAGAGACTCCACCAGAGATTTTAGCGTAAGGTAAATTTTGCTTGATCCATTTTGTTGCCTGAATAAAATCTACTGCATAATTATTGTGCTCTGCAATACCTGTTGCAATTGCAAAAATATTTGGATCAAAAATAATATCCTCAACTGGGTATCCAATCGATGTATTTAACAAATCATAAGCTCTCTTACATATTTCTATTTTGCGCTCATAGGTATCAGCTTGTCCTTTTTCATCAAAAGCCATCACAATGATTGCAGCGCCATATTGCATACACAGCTTTGCTTGTCTTAAAAATTCTTCTTCCCCTTCTTTTAAGGAAATTGAATTCACAATGGCTTTTCCTTGGACACACTGCAGGCCTGCTTCAATGACTTCCCATTTAGATGAATCAATCATAATAGGCACTCTGGCAATATCTGGTTCTGAAGCAATTAGATTTAAAAAAGTCGTCATCGCTTTTTTCGCATCCAACATACCTTCGTCCATATTGATGTCGATAATCTGTGCGCCATTTTCAACTTGCTGTCTCGCAACAGACACAGCTTCTTCATAATTGTCTTCTAAAATTAATTTTGCAAATGCCCTTGAACCCGTGACATTAGTTCTCTCCCCAACATTGACAAATAAATCATTGTCTTTAATCACCATAGGTTCTAAACCCGAGAGTCTTAGTTGAGGTTCAATTTTAGGTATTTTTCTAGGTTTGATATCTTTAAGCGTTTCTGCAATTGCTCGAATATGGGCTGGTGTTGTTCCACAACAACCTCCAGCAATATTTATAAAACCACTTTGTGCAAACTCCAATAGTAATGATGAAGTATCATTTGGTTTTTCATCAAAACCCGTATCTGACATCGGATTTGGTAAGCCTGCATTAGGATAAATACAAACATTTGTATCAGCGATCAAAGATAATTCTTCTGCATATGGTCTCATCAATGCCGCACCCAATGCACAATTTAGTCCAATTGTAAGTGGCTTAGCATGCCGTATTGAATTCCAGAAAGCGGTTACTGTCTGTCCTGATAAAATCCGTCCCGAAGCATCTGTAACAGTGCCCGAAATCATAATCGGCAATTCTTGCGCTCTAGATTCAAATGCTTGCTGGGTAGCAAATATGGCAGCTTTACAATTTAATGTATCAAAGACCGTCTCAATTAAAATAATATCGGCACCTGCATCAATTAATGTTTCTGCTTGAAATTGATAAGCAGCAACCAATTGCTGAAAGGAAACGTTACGCGCTCCGGGATCATTAACGTCAGGGGATATTGACGCAGTTCTGGGAGTAGGGCCAATTGCGCCTGCCACAAATCTCGGTTTTTCTTTTGTTGTATATTTTTCTACTGCTGCTTTAGCTAACTTTACAGAAGCGACGTTCATCTCATAAACCAACTCTTCCATGTAATAATCTTCTTGAGCAATTGCATTTGCACCAAACGTGTTTGTTTCAATAATGTCGGCACCAGCGTTTAAATAATCCTCATGAATCTTTTGGATAATATCGGGTTGGGTAATCGATAGAAGTTCGTTATTTCCCTTCAAAAATAATTCACGTTCGCCTGCAGGAGCTTGAAAATCTTTAAATTTTTGGCCGCGATAATCTTCTTCAGAAAATTTATACTGCTGAATCATGGTGCCCATAGCACCATCCATGATCATAATACGATCATTTAAAATAGACTGAATTGTTTCTTTAATCGACTGCTGTTTAGTCATGAAATGATTATGAATGATGTTTCTTAAAAATTATATGAATAAATTATTTCTTTTTGGTTTCGTATTTCTCTAATTCTTTCTCTACAGCTTCTAATTTCTCTCTTGTTCTTCTAAGAACTTCGGTCTGCACATCAAATTCTTCTCGAGAAACAAGCCCCAATTCGGTGCACTTGCTCTTTAT
>CAYVOQ010000032.1:0-10522 GCA_964453595.1 uncultured Methylobacillus sp. | reverse complement strand
GATGACCTCCTTGGAGAAATATTTAGCCGATTTTGTATTGGCAAATAATTGTTTCACGTGAAACAAAATATAAAGCGTGTTTCACGTGAAACATAGCAATTTTGGTTTTTTAAAGTAAAATAACGCATTTAAATAAACGAAACATTAATGGAATTCCCAAAAGTATTTGATGTAATTGTGGTTGGAGGTGGTCATGCTGGCACAGAAGCATGTCTGGCAGCAGCACGTATGGGGCAAAAGACTCTATTAATTACCCACAATATTGAAACATTGGGGCAAATGTCTTGTAATCCATCTATTGGCGGGATAGGTAAAGGCCATTTAGTAAAAGAAGTTGATGCCTTAGGCGGCGTGATGGCAAAAGCAGCTGATGCTGCAGGAATTCAGTTCAGGATTCTCAACCGTAGTAAAGGACCAGCTGTAAGAGCGACAAGAGCACAAGCTGACCGTGTACTTTATCGTGCAGCAATTCGTAGTTATCTCGAAAATCAAGAGAATTTATGGATCTTTCAGCAGCCGGTTGATGATGTATTAGTGTCAGGTGATCGGGTTAAGGGCGTTGTAACCCAGTCTGGTATTGAATTTCAATCCAAAAAAGTTGTATTAACGGCAGGAACATTTCTAAGAGGGGTTATTCATATAGGCTTGGAAAATTATACAGGTGGCCGTGCTGGAGATCCGGCATCTACTCGGCTAGGAGAACGATTGGCTGAGCTTAAATTACCAGTGGGACGTTTGAAAACAGGAACGCCACCTAGAATCGATGGCCGCACGATTAATTATAAGGTTATGGAAGAGCAGCCAGGAGATACACCTACCCCTTATTTTTCAATTCAAACCCCAAAAATTGAACATCCGCAACAAATTTCTTGTTGGATCACACATACCAATACTCAAACACATGAAATTATTCGCTCGGGATTGGACCGTTCCCCAATGTATACGGGGGTGATTGAGGGCATAGGACCACGCTATTGTCCTTCAATTGAAGACAAGATTCATCGTTTCGCTGATAAAGATGCCCATCAAATATTTTTAGAACCAGAGGGCCTGAATACAAATGAAGTATACCCAAATGGCATTTCGACTAGCCTTCCTTTTGATGTGCAATATAACCTTGTACGCTCTATGAAGGGTTTAGAAGATGCTTATATATTAAGACCGGGATATGCAATCGAATATGATTATTTTGACCCACGAAACTTAAAAGCCTCACTAGAAACAAAATCAATAGCAGGGCTTTATTTTGCAGGTCAAATAAATGGAACAACGGGTTATGAAGAAGCTGCAGCACAGGGTTTAATTGCTGGAATGAATGCAGCATTAGCCTCTCAAGACAAAGAGGCTTGGATCCCTGGGCGTGAAGAAGCCTATATGGGCGTTTTAATTGATGACTTAATTACACGAGGCGTTACAGAGCCGTATCGGATGTTTACAAGTCGAGCTGAGTATCGTCTTATGCTAAGAGAAGACAATGCGGACCAAAGATTGACAGAAAAAGGTTATCAAATCGGCGTTGTTGCACAGCAAGATTATGAAAATTATCAAACTAAAATGAGCAAAATTGCTGAATGTGAACGAATTATTCAAAAGACAAACATCAAACCAGAGGCTTTATCTAAAAAGGATCAAATTAAATTTTTTGACGTTCCCCTTGAGCGAGATTATTCTATATTCGAGCTCGTGAAGCGTCCGAACGTGAGTTTGAAACGTGTTAAATCATTGATTAATAATGAAAATTTCTTAGATTTTGATGAAAGCATAACCGATCAAGTGGAAATTAAAGCGAAGTATTCGGGATATATTAATCGTCAAAAAGATGAAATTACGCGATTACAGACTCAATTTAATCAAATAATACCAGACCAGGTTAAATTTAAAGACATTAAAGGACTCAGTAACGAAGCCATTCAGAAATTAGAGCAGATTCGTCCGCGCGATGTTGGTCAGGCTAGCCGAATTTCAGGCATAACTCCTGCGACGGTCTCTTTAATTGTTGTTTATTTAAAAAAACTTGCTTTGATGGAAAAGGAATCTAAGAAAAAAGTTAATGAGTAGCCTAAATGAATTAATTAAAAAAGGCTTGGATGAACTTAAAATTCAGGCAAAGCAGGAAAATATAGATAAATTGATACTTTATTTGGGCACATTAAAAAAATGGAATGAAAAAATCAATATTACAGCTATAAAAGAAGACGAAGCGATTGTAATTAAACATTTTTTAGACAGCTTGTCCGTGCATAATGAAATTAAAACAGCAAAAGTGATATTAGATGTTGGAACGGGTGGTGGATTTCCTGGAATGGTATTGGCAATTTTTAACCCAGATAAAAATTTTTTACTTGTCGATGGTGTAAATAAAAAAATTACTTTCTTAAATGAGGTGAAGGGAAAATTAGGGTTAAAAAATGTTGAAACTTATCATGCAAAAGTTGAAGATTTAAAATTAGAAAATTTAGTCGATGTCATAATTAGTCGCGCATTTTCTGAAGTAACAAAAATGATAAAACTCACTACACATCTATTAAAAAATGGCGGTGAATTTTTAGCAATGAAGGGACTAAAGGTACAAGAGGAGATAGAAAATATTTCAGACCAAAAATTTGAAATAAAAAAACTAGCAGTTCCGTTTTTAGCTGAAGAAAGAAATTTAATTAAAATATATAAATGATCACTTACTCATAAAATAATGGCAAAAATACTAGCAATATCAAATCAAAAAGGGGGTGTGGGTAAAACCACTACCACAGTTAATTTATCAACCGGATTATCATTGAAAGGTAAAAAAGTATTGCTCATTGATCTTGACCCTCAGGGAAATGCAACCACCGGATCAGGTATAGAAAAAAACAAAATAGAAAAGACGGTATACGATCTACTATTAAACGATGAGCCAATTGATAAAGTTATACAAAAAACAAAATATTATGATGTTTTGCCTGCCAACCAACATTTAGCAGGAGCTGAAATTGAGCTAGTCAATTTAGAACAAAGAGAACAGACTCTGAAAAAAGCATTGTTTTCTATCCAAGATAATTATGATTTTATTTTGATGGATTGCCCCCCGTCACTTGGGTTGATTACATTGAATGCCTTAACTGCAGCAAATGCTGTAATTATTCCAATGCAATGTGAATACTTTGCTTTAGAGGGATTAACAGATTTAATTAATACAATAAAACGTGTTAAAAAAATAATGAATCCACAAATAGAGATTGAGGGATTATTAAGAACAATATTTGACTCAAGAAATACACTTAGCAAAGAAGTTTCTGCGCAAATTTCTACATATTTTCCAAATAAAGTATACAAAACAATAGTCCCACGAAATGTACGTGTAGCTGAAGCTCCTAGCTATGGTAAATCGGTAATTCAGTTTGATAAAACATCAAAAGGTGCTAAGGCCTATTTGAAATTAGCAGACGAAGTAATAAATATAGAGGAAAGAAAAAATGGCTAGAGAAAAAGGATTGGGTAAGGGCTTAAGTGCTTTATTTGAGTCAGAGGTTGAAGAAAAAAAAATCTCACCAGAGGTATACGACGGAGAAAAAATACAAAATATTTCGGTTAAAGAAATATTGTCGGGAAAATATCAACCAAGAACTGTATTTAATGAAAAAGGAATTCAGGAATTAGCAGATTCAATTGTTGAACAAGGATTGATGCAACCAATTATTGTAAGAAAACAAGATAACCAATTTGAGATAATTGCAGGCGAAAGAAGATGGCGTGCTGCACAATTGGCAAAACTTGAATCAGTGCCCGTAATTATTCGTGAAATAAATGATCGTAGTGCATTAGCAATGGCTTTGATTGAAAATATGCAACGAGAGGATTTAACTCCCCTCGAGGAAGCAAGCGGCATTAAACGAATGATTGAAGAATTTGGAATAACACATGAAAAAGCAGCAGATGCATTAGGAAAGACTAGAGTTTATGTTTCAAATTTAATTCGTTTGTTAAATTTAACCTCTTTTGTTAGAGATGCATTAAATGAAAAGAAAATTGATATGGGCCATGCAAGAGCCTTGTTAGCTTTAGAACCAGATAAGCAAATTATGCTTTGTGAAAGAATAATAAAAGAAAATTTAACAGTTCGTCAGGTTGAGACTTTAGTAAACGAAGCAGGTCAATCGGCCTACAAAAATCCAAAAAGAAAAGTAAAGTTTGGAAGGAATAATGATGCCGATCTTAAAAACTCAGAGCAAGAAATTGCAGATAAGATTGGGTTTTCTGTAAGGATAGAAAATAAAGCCAATAATTCTGGAAATATTAAGATACATTACAGAAATTTAGATGAATTGGATTCGCTAATTTCGATTTTAAAAAAGTAAATTCTTAACATATTGATATTAAACAAAAAATTAAAATAAAAATTATTTTAGACTTGACGAAAAGTCAATTTCAAAGGAAAATCTCCCCTTTTGAAAAGGAATCAATTTTTCGGTGTTATGAGCGAATTTAAACAGTTCACTGAAAGATTGGGAGGACTTCCAAAACAACTAAAAAAAATGTTAGTTCGACAAATTATTGTGGCACTAACATTGTTTGCGGTGCTAGGATTTTTTTCATCGATCGCATCAGGTGTATCTATATTAATAGGTTTCTTGTCTGTGATTTTAGGCGTTATCATCGCCTTACCTTTTGCAAAAATAAATATAAAAGGCCAAGCAGCCGGTCAAGTGATCATCAATGTGATCAAAGCCGAGCTGATTAAGCTTGCGACGATTTTTGTAGTGCTTTATTTGGCGTTTAAATTTTATGGGGATATACAACCGTTTAGTTTAGTGTTGGGATTAGCAATATCAGCATTACTTTCCGGCTTGGCAATATCAAAATTAGACAACAACTAATTAGAGATTTTTAAAATATGACAGAAGCCGCTCATCACGCTCCGAGTTCTCCGAATGAGTATATTGGCCATCATTTATCCTTTAATGAATTTCAGTTTGGGGATTCTCCTTTTTGGACATTAAATGTCGATTCTGTAGTTGTCTCTTTATTATTAGGTATTTTAACTATGGGTTTCATCTGGTGGTTTGCGCGTAAAGCGACATCCGGTGTGCCTTCAAAAACGCAAGCTTTCGTTGAATTAGTATTTGGTTTTATTGATGACCAAGTGAAAGCAACGTTCCATGGCGACCGCCATAGCTTTGTAGCTCCTGCAGCTTTAACAGTATTCTTATGGGTATTTATGATGAATGCTATGGATTTCTTACCTATTGATGTTGTGGCTAAAGGTTTAGAAATGGGTGGAATAAATACATGGCGAAACGTGCCAACGGCAGATGTGAATACAACCTTTGCATTGGCTTTAGGTGTATGGTTTTTAATGATTTTCTTTGGTATCAAAGTGAAAGGCCTGGGTGGTTGGCTGCATGAATTATTCTGCGCGCCATTTGGATCAAATCCATTTGTGTGGCCTGCAAATTTTATTTTTAATTTAATTGAATATGTTTCTAAACCATTGTCACATTCGTTACGATTGTTTGGAAATATGTATGCCGGTGAGGTGATCTTTTTATTGATCGCGATGCTTGCTGGTTTTTCTGGTGTGGTGGGAACATTCTTTAGTACATTGTTAGGAGCAGGATGGGCAATTTTTCACATCTTGATCGTAACATTACAAGCGTATGTTTTCATGATGCTAACTGTAGTGTACTTATCAATGGCTCACGAGGGCCATTAATAGTTTTTAATTTTTTAGAAGGGAAATACAAATGGAAGCTTTACAATTTTTAGCAACTGTTCAGTCATATACAGCGATTGGGCTTGGTTTAATGGTGGGTCTTGGTGCTTTAGGCGCTTGTATCGGTATCGGTATAATGTGTGCAAGTTTCTTGGACGGTGCTGCAAGACAACCAGAAATGATTTCACAATTACAAACAAAAGTATTCTTATTATTAGGTTTGATTGATGCGTCATTCATTATCGCTGTGGGTATCGTGATGATGTTTGCTTTTGCAAACCCATTAACTCTAGGTGTAACACCAGGTATCTAATTAATAATAGGAATTTGGAGAACAAATGAATATCCATTTTACTTTAATTGCTCAAGCACTAACTTTTGCAATTTTAATTTGGTTCACGGTTAAGTTTGTATGGCCACCTCTTTTATCGGCAATTGAAAGTCGACAAAAAGAGATTGCTGACGGTTTAGCTGCTGCGCGTGATGGTAAAGCATCGCTTGAAATGGCAGAAAAAAAGAGAACTGAATTGCTTGATATTGCAAAAGAGAAGTCTTCAGAAATAATCACACAAGCTGAAAAAAGAGCAAGTGAGATTATAGAAGAAGCAAAACAAAATGCTAAAACAGATGCGGATCGTATTATTGCTAATGCAAAATCTGAAATTGACCAGGAAGTTAATAAGGCCAAAGAGGATTTACGTGCACAAGTATCTAATTTAGCAATTGAAGGTGCGCAAAAAATTCTTGAAAAAGAAATTGATGCGAAATCACATAGTGCGATGTTAACTAAATTAGCAAAGGATCTTTAATCGATGGCTGAAATCTCAACAATTGCCAGACCTTATGCTCAAGCAATCTTTGATTTAGCAAAAGAGCAAAAGCGTCTTAATGATTGGTCAGGTATGTTAAAGCTGTTAGCACAGCTTGTTGAGGATGAGCATGTAAAAACAATAGTTCAAGATGCCAAAATCAATGATTCTGAAAAAGAAGCAATGATTTTAAAAATCTGTAAAGGTAACTTAAGCGCTGAAGGTGAGAACCTCGTGAAGTTACTTGTTGAAAACAAAAGATTGTTGGTTATTCCCTTCATCAGCGAATCTTTTGAAACCTTCAAGGCAGACGAAGAAGGCACGCTTGTAGCAAATATTGTTGTTGCAGCAAAAATATCGAAAGAAGAAACAAATGAGATCGTTAAGAAATTAGAGAAAAAATTCTCTAAAAAAATCGAAGCGAATATTGAAATTGATAAAGAAATTTTAGGAGGAAGTGTCATTACTGTTGGTGATACAGTGATTGATGCTTCTGTTAAAGGACAACTTGAAAGCTTAGCTTTCAGTATGAAAGCATAAATAATCCAGGAGAAAGTAATGCAATTATCTACTTCAGAAATTAGTGAATTGATTAAGAGTCGAATTAAAGACTTTAAATCATCATCAGAAGCAAGAACACAAGGAACGGTGGTATCCGTCACAGACGGTATTGTCCGTATTCATGGTTTATCAAATGTAATGTCTGGTGAAATGATTGAATTTCCTGGAAACACATTCGGCATGGCTCTTAACCTGGAAAGAGACTCTGTTGGTGCGGTGGTTTTAGGTGATTATGAACACATTTCAGAAGGCGATACTTGTAAATGTACAGGTAAGATTTTGGAAGTGCCAGTAGGTCCTGAACTGATTGGACGTGTGGTGGATGCTTTAGGTAATCCTTTAGACGGCAAAGGTCCAATTAAATCAAAATTAACAGACAAATTAGAAAAAGTAGCGCCAGGCGTGATTGATCGTAAATCTGTTTCTCAGCCTGTGCAAACCGGTTTGAAATCAGTTGACTCAATGGTGCCAATTGGTCGTGGTCAGCGTGAATTAATTATTGGGGATCGCCAAACAGGTAAAACAGCTGTTGCGGTGGATGCGATTATTAACCAACGTGGTCAAAACATGACTTGTATTTATGTGGCGATTGGTCAAAAAGCTTCAACCATTGCGAACGTAGTGCGTAAATTAGAAGAGCATGGTGCGATGGAATATACCATTGTGGTAACAGCGGCAGCATCTGATTCTGCAGCACTTCAATTCTTAGCACCTTATGCAGGTTGTACCATGGGTGAATACTTCAGAGACCGTGGTGAAGATGCATTAATTATTTATGATGATTTGAGTAAACAAGCAGTTGCTTATCGTCAAATCTCACTTTTATTAAGAAGACCTCCTGGACGTGAAGCGTATCCTGGTGACGTTTTTTATATTCACTCAAGGTTGCTTGAAAGAGCTGCGCGTGTAAATGAGGAATATGTTGAGAAATTTACTAAAGGTAAAGTAAAAGGTAAAACAGGCTCACTAACTGCATTACCGGTGATTGAAACAGCCGCAGGTGACGTTTCAGCATTCGTGCCAACAAACGTAATTTCGATTACAGACGGTCAGATCTTCTTAGAATCAGACTTATTCAACGCGGGTATTCGTCCAGCGATTAACGCAGGTATTTCAGTTTCTCGTGTGGGTGGTGCAGCGCAAACTAAAGTTATTAAAAAACTGGGTGGCGGTGTTCGTTTAGCCTTGGCGCAGTACCGTGAATTGGCAGCTTTTGCGCAGTTCGCATCTGACCTTGATGAAGCAACACGTAAACAGTTAGATCGTGGTCGCATGTTTACTGAGCTAATGAAACAGCAACAATACTCACCTTTAAGTGTGGCTAAGATGGGTGTGACATTGTATGCAGCGAATAATGGATACTTTGATGATGTGCCAGTTGATAAATTACTAGCATGTGAATCTGATCTACATGGTTTTATTGCATCTAAACATAAAAAAGTTATTGAAGCTATCGAGAAGAGTTTAGATCTCGGTGACAAAGAAGAAAAAGATTTAATTAAAGCAATTGAAGATTTTAAATCATCAAGTAAATATTAATTTTATTAGGGTATAGCAATGGCTGGTGGTAAGGAAATACGAACCAAGATCAAAAGTGTAGAAAACACGAAAAAGATCACGAAGGCAATGGAGATGGTTGCTGCATCAAAAATGCGTAAGGCGCAGGATCGTATGCAAGCGTCAAGACCTTATGCTGAAAAAATTAGGAATGTTGCAGCGCATTTGTCCTACGCAGAATCAGAATCTAAGCATCCTTTTTTAGTATCACGTGAAAAAGTTAAGAACGTGGGTTTAATTGTGGTTACTTCGGATAAAGGTTTATGCGGTGGCTTAAATACAAATGTATTAAGAACTTCTTTAAACCAAATCAAGGCGTGGGAAAAAGAAGGTAAAAAGGTAGAAATTTCAGCGATCGGTAATAAAGGCTTTGGCTTTATGAACCGAATTGGCGCTAATGTTAAATCAAACATTATAGGTCTCGGTGATACACCGCAATTAGAAGATTTAATTGGAACCATTAAGGTGATGTTAGATGCATACATTAATGGTGAAATTGATCAGCTTTATGTATGTTATACAAAGTTTATTAATACCATGAAACAAGAGCCAATGATGGATCAAGTTCTTCCATTAACCGGAGAAAAGCTTGGTGCACCAGAGGGTCCGTGGGATTATATCTATGAACCAGATGCTGATAGCGTTATTGATGAACTCTTAAAAAGATATATTGAATCAGTAATCTATCATGCGGTTGCAGAAAATCAGGCTTCAGAACAATCAGCAAGAATGGTTGCAATGAAGGCGGCTTCTGACAATGCAAAAAATGTGATTGACGAATTGAAGTTGGTATACAACAAGGCTCGTCAAGCCGCTATTACAAAAGAGATATCGGAAATTGTTGGTGGAGCAGCAGCGGTATCGTAAATTTTAATTTTAGATGAGTAAGGAAAAAAAATGAGTGCCAAACAAATCGGAAAAGTAGTTCAGTGTATCGGAGCGGTGGTTGACGTCGAGTTCCCTCGTGATCAAATGCCAAAAGTATATGATGCATTACAAATTGACGATAAAGATGCCAATGCAAAAACAGCTGAAGGCGGTTTAACTTTAGAAGTTCAACAACAATTAGGCGATGGTATCGTAAGAACAATTGCGATGGGATCAACAGATGGTTTAGCTAGAGGCACTCAATTTATCTCAACTGGCGCACCGATCCAAGTTCCTGTGGGCACTGGTACTCTTGGCCGTATTATGGATGTGTTAGGCCGTCCAATTGACGAAGTGGGTAAAATTGAATCAAAAGAATTCCGTTCTATTCATCAAAAAGCCCCAGCATTTAGTGAACTATCACCATCTGTAGAGCTTTTAGAGACAGGTATTAAAGTGATTGACCTTATTTGCCCATTTGCGAAAGGTGGTAAAGTTGGTCTGTTTGGTGGTGCCGGTGTGGGTAAAACAGTTAACATGCTTGAGCTGATTAATAACATTGCGAAACAGCATTCCGGTTTATCTGTATTCGCGGGTGTGGGTGAACGTACTCGTGAAGGTAATGACTTCTACCATGAGATGGCAGAAGCGGGTGTTATTAAATTAGATGATATGAAGGAATCAAAAGTGGCCATGGTGTTTGGTCAGATGAACGAGCCTCCAGGAAACAGACTTCGTGTGGCGTTATCAGGATTAACGATGGCGGAAAAATTTCGTGATGAAGGTCGTGATGTTTTATTCTTCGTGGATAATATTTATCGTTATACACTTGCAGGTACTGAAGTATCAGCGCTATTAGGCCGTATGCCATCAGCGGTGGGTTACCAACCTACGCTTGCTGATGAAATGGGCCGTTTACAGGAGCGTATTACGTCAACAAAAACAGGTTCAATTACATCGATCCAAGCGGTTTATGTGCCAGCGGATGACTTGACTGACCCATCACCTGCAACAACATTCCAACATTTGGATTCAACAG
>CAYVOQ010000031.1:0-11584 GCA_964453595.1 uncultured Methylobacillus sp. | reverse complement strand
AAAGAAATGGCTATTAAGCCAAAAGACGCAAGCTCTGTAATTGGCAGACCTACAGAAGACAATAGAAATCCAAATAAAAAAGATAAGATAGAAATGTGGTACTACTCAGCGATCGTTGAGTATGCGCCAAATAAAACTTGGAAAAAAATTGAGTTTACTTTTGTAAATGATCGTTGCGCGAATATTGCTTTCTTTAATCAATAGTAATTTCTATTTTTAATCATTAAAGCTCTGTATATCCAGAGCTTTTTTTTTGTGCTAAATTAGACTAAACAACTTAATTAAAAGGATCTATTTTATGGATGGTGATATTAAGTCTGCAATTCAAAAACATCATGGGGGCTGCCCTCATGATTGCCCCGATACTTGCTCTATGGTGTTTCATGTTCAAGATAAAAAACTAATTAAAGTCCAGGGTAATCCAGACCATCCTATGACCAGAGGGGGTTTATGTGTCAAATTAAATGATTATGAAAAAAGACACTATCACCCAGATCGCTTGCTTTATCCGATGAAGCGTATTGGACCAAAAGGTGAAAAGAAATTTGAGCGAATTACCTGGGATGAAGCCTTTGATACCATTGTAAGCAGATGGAATGAAATTATAAAAGAACATGGTCCTGAAGCTATTATGCCTAATAGTTATTTGGGTAATCAAGGGTTGGTTCATGGTCTTAATGGTGGAGATGCATTCTTTGCCAGGCTTGGCGCAACTGTAACAGAGCGAACTTTTTGCGGGGAGGGTTCATGTACTGCATGGTTATTAACAATTGGTCCTACTGCAGGAGTTGATCCTGAAAGCTTTATTCATTCAAAATATATTATTGTCTGGGCCTGTAATTCTGTCAGCACGAATTTACATCACTGGCATATTATTAAAGATGCACAAAAGAAAGGTGCTAAGGTTGTTGTGATTGATGCGTATGCTTCTAGAACAGCTAAAGAAGCTGACTGGCATATCTGTCCAAAACCAGGTACTGATGGCGCTCTTGCAATGGCTATGATGAGTGTCATCATTGAAGAAGGGCTGGTTGATCAAGATTATGTAGATCGATACACTATTGGATACAAAGAATTAGCTGCAAAAGCAAAGGAAAGAACTCCAGAGTGGGCTTCTGAAATTACAGGAATTCCAGTCGAGGATATTCGAACATTAGCAAGAGAGTATGCTACAACTCAGCCCTCAGCAATTCGCATAGGGGTGGCATTAGAAAAAAGTTGGGGCGGAAGCCAAGCCATTAGGGCTGTAACTTCACTCCCAGCACTAACTGGAGCATGGCGACATGTTGGAGGTGGAATTCTTCAATTTCCTGTATGGGAGCATCCTTATAAATTTGATGTAATTTGTCGGCCAGACTTAATTCCTGAAGGGACCCAGGTAGTCAACAACCTCCAACTTGGAAGGGTCTTAACTGGAGAACAAAAACTTAAAGTGCCTATAAAATCAATGATGTGTTGGAATACTAATCCAGTAACCCAGGCGACTGAATCTGAAAAAATATTAGAGGGTTTAAAGCGTGAAGATCTTTTCTTAATTTCAGCTGAGCACTTTATTTCTGATACTGCTGCATTTGCAGACATATTGCTTCCAGCATCTATGGGGGCCGAACAAGAAGATATTATTCTGTCATGGGGCCACTTATATCTTACATACAATGAAAAATGTATTGATTCTCCTGGAGAATGTTTACCAAATAATGAAATATTTCGACAATTAGCTAAAAGGCTTGGTTTTGAAGAAGATAATTTTAAATGGAATGATTCTGAATGTTTGGAAAATTACATTGATTGGAATTCACCAGCTTGCGAGGGTATTGACCTTAATTACTTAAAAAAACATGGTTATGCAAGATTAAATGTTGGAACTAAAGATGATAGGGCACCACATAAGGAAGGAAACTTTCCGACACCATCAGGAAAATGTGAATTTAGGGTTGTAGGGGCCAAAAATTTTGTAGCAGGTCCTTTTAGACAAATGTATGAAGGATTTCAACCAGGTGAAGATATTCCAGAATTACCTGATTACGTTCCATCTCGCGAAACGCATGAAGCTAATCCAGAGCTAGCTAAAAAGTACCCACTGAATATTCTAGCGCCTAAGAGTCATGGATTTATTAATTCTAGCTACGCCAATATTGAAAATAAACTCAAAGGGCAGGGTGAGCAATTTGTATTAATTAATCCAAAGGATGCTCAAGATCGAGGAATATCCGAAGGGCAGAAGGTAAAAGTATTTAATGACCGGGGTTCTTTTGAAGCGGCTGCCAAGGTATCCAATGATGTAAATCCTGGTATTGTGGTTGCGACTCTCGGATACTGGCGTCAATTGAATAATGGCGTGGTGAATTCAGTGAGCTCAAATGCTTTTGGGGATATGGGAAATTCTCCAACATCTCATGACTGTTTAGTTGAAGTAGGTGCCATATAAAATCCTATTAGAGCGTAAATAGCTCTTCGATGATTGCACGACTTGCTTCATCAATATTTTCAGGATCGTAGCCGCCCTCCAGCATATAAATAATGCCTTTAGAATTATATTTATTTTGAATTTTATTTATAATCTTTGCCGCCTCTTTATAACCCCTTGAGGTGTATGTTAATCTGCCCAATAAATCGCCTTGATGAGCATCAAATCCGGCTGATACGATTATAAATTCGGGCTTGAAAGCCATCATTTTAGGAATTAAATATTTAGTTATGCCTTGGATAAACTCCTCATCACCAGCGCCTTCAGGGAGATCAATGTTTAAAGTCGCACCTTCACCAGCACCAGATCCTGTTTCAGATGGCCTTCCGGATCCGGGGTACAGAGGGTGTTGATGAATACTAAAATAAAAAACAGAAGGATCTTCATAAAATATGTCTTGCGTGCCATTACCATGGTGCACATCAAAATCAACAATCAATACCCTCTTGATATCATATTTTTGTTGTAAATAGCGAGCCGTAATGGCTGTGTGATTAAATATACAGAAACCCATACCTCGGTCTTTGGTTGCGTGGTGCCCCGGAGGCCTGTTAAAAGAAAAAGCAGCTTTAACGTTTCCTTTCATAACTTCATCAGCAGCCGTCAATCCTGCACCAACGGACATTTTTGCAACCTCTAGGCTCTTTGGGGAGATAACGGTGTCGCCAGTGCTTAAAAAAGTAGGGGATTTGTTAACAAGCGCCCTAATTTCATTCTCGACCAAATTAATGTAGTCCCCTGAATGAACTAAAGCAATTTCTTTATTTGTGGCTTTTTTAATTTTAGGCCATACAAGATTGTATTTATAATCTGAATTTTGTTTCAGAGAATTAATGACGTCGAATAAACGCTCTGGCCGTTCTGGGTGACCTGAGCCCGTATTGTGCTCTAGAAAGATATCGTCGTAGAGAATAGCAACGGAAGTCTTTGCAAACACGTTATTTATTCCAAAAGTAACAACGAGAAAGGTGGCATAAACTATTACCTTTCTTAATTGAATCATATCCTTTATTTCGTATAATGTATATTATGTTAAATTGTATTTATATCTCACTTTAATAGATCAGAAGCACCTAACTTAACAGCCAAAGCCCTGCCTTTCTCTTTATAGTTAATACCATTTTTGTCTTTGGCATCCAATAATGAGTCCATTAGCAAATAAGCTTTAGCTAGATAATAATCACCCCCATTATCAATACAAAACCTTTCCAGATTAAAAATCGATTCTTTTGCTTTTGCATAATTATTATCAAGCTTTTGATAATGAGCATTCAATAACGAAAGTTCTGCAAACTGTCCTAAGTCGCCTATTTTTTTATAAGCTAACATGCTTTTTAAGGAAAACTCTACAGCTTGTCCATAATCATTACGATCTGCTGCATTATTTGCGAGCTTTTCATATGACTCAGCTCTTTCATCATCATTAGCAGACTTCTTTAAGCCCTCAGTGAAGTTTTCCAGCGCTATGTCATGTTTACCAAGAAGCTTATTAATATCGCCGATTTGATTTAAAAAACGTCTTTCAAATTGCATAAACTTTGAATTTCCTAATTTTGCTGTCTCTAAGCCCTTATTAAATACCTTGTGGGCTTTTTCATATTGTTTTTCATCCTTAAGAGCCAGACCTTGGAAAATCATTGCAAGCATTTGATCAGACGGATGCTTTGCTTTTGACTCAGCCTCAGTAAATGCTGTTACTGCCTTTAGATTCTCATTTGAGTTAAAAAGCGCTTTGCCCATACAAAAACTTCCACCAAAATCATCTTGATTCTTAAGTTTTTCTGCTGCCTCGACAGCCTTATTAAATTCGCCATTAGCTAATAATTTTTCACACTCATTATCAAGATTGTATGCAAATAAATTGTTTAAAAACAATAAATTAATTATATATATTAAAGTAATTTGTTTAATCATTAATCATCCTCATTAAGTCTTTTTCGTTAATTATTCTTACTCCAAGCTCTTCGGCTTTTTGATATTTAGATCCTGGACTATCTCCAGCAAGCAAAAAAGAGGTTTTTTTAGATACACTTCCACTAACTTTACCGCCAAAATCTTCAATTAAAGACTTAGCATCATCTCTGGATAGTGTTTCTAGTGTCCCAGTTATGACAAATGTTAAATCCAAAAGTTTTTGTTCAGACTTTTGCTTTATCTTAATATCATCCCAAGATAATCCTTTTAAGATTAAATCTTTAACAATTTGTTGATTATGAGTATTTGAGAAGAATGTAAATAATGATTCTGCAACTACTGGTCCTATATCATTAACAGTTAAATAATCATCAACCGTTGCCTGCATTAGGCCCTCTATTGAACCAAATGTTTTTGCCAAGTCTTTTGAGGTTGCTTCTCCAACATTTCTTATTCCAAGAGCAAAGATAAATTTTGCTAATGTTGTTTTTTTACTTGCTTCAATAGATTTTTTCAAATTATCGACAGACTTATCACCAAATCTTTCTAGCTCAGCAATCTTCTCGTAATTTAAACTATAAATATCATTAATTGATCTGATGAAACCTTCGTCAAACAGCTGATCGATTATTTTTTCTCCTAAACCATCAATATTCATAGCCTTTCTTGATACAAAATGAGCAATACTTTGTTTTAACTGAGCTGAACATTCATACTGACCAGTACATCTTTGCGCCGCTTCTCCTTCAATTCTAATGATTTTAGAATTACAAATAGGGCAATTCTTTGGCATTTCAAACTTTCTTACCAAGTCTTTATTTCTTTTATCCTTAAGAACCCTTACTATCTCTGGCACTACATCCCCTGCTCTTCTTACGTGAACAAAGTCCCCTATGTGCACATCTTTTCTTCTAAGTTCATCTTCATTATGTAAGGTAGCATTTGTTACTGTCACTCCAGCAACGTAAACAGGTTCTAATTTTGCGACAGGCGTTATTACACCAGTTCTTCCCACTTGAACTACAATATCTTTTACAATCGTTTCAGCTTCTTCCGCTGGAAACTTATAAGCTATAGCCCATCTAGGCGCCCTAGATACGAAGCCAAGATTTTTTTGCGCAACTATAGAATTAACTTTATAGACAATACCATCAATATCAAAAGGTAAATCCTCTCTCTTTAGCATTATTTCTTGATAGTAATCATGCATTTGATTTACACCAGTTACGGTTTTAGAAAAGCTTGATATTGGAATATTTAGGTCATTTAGAAAACTATAAATTTCTTGCTGTGTTTTAAAAGCGATATTTTTATCTACCAAGCCTAATCCGTGGGCATAAAACTTTAATGGCCTTGTTGCAGTAATTTTTGGATCAAGCTGCCTTAGACTCCCAGCCGCAGCATTTCTGGGGTTAGCAAATTTCTTCTTACCACCCTCTTCTTGTTCTTTGTTTAATTTTAAAAAGTCAACACGGTCCATTACAACTTCGCCTCTAATCTCAAGCTCTTCTGGTGGTGTTTTAGTAGCAAGCTTGAGTGGAATGGACTTAATAGTTTTGATGTTGTGAGTCACGTCCTCACCAACAAATCCATCTCCTCTTGTTGCAGCGTATTCTATGACTCCTTTTTTATAAAAAATAGAAATTGCTAAGCCATCAAACTTTAATTCAGCATTAAATTCTATTTCTTTTTGATCAAGTGTATCTTCACACCTTTCATAAAAAGTCGTTAATTCATCCAAACCAAATACATTATTTAATGAAAGCATTGGAAATGGATGTTCAATTTGTTCAAACTCAGATAACGGGGTACCGCCTACCCTTTGAGTAGGGGAATCTAAGGTGATTAATTCAGGATAGTTTTCCTCAATTTTTTTTACCTCATTAATCAGAGAATCATATTCAAAATCAGATACAGACGGATCGTCCAAAACATAATAAGAATGATCATGCTTGGCTATTGTTCTTTTTAAATCATCTAGCTTATTTTTTATTTCATCAATAAGCATAATTTATGAGAAATATTTAAGGCTCTGATTTTCACCCGGAACAATACCTAACTTATTCATTTCGTATTCAATTTTTTGAATATGCTTACGAATCACTTCAATATGGACCGCGTCAATTTGCTTATTACTTGCATCAACCATGACAGCATTTAATTTCAAACAAAACTCATTAATGACTTCAATTAAGTAATCAAATGCCTCAATAGGGCTTGGGGTATTTGGAATATCCATCATGAAAATTATCCCCTGAACAAAGGCGTCAGTTTCTATATGTAAAGGCGCTCTGTTAAGAGATGTCACTTTAAACATTTTCTTTCCATCAATTTTGGGATCAAAAAACCAATGAAATTCCTTATAAAGTCTGATGTTAGATTTGCTAAAGAAATCTACAAAAGCTCCAATGTGAAATGAGCTATCAGTTTTAGGTTGCACTTTGATTGAAATTTGTTTATCAATTATGCTTTTCAAGACACTTAATCGTGAGGCTTCTTCCATTATATTTTCATTAGCGATCCAGATCTCTCCTACTCCCAACTTTTCTTTAATCAGGCGAATATAGCTTAAAAAAGAATCCTTTTTTTCTTCTGTAATTTCATAGCTTCTTGAGATTAGTGCAAGTGAGATAATAATCTGGTCGAATACAAAACCATCATGTAAAGCCTCGCCAGTCGACCATATTTCATTTTCTTTTCTAAGGTAGATATTAATTTTTAAATTTTGTAGATTTTGAATAATTTGATCATTAATAAGAACATCTGCTGTATATGATTTTTTAGAGCTAAATGTAACTACCGACTCAAGCTCAGTTTTGATATCTGCCGGAAGATTTCTTTTTAAAAATTCTACTGAAGCACTTGGATTAGTGTCATGCGGAATAAAGTCTCCTAGTTGGTCTTGGCTGGTTGCGCTTTCGAATAAAGGATCTTTTTTTCTAAAATACTCCTCAGATTTTCTCTGCTTTTCTCTTGTTCTGTTTAGCTGAACCCAATTATACAAAATCATACAAAGTATGATTATTAACCCAAGCATTAATAAGCTAATTTGAATATCATTCATCTAAGCAGTTTGCATTTCTCTTGCATCATTAAGGTCAACTTCCACAATTCTTGAAACTCCAGATTCTTGCATAGTTACCCCAATAAGTTGATCAGAAATTTCCATAGTAATTTTATTATGTGATACAAACAGAAATTGTGTTTGGTCAGACATTTCTTTCACCAATGCACAGAATCGTTCTGTGTTTGAGTCATCTAATGGGGCATCTACTTCATCAAGTAAGCAAAATGGGGCGGGATTTAATCTAAACAAAGCAAAGACTAACGCAATTGCGGTCAGAGCTTTTTCTCCACCAGATAATAAATGGATTGTGCTATTTTTCTTACCTGGAGGTTGTGCAATGATCTGCAAGCCGGTATCTAGTATTTCATCTCCTAGCAATTCAAGCACCGCTTTACCTCCTCCAAAGAGCTTTCTAAAGTAATTGTTTAAGTTTTCATTTACTACCCTGTATGTATCATTGAGCTTTTCTCTGGTTTCTCTATCAATCTTGCCAATTGCACTCTCCAAAGTTGCGCTAGCTTCTGTTAAGTCTTTGACTTGCTCAGCAATATAATTTTGTCTTTCTTTCTCAGCTTCAAGCTCTGATACTGCGGCCATATTAATGGGTCCTATGCGCTCGATTCTTGCTCTTAATTTATCAATACTGTCTATTAAGATATTTAATTCAACAATCTTTACGACTTCCTCAGTTAGGTCGGCTTCATTAATGCCAAAATTATTGAATTCCCGAGTAATGTATTCAAATTCAATTTTCTTTTGTTGTTCGTCTAAACGTGCATTTTGTAAATTTTCAACAATTGGTGAAATAGATTGTTGCAATCCCATTCTATTTTGTTCTTTTTCACGGACCTGATTTTCAATAACAGAAAGCTCATCTCTTTTTGCTCTTAGTTCTGATTCCGCTTTTTCTTTTACATCAATAAAGTTTTCTAAAGATTTTTTTAACTCATTTAATTTTTCATCAAAAGATTCTAAATTATGATTCTGGGTCGATTCAATTAGGTTGTTATATTCATTTGATAGAAGTGTTTTACGCTCATTGGAATCACTTATTTTCGAATTAAGTAAAGAAATTCCGTACTCGATTTCACGTTTTTCTTTTTCAGAATCCTCAAATATTCTTTTGGAGTTATTTAAAACTTCTTCTGCTGATATTTTTTGCTGCTCAGTATTCATTAAATTTACAGAAATTTTTTCTGACTCTTGCTCTAAAGAGATTGTCGTGACTTTTTTTCCATCACGCTCTTTTTGGATATCTAGCTTATTAGCTTCAAGATTTTTAATTTCAGAGTTAATTTCTTGAATTCTCGACTGAAGAGATGAAAATTTCTGTTTACTGGAGGCAGTAGAAATTTCGATATTCTGTTTCTCTAAAACTAGCTCTTGTTTTTCGTTTTGAAGGTTAGATAATTTAATTTTTTCACTCTTAGAATTTTCCAACGTTTCCTTAATTTGATCATTTAATTTATCTAAGTTATTTTGTAAGACCTTTTCCTGTTCAGACAAGTCTTTTAGGATGTTTTTTGTTTCAAAAGTATCTTTTTTTGTTTCTACTTCACCTGACAGATAGTCATAATTTAATCCATACAAGTTACCCTCTTCATCCACAATCACCTCTCCAGGTATCAAATCTTCTCTGGCTAGATCTAATTGAGATTTATTTTCTAGTATGTATACACCATAAAGGAGTTCTGTTATGGCTGCTTTGGCTGAATCGTTTTTAAAAACAATTAAATCAGTGATAGCTTTTAGGTTTTGTTTAGATTTAAGCTCAATATTTTTTTTGCTTTTCTTTAATACAGTTAAATCAATCGGCGGCATGTTTGAAATAGACGAACTGCTATCAATATAAAAGCAATTATTATTAAAACTAAAAGCTGTATCAAGCGCTCTTGACCATCTCTTGTCAATCGATACTATATTTTTAAGATTATTTGACTCATCAATCTGATTGCCTTTGAGCCATGATGATAAGGTTGTTTTTTTTGATTCAGACTCAAGAATATTATTAATTGATCTAATTTCAGCTTGTATTTCGCTGAGCTTTGACTGCTCAGTCATCTTTTCATCATTTTGTGAGTCAAGCTTCTCTTGTAAAGAGTCTAATTGTGTCTCGGAGTTGAAAATACTTTCATTTAAATTATCAATTTTATTATCAAGGTCAGTTAAATCTGAATCATCTTCACTCGGTAAAGATTTAAATTCTGTTTCAATGTTGTCTAAGACTTCATTTAATTTTTCTAACCTAGTCTCAAAGTCATGTATTTTTGTGTCAATAAAATTTAAAGTATTTTTATCTAAATTTAACTGCTCACGAATTGCTTGAAGCTTATCTCTACTCTCATTGAATCTCTCTAATGATTGATTGAAATTTATTTGATCATTGTTAAACTGATCTAATGCTGCCTGGTAGGTTTTATCGTAATTTTCAATAGCTTCATTTTTATTTTTTAATTCTGCTTCTAATTGAACCGCTGATGAATCTATTTTTTTGGTTTCTTCATCGATTTCTAAAAGTCTTTTCTTACCACTGCTAATTAAATTATGAAGCCTTTGTTTTTCATTCTGGTTGCTTTCAATTTGAGTTTCTACAGATGATACTTTAGAGCTTGCTTCATAAAATGCAGCCTGAAATGTATTAATTCCTTCTGATTTTTCTTGTAAACTTGCTCGAGCGTTTTCTACATCAATTTCAGCTTTGGTGAGTTCCGCTTTTTTCTGCTCTACTTCAATTTCTAATCTTTTTAAATCTTCTTGAGCAGATTGCCAAATTTCATTTGCGTTAATTTTTTTTGCTAAAGCAAGAACGGCTTCACTATGCTTGAGCTCTTCAGACAATGCCTTATGCTTTCTTGCTGCTTCTGCCTGCGCTTCTAATTTTAAAATAGTACTAGCAATTTCTTTTTCTAAATCTTGAACTCTTAATAAATTATCCCTAGTATCTCGGAGCCTATACTCTGTTTCCTTCCTTCTTTCTTTGTACTTACTAATTCCAGCAGCTTCTTCTAAAAAGTTTTTAAGCTCTTCAGGTTTTGCTTCAACTAATTGAGAGACCGTATTTTGTCCAATAATCGCATAGCCATGAGCGCCGAGACCTGTTCCATAGAACAAATCAGCAACGTCCTTGCGACGAACATTCATGCCATTAATGTGATAATTAGAACCCTTGTCTTTTTCAATAACACGGCGCACTGAGATCTCTTGGTACTGTGACCATTCATTTGCGGCTTTATTTTCTGAATTGTCAAAAATAAGTTCAACACTAGCTCTTGAGATAGCTGGTCGTGTATCAGTACCATTAAAAATTACTGATTCCATAGACTCGCCTCTCAGCTCTTTTGCAGAGGATGAACCAAGAACCCACTTAACAGATTCCATAATATTAGATTTACCGCATCCGTTAGGCCCTACGATTCCAGCAAGCTGGCCATTAATTGCGATATTGGTTGGATCTACGAAAGTTTTAAAGCCGGCTAGTTTAATTTGTCTTAATTTCAATTAATTTCTATCACTCTATAATTCAAAAATGTATAATTTCACTTTTTTAAACGAAGTAAATAATGCTAATGAAGAAGTTAACACAATTAGGCAACAAGCCAACTGCGCAACCAACTAAAAAATTAGAAATATTCCCAAATCCTAATGTAAAAAGAGACTTTCACATACATATGGAAATTCCAGAATTTACTTGTTTATGTCCAAAAACAGGACAGCCTGATTTTGCAACTTTATACCTAGATTATATCCCCGATAAGCATTGCGTGGAACTGAAAAGTCTAAAATTATATATGTGGTCTTTTAGAGATGAAGGTTGCTTTCATGAAGCTGTAACTAATCGAATATTAGATGATTTAGTCAAGGTAACGAAGCCAAAATATATGAAATTAACTGCCAAATTCTTTGTGCGCGGCGGTATCTTTACAAATGTTGTAACAGAGCACAGAAAAAAAGGATGGAAGCCTGCGCCTAAGGTAGACTTAGATGCGTTTCCAAGCAATAAAAGTATCGTTTAACTCGATGGGGGTATAGCTCAGCTGGGAGAGCACTTGCATGGCATGCAAGGGGTCAGCGGTTCGATCCCGCTTACCTCCACCACTTACCTCTTTTAAGAGTCTTTAATCAATCCTCATTTCTTG
>CAYVOQ010000030.1:10392-11643 GCA_964453595.1 uncultured Methylobacillus sp. | reverse complement strand
AGGACAATCGCAGAATACGTAGATGTGGTTATGCTTGCAAAAGCTGGAGAAGCTTATGGTTCAGCTGAGGTTCGTGATTTATCTAGTATCCTTATAGATATAAATCCTAAAATCACAATTCAACCGATTATTGAACACCCTCGTTCCTTAAAAATTGTTTCTGATCTGATGGCTTATAGCACCGTAAAGCATGTGGTATTTGGTATTCATGACTTTTCAAAAGCGATGGGAATTAATATTACACCTACGAACTGGATTGAAGAGTTAAGTTATTTTTTAAATCAAATAATGTTTGAAGCTAGGATAGCTGGCAAGGGCGTTATCGGTGGTGTTGAAACTCTTATTGGTGAAAACATTATGCCTGAAAAGTTTATTGAACCGCATGATGTTAGACGCTGGTTAGATTTGCACGGTGATGATGAGTCCCGTGTTGTTTATAAACATGCTGTAACTGAATCAGAAAAAGGCTTAACTGGAAAGCAAGTTATTCATCCTGGCCATATTCATTTATGCAAAGTTGCTTATACCCCTTCACCTACAGAAATTAATCTTAAAATAAGAATATTAAAAGCAGCGATTGAGGCAGATGCGCTTCTGGGTGGTGCGATTAAATTCGATGGAGAAATGCTTGATCCGCCAATGTTTGGAAAGGCGCTTCAGTCATTATTACGTGCACATGCATTAAGAGCTTTAAACGATGAGGATACAAAGTTTGCTATTAGCGTACTTAATAAATTACCAGCACAGGTGATTCGTGAGAACTGGCCTTATGGAGCGATACTGTAATGAAGATAAATAAATTTGATTGGACTTGGAATGTTCCTGATGAAATTAATATTGGTCATTTATGTTCCTCTCATCATTTGGGATCAAAGTTTGAAAATAAGGTAGCTATGATCGTTGAAAACGATGAGCTTGGAACAACAGAAATTACTTTTAAGGAATTAGCAAAACAAACTGATCAGTTTGCGCAGCTTTTGTTAAATCATGAATTTGCAAAAGAAGATCGAGTTTTAATTCGTCTGCCTAATTCTATTTACTATCCAATATCTTTTTTAGGTGCTATGAAAGCTGCTTGCGTTTCTGTCCCGACATCAACGCTTCTTACCGCAGAAGAAGTGGTTTATCTTGCAAAAGATTCTGGCGCTAAAGGCCTCGTCACCGATAAATCTATGTGGAATGATTTAGCAAGCCATGAACTGCCAAAAAGTCTAGAGTTTGTTTTTTTAACAGGAGAGGGTGATGCAAATG
>CAYVOQ010000030.1:5069-10292 GCA_964453595.1 uncultured Methylobacillus sp. | reverse complement strand
GCAGGGGAGCATCTTTCTGATGAAGTGTTGACGCAGTGGAAAGAGAGATTTCAACAAGAGATTTTCGAAGCGGTTGGAATGTCTGAGTTCTCTTATTATCTTTCAGAAAACAAATACAATCCAATCAGGCCCGGTTCTGCTGGATTTCCTCAGCCAGGGCATGCAATTAAATTGCTCAATCCTGAAACACTCGAGGAGGTAGCGGCTGGAGAAGAGGGTATGATTTCTGTTCCTGATAATGATCCAGGCTTATTTTTAAAGTATTGGAATTTGCCCGAAGAAACGGAAAAGCATGTACATGATGGCTGGTTTTTTACTGGCGATTACGCAAAGTATGATGAGGATGGTTATATATGGTTTATGGGCCGAAAAGACGACATCATCAAAAGCTTTGGTTATCGTGTCTCACCTTATGAAATCGAGAGAGTGTATAAATCACACCCAGATGTTGCCGACTGTGCTGCCATTGGTGAAGAGATAGAAAAAGATAAGTTATTGGTTGTTGCTTATATTTTGCCCCATGAAGACAAAGAGCCTGATCCAAATGATTTGTTAAAATTTGGTCAAGAACATCTAGCGGCCTATAAGGCGCCGAAAACAATTTATATTGCAAAAGAGTTTCCAAAAACAAAAAATGGAAAAATTTTAAGAAAAGATATTAGTAACAAAATAGCAATATCTCAGTCTACGGCGCGTTAAATGAGAATTAGCAATCAAGATATTATTCAAAGTATTGCGCATGCCTTGCAATATATCTCTTACTATCATTCAAAAGATTTTATTGAAGCGATGCGCGACGCTTACGATAAAGAGCAGTCAAAACCCGCAAAAGATGCTTTGTTGCAAATTTTAACAAGTTCAAAATTATCTGCCTTAGGTAAGCGCCCGTTGTGCCAAGATACCGGAATTGTAACGATCTATGCTGAAGTTGGCATGGCTGTTGAGTTTGAGGGAGATAAAACTTTAGATGAATTAATTAATGAAGGTGTTTCCCAAGCATACTTAGATCCTGAAAATCCACTAAGAGCATCAATCGTGAATGATCCTTTAGGGAAAAGGGAGAATACAAAAAACAATACACCTGCAGTCATTCATACAAGTTTGGTTAAAGGGGACAAGCTCAGTTTTAAAGTTGCCGCTAAAGGCGGAGGTTCTGAAAATAAAGCACATTTAAAAATGATGAATCCATCAGACGATATGGTGCAATATATTATTGACTTAATTCCTAAGCTTGGAGCAGGCTGGTGTCCACCAGGTGTTTTGGGAATTGGGGTTGGCGGCACTGCGGAAAAAGCGGTACTGATGGCTAAAGAATCTTTAATGGATTCGATTAATATTAATGAATTGATTAAAAAGGGTCCTACTAACCGAGTCGAAGAATTAAGGCTTGAGCTTTATCAAAAAGTTAATCAGCTTGGTATTGGCGCACAAGGTCTCGGCGGATTGACAACAGTTTTGGATGTGAAAATAAAAGATTATCCAACCCATGCTGCTTCATTACCGGTTGCAATTATTCCTAATTGTGCAGCCACCAGACATGTGCATTTTGAATTAGATGGTAAAGGCCCAGTTTCATTAGACCCACCAGCCATGGATGCTTACCCACAAGAAACATGGAAACCGAGTGAGGATGCAATTTCGGTTGATTTAAATTCAATCACTAAAGAAGACTTAGGTCGTTTTAAGGTGGGCGACACATTGTTGCTAAACGGCAAAATTCTGACAGCGAGGGATGCTGCCCATAAACGTCTCGTCAGTTTAATTGCGGATAAAAAAACACTTCCAGTGGAACTCAAGAATCGTTTTATTTACTACGTGGGCCCTGTTGATCCAGTTCATGATGAAGTCGTGGGTCCAGCAGGACCAACAACTGCGACACGTATGGATAAATTTTCTGAGGTCATTTTAGGCCAAGATATTTTAGGCATGATTGGTAAAGCTGAACGCGGAGAAGAGACTATTGAATCAATACGTAATCATAGGAGTATTTATTTAATTGCTGTAGGTGGTGCTGCATTTTTAGTATCTAAGGCTATTAAAAGTGCAAAAAAAGTTGCTTTCGAAGATCTTGGAATGGAAGCGATTTATGAGTTTGAAGTTAAAGATATGCCGGTGACGGTTGCTGTTGACTCAACTGGACAATCAATACATAGGGAAGGTCCTAAGGAATGGCAGTCAATTAGTTTTTAGGCTTGTATTGATTGTTAGCGAAATGTTGAGATGTTATAAAGCCTCTTTTTTTTTGATGTTTTAAAGAAATTGTTTTAACGCGCTTGCGCCAAAGAATATAGGAGGAAGTCTTGAGGTTATCTTGCATAATTCGCATGACATCATTCTCAGATAATTGATATTGACTAAAAATTGCATCGAACGGGGTTCTGTCTTCCCAAGCCATTTCAATGATTCTAGAAATATCTTCTTTTTTTAAATCCATAATACATAGACCGCTTAGCAGGGAAAAAAATTCATTATTTAGAATAAACTTTCCAAATTCTCAAACAGAGATTCTGCGTCTTTTGTAATATTTTCTAAATCTTCAAGATTTTTTATTTTCTTTGATCTTTTTTTGATATTTTTGATATTTTTTTCAACATCCTTGATGTCTTTCTTGATTTCTTTAATGTTTTTGTCCAGTTCTTTTGCTAAATTTTTAAAGTTAATACTTGCAACTAACTTATCTTGTATAGCATCAACAATTGACTCGGTAAGTTTCTCGCTTGAAAGACCACCCTCCGACTGTCCTAAATTATTTAAATAAATATTTGCTAACTTTACTTCTACTGTCCGTTTCCCGAGAAGTTTCATGCTCGCCTTCGCCTCTGTATTTAAGATCTCGAAACGTTTAATAATGAAGCGTTTCTCTTTTTTCACTTCAGCCGAATTAGCAGTGTTTTCTTCGTTTGATTGATTGTTTAGAGCAGTAGTTTTTTCGTCTGCTTTTTTAGCTTTTAAATATTGATCCACATTCGCTTTAATCTGATCAAAGTTTGTTTTCCCATTCATATCTTCATAATTAATGCTGGCACCATCAATACTGAATTTCTCAATGACAATGACGTCACTTAAGACCGTGTCAACTTCCAAATCTAATTCTGCCTTGTTAAATTTAATTGCATAATCCGTAGCAAATCCTTTTGGATTTTTAAGCGTAAATTGATTCAAGGATCCAATACCTTGCTTTAAATCAAGCTTGACTGAGTCTAAATTGACTTGAGTACCGGTAATCTCAGAACCATATTCGATGATGAGATCTTTGGCGATATCGTTTAAAAATGAAGAATTTTCAATTAAGGTTTTTTCTATTTGTTTAATAATGACTTTTGAGAGTTGTTCTGCTGTTAAGCCATTTTGCTTCAGGCCGATATTATTCATAATAATATTAGGCAGTTGGAGCCTGATTTCCTTGTTATCGAGCTGCGGTATTGTCGCCTTCGCCTCTGTATTTAAGATCTCGAAACGTTTAATAATGAAGCGTTTCTCTTTTTTCACTTCAGCCGAATTAGCAGTGTTTTCTTCGTTTGATTGATTGTTTAGAGCAGTAGTTTTTTCGTCTGCTTTTTTAGCTTTTAAATATTGATCCACATTCGCTTTAATCTGATCAAAGTTTGTTTTCCCATTCATATCTTCATAATTAATGCTGGCACCATCAATACTGAATTTCTCAATGACAATGACGTCACTTAAGACCGTGTCAACTTCCAAATCTAATTCTGCCTTGTTAAATTTAATTGCATAATCCGTAGCAAATCCTTTTGGATTTTTAAGCGTAAATTGATTCAAGGATCCAATACCTTGCTTTAAATCAAGCTTGACTGAGTCTAAATTGACTTGAGTACCGGTAATCTCAGAACCATATTCGATGATGAGATTGCGGACATCATTATCAAGGTTGTTTTTTATGTAGTCATAGGCAAAATAACCTAAACCACCAAGGATAATGAATATAATTAAAGCGATTATTTTTTTCATATTTTTTTGTTCAATTAGTTTTAAGCTTAATTACATTTTACTATGAAAAATTTTATCCAAAAAAAAAGGGCTATAAATAGCCCTTTTTTAGATCAATTAAGAGTTATTACTCTTGTGATGATGATTCTGATGAACCTTCAGCAGGAGCTTCTGTAGTAGCTTCAGCTGCTGGAGCTTCTGTTGAAGCTTCAGTTGCTTGTTCGTCTTTGTTACATGCAGCTAATGATAAACCTAATAATAAAGCAATGATAAATTTATTTAACATGTTAAATTTTCCTTAAAAAATAAATTAAAAATACTGCAAGTCTGGATTATGTCTTCGATTCATCAAAAGAAGTAATGAGTTTTAGGGTCACCTTATTTTGAGGTAATTTAATGCACACTTTCAAGCCTACATTGGGATCGAATTATATCTTTTTTTTTACATCTTGCAATAAAATTTAAAAGGTTTTTGTAAAAATTTGGATATAATTTCGTTTCTTATGAAACCAATCATTACTTTAAGAAATTTAGATCAAATTTATTTAAAAGTTCGTCAATTTATTGATCTCTGCTGGGTCTTTTTAAGAAATTCATTTTTAAAAATAAAGCCATATTTTTTTCAAATAAAATCATTTCTTACAAAAGATAACCTTAAGACCTTGAAGAGAGATATTGAGAAAAAAATGACATTTGATAATTTTTTATTCGAATCGATTCGATTTTTTGAGTTTTGCGAGAAAAATTTTTTTATTTTATTTGATTGGCTCGATATTAGGGTTGGACCATATATTCGTAAAGGATTGTCGAAGCTAATACCTTTAGTACAATTTCTTATTTATTTTTTTACACAAACACTAATACGCTTAAAAAATTTCAAGCCACATCTTTACAGAAAAAGAATCTATTTTCTGCTGATCTTAATATGCTTATGTTTTTTGTTTAACATCATCATTGATCTATTTGTAGTGGAAAATAAGAATGGTATTCCACTGATCAAATCAGACACCAAAGCAGTTACCAGTTCAACTAAACTTAAATAAGATTTCTAGGTCTTAATTCTGTCTTTAATTTTAAAATTAAAAAATTATCAAAAATCTAGTTATATTCTTGTTTTTATTTTGTAATTTTACAAATACCTTTTCTTTGGAAATGAAAATGACAGAAAAAATTTATATCGCGGGTGGTTGTTACTGGGGAATGGAGCATTATTTAAAAAAAATCCCCGGAATAATAAGCACTACTGTTGGCTTTAGTGGCGGCAAGCAAACTAAG
>CAYVOQ010000030.1:0-4969 GCA_964453595.1 uncultured Methylobacillus sp. | reverse complement strand
TAAAAGCCTTTACAAATTTTTTTGCTGCTGACGAAGATCACCAAGACTATTTATCAAAAAGACCTGATGGCTACAATTGCCACATTCGTCACCCTTATGATTTAGGAGAATAATAAATAACTATGGATAATAAAAATTTAATAGAGATTAAAAAGTCATTAGATGAGATACATAAAACCTTAAAACTTGTATTTTTGTTGATTGGTTTTTTTGCTTTTTTGTATTTTGGACTTCTTTTAATTTTGCTTAAGTTCTAGTTATTTTTAATAAAAATTAAATCGAAATATTTCTAAATAACTTCAATTAAATCAATATTTTGGATCTAATTATTTTTTAGATATAAAAGGAAAATTTCCCAATGGTATAAACATTATTTCCAATATAATGGTGAGTATTAGAGTTTACTAGTTATAAGAGCAATACTAATGGAAAATGGTTTATACAAGCTTACTGAGCTTGCAAAAAAAGAAATAAAAGATTTAAAAAAAATAAGTTTTTTATTATTCGCCTATGGTTTAGTTAGTATCGTCTCTCCACTGGCTGTTCAATCTATTGTTAATTTTATAGCTATCGGCGGCTCTTTGCAGCCTATCTATATCATCGCCATCATCTTTTTTTTCATGGTTACGATTAAGGGTGTATTCATAATTTTTGAAAAAATAACTGTCGAATACTTACAAAGAAGAATATTTGTTGATAACGCTTCAGCTGCCAAAGACGCACTAATTAAATTAAGTCTGACTCAGTTAAAAACAAAAAAAATACCAGATTTAATAAACCGCTTCTTTGACGTGATTGTCGTCCAAAAATCAGTGAGTTCACTATTAAGTGTTGCAGTATTAACAATTTTTCAGGGTGTGGCAGGATGTCTTATATTATTTTTTTACTCCCCATACTTTCTAATTATTATATTTTTTGTTGGTCTTTATTTTTATTTTGCAGTCAGCGTTATTGGTAAGAAAGGATATGAGACTGCTGTTGATGTTTCAAAAGTAAAATATGAGTTCGTAAGTTGGCTATATCAAATTTTTCGAAATTCAAACTTTACTAGACTTTCTGCTATGTCAGATGCCATTAATGTATCCACAGAAAATATCATAAACGCTTACTTAAAAAAAAGAGACCAGCACTACATAGTACTTTTGAAACAAAATATCTTTAGCTATGCCTTTTATGCAATTATAAGTACTGCGATGCTACTTATGGGTGGCTGGCTAGTGACCAATGGAATAATAAATCTGGGACAATTCGTTGCTGCGGAAGTTATCTTTTTTGGTGCTATAGTTTCTTTTATTCGCTTTATTTCTCAATTAGATTCATATTATGAACTCACTGCTGCGCTTGATAAAGTTTCTCAACTTGTCGATAGTAGTTCTGACAAGGAATCCAAGAAGTTAATCGCTTTAGACAATATCAATAGCTTATCTATCAATCTTAATGAACTAATGCATGTTGATGATAAGAGGAGAGTTCGCGAGAATATAAGCTTAACAAAGGGCGATATTCTATTGTTGTCTAATAGTATTGGATCTTCAAGAGTCCTCTCATTTGCAGAAATTATTGCAGGTGAAAAATCTTTAAATAGAAATAGCAAAAATATTTTATCAGTTAATAATATTTCTTTTTCGGATATCTGCTTATCGTCTTTTAGAAAAAGAGTTTTATTTTTGTCTCGATTTGATTTTTTTGAAGCTTCGATTTTAGATAATCTAAACTTTAACAATAATTATTCAGATGATTTTATTCAAGATCTTTTATTAAAGTTGAAAATTACATCTTCGGCTGAACCTACCATTTCCTTAAATACCATCCTGGAACGGGATGGTGATCCTTTGAGCGTCTCTAAAAAGATAAAATTATTATTTTTAAGAGCTTTGCTTTTAAAGCCTGACTTAATTGTTATAGATCTTTTATTTGATTATCTCGATGAGGATGATCAAAAACTTTTATCAAGACTATTTGCAACATTTCAAAAAGACTTTATGTTAGTTATAGAGACAACTAACAAAACAGTTTCAATAAAACCCACATATAAAATAGACTTATGATTGATCAAAAAAAAATCTATCCAAATTATCTTGTAAGTTATTACGCTTATTTTAAATTTATTTTTTTAATTCCGATTATTTTTCTTTTTTTTCCATGGCATCAAAACATTGTCGCGCATGGTAAAGTTTCGGCTTTTTCTGCTAGCAATCGTATTCAGTATATAAGCTCTCCTATTGAAGGTTTAATTAGTAATTGGTATGTGGAGGAGGGCGAGCTCGTAAAAAAAGGGCAAAAATTATTAGAAATTGTAGATGTTGATCCAAACTATTCCATGAGGCTTGATAAGAAAAATGAAAATTTACTCTTAAAAAAAGAATCAAAACAAAGCGAGTTGAAAGCTTATAAGCTGTTAAATGAAAATTACGAAAATTCAAAAAATGCAAAACTCAAAGCTCTGCAGGCAAAAATCAATGCGCTTGACATAACAATAGATACAGCAAAATATCAATTTGAACGTTTAAGCCGCTTATTTACAGAAGGTCTCGTATCAAAAAGGGACTTAGAGCTCTCAGAAAGAGATTTAGAAGTTGTGAAAAGGGAAATGCTTGCAGTTAAGTCTGATAGGGACGATATAAGTGCTGAGATGAATGGAAAGATCGATACAAATGCAGCAACTATTAATAAATTAAAATCGGAATTAGCGGAGATAGAAAATGAATTAATTAAAAATGATGTAGATCGATCACGTCAAGCAAGTCGTTTAATTGTTGCCCCAGCTGATGGCTATATCTATAGATTAAATGCCAACTCTTTGGCCTCAGTTTTAAAGGTTGGTCAATCAATTTTAACTTTAGTCCCCTCTGATAGTGCGAGATCGGTTGAGCTTGTTGTTGATGGAAGAGATATACCTTTATTAAAAAAAGATGGGGAAGTAAGAATTGAGTTTGAAGGCTGGCCCGCTATTCAAGTTTCAGGTTGGGCTAAGTTGGGAGTGGGAACTTTTAAGGGTAGGATTTCCTTTGTTGACTCATTTGATATTGGTAACGGAAACTTTAGAGTCATGGTTATTCCTGATGAAAGTGAGAAATGGCCTTCTGATCAATACTTGAAACAGGGCACATCAGTAAAAGCCTGGATGTTCCTAGATAAAGTTACTATTGCTTATGAAATTTGGCGTTTAATTAATGGATTTCCACCTAGAATGCCAGAAGACTTAAAAACAGAACTAAAACCATAATGCAGCAGCTTTTTGCTTTTTTTGTCCTTATTTTTGCACTGATTAGGCTAAATTTTGTTCCAATTTTTGCAGAAACTAAAAATAAAAATCAGGAATCTGAATTGCCTGAAGTTCGATTCAAAGAAAAGGACGGAGCCAATAATCCATATAAATTTCCTAGAATTACTCAAGATAAGTTAAATATTTTAGATAACACTAAATCTCAATATTATGAGAATTCAAAAGAACAAGAAACATTTAATTTGTATAGCATAACCCTTTCCGATCTCAGAAAAAAAGCATTAAAAAACAATTTAGAGATTAAAATTACAAGTTTTGACCCTAATATCTCTAATGATGTTTTGCGCAAAGAAAAGGCGAAGTTTGATCAAACATTATTTGTTTATGCGGATTATAAAGAAAATAAAATTCCCTCATTTGCTGATGATTACTTTTTACTAAATTCAAACGATATAAACTTAAATAACAAGAGAGTAAAGTTAAAACAAGACGCTCAAGACTCAATCCAAACATCACTCAATATGGGCATTAATATTCCATTGCAATCTGGTGGTGAAATTTCTATTTCCTCTCCGTTAATTAGAAAAAAAAGTTATGGTGAATTTGGTGCTGATGAATATAAAAATGCCCTCAGATTTTCAATTACACAACCTCTTCTTAGGGGCTATGGTAAAGAAGTAAATCAAGCCAGCATCAAAATTGCTGAAAATAAAAATAAAATTCAAGAACAAAGATTGCGTCTTCAGACAATAAGGATATTAGCAATAGTTGACAAAGCCTATTGGGAGTTAAAGAAAGCGTGGCAGATTCTCGATTTAAGGAGACAACAGTATGAGATTGCTGAAAAAAATTTAAATATTGTTAAAAGAAGATTTGAGGAGGGATTGGTTGCAAAAATTGAAATGACTAGAGCTGAAGTGGGAGTAGCTGATCAAATTGAAAATTTGATATATGCCAAGACACAGTTAATTATTAAAAATAGACAACTAATGTTTTTTACAAATATGCTTGATAATGAAGATCAAAATATGATTTTTTCGCCAATTTCTGATCCCTTAATTGTCGAATATAACATCAACAAAAACAAACTTCTTGAAAGTGCATTAAAAAATAGAATTGAGCTCATTGAGCAAGAGATTGATATTACCAATAGGGATCTGGAGGTTGATTTTTTTAAGAACCAGACACTTCCTTTATTTTCAATTCAATATCAATATGGAGCCCTTTCAAATACATATAACTCACTTGGAAAAACCTATGGAGGCATGCTCGGCGATAGTTACAATGATTGGATGGTAGGTTTTAAGTTTGAGTTACCAATTAGTAATGAGGCTAGAAAAGCAGAATTATCAAAAGCTATTAATGAAAAAAACAAAACGCTTCAGACGTATGAGTTAAAAAAACTTACAGTAAAAAAAGAAATTTTTGACGCTGCAGATATTTTAGATCAGAACTGGCAAAGAATTAAAACTACTAGACAGCAAGTTCTGGTTGCAGGAATCAACTACGATGCGGAAATTAAACAATTTGAAGAGGGTATTCGAACTATGACAGAAGTTTTGGAGGCATTAAATCGCCTTGGTGAGGTTCAAATTAAAGAAATTGAAGCATTAATTGATTATCAAATATCTTTGATTGATTTAGCTTATTCAACCGGTTCGCTGCTTGGTTTTGCTGATGTAGAAATTTGATAAATTGTTTAAGAGGTGAGTTAGACGACTTTTTAATTGGCGTCCCCAAGGG
>CAYVOQ010000029.1:0-11966 GCA_964453595.1 uncultured Methylobacillus sp. | reverse complement strand
CCATCATCAATATCATCAGATAAAGGTTCTATTTTTGGGTTAATTAAAACTGTAAAAGGGATTGGATCTTCATTTGGATAACGCTCATTTTCATCAAATCCAAAAATAACTACTCGTTTAAAGATTCCAATTTGGGGCGCGGCTAAGCCAGCCCCATCATTTGCTTTCATTGTGTCAAGCATATCTATAATGAGATTGTCTAATTCGGGATTAGAAAAATTATCTACCGACTCGCTAACTTTTAACAAGTCTGGGTTTCCCATTTTTAAAATTTGTTTAATAGCCAAATTGAGATACCAGACTTTGTAAAATCAGGATAATATTTTCTATTATCTTTTTAGAGTTATGATTCAAAACAGCAGAAGATATACCTTCCCTACTTGTCCCCTTACCAGCAGCATGATTCGCAACCGGACAAATAGCCGCATAACTTAATTCAATTTCTCGTGCCAAAACAGCCTCTGGCATTCCAGTCATCCCTACTATTGTTGCTCCATCCTGCTCATAACGAATAATTTCTGCCGCTGTTTCAAGTCTGGGACCTTGGGTGGCAGCATAAACGCCATCTTTAAAAAAATTTAGCTTTAATGAACTCATAACCTCAACAATAATTTGTCTAACTGATTCATCATAAGGATGAGTAAAATCAACATGATTCAAAACAGAACCACCTAAGCCATCAAAAAAACTTGGATTGCGACCATATGTATAATCAATTATTTGATGTGGCACGACAAAATCCCCAGGATTAATATTCTCAAGTATTGAGCCTACAGAAGCTATAGAAATTATTGATTTAGCTCCAACCTCTTTAAGGGCATAAATATTAGCCCGATAATTTATTAGATGAGGTGCGATTGAGTGATTTGCGCCATGACGAGCTAAGAAAATTATTTCTTTATTCTTTAATTCTCCAAAAACAATTGGCTCAGAGGGCTGTCCATAAGGCGTTCTAACAATCTCTCTGCGAATGACTTTAAGACCGTCAATTTTGCATAAACCAGATCCGCCAATAACTGCTAACATTACTCAATCCTTGAAAAATTAATATTATAAAATTATACATCCCATGAACAAAGCTGTAATAGCAAAAAAGAATAGTGAAAATTTCCTAGTGGGATATTTTTTTAAAGGTGAAATTAAAAACTTAATCATTTCACTATACACTTTTGCAAGACACTGTGATGACATAGCAGACTCAACAAGGCTTACTTCGATAGCAAAAAAGAATAGGCTTGAAGTAATTAATAATGAAATAAAGCATTGCCACTCCGCCAAGCCTAAAAATAAGTTAATTAAAACGTTACTAAAAGAGCTGATAAAACATCAAATAAGCTATCAATATATAAAAGACCTCATGAATGGGTTTATTCAAGATGCAAAAAAAGAAAAGTACAAAAACTTAAAAGAGCTTTATGATTATTGCAAGCTGTCAGCAAATTCAGTAGGCAGAATCTATCTAGAAGCTCATCAACAATACAATCCTCTCCTTTACAAAAAATCAGATTACATATGTACTGCGCTTGCTATGATTGACATGACACAAGATATTAAAGAAGATTTAAACATACCAAGGGTGTATATCCCTCAGTCTTTTTTTAAAAAATATAATATTAAAATTGAAGATATAAAAAAAAGAAATTTCACTATAAACTGGCAGTTATTTGCAAAAGATTGGCTTGCTTTAATAGATACAAGTCTTAATAAAGGAAGAGATCTTTATCAAAATTTATCAGGTAGATTTAGATTTGAGGTCAAAATTATTACTTTTGCTGCAATATATTTGGTTAAGAAGCTAAAAAAAAATAATAATTTCTTTATGAATAATAAATTATCAAAACTAGATTGGATAATCATCTTCTTGAAAACATTTTTCACAAAATGACACCCTACCAATATTGTAAAAATATAATAAAAGAAAGCCATTCAAGCTTTCATAATGCTTTTATATTTATTCAAGGTGATAAAAAAAAGGCTTTGATTGGCCTATACGCATTCTGCAGAAAAGTAGACGATGCTGTAGATGAAATAAGTGATTACGAAGTTGGAAAAGCAAAGATTAACTGGTGGAAAGATGAAGTAGATCATCTATTTAACAATCAACCAAGCCACCCTATTACTAGGCATTTATTAAAATATATAAAGCAATTTAACCTGAATAAAAGCTATTTTTTAGAAATTTTAGATGGTATGGAAATGGATTTAAACTTTAACCGATACGAGAGCTTTAAAGAGCTTCAACTATACTGTTATAGGGTTGCATCAGCAGTAGGAATTCTAGCGACATCCATTTTTGACTCAAAACCAACAACAAAAATCCATAATTTTTCTCACAATCTTGGAATCGCCTTGCAACTCACTAATATTATTCGTGATATTGGTGAGGATGCAAGGTGCAATAGAATATATATTCCACTGAGTGAATTGAAGAAATTCAGCATTAATGAAAACGATATCGTAGGATTAAAAGAGAATATTGAAATCAAGCCATTAATCGAGAATCAAATCAGACAAGCTGAAAATTTTTATCATAAAGCCTTTGCGGATACAAACAAAGATACTTTTAAAAAGCATACCGCTTCAATTATTATGGGGAATATTTATTACGAACTGCTACAAGAAATTAAAAAATCAAACCTCAATAATGTTCTAAATGAAAAAATTGCACTAACAAGCTTTAGGAAATTTATTATTACAATTAATACAATATTGTTTAAAAAAATATATTTTAATCAATAATTTATAATAATAAATTAAAGTTAATTATAATTTAAAAATTGATTTTATTGCATCAGAAATAGTCGAAACTCCAATTAGAGAAATATTTTTATCAATATTTTTTGGCATATTTTGTTTAGGTAAAATTACTTTTTCAAAACCAAGCTTAATTGCCTCGTTTAATCTCTCTTGTCCTTTAACTACAGGTCGAACTTCACCACCTAGGCCAACTTCACCAAAAATAGCAAGTTTCTGGTCAATAGACTTATCAAGTAATGATGAAGCGATAGCAATAAGTATCGCTAAATCTGCTCCTGTTTCACTAATTTTTACACCTCCAACAGCATTCACAAAGACATCATATTCATGACATGACAAGTTAAGATGTTTATTTAAAATTGCAATAATCATTGCAATTCGATTACTTTCCAACCCAACAGATAGTCGTTTTGGGTTGTTTTGCTTTGAAATATCTACTAATGCCTGAATCTCAACCAAAAGCGGTCTCGTGCCTTCCTGAATAACTGTTACAACAGATCCTTTGTTGGGGAAAGTTAAAGATGAAAGGAAAATAGCTGATGGGTTTGTTACTGGCTTAAGTCCCTTTTCAGTCATAGCAAAAATACCTAGCTCATTTGCTGAACCATATCGATTTTTTATAGCCCGAATCAAACGGAATGATGAATTTGTCTCTCCTTCAAAATAAAGGACTGTATCCACAATATGTTCTAGCACCCGAGGTCCTGCAATTGATCCCTCTTTTGTAACATGCCCTACGAGGAGCAAGCTAATATTTAAAGATTTAGCAACTCGAGTTAATTGGGCTGAACACTCTCTCACCTGCGATACTGATCCTGGAGCCGCTGTTAAATCCTCTGAAAACATAGTTTGAATTGAGTCGACCACAACAACATCTGGCTTTTCCTTCTCTAAAACCTTTATCACCTTGCTTAAATTTATTTCTGAGAGTAAAAATATATCTGAGACTTCAAGGTCAAGTCTTTTCGCTCTTATAGCGATCTGCTCAATTGATTCCTCACCGGATATGTAAAGACATTTACACTTATTTGAAGGATCATTAGTCAGTCCAGCAAGCGTTTGGATTAAAATGGTTGATTTTCCAATACCAGGATCGCCCCCAATAAGAGTAACGCCTCCAGGAACTAGGCCTCCGCCAAGCACACGATCAAACTCAGGATTGTGAGTTAAATTTCTAGAAATATCACTAATATTTACTTCGTCAATCTTATGGAGTTTTGAATTTTTATTTAATGGATTGAATCTCGAAAGTTGAGCTTCAATAACCACTTCATTCAATGAATTCCATTGAAAACAATGCGGGCATTGGCCTTGCCATTTTGATGACTGCCCCCCACATTCAGCGCATTCATATGCCGTTTTTGCTTTAACCATATGAAATACTTAATGGGACTCTTATGGATGATGAAACAGCGCATAGTAATTCATATCCAACAGTTTGAGCATGCCGGGCTACCTCATCCACTGATAAATTATCTCCCCATAACTCAACCTTAGATCCTATGCTGACGTTGGAAACATTAGATAAGTCTACACACAACATATCCATTGAAACTCTTCCTAAAGTTCTAGTTAATTGATTTTCAACGATGATTGGAGTTCCAGTTGGTGCAATTCTTGGAAAACCATCGGCGTAGCCACAAGCAACAACTCCAATTTGCATATCTTTATCAGCAATAAATGAAGATCCATAGCCAACAGAATCCCCTTTCTTTATTAATCGAATGGCAATAATTTCAGAAACTAGATTCATAACGGGTTTTAAACCCAGCTCATTTGCTGTCTTATTCTGAAAAGGAGATGCTCCATAAAGCATAATCCCTGGCCTCACCCATTCTAAGTGAGTTTCTGGGTAATTAATAATAGCCGCAGAATTTGCGGCTGAATAATCGTACTTATAGTTTTGTATTAGATTTTTTATTGTGTTTAATTCTTTTTTTATACCTTTTTCATTATCAGCGTTTGCAAAATGAGTCATTAAAATAATTTGATTTATTTTTTTACTGTCTGCAATTTGTTTCAAAACTTTAGGTAAATTTTCAATGTCAAAACCCAATCTATTCATTCCGGTATTAATTTTTAAATGGATATTGATTTTTTTCAGATCTGGAAGCTGCCGAATTAGGCTTAGTTGATAGTCATTGTGCACCACAATATCGAAATTAAATGCACTAGCTATCTTTAATTCTTCAAACTCGTACACGCCCTCAAGCAATAAGATACGGCCATCAAAACCAATTTCTCTTAACTCAATTGCTTCTTCAATACATAATACTGAGAAGGCATCTGCGTCGGAAAATGCATTAGCCATAAAATCTAAACCATGCCCATAGGCATTGGCTTTTAAGGTAGCAATAATTTTTGATCTTGGGCATAAGCTTCGCACCTGTTTATAGTTTGAGCGTGCATGCTCAAGATTAATTAAAGCTTTTAAGGGTCTCATTCTTCAGGGAACTGATAGCCCATTGGGTTAGCAAAATTCTCAAATTTAGTATATTCGCCCAAGAATGTAAGCTTAACTCGTCCAACAGGACCATTTCTTTGTTTGCCAACAATTACTTCTGCAGTGCCTTTATCAGGTGATTCAGGGTTGTAGACTTCGTCACGATAAATAAACATAATTACATCCGCATCTTGCTCAATTGCTCCTGACTCTCTTAAGTCTGACATCACGGGTCGCTTATCTGGCCTTTGTTCAACACTTCTATTCAGTTGAGATAAAGCAATAACTGGAACATTTAATTCTTTTGCCAAGGACTTTAATGATCTGGATATTTCAGAAATTTCTGTAGCTCGATTTTCACTACCAGATTTTGCTGAAGCCATTAATTGCAGATAATCAATAACAATTAAACCTAACTGACCACATTGTTTCTGAAGTCGACGTGCCCTAGCCCTTACCTCATATGGATTTAAAGCGGATCCTTCGTCAATGAAAATTGGCGCTTCATTTAGCTGTCCAAGCGCATCAGATAATTTCTCCCAATCATCATCTTCAAGCTGACCCGTTCTCATTTTGTGTTGATTTAATTTACCTACAGAACCTATTAATCGGGATACAAGCTGAGTTGATGACATTTCCATAGAAAAAACTGCGGTTGGAAGTCCATTATCAACTGACACATGTTCACACATATTTAATGCTAAAGATGTTTTACCCATTGATGGGCGCCCAGCAATAATAATTAGATCCCCAGGCTGAAGACCTGAAGTCATCATATCTAGATCTTTATACCCAGTTGGCACGCCTGTAACCCCAGATGAATTATCTTGCTTAAATAATTGGTCTATTCTTTCAGCAACCTGAGGAAGTATGGTTTTAATATCTGCAAAACCTGTCTTATCTTTTTTTCCAGCTTCCGCAATATGAAAAATTTTTGCTTCAGACTCATCTAACAACTGCTGGGCATCTTTACCTTGGGGTGAAAAAGCACTATCAACTATATCCGTTCCAACTTCAACGAGCTTTCTCATAATCGATCGCTCACGAACAATTTCAGCATAGCCACGAATATTTGCTGAGGTTGGAGTACTTTCTGCTAAAATTCCCAGGTATTCAAGCCCACCTACTGTGCTCAACTCGTTATTTTGATCTAAAGACTCGCCTATAGTCACAATATCTGCTGGTTGATTTTTTTCAATCAAACCAAGAATGTGTCTAAAAATAATCCGATGATCTTGACGATAGAAGTCATCAGTAAAAACAAGGTCTCCAATTTTATCTAAAGATTGATTATCTATAATCAAACCACCAAGCAATGACTGCTCTGCTTCAATTGAATGAGGGGGTAATTTTAATTTCTGAACTATATCGTCGGCCATATGTAATTATAACGGATATAAAAAAGGCTGCCATAGGCAGCCTTAATTTAATCTTATTGCTTCTTTTAGTTTGTTTCGCCTAGCACAGCAACTGTTATCTCAACTACAACATCAGTATGCAAAGCAATAGAGACTTTGTGGTCGCCTATTACCTTTAATGGACCTTCAGGTAAACGAATAGCAGATTTTGCAACCTCGTAGCCTGCTTTTTTCAATTCTTCTGCAATGTCGAAATTTGTAACAGAACCAAATAATTTGCCATCAACACCTGCTTTTTGAGTTACTTGCAATGTAAACCCATTTAATTTTTGACCGCGCTCTTCAGCAGCTTTTAATAAAGCAGCTTGCTGTTTTTCTAGGTCAGCTTTTTTCGCTTCAAATTCAGCCATGTTTGCTTCAGTCGCTCTTTTGGCTTTTCCTTGAGGAATTAAAAAGTTTCTTCCAAAACCATCTTTCACCTTTACAACATCACCAAGGTTACCTAAATTAGCAACTCTCTCTAATAAAATAACTTGCATTGCTTAATCTCCTTAATGTTTATCTGTGTATGGTAATAAAGCTAGAAATCTTGCTTGCTTGATTGCGGTACCAAGCTGTCTTTGATATCTTGCTTTGGTGCCAGTAATACGAGCTGGAATGATTTTTCCATTTTCAGATATAAAATCTTTTAATAAATCAACGTCTTTATAATCAACGTGTTTGATACCTTCAGCAGAAAATCTGCAGAACTTTCTTCTTCTGATCATTTCTCTTGCCATAATAAAACTCCTTTAATTAATCTCTTTAATATGAAATATAAGCTGATTTGATTTTTTTGATTTTCTATCTAAAAAACCAAGGAAAATTTTTTTTTGTCCCTCTTTGTATTCGGAGAGAGCTAAATTTCCTACTAAAACTGCTTCAATTTCAAATTCAACCTGTTTATAAAATTCTTTTTGTTCTTGATTTTGAAAAAAAATTTTAAAATTTCTAATTGGTATATTAGCTGGTGAGTATCTTAATGGATCTAACTTGCTAATAATTCCTGAAATTTTTAATTCATTCAATCCTCAGTTACTTCCTCTTGAGATGATTCTTCCTGTTTAGAAGACTTCTCTTTTTTGCTGTCATCGCCAACAATTGCCTTAGATTTCTCTTCTTTCATCATAGGTGATGGTGAAGTTACTGGACCCTTTGTTGACATCACTAGATGTCTGATAACTGCATCGTTAAATTTAAAAGAATTTTCTAACTCAGACAACGTTTCCTGGTCGCATTCAATATTCATAAGCACATAGTGGGCTTTGTGAATTTTCTGAATAGGATAGGCTAACTGTCTTCTGCCCCAGTCTTCGAGCCGATGAACGGATCCTTTATTCTGTTTTAAAAGGTTTTGGTATCTATCTATCATTGCAGGAACCTGTTCGCTTTGATCAGGGTGCACGATAAACACTACTTCATAGTGACGCATAAACTCTCCTTATGGTTTGTAGCTTCCTACTTTAATAGTGAAGCAAGGATTAAAAAAACGAAATTATACTGGCATTATTTATTAAAATCAATTAGTTATTTAAATACTATCTTTAGGAAGATTTCCATAAACGCTAGTTTTGAGAAACTTTATTTCATCTCGAATATTCGCTGCATTTTCAAATTCTAAGTTTTTTGCTGCTGCTTGCATTTTCTTCTCTAACTTGCCGATTTCTTTGATCATTTCGGGCTCGGTTAAATCTTCATACTTTCTATATTTTTTTCGTTCCTCACGATTCAGCTTAAAACCTTCCTTATCTGCTTCTTTTTCAATAATATCTTTAATTCTTTTTTTAACTCCGGCCGGTGTAATATTATTTAACTTATTATGTAACAATTGCTTTTCACGTCTTCTTTCCATTTCATGAATAGCTTTTTTCATACTTTTTGTTTCAGAATTTGCATAAAAAATAACGCGACCATTAAGATTTCTCGCAGCGCGCCCTGCTGTTTGAATTAAAGATCGTTCAGATCTTAAAAAACCTTCCTTATCCGCATCTAAAACCGCGACCAAACCAACCTCAGGAATATCAAGGCCTTCCCTTAATAAATTAATACCAACAACAACATCAAACTCTCCTAGTCTCAAATCTCTAATAATTTCTACACGTTCAACAGTATCGATATCCGAATGCAAATAGCGAACTTTTACTGCATTCTCCATAAGATAATCCGTTAAATCTTCCGCCATTCTCTTGGTAAGTGTTGTTACTAAAATTCTGTCTCCGTTTTCTATAGTTTTTTTTATCTCTCCTAGCAAATGATCTACCTGAGAGTCAGCTGGATATATCTCAACCTGAGGATCTACTAGGCCAGTTGGCCTTACAACTTGCTCTACAATTATTTTTGAGTGCTGATCTTCGTAATCGGCTGGCGTTGCTGAAACAAAAATACACTGCTTGAGAACTTTTTCAAACTCCTCAAACTTTAAAGGCCTGTTGTCCATTGCGGAAGGCAATCTAAATCCATATTCAACTAAATTTTCTTTTCTTGCCCGATCTCCCTTATACATCCCACCAATTTGAGGGACAGTGACGTGACTTTCATCAATTATCATTAATGCATTATCAGGAAGATAGTCTAGTAAGGTTGGAGGTGGATCACCTGGGTCTCTTCCTGATAAATGACGTGAGTAATTTTCAATGCCCTTGCAAAAACCAATTTCATTTAACATTTCTATATCAAATTTTGTTCTCTGTTCAATTCTTTGCGCTTCAACCAACCTTTTTTCTTTTAAGAAATAGTTAACTCGATCATGCAATTCAATTTTAATCTTATCGATAGCTCTGATAGTCGTTTCTCTTGGGGTGACATAGTGACTGCTTGGATAAACGGTATATCTTCTAATCTTCTCATGCATTTGACCTGTCAAAGGATCAAACTGAGTAATTGATTCAACCTCGTCGTCAAATAGGGAAATCCTAATAGCTGTTTCAGAATTTTCTGCTGGGTAAACATCTATAACATCACCCCTCACCCTAAAACTTCCTCTTGAAAAATCAAAATCATTTCTATCGTATTGCATAGAAACCAAACGTAAAATAATGTTTCTTTGCAAGATCTTTTCACCAACCTGAAGATGCAATACCATGCCTTGATAATCAACCGGATCGCCAATACCATATATTGCTGAAACTGTCGCAACAATGATTGAATCATCTCTCTCAAGAAGCGCTTTTGTAGCAGATAGCCGCATTTGTTCAATATGGTCGTTAATGCTTGAATCCTTTTCAATAAAAAGATCACGCGCTGGAACATAAGCTTCTGGTTGGTAATAATCGTAATAAGAAACAAAATACTCAACAGAATTTTTAGGAAAAAATTCTCTAAATTCCGAATAGAGCTGAGCTGCAAGAGTTTTATTTGGTGCCATTACAATAGCCGGCCGACCTGTTTTTGCAATAACATTAGCAATCGTAAAAGTCTTCCCAGAACCTGTAACGCCTAATAAAGTTTGAAATGGCTCGTTATTATTTAAACCTTTAATTAAACTCTCAATTGCAGCTGGCTGGTCACCTGAGGGTTCGAATGGAAGATTTAGCTCATAAGGACTATCTGGGTATTTTTTTAAATTTATCTGATCCATAAAATAATAAATAATTTTAACAGCACTTTAAGAACTAAATTATTTTTTATTAGTCATTCAAGTATGAGAAAAATATTTTTAGCAATTCTATTACTTTCATCTTCGTTAGCCAGCGCCGCTTTAAACCAAGCAGCTTTAATGAAAGCATTTACATCAGTAGTTATGATTAGGGGTTATCATGAAAATGGCTCACTTGGTTATGGCTCAGGCGTTATCGTAGCAAAAAATCAAATTGTTACTAACTGTCATGTGCTTCGTAACACATCAAAACCATGGGTTTCCCAAGGAGAATACACATTTTCTATCACTTCTGTTCGATCAAGCCCTTGGCACGATTTATGTTTGCTAGATGTTCACGATCTTAATCGCGACCCTGTTCCGATCGGTTCAAGCCTCAATCTAAAAAAAGGACAAGAATTAGTTGGTATAGGTCATTCTAACGGTGCACCCGTCCCCCTAACAACAGGTGGTTACGTTTTGTCAACTTATCCCCTTGATGATGGCAATGTAATTCATACAAGTGCAAAATTTAGACTTGGCGCTAGCGGCAGTGGTCTTTTCGACTTAGATGGAAATTTAATTGGAATTAATACATTTAAAACAACAGGCTATGGTTCTTATTATGCTGTTCCTGTTGAATGGATTAAAGATTTACAACAACAAAATGTTTTAGATGAATTCCCTATTCAGGGAAAAGCCTTATGGGAAGAAGATGAAGATGAGAAACCATTTTTTCTTAAAATCGCAATTCCAAAAGTAAAAGAAAGTTGGGACCAAGTAAGAAATATTGCAACCGATTGGATAAAAAAAGAACCCAACAATAGTGAAGCATGGTTTGAGTTAGCGATTGCTCAAAAAAACTTGGGCAACAACAAAGATTATATTGATTCGTTAAACAAATCTTTAAAGCAAGATAAAAACAATATAGATGCTTTATTCGAGCTCGCGCTTGATGCTAACCAGAAAAACTCCGCACAATACCAAGAATATTTCGAGTTACTTTCATCAATTAATCTCGCCAAAGCTGAAGAATTAAAAGAACTTGTTGAAAAATCAAAATAATTCTTTGTAATCAAACTGTTTTTTTGTAAAATAAATTATTATTAATTTTCTTATATAAAAACTTGTCTTCAGCCAAATACCTCTCCAAAACTTCCTCTAGAATTAAGGAATCACCTACGCTGGCAGTTACTGCTAAAGCGAATTATTTAAAATCACAAGGTATTGATATAGTTGGTTTAGCCGCGGGTGAACCCGACTTCGATACTCCAGATTTTATTAAAGACGCTGCAAAAAAAGCGATTGATGAAGGCAAAACCAAATATACTGCTGTAGGCGGTATTCCAAGTTTAAAAAGAGCGATCATAAATAAATTTCAAAGAGACAATGGTCTCAACTATACCGAAAAAGAAATAGTTGTTGGAGTTGGCGGAAAACAGTGCATTTTTAATTTATGTCTTGCCATTTTAAATCCAGATGACGAAGTCATAGTACCTTCACCTTATTGGGTTTCTTATGAAGACATCGCTTTAGTAGCAAATGCAAAGCCAATAATAATCCAAACTACTATTGAAGATAAGTTTAAGATAACCGCGTCACAGTTAGAACAATCTATAACAAATAAAACTAAGTTAGTCTTTTTGAATTCTCCATCAAATCCAACAGGATCGGTTTATTCAAAAGCAGAGCTAGAAGCTATTGCAAATGTTCTTCTAAAATATCCAAATATTTTAGTTGCTTCGGATGATATTTATGAACACATCAATTTAAATGGCAGTCCATTTCACAATAT
>CAYVOQ010000028.1:0-11979 GCA_964453595.1 uncultured Methylobacillus sp. | reverse complement strand
TTAAGCCCAAAAGCACTTTCATTTGGATTTGCATTAGGATGAATCATATTAAAAATTTTTGATATTTTAAGATCTGTATCCGCAATAATTGGGTAGTCTAAATCGGGATGTTCATTCATTATAGAACCTGGGTCAGCGATAATAGCATCTAAAGATTTATTTTCCTTAATTTGATCTTTAAACTTATTTACATGAGGAATCCACTCTTTATGATCCTCTAAACTATCTACACTAAGTCCAATTAGCTTAACATTTCTTTTTTCAAAGTCGGGTTGTAGGTATGCAACCCTTGCAAGTTCGGTTGTGCAAACTGGTGTAAAGTCACCTGGATGTGAAAAAAGCAGGACCCATGATCCTTTTGACCATTCTTTAAAATTAATTTCGCCCTTGGTTGTGTTAGCTTTGAAGTTCGGTACCGCGTCTCCAAGTTGAAGTGCGTTTAAAATATTACTTAATAACAGAGCTACAAGGAGAATTATTTTTTTAATCATGGGTTTTGCCTTTCATCGCTTTTTCATACAAATTTTTTACTATTTTTAGACTTACAAAAGGAAATAAAGATGGTATAAAAGCATGAATCAATGAAGCCATTCCTGCGTATATTAAAATAAACCCAGCCTTAAATGCAAACCAAAAGTGTTGTAAATAGTTTTTTTTTGCTTCTTTTAAATGTTTATCAAATATCATAATATTGAATATAACTTAACCAATCTAATTGTTAAAGTAAATATTTTATGTTTTTTAATAAACCTATCATTGTATTAACTACAATAAATAAAAAGGATGCTAATAATTTTATAAACAATTTAATTGTTAAAAAGATTGCAGCTTGTGTTAATAAAATTGATCAGGTAAATTCAGTATATAAGTGGGAGGGAAAAGTGGTTAACGAGTTTGAAACCCTGTTAATTATAAAAACGCTTTCAAAAAATATTAAGCAATTAAAAATTTTTTTTGAAGATTTTCATCCCTATGATATTCCAGAGTTCATTATTTTAAAAACTCAGACAACAGATAAATATTTAAATTGGATGGAAGGAGTAATTTCTCGGTGAATAAAAAATTTTATATTGATTATCCACAAGAAAGAGTCGCTGAAGGCGTTAATGTGTATCGATGCAAATTCTGTAAAATTCACTGTTTGGTTATTAATGGGCAACTTGCTAATCATGCTGATAATTGCCAATTCAAGCTTGAAAATACAAAATGAACCAGGACGATTTAATCATAAAATCAATTAATCATGCCTTAAATGATGAATGGGATGAAGCTCATAAAATTGTTCAAGAGATAAACTCAGAAGTAGCATGTTGGATACATGCTACTTTACACAAGATAGAGGGTGATAGTTCAAATAGTCGTTATTGGTATGCTAAAACTGAACATACCTTTGAAGAATTTAATGATCCTGTGGATGAATTAATGCATATTAAAGCAAATATCACTTAACATATAAATCAACATATTCATTTACCGGAGTTGCTTGTAACTGTTCAAGGTCTAGACTTAAATCTAAAATCTTTTCAGCCTTGCTTGAATCAAATTCTCGAGCTAAGTTAGTTTTAAATTTTTTGATTAATTCTGGAATTCCTTCGGCCCTTCTTCTTCGGTGGCCAATTGGGTACTCAACAGCAATTTTTTCTGAAGTGGTCCCGTCTTTATAAAAAATTTGAACTGCATTGGCAATAGAACGTTTTTCAGGATCTAAATAGTCCTTGGTATACTCTTTATTTTCGATACAAAGCATTTTCTCTCGAATTGCATCAATTCTTGGATCTGAAGCTATTTTATCCTCATAGTCTTCAGCAGTTAAATTGCCTTTAAGCAGGCCTATTGCAGTCATGTATTGAATACAATGATCTCTGTCAGCAGGATTGTTGAGAGGCCCTTGTTTGTCAATAATACGAATTGCTGATTCATGCGTCGTTATCTCTATTTTTTCAATTTGATCTATTTTTTCAACGGTATCGATTTTGTTAACATTATCTTCATGAAGCGCTAATGCACATTCCACAGCAGTTTGAGCATGAAATTCTGCAGGAAATGAAATTTTAAATAAGACATGTTCCATTACATAAGACGCGTATGGTTGGTTAATTTTAAATTCATTACCTTTAAATAAAACATCGTAGAAGCCCCATGTTTTTGCTGATAGTGCTGATGGGTATCCCATTTCGCCTTTCATGACCATTAAAGCAAGTCTTACTGCACGGCTTGTTGCATCACCAGCCGCCCAGGATTTCCTTGAGCCTGTGTTTGGTGCATGGCGATATGTTCTTAAGCTTTGCCCATCAATCCATGCGTTTGAAACTGCGTCTACAATCTGATCAAAATTTGCACCGAGCATTTTGGCAACAACAGCTGTAGATGCAATTTTAACTAAAACAACATGATCCAACCCAACGCGATTGAAACTATTTTCAAGTGCAATTACACCTTGAATTTCATGCGCCTTAATCATTGCTGTTAAAACATCTTTCATTAAAAGAGGCTTTTTCCCTGAAGCAATGTTTGTTCGTGATAGCCAATCTGCGACTGCAAGAATTCCGCCAAGATTGTCAGATGGATGACCCCATTCAGCAGCCAACCATGTGTCATTAAAATCAAGCCATCTTATCATTGCACCAATATTAAAGGCTGCATTAACTGGGTCAAGTTGGTAACTGGTCCCAGGTACTTTTGCTCCATTTGGAACGACAGTGCCTTCAACAATTGGACCAAGAAGTTTAGTACAAGCCTTATAGCTTAATGCTTCTAAACCACATCCTAATGTATCGATTAAGCAGTATCTTGCTGTGTCAAAAGCTTCATCGCTTTTTATTTCAAAATTGTCAGCATATTTTGCGATATCAACAATTACTTGATCAGGTTGGGGTCTAACGTTTGAGATATGAGATGACATTCAGTAGCCTTTCGAAGTTTATCTATTATTAATGGGAATATATTCTCGATTTGCAGGGCCGGTGTATTCTGCATTTGGACGAATAATTTTATTATCTATGCGTTGCTCAATGATATGAGCTGCCCAACCTGCTGTTCTTGATATAACAAATATCGGCGTAAACATATCTGTTGGTATGCCCATAAGGTGATAGCTAGAGGCACTATACCAATCTAGATTAGGAAACATTTTTTTCTCATCCCACATAACTTTTTCAATACGTGCAGAGATATCAAAAAGTGTCATATTGTTTGCATCCTCAGATAAGATTTTAGAAACAGCCTTGATACTTTCGTTTCTTGGGTCGCCAATTGTGTATACAGGATGACCAAAGCCAATAATAATCTCTTTACGCGCCATTCTTTCTCGTATATCTTGTTCAGCTTCGTCAGCATTCTTATAGCGTGCAATAATTTCCATTGCGGCTTCATTAGCACCGCCATGCTTAGGTCCTCTTAATGCACCTATTGCGCCTGTTATAGCTGAATACATGTCGGATAAAGTTCCTGATATTACTCTTGAGGTAAAAGTGGAGGCATTAAATTCGTGCTCCGCATATAATACCAATGAAGTATTCATTGAGTCTTCATGCAGTTTTGAAGGTTTTTTACCATGTAGTAAGTGTAAAAAATGAGCTGCAATTGAATCTTCATCAGTGACACAATTTATTCGTTTGCCGTTATGAGAAAAATGATACCAATAGATCAACATTGATCCAAAGCAAGAAATTAATCTATCAGCAATATCCTTTGTTTTTTCTATATCACGATCATTTCCTTCTTGTTCAATGGTCCCAAGCACAGAACATCCAGTTCTCATAACATCCATAGGGTGTGCGTTTTTTGGTATTTGTTCTAAAGTATTTTTAACAGCATCTGGAATATCTCTTAACCGTTTTAATTTATTTTTATAGGCATCCAACTCATTTTGATTTGGAAGTTTTTCATGAATTAGCAGATAAGCAACTTCTTCGAAAGTTGAATATTTTGCCAAATCAAGAATATCGTAACCACGATAATGAAGATCATTACCAGAATGACCTACAGTACAAATTGCAGTTGATCCTGCACTAACTCCAGCTAGCGCTACCCCTTTTTTTACCTTTTTTTCTGTTGTTGTATTCATAAAGCCATCCTTTCCAATTTATTCGTCTTGCTTGAATAATTGATCAAGTTTTTGTTCATAATCATGATAATTGAGAAAATCGTACAATTCATTTCGTGTTTGCATTGTATCGACTACATTTTTTTGTGTACCTTCATCTTTTACTGTTTTATACACATGCAGGGCTGCTTTATTCATTGCCCTAAATGCACTCAGTGGATATAAGATCATTGATACACCTGAGCCTGCTAGCTCTTCTTTTGTGAATAATGGGGTTGAGCCAAATTCAGTTATATTTGCTAACACCGGCACTTTTACAGCGTCGACGAATTTTTGATACATAGAGAGCTCGGTCATTGCTTCTGGAAAAATCATATCCGCACCTGCTTCAACACATGCAATTGCACGATCAATAGCTGAATCAAGGCCTTCAACAGCAAGCGCGTCAGTTCGAGCCATGATAACAAAGTCTTTATCTGTTTTAGCATCTACCGCAGCTTTTATTCGATCAACCATTTCTGTTTGTGAAACGATAGCTTTGTTTGGTCTATGGCCGCAGCGTTTCGCTTGAACTTGATCTTCAATATGAACAGCGGCCGCGCCAGCTTTGATTACTGATTTAATTGTTCTGGCGATATTAAATGCACCACCAAAACCAGTATCAACATCTGCAAGAAGAGGGGTGTCTGTGACGTCTGTAATTCGTCTGATATCAATTAATACATCCTCAAGTGTTGAGATTCCTAAATCTGGTATCCCAAGAGAACCTGCTGCAACGCCACCACCAGATAAGTAAATTGCATTAAACCCTGTTTTAGTTGCAAGCAGAGCATGGTATGCATTAATTGCTCCTATAATCTGTAGCGGTTTTTCTTTTTGAAGTGCTGCTCTAAATCTTAACCCTGCTGACATATGTATCCTTTAAAAAAATCGCTCCAAAGCTAGTTTTGGAATATCCTGACCTGATAATTTTGCAATCTGAAGTATTTCCCAAAAATACCTATAGGTTGCTCGATCATGAAGTTCACCTTTAAATTGAATCGGGCCCCAATCGGCATCTTGAGCCATGAGTAAAATCTCGGCTCCATCTTGTACTTCTTCAAAATTTGGTTTCATTGCATCTACGATAGCCGTAATTTGTGTTGGGTAAATGCTCCACATTCTTAAAAATCCAAACTCATTTCTGGCACGTGTTGCATCAGATTTTGTTGTTTCTTCATTTTTCAAATCTAACGTAACATTGTGAGCGGGTACAATTCCATTGGCTAATGCAGCAGCAACTACCTCAGATTTTGCTCTTGAGAGTAAACGATGGTCAAATTGTCCTGGGCTCCTCATTGCTGAGGCAGGAATTGCACCATGGTGCCCACTTACAAAATCCATCAGGCCAAAATCTAATACTTGAACCCATGGAAGAGTTGCTATTTTTTGCACGTCTGCGAGTGCTCCATGTGTCTCAATCAAAATGTGCACAGGAATTTCTCTTTCAATATTGTTTTCTTTTGCAATTTTTTGAATGTAAGCGATCATTTCGGCTGGCTGTTCAGCATTTGTTGATTTAGGAATAGTGATGTAAGAAAGTATTTCACCAACGCCTTTAACTAAAATGTCTATATCTTTTTTCCAATGTGGATGGGTGTAGTCATGAATTCTTGCTCCAGCCATTTTGTGTTTATTAATTTCAGAATTTAGAACTCTTACAATCATTTCTGCATGTTCCTGCTCTTGGCCTGCGGCAGCTCCATCTTCGCAGTCACAAGTAATATCAAATACTGGACCTAAGGTATCCTGAAATGAGAGTGCTTTAGTAATCAACTTTTCACTGCCAGCAAAATGTTCACAACATGGAATGATCGGGAAAGGTTTTTCACCAACAAACAAGGCTTCATTTGGATGTGTAAGTTTCATATTATTTATTTCCTTTTTGGAATAATGACAAAATAATCTAAATCAAGGACAACGGATGGATCATAAATTTTTTTCCCATCTTTTTCTGTCATGATATTTTTTAGTTCATAGCTATTTTTATTTTTTATGCCAATTTGTCTAACTCTTAGAACGCCAGCATTTTTAAAATTTTTATGTTCAAATTTATCTAAAATTTCAGTTTTGCAATAAATTGTGTCACCGGCAAAACTAGGATTGGAGTGAATACCGCTATTAATACCAGCAATTTGGATAGCATTTTCTAAACCCTCAAATGAAATTGACCTACAAAGAGAGATGATATGGCCACCATAAATCAATCTTCTTTTAAAAGGTGTATCTTTCATCATATGTGCATCAAAATGAAGTTTTGCATTATTTTGATAAAGTTTTGTTGCTATAGTATGGTCACTCTCGTCAATAGTCAGTCCTGCTGAGTGGTTAATCATTTCTCCAATTTCGTAATCTTCGAATAACTTCTCATTTCCTGTGTCAGTAGTATTTGTTTTAGCAAAATCTATATTTTCTCTTTCAATCATGTTTATAGATGAAATCTCGGGAATGTTCTCTGGTATAAGCGTTTCTATAACAGATTCATTGTTTCTTTTAGGCACCATGACCCACCGGATCCAGCTTAAAATTTCTTCATTATTTTGATTGAAGGTTTTTGAATGCACATAAACAATACCTGTTGTTTTGTTGGAATTCTCTTTAACACCAATCACCTCTGACTCAGATCTTAGGGTGTCGCCAACGTAAGCATTTCTTTTAAATTGAATATCTGCATAACCTAAATTTGCAACCGCATTAAGCGATATGTCATTTACTGTTCTTCCAAATGCGATATGAAATAATAATATGTCATCTATCGGAGTATTTTTAAAACCCAGTCGACGAGAAAAGTCATGTGCGCAATGTAGCGGATTTCTATTGCCTGTTAGACCCATATAAAGGGCAACATCACCTTCGTTGATGCTTCTTGGAATGGCGTGCTTAAAAATCTTCTTTGGTTTAAAGTCTTCTAAAAAATTACCTTGTTTCATTTTTGATGATCTTCCTCTAAAGCCTGCATCATTTCATATTGGATTAGTAGTCTTTTGGCGGCAGTGACATGATGATGTTCAACAAGCCTATCATTAACAACAACAGTACCACGCCCTGAGGCATTAGCATCTGCGAGTGCTGTAATAATCTCTTTTGCTTGAGCAATTTCTTTTGGTTTTGGAGTGTAAGCATCATTTGCATAGGCCAGTTGATCTGGATGCACTAAAGACTTTCCATCAAAACCCATATCTTTACCCATTCTGCATGCGTATTCAAAGGCGTCTGTATCTTTGAGATTGCTATGAATGCCATCGATCACAGACTTGCCATAAGCTCTTGCGGCAAGAATAACCATTGACAAGCTTGTTGTTAATGCGATCCGTGATTGCGTCACCCTGGCGTACATTTGTGAGATTAAATCAGAGGTTGCCAATACTAGACAGACGATCCTGTCTGAAGCGCTAGCAATTTCTTTAACATTTAAAACCGCAAGAGGGCTTTCAATCATTATCATTACAGGAATATCTTTACCGCCATATTCATCTAGTTTATGGATGCAGTTTAATATATCTTCTCGGGTTTCAATATTGGGAAATAGAATTGCATCGGGATTAAGTGGCGCCATTGTTTTTATATCATCATCACCCCAAGGAGAATCTAAATCATTCACGCGAACAACGACTTCTTTCTTTCCATAACCCCCTTTTTTTAACATTTTCGCAACATTAATTCTTGATTGCTCTTTAGCATCGATCAGAATAGGGTCACCCAAATCTAAAATAATTGTATCGGCGTGTAAGGATTTTGCTTTGTCTAGGTAGCGTTGATTGCAACCTGGTACATAGAGCATAGATCGTCTTGGTCTGTAGCTATCTTTAATCATAATCATTAAGTAAGTTAAGATGAAAAACAATATCTATGCATTCTAAATGAGAAAAAATTTATGTCAATATATATATTGTGTCTTATATAAGAGATTGTTAATTTTTTATATATATTTTTAAAAAAAACAATAAAAACAATAACTTATTAATTTAACGTTTTTTTTAAAATTTGGTTGATTTTTTTTTAACTCTTATATAAGATATATAAAAATTATAAAAGTATAAAAAATGGATTTACCCTTATATTTGCAAATTAAACAGCGCATCACAGAATCCTTGATAGGCGGCCGATGGAAACCTGGTCAAATGATTCCTAGCGAGATCGACCTTTCCAAAGAGTACAAGGTTAGTCAAGGTACAGTGCGTAAAGCAATTGATGAATTGTCCTTAGAGAATATTCTTATTCGTAGACAAGGCAAAGGAACTTTTGTTATCACGCATGATGAAGAAAAAATCCAACTTCGTTTTTTACGACTAACCTCCAGCAAGGGTCAAAAAGAAAAGCTCGACAATCAACTGTTATCTTTTAAGAAAATCAAAGCGAATGCCAATATTGCTCGTTTGTTAGATGTTCAGCTTGGAACGACAATGATTGAGATCAAACGACTACTGACATTCTCAAAAAAACCACTCATTTTTGATCATATATTAATTCCAGCTTCATATTTTCGGGGTTTAACTCCTGAAAAAATAATTCAAAAAAAAGGTTCTTTGTATCGGATGTATGAATCTGAATATGGCATACAAATGGTTAAAGCAGATGAAAAAATAAAAGCAGTGACCGCAACTGATGAAGCCATAAAGCATCTTGGAGTAAAAAAAACACAACCATTATTAAGTATTGAAAGAGTTTCTTTCACATATGGACAAAAACCTATGGAATATCGTTTAGGTTTATGTCTAACTGAAAATTATTACTATAAAGCTGAATTGGAGTAAGAATATGTCATTAAAAGATGAAGCTCTCAAGTATCACGAATATCCGCAACCTGGAAAGATAGAAATTAATTCTTTAAAGTTGTGTGAGTCTGCTAAAGACTTGTCATTAGCTTATTCGCCTGGGGTTGCTGAACCTGTTAAAGAGATTCAAAGAGACCCTGCTTTGGCTTACCGCTATACAAATAAGGGTAATTTGGTGGCAGTTATTTCGGATGGCACAGCCGTCCTAGGCTTAGGTAATACTGGTCCATTAGCAAGTAAGCCAGTTATGGAAGGCAAGGGCATTCTATTTAAAAAGTTTGCAGGAATTGATGTTTACGATATCGAAGTTAATGCCAAAAGCCCTGATCACTTTATTGAAACTGTTGCTGCAATTGCTCCTACCTTTGGAGGCATTAATCTAGAGGATATAGCGGCACCACATTGTTTCTATATAGAACAAGAGTTAAAAAAACGTCTTGATATTCCGGTCTTTCATGATGATCAACATGGTACAGCAGTAATTGTTGCTGCTGGGTTAATGAATGCTCTAGAGATAACTAATAAAAAAATTAATGCCATTAAGGTTGTTTTTCTAGGTGCTGGAGCCGCTGGATTATCCTGTGCACGTTTAATTAGAACCCAAGGTGCATCAAATATAATTTTGGTTGATCGAAAAGGGGTTATAAATAATCGAAGGGAAGACCTTAATGAATACAATAAGGAGTTTGCATCTGAAACTTCAGCAAATACTCTAGAAGAAGCAATAGAGGATGCTGATGTTTTTATAGGCCTCTCTGGAGCCAATTTACTCCCTAAAGAATATCTTTTAAAAATGGCAAAGCAGCCTATCGTATTTGCTTTAGCAAACCCCGATCCTGAAATACTGCCTGCAGTAGCAATGGAAGTAAGATCGGATATTATCATCGGAACAGGTCGATCTGATTACCCAAACCAAGTTAATAATGTTTTAGGGTTTCCGTTTTTATTTAGAGGTGCATTAGATGCCAAAGCGCCACAAATAACACAAAGCATGATGCTTGCAGCCTCAAAAGGCTTGGCTGAATTGACTAAGCAAGCAGTGCCAAAAGAAGTTCTAGAAGCCTATAACCTAAAATCACTCGCTTTTGGACCTGAGTATATTATTCCAAAACCATTTGACCCTCGGCTGAGAGAGTTTGTAGCAGAGCGGGTCAAACAACAAGCTTTAGATGATATGAAAAATGGAAAATAAAAGACCTAAGAATCTCAATTTATTTACCATTCGTTTTCCGTTTCCGGCAATGGTATCAATTTTGCATCGTGTCAGCGGAGTTGTTTTATTTGCACTAATGCCAGTCATGACGATTGGATTGTATTTATCAATGCAAAGTGAAGATAGCTTTTTACAAGTTTTTGCTTTCTTTGATACCGTATTTTTTAAACTAATAAAATGTTTAATGCTTTGGGGAATTATTCATCACCTTATAGCTGGAACGCGTCACATTCTATTAGATTTGCATTTTGGCATGGACCTTATTATTGCTCGTTTAACCAGCAAGATTGTTCTTTTGCTTAGTTTTGCCATCTCTATTTTTGTCGGTATTTGGGTATGGTAAAAAATCCTCTTTTTAATATTTTTGGTGGAATGACTCAATGGCTTTATCAGAGATTTTCTGCAACGATCCTATATTTCTTTATTGCTTACATGCTTTTTCATTGGTTTACGGTTGAAGAAATTAATTATTTAACCTGGACAGAATTTTTTGAAAATTTTTTCACTAGACTGCTGATCGTTTTTTTGTTTTTCGTAACTTTTTTTCATGCCTGGATTGGTGTTCAGCATGTAATTGAAGATTACATAAAAAATAAATTAATTAACAAAATAATTTATTTCTTGCTTTTGATTAGCATGTTGCTGCAAATAATTTTTTTAATTTTATTTTTATTTGGAATTTAAGTAATGCAACATTTTAAATTTGATGTCATAGTCGTTGGAGCTGGAGGAGCTGGCTTAAGAAGCGCATTACAACTTTCTGATGCTGGCTTGGACGTTGCGGTTTTGTCTAAAGTTTTTCCGACACGTTCTCATACAGTTGCTGCCCAGGGAGGGATAGCTGCAGCTCTTGGGAATGTGACGGAAGATAAATGGATCTGGCACATGTACGACACGATAAAAGGTTCCGATTATCTTGGCGATCAAGATGCTATCGAGTTTATGTGTAGCAATGCTGCGGAAGCAATTTACGAGCTGGAACATTACGGGATGCCATTTGATCGAAATAATGATGGCAAAATTTATCAAAGACCTTTCGGCGGTATGACCAAAAATTTTGGTGAAGAATCAATTTCTAGAACCTGTGCTGTTGCAGATCGAACAGGTCATGCAATGTTGCATACTTTATATCAAAGAAATGTTAAAAATAATACAAAATTTTTTATTGAGTGGTCTTCACTTGATTTGATAAAAAATAATGAGGGAGATATTTTAGGCGTAATTGCATATGAAATGGCAACAGGTGAACTAGCTGTTTTTCAAGCAAAAAAAACTATTTTCGCAACAGGCGGCGCTGGCAGAATATTTGAAGCCAGCACCAATGCTCACATCAATACGGGAGATGGTTTAGGGATGGCGGCAAGGGCGGGCATCCCCCTTGAGGATATGGAATTTTGGCAATTTCACCCAACAGGAATCGTGGGCGCAGGTGTTCTGGTTACAGAGGGAGTGAGAGGTGAAGGCGGATATTTAACGAACTCAGATGGCGAAAGATTTATGGAGCGGTATGCCCCGAATGCAAAAGATTTAGCTAGTCGAGATGTTGTATCTCGTGCAATTGCAACTGAAATTAAAAATGGCAAAGGCGTAGGTAAAAACAAAAATGGCGTTTTCTTGAATTTGTCTCATCTTGGCGAAGAAAAAATTAATAGCAAATTGCCTGGTATTAGAGAGATTGCAATCAAATTTGCAAATTCAGATCCAATTAAGGATCCAATACCTGTTGTGCCAACAGTTCATTATATGATGGGCGGCATTCCAACAACCCTGCAGGGTGAGGTAAGAGGGGATGCAAAAGGTAATATTGTTAATAATTTTTATGCAGTTGGGGAGTGTTCTTGTGTTTCGGTGCACGGAGCAAATCGCCTAGGCTCAAATTCACTTTTAGATCTTATTGTTTTTGGACG
>CAYVOQ010000027.1:8329-12384 GCA_964453595.1 uncultured Methylobacillus sp. | reverse complement strand
AATTGCAAAGCAAAGATAGACACACCACCAGTTCCTTGAACCAATACCGTATCATCTTTGGATAATTTTACATCCTCAAATAATGCACGCCATGCCGTTAATGCAGCTGTCGTTAATGTTGCTGATTCAATAGATGACCACCCCTCTGGCGCATGGGTAAAATGTGAAGTAGTCGCAACAACAAACTCCCTTGCATAACCGTCAACACCATCTCCAGGAGTTGTTGAAAAATCGGAATGCTTTACCGGGCCATTTTCCCAGTCAGGGAAAAAAGTACTCACAACTTTATCTCCAACCTTGAAATCTTTTACATTCGCACCAACCTGAATAACTTCACCTGCTCCATCTGACATGGGTATACGATCCTCACTCGGACCCCACATCCCACTCACAACGGCATAATCATGATAATTTAATGAACTGGCATTAATCCTAACAAGCATCTCATTATCTAAAAGCTCGATATTTAGTTCTTGAGAAATTAATTTAACGGCATCAAAACCACCACCTGAAGATATGGAAATAATTTTATTTAACAATTTATAACCCTTTTAATAATTTATATTGTGCATAAATATACTTTCTTAAATATGAAAATTTAAATAACCTTTTCAATCCACCAAACTTTATTGCTTCTTTGAAATAAGAAATACATTCAGCATAGTTATTATCAATATATCTTTGTCGACTCATTGATAAAAGTTTTTGAGATAAAAATTCTTTTTTAATTAAATTTATTTTTTTTGATTTTGTATTTACTCTTTTTGGATTAAAACATTCCTCAATGTAGCCAATAATATCTTTTGTAAAATATTTTGTATTATGACGAAGGCTATCGCCATGGTGAGAATACTTGAGCAACGCATAATTATGATAAGAAATATTAAAATTTAATATCGCCTGAATAGCTATAGGGATATCTTCACCTGATCGATACTGTTCAGGATAATTTCCTAACTTAAAAAGCTTGGTTGGAAATATTGTTGCACCATTAAGGATTTTTAATTTCTTAGAAAATAAATAATTTTTTAAATTTAAAAAATTATTTTCAGTTACTCCACCATTATGAATATATTTCTCTTTCGATGAAAATTTAGCTATATGATCAAAAATACAGACACACTCATTATCTTGAATAGATTTTAAATTAATAATAGCCTTGTCTAGTGAATCTGCAATAAGTTCATCATCTGCATCTAAAAAAATCAAAAAAGGAGTTTTTACTTTTGAAATAATGAAATTTCTGGCTGAGGATGGGCCGCCATTTTTTTTATAAAAATATTTGAGACAATTATACTTCTTTACTCTTTTCCGAGTGTTATCTGTTGATCCGTCATCAATAACAATAAGATCAATGTAATTTAAATTATTGCATTTAAGTACTGATTTTACCGCATTCTCTATGTATCTTTCATAGTTAAAAGTGGTAATTGCAACTGTTAATATTTTTTCGATTTTCAATTGGGCGTCAATATAATTTAATTAAGTTCAAAATATTAATAATATATCAATTAAACTATATTTAATCTGTTACAAAAATTAATTACAAAATTAAATGCTACAAAAAATTATTAGACGCATAATGATCTCCAACATAATCAAAATAAGGAACTTACTCAATTGAAAAAGCTTACTTTACTTATATTTAGTTCATTACTATTTCTTTCATTTAGTATATTTTCAATTGAAAATACCAATGCTATAAAAGTTACAAAATTAATAGAAACTGATTCCAGCTGGGAAAAGACAAAAATTATTTATCCGCAAGGAGTTACAAAATTAACTGCCTTATTAGTTGAAATGGAACCCTATGCAAAAATGCATTTACATCACCATGAAGTTCCTTCATTTGGCTATATTTTAGAAGGGCAAATTATTGTAGAAAGCAATACAGGAGATAAAAAAACATTTAATAAAGGTGATGTAGTAATTGAAATGGTTAATAAAAAACATTCTGGATTCAATCCTGGAAATACTATTACTAAATTTATTGTATTTTATATGGGAACTGAAGACTTAAAAAATACAATATCAGATTAAATGGTGGAGCTGGGGAGATTTCTTATCGCCCTAACCTATTGATAATAATAACAAATTATTTTTAAAATATTTTGTTACCCACATTTGTACCCACAAACTAATAATCAATATAACCTTTTTCGGCTCCGCCATAAAATGTTTTTTGATCGCCAGGAGTCAGTGGAATATTGTTCTTTAATTTTTCAACTAAATCAGGATTTGATATGAATGGTTTGCCAAAGCAGATTAAATCAATACTTTCCTGGGCAGACTCCGCTAAGTCTTTCGTATAACCATTATTAGCCATAGTGGCTATGCCGCCCGAACCCTTAAATGACTGATATAAGTCTAAATAATCAAATTCCATGCTATCCCGAGCAGCGCCTGTGTTGCCTTCGATTACATGAAGATAGCCAATCTTTCTTTTGCCTAATTCTTTTGCAACATAAGTAAATAATTCTTTTGGGTTTGAATCTGAAATATCATTAAATTCCGAAACAGGCGCAATTCGACAACCAATTCTTGCGGCAGGATATATATTTAAAACACCATCAATAACTTCTAATAAAAATCTTGTTCTGTTTTCAACACTGCCGCCATAGCTGTCTGATCTTCTATTGGTTTTGTCTCTTAAAAACTGATCGATTAAATAGCCATTTGCTGCATGAATTTCAATCATATCAAAACCAGCTGCTTTCGCATTTTTTGCAGCCTCGACATACTGATTAATAATTTCAGAGATTTCAGTTTCTTCAAGTGCCCTAGGCATTGAAGTGTCAAGAAAGCCTTTGTCGTTATATACCTTGGATTTTGCTTGAATTGCACTGGGTGCAACTGGTTGCTCTTGATTTGGTTGAAAATCTGTATGTGAAATTCTGCCAACATGCCATAACTGTAGACATATTAAGCCACCCTTATCATGAACCTCATCAACAATTTTTTTCCAACCTGAGACATGAGTATCTTTATAAATTCCTGGGGTTGCAATGTATCCTTGACCCTGTTGAGATATTTGAGTCGCCTCAGCTATGATTAAACCTGCTGTTGCCCTCTGTCCATAATAGGTAACCATAATGTCTGTTGGATTTCCCTCCAAATCAGCTCTACTTCTTGTTAATGGCGCCATAACAATCCTATTTTTAAGCAAAAGGTTATCTAGGCTGAATTGTTCGTATAGTTTATTCATAATATGGAATTATTCGTCTATGAGTTTATTGGTAGGTCTAAAGTTAATAATTAAGATAGATAATGCAATGAGAAGTATTGCTCCAGCCTCTATCAAAATATTTGTTGGGTCGGCACCATTACCTTTTAAAATAATTAGGCGACAAAGTGCAGTGATTGCAATGTACATGGGAATTGAAATAGGGATGCGATGGCTTTTACAAAAAACTCCAACCATTCCAAGTATTTCTGAATAAATAAAAAGCAATAATAAATCCGCAAGCGATACAGATTTAATAAGAAACATATTGTGAATTTCAATATAAGCGGCAAATAAAGTTGCGATCGCCACAATAATTAGCACCAACTTCTCTGCATAAATAATTGAATCTTTAATCGTGATATTCATATTCTTAACTAACCTTAAAGTTGACTTTATGGTGGAGCTGGGGGGAATCGAACCCCCGTCCGCAAGCTCTCCGCAGATAGCTCTACATACTTAGCTTTGTTATTTAATCTTTAACTTTTACTTCATCAACAAGCAAACAAATATAAAAGCGAGTCACTTAAGTTTAAAAAATAATTGAGTAACCCAACTATTTTCGAGCCTCTCTATATGACGTCATGACTTGAACGAAAGGCACTTCAAGATGACGTTTAGCTGACTTAAGCAGCTAAAGCGTAGTTATCGTCGTTTGCGATTACTTTTTTTCCAGTTTTTTACGAGATCTAGTACTCGGTATGCACTATTCTGTTTTGTAACCCACGTCGAAACCGGGTCAGCCCCAAACATACTTCAAATTATACTACTTATGACGGTTAGATGCCCTTAAGATTCTTTCTTTTTCTCTTTGCCAATCACGCTCTTTTTC
>CAYVOQ010000027.1:0-8229 GCA_964453595.1 uncultured Methylobacillus sp. | reverse complement strand
GGGTTGATACAGTGCCTAATGGATTAATGTGACACCCCAATAAATAAATTTCACCTCTTTGTATAATGACATAGGACTCTTTAATATTTACACGATTGTCACGAATCGCTTTCACTTCCCATCCCTCAAGAGCAATACCCGCCTCATACTTTTCTTCAATAAAGTAGTCGTGGAAAGCTTTTTTATTCTGAGTTATCGACATTTATGGGGTTTAAATAATTTAACTTAAGTATAATTGTACGCAAATTAAAGTAATTTATTAAAAATGTCTGTAATAAATAAAAGTGCCATTGTATTTTTTAGCGCCAAAAAGATGTTCAACCTGGTTGACTCCATTGAGGAGTACCCTCAATTTTTGTCTTGGTGTGGTAGAACTAAAATTATTGAACGAGATAGCGATTTCACCACCGCATCAATTGAAATTGCCTACAAGGGGATTAATCAAACCTTCACAACAAAAAATACCAAAAAAAAATTTGATGAAATGGTTATGACACTGGTAGATGGACCATTTAAGAAGCTTTCCGGGGTATGGAAATTCAAGGAGCTTGATCAAGAATCATGTAAAATTAGTCTAGATCTGGAATATGAATTTAACAATTCTATAATTAGTACAATACTAACCCCGGTCTTTGATTATATCGCCAAGACTTTTATTGATGAATTTATCCAAGAGGCAAACAGAAGATTTTTAAATGAAAAATGAAATACAAATTGAGGTTGCATATGCAACACCCGAGAAACAGCTCATTATTCCTGTTTTCGTCAAAGAAGGCACAACAGCAATTGAAGCCGTTAAATTATCAAAAATCGAAGAGCAATTTACTGAAATCGATATGGAAAATCTTGTCCTTGGGATATTTGGTAAACACACCGCTCCTGAAACTATCCTAAGAGAAAAGGATCGCGTTGAAATATACCGTCCACTAATCGCAGACCCTAAAGAAATTCGCAGAAAAAGGGCTGAAGAAGGTAAAGCCATGAAAAAAGGTGGTGGCGAACTGGAAAATAATTCGTAAAGTATTTCGGTTTTCTGTATAATTTCGTTTTGCGCGAAAAGGAAATGACATATGCGTCTCAAAGAACAAGCACTAACATTCGATGACATCCTCTTAATACCTGCACGTTCAAACGTTCTTCCAAAAGAAGTCAATTTAGCCACCCAATTAACTCGAAACTTACGTTTAAGTATTCCCTTGGTATCAGCGGCTATGGATACCGTAACCGAAGCGGGTTTAGCAATAGCAATGGCTGAAGAGGGTGGAATTGGTATTATTCATAAGAATATGACGCCTGAAGACCAAGCTAAACATGTCTCAAAAGTCAAAAGGTTTGAATCTGGCATCGTCAATAACCCAATTACAATCACGCCTGAAATGAGCGTAAATGAAGTTATTGCGATTACAAAAAAACATAAGATCTCAGGCCTACCTGTTTTAGAAAATAATAAAGTAGTTGGTATTGTGACTAATCGCGACCTAAGGTTTGAAGAGAATTTATCTCAACCTGTTAAAAATGTCATGACTAAAAGAGAGAAGCTGGTGACAGTTAATGAAGGTGCATCTAAAGATGAAGTGATGCGTTTATTACACCAATACCGATTAGAAAGACTATTAGTTATAGATAAGAACGATGAACTAAAAGGATTGATTACGGTAAAAGATATCCAAAAATCAACCGACCACCCTTATGCCTCTAAAGATGATAAAGAACGATTACTTGTTGGTGCAGCTGTTGGCGTTGGTGCCGATACAGAAAAACGTGTTGAGTTGTTATCAGAAGCGGGGGTTGATGTGATTGTAGTCGATACAGCGCATGGCCACTCTCAGGGCGTTTTAGATCGTGTTAATTGGATTAAAAAGAAGTTTAGTCATATAGATGTTATTGGTGGCAACATTGCAACCGCTGATGCCGCAATCGCCTTAGTTGATGCAGGTGCAGATGGTGTAAAAGTTGGCATTGGTCCTGGCTCAATATGTACTACAAGAATTGTTGCTGGAGTCGGTGTGCCCCAAATTACTGCCATTAGCAATGTCGCTAAAGCCCTAGAAAAAAATAAAGTGCCATTTATTGCTGATGGTGGTATTCGCTATTCTGGTGATATTTCAAAAGCAATTGCCGCAGGGGCTTATTCAGTCATGTTAGGTAGCATGTTTGCCGGAACAGAAGAAGCGCCAGGCGAGGTTGAGCTTTACCAAGGGCGTTCTTATAAATCTTATCGCGGTATGGGCTCTATCGGTGCGATGCAAAAGGGATCTAAAGACCGATACTTCCAAGATAGTGAAGATAATGCAGAAAAGCTAGTCCCTGAGGGTATTGAAGGTCGAGTGCCTTACAAAGGGCCAGTAGTAAATGTTATTCACCAGTTAATGGGTGGCTTAAGGGCCTCAATGGGCTATGTAGGTGTTAAAACAATTGAAGAAATGAGAACAACTGCAGAGTTCGTCCAAATTACAAATGCTGGAATTCGTGAATCTCATGTTCATGATGTTCAAATCACTAAAGAAGCACCTAACTACAGACTAGATTAATTTTGAGCAAAGTTCTGATATTAGATTTTGGTTCACAATACACGCAGCTTATTGCCAGACGTGTTCGTGAAATGCACGTTTACTGCGAGATTATGCCCTATGATGTCAAAGCAGAATCGATCCAGGAATTTAATCCAACGTCCATTATCCTATCGGGTGGACCCAATTCAGTCTATGAAGAAGAGACGCCCCAAGCCCCGGAAATTGTCTTCACACTTAATGTCCCAATTTTAGGCATCTGCTATGGTATGCAGACCTTATGCAATCAACTCGGCGGAAAAGTGATCAACAGTAAAAAAAGAGAGTTTGGTTTTGCTGAGATCAGAGCACACAATCATTCAAAACTGTTAGAGGGTATTCAAGATAACACAAACTCTGAAGGCCATGGATTGCTTGAGGTTTGGATGAGCCATGGTGATAAGGTAGAAGTAATACCCGAAGGATTTAAAATTATTAGCAGCAATGAAGCAACTCCAATTGCTGCAATCGCTAATGATGAGCGAAAAATATATGGTCTGCAATTTCACCCTGAGGTAACACACACTAAAAAAGGATTTGAGATCTTAAAAAGATTTGTGCTTGAAATTTCAAAATGTGAGCCTGGATGGACGATGCCCAATTACATTGAAACAGCTATTGATGACATTAGAGTTAAAGTAAAAGATGATGAAGTTATATTAGGCCTTTCTGGCGGTGTTGACTCCTCAGTCGCTGCAGCACTCCTTCATAAAGCAATCGGCAAACAATTAACTTGTATATTTGTAGATCATGGGCTTTTAAGAAAAGATGAAGCCACTCAGGTAATGGCGTTATTTCAAAATAACCTTGGGGTTAAAGTTATTCATGTAGATGCTACAAAAAAATTTATGACTGACTTAAAAGGTGTTACAGACCCAGAAGAAAAAAGAAAGATTATTGGTCGAGACTTTGTTGAAGTATTTCAAGAGTACGCAGAAAAAATACCAAATGCCAAATGGCTTGCGCAGGGAACTATTTATCCCGATGTGATTGAGTCAGCAGGCTCTAAAACAAAAAAGGCACATAACATCAAAAGTCATCACAATGTTGGGGGTCTACCTGAAACGTTGCACTTGAACTTATTAGAACCACTTCGTGAGTTATTTAAAGACGAGGTTCGTGAACTTGGAATCGAGTTGGGACTACCCAAAGATATGGTGTATCGACACCCCTTCCCTGGCCCAGGCTTAGGTGTCAGAATCTTAGGTGAGGTAAAGCTTGAATATGCTGATCTTTTGAGAGAAGCAGATGCAATATTCCTAGAGGAATTAAAAAAATCTGGTTGGTATGACAAAACCTCTCAAGCATTTGCAGTTTTTTTACCTGTAAAATCTGTTGGCGTGATGGGTGACGGTCGAACCTATGAATATGTAGTAGCGCTTCGCTCAGTTGAAACTACTGACTTCATGACAGCAAGGTGGTCAGAGCTACCCTACGACCTTCTTGGAAAAGTTTCAAACCGTATTATTAATGAGGTTAAAGGTATAAATCGTGTTGTTTATGATGTATCCGGTAAACCACCTGCGACCATCGAGTGGGAATAAATTAACTCTTTTTTAAATCATTCAAACAATCTTCTTTAGATTTAAATTTCTTGATTGCAACTAGGTTATTAAATCTTAAATCATTACTATCAACACACTCACCATTAGCAGTTTGTTTAACAAGCTGATTCGTTTTGCTACGAAATATTTTACCCGTCCAATGCAAGTCACTATCCTCAGCAAAGATAGGCATGTTATATAAAAAAAGTAATAAAAAGTAGAGCAAGGTTTTCAATGGGTTGTTAAAATAATTAGGTCATTAATTAAAGTCAGTATAAAGATGAGTCGAGCATTTGTAAAAGAAAATGATTTAGAACATGCGGGAATTGATATTCCTGAGAGGCCAATCAGTGCAGAGCCAAACTACGTCACACCAAATGGTCTTCAATTATTAAAGGAACAGCTTAAATTATTAGAGAATGATTTAAATCAAATTAAACAAAAAGACGACCAGCAGTCTCAACAAATCAAATTCAAAATTGAAAGAGACATTCGCTACATACTCGCGCGACTTGAGTCGGCAATCATAATTAATCCAGAAAACCAATCTACTGAAAAAATCTTATTTGGAGCAACTGTGGACCTCGAGGATGATGAAGGTAAAAATTATCAATTTAAGATTGTTGGTGAAGATGAGGCTGATATCAAAAATAATAAATTAAGCTACGTTGCGCCATTAAGCAAACAACTGATTGGTCGTGAAGTGGGTGATGAAATTGTTTGGGTGAAGGCCACTGAAACAATTCACCTCACCATCACAAACTTTGAATATTAATTAAGCCTCAGTTCTTGAAGCACGTTTTCTTTCGTGCTCTAACAAATATCTTTTTCGTAAACGAATCGTTTTTGGTGTAATCTCGACTAACTCGTCATCGTCGATAAATTCAACCGCATACTCCAAAGTCAAAGGAATTGGTGGCGTTAAATTAATTGCCTCATCTTTTCCTGAAGCACGCACATTGGTTAATTGTTTTCCTTTGATAGGATTCACTACCAAATCATTATCTCTGGAGTGGATACCAATCACCATACCTTCGTACAAAACATCTCCAGGGTGAACAAACATACGGCCTCGATCTTGAAGTTTCCATAATGCATAAGCAACAGCATCGCCCTTTTCCGCTGAAATAAGCACACCATTGCGTCGACCAGGGATATCGTCTTTAATGGGTCCGTAGCTATCAAAGATATGCGCCATAATACCGTTACCTCGGGTCAATGTAAGGAATTCACTCTGAAAACCGATAAGACCACGAGCAGGGATTTTATATTCAAGGCGTGTTCGACCTAAGCCATCATTTTCCATATTAGCTAACTCACCACGACGGTAACCTAACTCTTCCATCACAGCACCCTGTGACTCGGAATCAATGTCAACCGTTAAAAATTCATAAGGTTCTAACTTCACACCATTTTCTTCTTTAAATACAACACGTGGTTTTCCAACCGCAATTTCAAAGCCCTCACGACGCATATTTTCTAACAAGATTGTGAGGTGTAATTCGCCACGTCCAGATACTCTAAAAACATCTGCGTCAGAAGTTTCTTCAACGCGTAAGGCAACATTCGTGAGTAGTTCACGATCTAAACGTTCTTTAATCTGACGACTAGTAACGAATTTACCTTCTTTGCCAGCTAAGGGAGATGAATTGACAACAAAGTCCATTGTGAGTGTTGGTTCATCAACGCTCATCAAGGGTAAGCCTTTTGGATTGGCTGAATCGCAGACTGTATAACCAATACCGATATCTTCCAGGCCTGAGATAATAATAATGTCCCCGGCTTCTGCCTCTTGAACTGGGACCCTTTCTAAGCCTTTAAAGCCTAAAACTTCATTAATACGGCCCTGTCCTTTTTTCTTATCATCGGCCATAACCACAACACTCATGCCCGGTTTTATTTTTCCATTTACAACTCGACCAATTGCCAAACGGCCTGTATAGCTTGAATAATCCAAAGCTGAGATTTGCATTTGCAATGGCTGGGTTGGGTCACCGATTGGGGCCTCTACATGGGAAATAACTTTTTCAAATAAGGGCTTCATGTCTGATGACTCTTCATTTTCGTTTAGTTTTGCATAGCCATTTAACGCTGACGCATAAACCACAGGGAAATCAAGCTGCTCATCATTAGCGCCTAAATTAGCAAACAGATCAAAAGTTTGATTAATCACCCAATCGCATCGAGCTCCTGGCCGATCTATTTTATTAATGACAACGATTGGTTTTAAGCCCAAGCTTAATGCTTTCTTCGTCACAAATCGTGTTTGTGGCATTGGACCATCTACAGCATCAACCAGCAATAAACAGCCGTCAACCATACCAAGCACACGCTCAACCTCACCGCCAAAATCAGCATGGCCTGGGGTGTCGACAATATTAATTCTCATATCACCATAAGTTAAAGCAGTATTCTTCGCAAGAATTGTGATGCCACGTTCTTTTTCCAAATCATTGGAATCCATAACGCGCTCAGTTACTTCTTTATGTGACGCGAAGGTTCCAGATTGTTGTAAAAGTTTATCAACGAGTGTTGTTTTACCATGGTCCACATGGGCAATAATTGCGATATTTCTTAGATTACGTGACATGAATTTTTTTGCTTAAATTAAAGACGCGCCATTATAGCACTGGATAAAATTTAAAGGGGTTTTGTCTGAATCTTTGCTCTGGCTTCTAAGGCCTTTTTTCTTGCCTCGTCAGCACTATCAGCAGATGCTAAAACGACACCCATTCTTCTTTTAACAAAAGATTCTGGTTTTCCAAATAATCGGACATCGACACCCTTTACGGATAGCGCGTCAGCAATATTGGTAAATTCAATCTCCTGAGAATCGTAGCCACCATAAATAACAGTTGTGGCACCAGGGTTATTAATTGTTGTATCAGTTGGCAGTCCCAACACCGCCTTCGCATGCAGCTCAAACTCGGATTGTTTTTGAGTCGCCATAGTAACCATGCCAGTATCATGTGGCCTCGGGCTTACCTCTGAGAACCATACATCATCCCCCTTGATAAATAATTCAACGCCAAAAAGACCTAAACCACCCAGCGCATCTGTTACCTTTTTTGCTATCTCTTGAGACCTCAATAATGCTTTTGAATTCATCGGTTGTGGCTGCCAACTTTCAACATAGTCACCACTTTCTTGTCGGTGGCCAATAGGTTCGCAGAATTGAGTTACCGTCTCACCCTTGCTATTTAATGACCTAACGGTAAGTAAGGTGATCTCATAATCAAAATCAATTTGACCTTCAGCAATCACAACACCTTCATTAACCCTACCAGCACTGGCTGCATAATCCCAAGCTTTTTGTATATCTTCTGCTGTCGTAATCCTGGACTGACCTTTTCCTGAGGATGACATGGTGGGCTTAATAAAACAGGGTAAGCCGACCTTATCAACGGCTAGCTTTAATTCTTCATAGCTCCTAGCGAACGCATAAGGGGAAGTTGGTAGATCTAGTTCTTCAGCGGCTAGCCTGCGGATACCCTCACGGTTCATGGTTAATTGAACCGCCTTCACATTAGGAATCACTTTAGTCACACCTTCGGATTCTAATTTTTCCAATAGCTTTGTATTGATTGCTTCGATCTCTGGAATAATCAGATCGGGTTTTTCCTTCAAAATTAAAGCCTCGAGCTCATCTGCGTTGGTCATATTAATTGTATAAGAGCGGTGAGCAACTTGATGGCCAGGCGCATTATCATATCGATCGACTGCAATGACCTCAAGCCCTAATCTTTGTAATGAGATAATCACTTCCTTACCTAATTCACCGCTCCCTAAGAGCATGATTCGGCTTGAATTTTTATTGAGCGGCGTAGATATTTGCATATCCAATATTATACCTTGTTGGACCTAGTCAACTTCTATAATTTTTTCCGACTTTGCAAGCCGATAGAAATCAATTGGGGAATTTAAATTTAACTTTTTCTTAATTGATGTTTGGTAATTTGCTGCCGTCTTAACACTGATATTTAAAGTTTTAGCGATTGAATTGATATCTTCACCATGAGCGATCAATTTAAAAACCTCAAACTCCCTGTCGTTCAAGGCTTCAAAAATATTTTTTTCCGAAAATGAAGAAGGAAAAAACTTTTCACCGCTTAGAATGGTTTTAATAGCAATTAAAA
>CAYVOQ010000026.1:0-13647 GCA_964453595.1 uncultured Methylobacillus sp. | reverse complement strand
TTGATAGACAATACAAAACAATTGCATTAGTTGGTTTTGCTGTTTTAATTTTAATTGTTATTCTTTTTAGCAAATGGGTTGGTTTAGGTTATTTAATAGGAGCTACTTTGTCGGGCATCGCTGGATATGTAGGGATGTTAATTTCTGTTCAAGCGAACGTCAGAACTGCAGAAGCTTCTAGAAAAGGTTTGGCGCAAGGTCTTAATATAGCTTTCAAATCTGGAGCGGTAACAGGGATGCTGGTTGCAGGCTTGGCTTTGCTAGCAATTGCTGTTTATTATTATTTTTTAATTCAATACAAAGTTGAAGAGAGAGAAGTGGTTAACGCTCTTGTAGCTTTAGGTTTTGGTGCATCTTTAATCTCAATATTTGCAAGATTAGGTGGAGGAATTTTTACTAAAGGAGCTGATGTTGGAGCTGATTTGGTTGGTAAAGTTGAAGCTGGAATTCCAGAAGATGATCCTAGAAATCCTGCTGTTATTGCTGACAATGTTGGAGATAACGTTGGAGATTGTGCAGGTATGGCTGCAGATTTATTTGAAACTTATGCCGTTACAATTGTTGCAACAATGGTTTTGGCTTCAATTTTCTTTCATAATGATTTAGGAATGATGACATATCCTTTAAGCATTGGTGGAGCTTGCTTGCTCACTTCAATTATTGGAACTTTTTTTGTAAAACTTGGAAAAAAGAAAAATATAATGGGAGCTCTTTATAAGGGTTTCTTAGTATCAGCAATTTTATCATTAATAGTATTATATCCTGTCACAGATTATGTTATCGGATTATCAAAAACGTACACTATTAAAGATCTAAAATTTAACGGATTAAGCTTATATATTTGTGGTGTTATAGGATTAATCATCACTGGACTTTTAATCTGGATAACTGAATACTACACTGGTACAAATTATAGACCAGTACAATCTGTTGCAAAATCTTCAACAACAGGTCACGGTACTAATGTTATTCAAGGCTTGGCAGTTTCAATGGAGGCTACAGCTATTCCCGCGCTCATTATCGTTGTTGGAATCGTATCTACAAATTTAATAGCGGGTCTTTATGGTATTGCTATCGCTGTAACTACTATGTTGGCATTAACTGGAATGGTTGTGGCATTAGATGCATATGGACCAGTCACTGATAATGCGGGAGGCATAGCGGAAATGTCAAAATTACCAAAAAGTGTTAGAAAAACTACCGACGCATTAGATGCGGTAGGTAACACAACTAAAGCTGTCACAAAGGGCTATGCAATTGGTTCGGCTGGTCTAGGAGCTTTAGTTTTGTTTGCTGCGTATACTGAAGATATTAAGTATTTTTCTTCTCAGTCAGATTCTTCCTTAAAAGGAATTGTAGTTACTTTTGATTTGTCAAATCCATATGTAGTTGTTGGACTTCTTATAGGAGGATTATTGCCATATCTTTTTGCTTCAATGGGGATGCAAGCTGTTGGTAGGGCTGGCGGAGCTGTAGTAATAGAAGTAAGGAGACAGTTCAAAAAAATACCAGGAATTATGAAGGGAACTGCAAAGCCTGACTATCGACAATGCGTTGATATTTTAACAAAAGCGGCTATTAAAGAAATGGTTATACCATCAATGTTACCAGTTCTCTCTCCAATAGTTTTATACTTTGTTATATTTTCTTTTGCTGGTAAGGTTGCTGCACTGTCTGCACTTGGAGCTATGTTGCTTGGAGTTATTGTAACTGGTCTATTTTTAGCTATTTCAATGACTGCCGGTGGCGGAGCGTGGGACAATGCGAAAAAATATATTGAAGATGGAAATTTTGGTGGAAAGGGTTCTGAAGCTCACAAGGCTGCGGTAACAGGGGACACTGTAGGAGATCCATACAAAGACACTGCTGGTCCCGCGGTTAATCCGATGATCAAGATAACTAATATAGTTGCTTTATTGCTATTGGCTATAATTGCACACTAATTATTTTTTTTTGAATTTATTTTTTTGGTTTTGCACTCTTTTGCGCAAACTATAAAAAAATTTGTTTAGTGCGGAGTTATCTATTGAATACTCTTTAGATAACTCCTCATCAAGATCCAATTCCTTTAAATCTTTTGAATTTAATAATTTCTTTGCTAATATTATTCCTTTTTTATCAAAATCTATAATTAAAACGTTATTTTTAATATAAATTTTTCTACCTAAAAAATTTCTTTTATTAACGGTTTCAAAGTATAACCAGGTATTTTCATCAGGATACTCTTTTGCAATGCTCTCCCCAAGCGTCAGTACTACGTCGTTCTTGTTATTTACAAGAGGCTTTAGAGATTTTTGTTTAATATCTAAATTTATAACACCATTTATTTCAGTAGCAGGCCTATAGGAACAGGAATTAAACACCAAAAGAAATATAATAAGAGTAAGTGCGAATTTTTTGTTTTTCATCATATTTTAATTAACCAAGACTATTATGCTAATTATTAGCATAATAGATCAAATTATATCTATTATTTTATTGATTTAATGATTATTATTGGTAATAAAAAGCATAATTATAAATATGGCTGTACCTAAACGAAAAACATCTAAATCAAAAAAAAATATGAGAAGATCTCATAGATCTGCTACTTTCAAGAATGTAATAGAAGACAAAAAGAGTGGTGAATTTAGGCTGTCACATCACATTGATTTAAAAACTGGTATTTATAACGGCAAGCAAATTTTTAAGCCTAAGATATAAATTAGATAAAATATGTTCAGGACTGACTACTCCATTGCAATTGATGCAATGGGTGGGGAAAACTCACCAGATAAAATAATCCAAGGGTTGTCTCTTTTTCTAAAAGAAGAAAACGATATTTTTTTTAATATTTTTGGAAAAGAAGATCTGGTTTTGAAATCTTTGCGCAAATTTCATTTACTAGAATTAAAAAATTTAAAAGTAATAGACTGCACAACAAATATAGAAGACAAATATTCAGTAAGAGAATCAATAAAAGTTGGAAAAGATAGTAGCATGTGGAAAGCTATTGAAAGTGTTAAAAATAAAGAATCACAACTTATTATTTCTTCAGGCAATACTGGAGCTCTTCTTGTTATTTCAAAATTACTTATAAAGATGATGGAGGGAATTGATAAACCAGCCCTTGCAGGACTTTGGCCAAATCAAAAAGGAACAAGTATAGTTTTAGACTTGGGTGCAAACATAGAATTTAGTCAAAAAAATTATATAGATTTTTCAAATATTGGCTCTGATCTTTATCGCGTAATATTTAAAAAAAATCGACCAACAGTAGGACTTTTGAATGTTGGCTTGGAAGAAATAAAGGGACATGAAGAATTAAAAAACTCTTATAATAAGTTAAACTCTCAAATAAATAATTTTCAATTTATGGGATATATCGAAGGAAATCATATTAAAGACGGTGATGTAGATGTAGTTGTAACAGATGGTTTTACAGGAAATATCGCACTGAAGACAGCCGAAGGTACAGTAAATTTTATTAACAAAGAAATTAAGCAAATTTTTTCTTCCTCCATGATTGGAAAATTTTGTTATTTAATTAGCTATTTTATTTTTAAAAAAATAAAAAAAAATTTAGATCCAAGGAAATTTAATGGAGGAATTTTTTTAGGTTTAAATGCTCCAGTAATTAAAAGTCATGGCAGTGCAGACGCTTTAGCTTTTTATTATTCTTTAAAACTTTCATCAAAAATTTTAAAGGGTGAGCTAATTAATAAAATTAAATTAAATTTAAAATGATCGTTTTTAATAAAAACCTATATAAATATGATAAACATATAAATTTTTTTAGTTTTTTAAAAAGTTCATCTAATTTGCCACAATCTATTATTATCGAAGGTGAGGAGGGTATTGGAAAAAAAAATTTTATAATTCATTTTATATTAAAAAATTATTTGGCAGTAGATTGCGCAAAATTGAGTACGGACGAGTTATTTAAAAATTTGATCGAAAACAAAGTTAATAATATTAAGGTTATTCAAGAAATTAATAACAACATAAATATAGATCAAATAAGAGAATTGTTAATATTTTCATCCAAAAGTTCTTTTGATGATAAATTTAAGTTGGTTTTAATTTTTAATTTAGAAGATTTAAATATCAATGCTGCAAATTGTCTATTAAAAATTTTAGAGTCACCGCCGAGAAATACCTTTTTTTTTCTGCTAAAAAATAGCGAAAAACCTGTTATCAAAACAATTATGTCACGATGTTTTAAGTATAATATAAAATTTTCATTTTCTGAAAAAAATGAAATATTTGAGTCTTTATTAGATAATTATAATTTAAAAAATTTTAATAATTTTAAAATTTTTAATAAATATGAAACACCAGGTTCAAAAATTAATAAAATTTTATTTTTAAAAAAAAATAATATTGAAAATAATTCATTAAGCTCAATTATATATTTTTGCATTTCTGATTATGTAAAAAATAAAAATTTTTACTCATTAGAATATGGTTTACTTTTCTTAAAGGAATATTTATTTAAGATAAAAAAACAAAATTTATCAGTTTCATTAAAACAACTTCAAATTATACTTTCAAAAGTCTCAGATTCTGTAAAATACAGAACTGATTTATTAAGTTTGAGTAGTTACATTAATCAAATTATTAAATGAAAAAAAAATTTTTTTATATAACCACTCCAATTTATTATCCTTCAGCAAAACCTCATATGGGTCATGCTTATTCAAGTATTTCTGCTGACGTTATAGCTAGGTTTTACAGAATGGATGATTATGATGTTCGCTTTGTTACTGGCACTGATGAGCATGGCCAAAAAATTGAAAAGTCTGCAATTCAGGCAGGATTAGAACCCTTGGAGTTTTGTAATAAAATATCTAAGGTTTTTCACGATCTTACTGGTATCTTAAATTTGAGCAATTCTGATTTTATTAGAACTACTGAAAAAAGGCATGTTGAAACGGTTCAAAAGTTATGGTCTATTTTAGAGAAAAGTGGTCACATATATCTCTCAAAGTATAGTGGCTGGTATTCTGTCTCTGATGAGGCTTTTTATTCTGAAAGTGAAATTGCAGATGAGGGGAATGTCAAAATTTGTAAAGCAACAGGAAGCAAAGTAGAATGGGTAGAGGAGGATTCTTATTTTTTTAGATTATCTCAGTTTCAAGATAAACTTCTTGAATTTTATGAAAAGAATCCATCTTTTATAAGTCCAAATTCACGAAGAAATGAGGTAATTAGTTTTGTAAAAAATGGTTTAAAAGATTTATCAATATCAAGAACTTCATTTAATTGGGGAATAGAAGTTCCTAATGATAAAAAGCACATCATGTATGTTTGGTTAGATGCACTAACAAATTATTTAACAGCATCTAATTATTTTAGTAAAAATTCTTTTTGGCCTGCTGATTTACACATTATTGGTAAGGATATATTGCGATTTCATGCCATTTATTGGCCAGCTTTTTTGATAGCAGCAAAAATTCCTTTACCTAAAAAAGTTTTTGGACACGGTTGGATTTTGTCTGGCGATGAAAAAATGTCTAAATCAAAAGGAAATATTTTAGATCCAATTGAAATTATTAAAGAATATGGGCTTGATGAAATTAGATATTATTTAATGAAAGAAGTAATTTACGGTCTTGATGGAAAAATTAATATTGATAACTTAAAAAATTGTATAAATAGTGACTTAGCCAATAACATTGGAAATTTAAGCCAAAGAATTTTTGCATTAGTCCAAAAATATTTTTCTAGTAAAGTTCCTAATAATGAAGAATATAATAATAATGAAATAAAATTGGTAGATATAGACTTAGAATTGTTCAGAAGTAGTATGCATAATTTAGAAATTCATAATTATGTGAGGGAAATTATAAATTATTCCTCAAATATTAACAAGTATATTAATGATGAAGAGCCTTGGAGTAAAATTAAAACAAACAATAAAAGAGTATCAACTGTGTTGAACGTTGGTTTAAATGCATTAAAAAATATTTTTATTTTACTTCATCCAATAATTCCTAAGAAATCAGAAATCTTTCTTAATACGTTAAATATTTCAAATAATAATATTTCACTAAAATTAATAAATGAAAGAATCTCAACAGACATGTTAATTAACAGACCTGAAATATTATTTAAGAAATTTGATATGTAATATGTTTATAGATTCTCACTGCCATTTAGCTTATGAGCCATTAATTGATAATATTGATACAATTTTAATTGACTGTAAAAAAAAAAAAATAAAAAAAATTTTAACTATTGGAACTAATTTAAAAACATCCGAAATTTCGAGTGATTTATCTTCTAAATATGATGAGATATACTCTGCAATTGGGATACACCCTAATGAGGTAATAAATGATTCACAGAATATATTTAAAATTAAGAATATTTATAAAAAAAATATTAAAAACATAGCCTATGGAGAAACTGGTTTGGATTATCATTTTTCAAAAGATTACAGATTAGAACAATTGAAACTATTTGAGAAACATATAAATTTTGCGCAAGAAGATAATTCTACTGTAATAGTCCATACTAGAGATGCTGAAACTGATACTGCGGCAATAATTGATAGTTCATTAAAATTTAAAAAAGTAAATTTTCTAATTCATTGTTTTACTGGAACAATTGATTTTGCTAAAAAATTATTAAACATGGGTTGCTATATTTCATTTAGCGGTATTATAACTTTTAAAAACTCTCATGATTTACAAAATGTTGTGAAATATATTCCCTTAGATAGAATATTAATAGAAACTGACTCCCCATATTTATCGCCAGACCCTTATCGAGGAAAAAATAATTCTCCAATCAATCTTGAATATGTAGCTAAAAAAGTAGCTGAAATAAAAAAAATTTCTTATGAAAAAGTTGGAATTTTAACGTCAAATAACTTTTATAAGATATTTAATTTATAAATATGAAAATAGCTATTTTATTACCTTCAAAGGAAGATTATACACAGCAAGGTATAGGCGCTGTTAACATTTTAGTCAAAACACATTTAATAAAATCTAAATTTCGTGAAGATATTAAAATTTATGGTCATAATGTTGATAAGCCCCTTAATCCTAAAAACTTTGTTGCTGTTAAAAAAAATAAATATTTATTTAAAAATAGGTCCTATATTAAATCTTTTTCTAAAATTATCGATAATAAAACCGATTTAATCGAAATACACAATAGACCAAGCTACTATATATATTTACACAAAAAGTTTCCAAATAAAAAATTCATTCTTTATTTTCACAATGACCCAAATGCACTTGATGGATCAAGATCTGTTAAAGACAAAGAATATATTATTAATAATTGTGATAAAATAATTTTTTTAAGCAAATGGATTAAAAATAAATTTGTTAAAGGTTTAAAAATTAATAATTCATCAAAATTTTTTATTTTCTATCCTGGTGTTAAATCACTCACAAAATTTCCCAAAAAAAAAAATTTAGTTATTTTTGTAGGCAAGCTTAATAAAGACAAAGGGTATGATATTTATTTAAATGGTGTTGAAAAATTTATAAAAAAATTTCCTAAATGGAAGTCTTTCTCAATTGGATTTGAAAAACGAAGAGACATCTTACCAAACGAATTTACTAAAGAATTAGGTCAAATTTCTAATGATAAAGTTTTAAATATATATAAGAATGCTAGCATTGCTGTAGCAAATTCCGTGAGAGATGAGCCTCTTGGTAGATTACCAATAGAGGCTGCTAGTAGGGGCTGTATACCAATAATTTCCAATAAAGGTGGTTTGCCAGAAACTATTTCAGATTCTGTAATTTTAAAAATGAATAATTCTCATCAATTATTTTTAGAACTTTCAAAAATTGCAAAAAACAAAAATCAAAGAAAAAGAATTCAAAAAAAAATTTTTAATGAGTTTAATTATGATATTAATGAGCAGATAAAAAAAATTGACAATATAAGAAATATTTTTTTAAATAAAATTGACTTTTCACGTCTAAAAATTATACATGTGTGCAATCTAAATCATAGATTCACTGGTAGATTACAATACAATACCAGCAATAGATTAAATAATGGATTTATAAGACTCGGTCATAATGTGTTAAATATTAGTGACAGAGATTTTTTGCATTATAATAAAAGTTTATTTGACATAGATGGATCCAAAAAACTAAATAAATATTTGATTGATACTCATAAAAATTTCAAAGCTGATCTTATAGTTTTTGGTCATGCTGACTCCATATACCGGGATACAATAGCTGAATTAAGAAGAATTTCTAATGTTAAAATATGTCAATGGTTCTTAGATCCTGTGACTAGAGGTGGTCCAGATTATTTGAAGAATGTAAGCCGTATAAAAAAAATAGATAATTTGATTGATTGTACTTTTTTAACAACATCACCCGATGTACTTAACTTTAAATTACAAAATCCATATTTTATGCCAAATCCATCTGATCATTCATTTGAGAAGCACCAAGCATACAAAAAAAATAATCTTTTTGATATTTTTTTTGCAATGAGCCATGGTGTGCATCGTGGACGACTAAAACAGGGAAAGTTCGATAATAGAGAAATTTTTTTAAAAGAGCTGGTTAAAATGTGCAGTGATGTAAATTTTGATTTATACGGCTTTAATAATATCCAACCAATTTGGGGTGAAGAGTTCTTGGTAAATTTAACCAATTCTTCAATGGCATTAAATTTAAGCAGAGGTGATCCTGTCAAATATTACAGCAGTGATAGAATTGCGCAATTAATGGGAAACGGTTTGCTGACGTTTATAGATAAGAAAACTCAATATTCTGATTTTTTTAATAAAAATGAACTAGTCACTTACTCAAATATTGAAGACTTGGCTGAAAAAATTAAATTTTATAAAAAAAATGAAAAAATTCGTAAAGAAATAGCCAGACAAGGCCAAAAAAAATATAATAAGTTTTTTAACTCTACAATTGTTTCAGACTATATAATTAAAAAAACTTTTAAAAGAAAATCTAAAAAAAAATTTTTTTTTGAATTATAAATTAATGAAAATTTTATTTTTCTTAAAAACTATTAGTAGCCTTAAAAAAAAAGATAAAATAGGTGGTATAGAAATTTTAAATCTTGAATTATATAATTTTCTCAAAAAAAAATTTAAAGTTTCTATTTCAAATAAACCAAATAACAAACATAAAAAAATATTATGGGATATTATTATTAGTTCAAATTACGCACAAATCTTCGATATTTATAAATCAAAACGAAATATTCTTTGGCTTCATAATAAATTACAAATTGAAAAAGCATTGAGAAAGAAGCAATTCTTCTCTATAATAAAAAATAAAATTGATATCGTCTTTGTAAGTAAATATTTAGAAAATTTAACAAGCAAACTTTATTTTTTTAATAAAAGATATATAATTCCAAATTTTATTACAAAAATCTTTTTAAAAAAAAGAATTAAATTGCATAAGAATTATAAACCAATTTTTATATGGACAGTTCAAAGAGATAGGGGCCTTAAAGAATTAATTGATATTTGGAAAAATAAAATTATTAAAAAGTATCCACTGGCAGAATTGCATATATTCTCAGTAAATGGATGTAGTGAAAAATTAAATAATATTTTTTTTCATGGCAGAGTAGACAGATTAACTCTTATTAAATTTTATAAAAAAGCCAAAGCAATGATTTGCCTTGGTTATGACGAAACCTTTTGTTTAAATGCAGTGGAGTCATTCTCCCAAGGTTTGCCAATAATTTCATTTGGAAAAACTGCCTTAAGAGAGATTGTAATAAATAATATTAATGGTCATATTGTAAATGACTTTAGTGATTTAAAAAATGTTATTTTTAAATACATAAATTTAAATGGTTATAAATATGAAAAGCTCAGACTATCATCTTTTAATTATTCAAAAAAATTTTATCCAGATAAGATTTTTAATATGTGGATTGATTTATTAAAAACAAATACTACTATAAACTAATGACTATTTTTCCTGATGTTACACTAATTATTGTTTGTTTTAATAGTTATGAATTATTAAAGAAAAACTTAGATAAATTAAAAAAATTTAAATGTATTATTTATGACAACTCATCATGCAAACTAACTTTTAACTTATTAAAATCTTTTACTAATATAAAATACATAAAATCAAAAAAAAATATTGGGTATGGCAGAGCCAATAATTTAGCTATAGCTAAAGCTGATACTAAATATATCTTAATATTAAATCCGGATATAAAAATTGATGATTGTGCCATATCAAATCTTTATTCGTCTTTTCTTAAATATCATAATTGTGGAATAATCGGGCCTTCTTTGTATGATGCTAATTTAGTTAGACGAACAAATGGCTCTATTTCATTTTTGAAAAGAAAAAAAAACATTATAAGTACAATAAAAATTCAAAAATTCTGCGAAGGTGATACTTGCTATGACTATATTATTGGGTGCGCTTTATTTATGGAAAAATCTTTTTTTGAAAGAATAGGTGGCTTTGATAATGATTTTTTTTTATATTTTGAAGATAATGAAATTTGTGATCGCGTATATAAAAATAGAAAAGTGGTAATTGAAACAACTAGCTCAAAAATGGTACATTATCAAGCAATGTCCGGGAAACTTAGCTTAACTAATAAAGTTAGGTTATCCATAATTCATAAAATTTCTGAATATATATATTTAAAAAAAAATATATCAAAATATAAATTATATTTTTTAATTCTTCAAAATTTTATTGATTTTTTACAAAGGATGATTTTTGGTTTTATTTCATTTAAATTTAAAAAATCATTTAAAAATCTTTTAAGAATTATTTCAATATTTCTATTTTTATCTAATTTACACAAACTCGTTTATTAAATATGGAAAATTTATCTTTTTTTAAAAAAATTTATAATCGTTTGTTTTATTTTATTTTTATAGAACGGTTTAATAAAAAAATTGATTTTAAATTTCCAGAAAATATATGTCGCTGGCACTTTATTCAAACGATTATTAAAAAAAAAAAGTTTAAAAATTATTTAGAAATTGGTTGTGACAATGATCAAACTTTTTCTAAAATAAAAATTAAGAATAAAGTGGGTGTTGATCCAATTAGTGGTGGCACTATTAGAAAAACTAGTGATAATTTTTTTAAAACAAATACTAAAAAATTTGATATTATTTTTATTGATGGGCTTCATCATTATGATCAAGTTATATCTGACATAGACAATTCCTTGAAAGTCCTAAATAAAGGAGGAGTTATTTTAGTTCATGATTGCTTACCATCATCATTATCAGAACAAGCTGTACCAAGGTATAAATCTAGATGGTGTGGTGATGTTTGGAAGGCTATCGTTTATTATAGATTCAATAATAAACTTGATATTTTTACTTGTGGCATTGACTTGGGTGTGGCAGTTATCAGATACAAAAAAAATATTTCTGTTAAAACTAAAATCAATCCTCAAGATCCTTCTTTAAAAGATAAAATTAAAAAATTTAAATTTTTATATTTTTATAATAATTATAAAAATATAATGAATTTAAAGAATTATAAAAATTCATTAAAATATTTATAAGTTTATTTTATTTAAAGCGTTATTTTTAAATAGATTAGCATCTTTTATATATCTTCTTACCATTTCAGTAGATTTATGACCTGTCATTTGCATAATACTTCTTTCGTCAGCACCCATATTTGCCACTGACGTGGCAAAACCAGATCTCAAACTATGTCCTGAGTATAAACTAGCATCCAGACCTATAGACTCTATTGATTTTTTTACAATTAAGGAAATTAACTTGTCAGAATATGGAAATAATAATTTTTCATCTATATTTGATGCAGATAACCATTCCTTTGCAGCTATGACAGGACAATATTCAGTTTTTTTAAAGTAGGGTATTGCTTTTGTTAGACCTTGCCCCAATTGGTCGGTTTTTGAATTTCTTAGTCTTATTTTCATTCCTTCTGCCACAAATTCAATGTCTGATTTATAAATATTGACTAACTCTGATCTTCTAAACCCTCCGGAAAATCCAATTGTTAGTATAGCCTTGTCTCTTATAAATTGTAATTTTTTGTTTATTAAATTATAATTTAAAATATCAATTATTTTATATAAATTATTGATTAAAAGAGGTTTTTTTCCTTTTTGAAAAGTACCTATCTTTTTCTTAATTCCCAAAACATTTTCTTTAATCAAAGGGTGATTGACATCAAGATGAAATCCTTTGTATTTGTGCATAAGTTTAATAGTAGATAATCTTCTTTTAATTGTGCTGAATTTATTTTTTTTTCCTAAATAAGTTAGGTACAAGGTTACAGCTTTGGGATTTGTAGGCATAAATTGCAGATTGTGAGACTGGCAAAATTTCATAAAATCCTTAAAATCAGAATCATAAGCCCTGGAAGTATTAAAGGTTTTTGAATTTGTTAAATTTATGAACGTTTCTTTTTCAAGGTCTTTTAAATTGCTTATTATTTCATTCATTTCCGATAACCATTAATTATCGGAAATAATATATCTGTTTAAAATGTTTGTCAATACGTTTAATTAATTGTCATGATATTTGAATTACAAACAAAACTATTTAGTATTAAATTTGAAGGAATTGATAGCGACACATCCAAAGCGATTTTAAGGTCATGTCCATTCAAGGCTAAGATTAAAACTTGGGGCGATGAAATATACTTTTCATTACCAAAAAGCATGAAAATAGCCCTTGAGGATAGCTCTAAAGACGTTTTTAACCTCGGTGAGATTGCTTTCTGGACAGAAGGCAATGCAATAGCTATTGGATTTGGAAGAACACCAGCCAGTCAAGAAAATGAAATTAGACTTGTTTCTAGGTGCAATTATTGGGCAAATGCTATAAATCCCGAGGAATTGTTAAAACTTAAAAAAATGACGGATGGCGAAGAAGTTAAACTTGTATTGCTTAAAAAATGAAGTTAGTAGGAACAAAATTTGAAGTCAAAGTTTGGAAATATCTTAAGAAAATTCCAAAGGGAAAGATTTCGACATATAAATCAGTTGCAAAAGCAATAGGTTTTCCTGGAGCGGCGAGAGCTGTTGCTAATGCTTGTGCCGCAAACAAATATTATCCTATGATACCTTGCCATAGAGTAGTAAGATCAGATTTTAAGATTGGTGGTTACTCTGCTCCGGGAGGAATTAATAAAAAAAAGATATTACTTAAAATAGAAAAAATTGATATAAATCAATTGTTTAAATTCAAATATTAATTTTTTTTATAACAATATAGTACATAAATATTTACAATAAATTAACTCCTGTTTGCTCAATAACATTTTTAAATTCTTCATTATCAAATAGCGCATTTACAAATTGAAAATATTCAGCTTTAAAAATTGAAGCATTGGCACAGCCAGAACTAAAAATAAAATTCTTATCGTACTTTTTAGGGAGAGCTCCTAAAATTTTCAAACCTTTAATTGGCAAAAGTTCGCTTAATTGTTGAAAACCAACCTCAGCCTCGCCTCTCATAATCACATTCCCTACTCTTTCGCTTAAAATTTTTTTGGATTTAATGAGTATTTTGCTTGATATTTGAGGAAAAACATAATTACTAAGGTATATACCGCTCGCGCTAGCCGCATAAGCTATTGAGTGACATTCAATTAGCATATTATTAAAAGAATCTTCATTATTTACAGAATAAGATCTCCCTCCCTCCTTAATGGCTATGCCAATTCTTGAGTTAAT
>CAYVOQ010000025.1:0-15009 GCA_964453595.1 uncultured Methylobacillus sp. | reverse complement strand
TATCGGTCTCCAAAACCGAGGGTTGGGGGTTCGAGACCCTCCTGGCCTGCCAATATTTAGTAAGAAATTTAATGACAGATAAATTAAAAGTTTTTGGTGCAGCGATAGTGTTCTCATTAGGAATCATTGGATACTATTTGTTAGCTGACCAAATAATGGTAGTTAGAGTAATCTCAGTGTTAGCTGGATCTGGACTTTCTATATTGTTATTTAGAACATCAGATAAGGGAACTGAATTATTTAATTTTCTTTCTAACGTTTTGTTAGAGGCAAAAAAAGTAGTTTGGCCAACAAGAGCCGAGACTGTTCAGATGACTTTAGTTGTATTTGTTGTGGTTGTTGTTATGGCTATTTTTCTTACCTTTGTAGATATTACTTTTTCATATTTAGTGAATTTAATTTTAGGACGTTAAACGATGACAAAGAGATGGTATGCAGTTCAAGCGTATTCTGGATATGAAAAGATTGTGCAAAAGGGGCTTGTGGATAGAATCGAAGAGTCTCAGATTAAAGAACAGTTTGGGGATGTGCTTGTGCCAGTCGAAGAGGTGATTGAGATGAAATCTGGACAAAAGACTATAAGTGAAAGAAGGCTATATCCAGGCTATGTCCTGGTTCAAATGGACATGAATGACGACACATGGCATTTGGTTAGAAGCACTCCAAAAGTAACAGCATTCATTGGCGGTAACGCATTAAAGCCAACGCCAATAAAAGATTCGGAAGTTGATTTGATTTTAAGAAGAATGGATGACAGCAAGGTTAATCCAGCACAAAAATTAACTTTTGAAGCAGGGGAAGCAATTCGAGTAATTGACGGACCGTTTAAAGAATTTTCTGGAACAGTTCAGGAAATTAATTATGAAAAAAATAAACTTCGTGTTGAGGTGGTAATTTTCGGAAGAGCTACCCCAGTGGAACTTGAATTTAGTCAGGTAGAAAAAGAAGTTTAGTTTGGGAGTTTTGTTTAAAGCAAAACGATTGCACCAAATTTAAGGAGAAAAATAAATGGCAAAAAAAATACAGGGATATATCAAGCTGCAAATCCCAGCAGGTAAGGCAAATCCAAGTCCACCAGTAGGACCAGCTTTAGGTCAACAAGGCTTAAACATTATGGATTTTTGTAAAGCATTTAATGCAGCTACACAAAATATTGAACCAGGCTTGCCTGTACCAGTAGTAATTACTGCATATGCTGATAAAAGCTTTACTTTTATTATGAAGTCAACACCAGCATCGGTGTTAATCAAAAAAGCTGCAAAAGTGGCAAAAGGCTCTCCAGTACCTCACACAAATAAGGTGGGTAAAATCACAAGAGCGCAAGCGGAAGAAATTGTAAAAGCGAAACAACCTGATTTGACTGCGGCTGATATGGACGCGGCGGTAAGAACAATTGCAGGAAGTGCGAGAAGTATGGGTATTGAAGTGGAGGGTGTTTAATATGTCAGGCTTATCAAAAAGAATGAAAGAAATTTCAGCTAAAGTTGATGTAGATAAAGTTTATCCAGCTAAAGATGCAATTTCACTCGTTAAAGAAAATGCAAAAGCTAAGTTCGATGAGTCAATCGATTGCGCAATCAATCTAGGTATTGATGCAAAAAAATCCGATCAACTTGTTAGAGGCTCGCTTGTGCTTCCAAACGGAACAGGTAAGACTGTTCGCGTAGCTGTTCTCGCCGATGGCGATGCGGCTGAAGCAGCAAAAAAAGCAGGTGCAGACAAAGTAGGTTACGAAGATTTAGCAGATGAAATTAAAAAAGGAAATATGGATTTTGATATCCTAATTGCAACTCCTGATGCGATGAAAATTATAGGCGCTTTAGGCCAAATATTAGGCCCAAGAGGGTTGATGCCAAATCCAAAAGTTGGAACAGTAACACCTGATACAGCAAAGGCAGTTCAAAATGCAAAAGCGGGACAGGTTCAATACAGAACTGATAAAGCAGGGATTATTCACTGCAGCATTGGTAGAGCTTCATTTGAAGCTGACAAGCTTCAGGCGAATTTAGCTGCATTACTAGATGCTGTTAATAAAGCAAAGCCTGCGTCTGCAAAAGGTGTATTTATTAAGAAACTATCTATCTCAAGCACAATGGGTGTTGGTGTTCGGGTAGATCAAGCTACATTAGTAGCTTAAAGAATTTAGTCTTTATTGACTATAAAAAACTTTGGGTCCGTTTTGTTTTTTAAAACGGAGTTATCAAAGACCGTAGGTACGAAAGTTTAATTTTTATAGCCTACGCAGATGGCGAAAGCCCTAAGGGATAGCATCCTGAAAAAGGTCGCCGTAGGGAAAGTGTATAACACTTTATTTTTACAATACGGAAGGAGAAGACCTTGAGTCTGAATCTTGAAGATAAAAAGGCAGTTGTAGCTGAGATAAGCAAACAAATTGAATCTGCACAAGCAATGATACTCGCAGAGTATCGTGGCGTTGGTGTAGATAAAATGACAAGCTTAAGATCTAAAGCGCGTGAGTCTGGTGTTTATCTTAGAGTTCTAAAAAATACACTCGTTAAAAGAGCCGTAGAGGGAACAGCATTTTCTGATTTATCAGCTGAAATGACTGGTCCATTAATTTTTGGAATTTCTGAGGATCCAGTATCTGTTGCTAAAGTTCTTAATGACTTTGCAAAAGAGAATGATTTGTTTGTAATTAAATCAGGTGCAATGCCAAACGAAAAAATGGATGCTGCGAAAATTAAAGCGCTGGCATCTTTACCAAGTCGAGATGAACTCCTAGCTAAATTGATGGGAACAATGCAAGCCCCAATTGCAAAATTTGTCCAAACACTTAATGAAGTGCCAAGCAAATTTGTTAGAGGTCTTGCTGCAGTTCGCGATCAAAAAGAAGCTTAGATTCATAAATTATTATTTAAGGAGAAATAAATATGGCTATCTCTAAAACAGAAATTTTAGAAGCAATTAGTTCAATGTCAGTTCTTGATTTGTCAGAACTCATTAAAGAAATGGAAGAAAAATTTGGCGTTTCTGCAGCTGCAGCTGCAGTTGCAATGCCAGCTGCGGGTGGAGCTGCTCCAGCTGCTGCGGCTGAAGAAAAAACTGAATTTGATGTTCATTTAACTGAAGCAGGCGCAAACAAAGTGAATGTTATTAAAGCAGTTCGTGAAATCACAGGTCTTGGCTTAAAAGAAGCTAAAGATTTAGTTGATGGAGCTCCAAAAGTAGTTAAAGAAGCTCTTGCTAAAGCTGCTGCTGAAGATGCATTGAAAAAATTAACTGAAGCAGGCGCTAAAGCTGAACTTAAGTAATTTTATTTAAATTAAAGGCTGACAATTTATTTGTCAGCCTTTAATTATTTTTACGAATCTATATAAAAAATAATTTTTATATATGTTTGTTAACTTTGGAGACGCTATGGGCTATTCCTTTACCGAAAAGAAACGATTAAGAAAAAGTTTTGCACAAAGACAAAGTGTTGCAGAGGTTCCTTACCTGCTAGCAATGCAATTGGAGTCTTATAAAGAATATCTTCAGATGGATGTTCCAGCTGAAGAAAGAAAGGATCAAGGCTTACAAAATACGTTCAACTCCGTATTTCCAATTTCAAGTCATTCTGGAAATGCAAAATTAGATTTTGTCTCTTACAATCTCGGTAAAGTTGTTTTTGATGTTAAAGAATGTCAATTAAGAGGACTTACTTATGGGGTCCCATTAAGAGTCAAAGTTAGACTCTCTTTGATTGACAAAGACTCTTTAAAAGTAAAGGAAGTAAAAGAACAAGAAGTGTATATGGGTGAAATGCCACTCATGACTTCAAATGGTTCTTTTGTAATCAATGGTACAGAGCGTGTAATAGTGTCTCAATTACATAGAAGCCCAGGAGTATTTTTTGAGCATGATCGTGGAAAAACGCATAGCTCAGGAAAATTACTTTTTTCAGCAAGAATCATTCCATACAGAGGTTCATGGTTAGATTTTGAATTCGATCCAAAAGATTATTTGTATTTCAGAATTGATAGAAGAAGAAAAATGCCTGTGACGACTTTATTAAAAGCGTTAGGCCTGTCTACAGAAGAAATTCTATCGACATATTATGAGTTTGATACATTTAAAATCTCTAAAAATGAAATTTTATTTGATATTGTTCCAGAGAGATTAAGAGGCGAAGTTGCTAAGTTTGATATTGTCGACAACAAAGGCAATGTAATCGTTAATAAAGATAAAAGAATTACGGTCAAGCATATTCGAGATATAGAAAAAGCAAATTTAAAATCAATTAAAGTTGCACAAGATTTTGTTGTTGGTAGAAAGATTGCAAAGTCAATTATCGATCAAGAAACTGGTGAAATCTTAGTTGAAACGAACGCCGAAGTTACTATTGATTTAATTCAAAAGTTAATTGAATCTGGCGTTGCTGATTTTCAAACTTTATTCTATAACGACCTAGATCAGGGTGACTTTATCTCTCATACTTTAACTACAGATGAAGTGCCTGATGAGTATTCTGCAAGAGTAGCAATTTATAGAATGATGCGCCCAGGCGAGCCACCAACAGAAGAATCTGTTAAGGCTTTATTTGAAGGTATGTTCTTTTCATTTGATCGTTACGATTTGTCGAATGTTGGAAGAATGAAATTTAATCGTAGAGCCTATCCGAGTTCTTATGAAAAATCATCTGCATGGATGAAGCGTTTCTATGAGCGTGTTGGAGAAAAAGGGGATCAAGGCGAGGGAGTTCTTTCAATCGATGATATCCTTGCTGTAATTGGAATTTTGGTTGAATTAAGGAATGGTCGCGGCGAAATAGATGATATTGATCACTTAGGCAATCGAAGAATTAGATCAGTAGGCGAGTTGGTTGAAAACCAATTTAGAACAGGTTTGGTTCGAGTTGAAAGAGCTGTTAGAGAGCGTTTAGGTCAAGCTGAGGCTGACAACTTAATGCCTCATGATTTGATTAACTCTAAACCTATATCAAGCGCAATAAGAGAATTTTTTGGTTCATCACAACTATCTCAATTTATGGACCAAACAAACCCACTTTCAGAAATTACTCATAAAAGGAGAGTCTCTGCTCTAGGCCCAGGCGGCTTAACAAGAGAAAGAGCTGGGTTTGAGGTGCGCGATGTGCATTCAACACATTATGGCCGTGTTTGTCCAATCGAAACACCTGAAGGCCCAAATATTGGGTTGATAAACTCATTAGCACTTTATGCAAAAACAAATCAGTATGGATTCTTAGAAACTCCTTATAGAAGAGTTGAAAACGGTAAGGTAACTGCGAATATTGATTACTTGTCTGCAATTGAAGAAAGTCAATTTACAATTGCGCAGGCAAACTCAGATCTGGATGGTAAAGGCGGCTTCAAAGAAGATCTTGTCTCATCAAGATACAGAAATGAATTTGTTTTATCAAACAAAGAAGATATTAATTATATGGATGTGGCTCCCGGGCAAATCGTTTCAGTTGCTGCTTCATTGATTCCATTTTTAGAGCATGACGATGCAAATAGAGCATTGATGGGTGCAAACATGCAAAGACAAGCAGTTCCATGTTTACGCGCTGAAAAAGCATTAGTTGGAACAGGTATTGAAAGAGTTGTTGCTATGGATTCTGGTACAACTGTTCAGGCTGAAAGAGGCGGTGTCGTTGATTATGTTGATTCAAGAAGAATTGTTGTTAAGGTTAACGATAAGGAAACATCTCACGACGATGTGGGCGTAGATATTTATAATCTTACAAAGTATACAAGATCAAATCAGAACACTAATATAAATCAAAAGCCGCTAGTTAAAGTTGGCGATACTATTTCGAGAGGCGACATTATCGCTGACGGAGCTTCTACTGATATTGGTGAATTAGCCTTAGGTCAAAATATGCTGGTAGGTTTCATGCCTTGGAATGGTTATAACTTTGAGGATTCAATTTTAATTTCTGAAAAAGTTGTAGCTGAGGATCGATATACATCTGTACATATTGAAGAACTTTCAGTCGTTTCAAGAGACACAAAGTTAGGTCCAGAGGAAATAACAAAAGATATTTCAAATTTATCTGAAACAATGCTAGGCCGCCTTGATGATTCTGGAATTATTTACGTTGGTGCAGAGGTTGAGGCTGGTGATGTTTTGGTTGGTAAAGTAACACCAAAAGGCGAAACCCAATTAACACCTGAAGAAAAACTACTGCGTGCAATTTTTGGTGAGAAGGCATCTGATGTAAAAGACACAAGTTTGAGAGTACCTTCTGGCATGTCAGGAACTGTTATTGATGTTCAAGTGTTCACTCGCGAAGGTATTGAAAGAGATGCAAGAGCTGAACAAATTATCAGTGAGCAATTAAGCCATTATGAGCAAGATCTATCAGATCAAATGCGTATTGTAGAAGAGGATACTTTTGCAAGAATAGAGAAATTACTGATTGGTCAAAATGTTTCTGGTGGTCCAAAAGGCATTAAAAAAGGTGACAAGATTTCAAAAGAACTACTTGCTGGAATTGGTAGGTATGAGTGGTTTGATATCAGACTTTCTGACGATAAAAACTCAAAAACATTAGAGTCACTAAAAGAAAATCTTAAGTTAACTAAAAAAGAGTTTGATGAGAAATATAAAGAGAAAAAACAAAAGTTAACTCAAGGTGATGAACTGCCTCCAGGTGTTCAAAAAATGGTTAAAGTTTATTTGGCTGTAAAAAGAAGAATTCAGCCAGGTGACAAAATGGCTGGACGCCATGGTAACAAAGGGGTTATTTCAAAAATTGTTCCAATAGAGGATATGCCTTACATGGCTGATGGAACTCCGCTTGATATTGTGTTGAATCCATTAGGTGTTCCATCGCGTATGAATATTGGTCAAATTCTTGAAGTTCATTTAGGTTGGGCTGCCAAGGGTCTTGGCCAAAGAATTGAAGAAATGCTGAATGAGCAGAAGAAAGCATCTGATATTAAATCTTTCTTAAATAAGATTTATAACCAATCTTCAGGAAAATCAGAAGAAATTGATAGCTTGAAAGACAAGGAAGTTATGGAATTAGCAGAAAACTTAAAATCTGGAGTCCCTTTCGCAACCTCTGTTTTCGATGGAGCTAAGGAATCTGATATTCAGTATATGCTTGATTTAGCTTATCCAGATAATCACGAAAATACAAAAAAATTGAATTTTGCTGCAAATAAAACACAAGTTCAATTATTTGATGGAAGGACTGGAGAGGCGTTTGAAAGACCTGTGACAGTTGGGTATATGCATGTATTAAAACTTCATCATTTAGTTGATGACAAAATGCATGCTCGATCAACAGGACCATACTCACTTGTTACTCAACAACCTTTAGGAGGAAAAGCACAATTTGGTGGCCAAAGGTTTGGTGAGATGGAAGTATGGGCGCTAGAGGCATATGGAGCATCGTATACATTACAAGAAATGTTAACTGTTAAGTCAGATGATGTTTCTGGTAGAACAAAAGTTTATGAAAATATTGTTAAGGGCGAACATAAAATTGATGCTGGTATGCCAGAGTCATTTAATGTTTTAACAAAAGAAATTCGCTCATTAGCAATTGATATTGATTTAGATAGAAATTAATTTAGGAGACTATGCATGAAAGCTTTATTAGACCTTTTTAAACAGGTTACCCATGAAGAAGAATTTGATGCCATTAAGGTAGCACTTGCCTCTCCTGAAAAAATTCGATCATGGTCATACGGTGAAGTTAAAAAACCGGAAACTATCAATTACAGAACTTTTAAGCCAGAGCGAGATGGTTTATTTTGTGCAAAAATTTTTGGACCAGTTAAAGACTATGAATGTCTTTGCGGTAAGTACAAAAGGCTGAAACATCGAGGTGTTATTTGTGAAAAATGTGGCGTCGAGGTAACTTTATCTAAAGTAAGACGTGAACGAATGGGTCACATTGACCTAGCTACTCCTGTAGCGCATATTTGGTTTTTAAAGAGCTTACCTAGCCGATTAGGAATGGTTCTTGATTTAGCGCTAAGAGATATTGAGAGAGTTTTGTATTTTGAAGCATACATGGTTACTGATCCTGGAATGACTCCTTTAACAAGAGGTCAATTGTTAACGGAAGATGATTATCATGCAAAAATAGACGAATTTGGTGACGAATTTCAAGCCATTATGGGTGCTGAAGGCGTTAAAGAATTATTAAGGTCCTTAGATATCAATCAAGAAATTGAGACCCTTAGAGAAGATTTGGTAAATACAACCTCTGAGATAAAAATAAAAAAATCTGCGAAGAGACTAAAAGTTCTGGAGGCTTTTCAAAAGTCAGGTATTAAGCCTGAATGGATGATTTTAGATGTTCTTCCTGTGCTTCCACCAGACCTAAGACCACTAGTTCCACTTGATGGTGGTCGTTTTGCGACATCTGACTTAAATGATTTATATAGAAGAGTGATTAATCGTAATAATCGCCTACGAAGATTGCTTGATTTGAGAGCTCCAGAAATTATTTTACGTAATGAGAAAAGGATGCTTCAAGAAGCTGTTGATTCTCTTCTTGACAATGGTCGACGCGGAAAAGTGATGACAGGTGCAAATAAGCGCCCATTAAAATCTTTGGCTGATATGATTAAGGGTAAAGGCGGTCGCTTTAGACAAAATTTACTTGGTAAACGTGTTGATTACTCAGGTCGTTCAGTAATTGTTGTTGGTCCTCAATTAAAATTACATCAATGTGGTTTGCCAAAAAAAATGGCATTGGAATTATTCAAGCCATTTATTTTTAATAAGTTAGAGCTATTAGGTCTAGCGACAACAATTAAAGCAGCTAAGAAAAAAGTTGAAGAAGAAGGCCCTGAGGTATGGGATATTTTAGAGGATGTGATTAAAGAGCATCCAGTGCTTCTCAACAGAGCACCAACACTTCATAGGTTAGGAATTCAGGCATTTGAACCTGTTCTTATCGAAGGTAAAGCAATTCAATTACACCCATTAGTTTGTGCTGCATTTAATGCTGACTTTGATGGTGACCAAATGGCGGTTCATGTTCCTTTATCCATTGAAGCGCAAATGGAAGCCAGAACTTTAATGTTAGCTTCTAATAATGTGCTGTCACCTGCAAATGGAGAGCCAATAATTGTTCCTTCACAAGACATTGTTTTAGGTCTCTATTATATGACTCGTGAAAAAATTGCAGCAAAAGGTGAAGGCAAGATTTTTTCTGACATTAATGAAGTTCTTAGAGCTTATGATAATGGCGATGTTGATCTGCATGCAAAAGTAACAGTAAGAATTAAAGAGCATGAAATGAACTTCGACGGAAGCAAAACACAGAAAATTAATCGATATGAAACAACCGTTGGAAGAGCTTTGTTAAGTGAGATTCTTCCTGCAGGCTTGCCTTTTGAAGTTATCAATAAAACTCTTAAGAAAAAAGAAATATCTAAATTGATTAATACCGGTTTTAGAAAAATTGGAATTAAGGAAACTGTGATTTTGGCTGATAAATTAATGTATACAGGTTATAAGTATGCAACAAAAGCTGGTATGTCAATTTCTGTTCACGACATGCTTGTGCCTGAGGAGAAGCAAGATATTTTAAGTGCTGCTGAGGCGGAAGTTAAAGAGATACAAGATCAATATTCATCAGGTTTAGTTACTCAAGGCGAGAGATATAATAAGGTTGTTGATATCTGGGGCCGAGCTGGTGATAAAGTTGCGGACGCTATGATGAGTAAGCTTAAAGAAGAAGAAGTTTATGACGCTGAAGGAAAGCAGGTTAAAGATAAATCTGGCAATTTAATTAAACAAGAGTCATTTAATGCTATTTACATGATGGCAGACTCTGGTGCTAGAGGATCTGCTGCCCAAGTTAGACAGTTAGCAGGTATGCGTGGATTAATGGCAAGACCGGATGGTTCAATCATTGAGACTCCTATTACTGCTAATTTCAGAGACGGTTTAAATGTGTTGCAGTACTTTATTTCGACACATGGTGCTCGTAAGGGTCTTGCTGATACAGCATTGAAAACTGCAAACTCAGGCTACCTTACTAGAAGGCTGGTTGATGTTACGCAGGATTTAGTTGTAACTGAAGATGATTGCGGCACTGAAGAGGGTTTAGTTACTAAAGCTCTTGTTAAGGGTGGTGAAATTGTTGAGCCACTATCGGATAGAATTTTAGGTCGAGTTGCATCTACTGAAATTTTAAATCCTGAAGATCAAACTGTTTTATTTTCAGCGGGTACTTTGCTAGGTGAAGATGAGGTTGAAAAAATTGAAGCATTTGGGGTAGATGAAGTAAAAGTAAGAACAGCACTTACTTGTGAAACTCGCTATGGTATTTGTGCAAAATGTTACGGACGAGACTTGGGTCGAGGAAATTTAATTAGCGAAGGTGAGTCTGTTGGAGTAATTGCTGCACAGTCAATTGGTGAACCTGGAACTCAGCTAACAATGCGTACATTCCACATTGGTGGTGCTGCATCGAGATCTGCCGCTGTAAGTCAAATCGAAGTGAAATCAAGTGGAACTATAAGATTTGCGTCTACAATGAGATATGTAACAAACCCAAGAAATGAGCAAGTAGTTATCTCCAGGAACGGTGAATTGTTAATTGAAGATGATAATGGTCGTGAAAGAGAAAGACATAAAGTACCTTACGGCGCAATATTATCATGCAGTGATGCTAAATCAGTTAAAGCAGGGGATATTCTTGCAAACTGGGACCCACACACAAGACCGATTATTTCAGAATATGCGGGTAAAGTGAAATTTGAAAATGTGGAAGAAGGCATTACAGTTGCAAAACAAATTGACGATGTAACAGGTTTGTCTACATTAGTTGTTATTGATTCAAAACAAAAAGGAACACAATCAAAAACAAGCAGACCTCAAGTTAAGTTAATTGATAAAAAAGGTGAGGAAGTAAAATTAGCAGGTACTGAAAACTCTGTTAACGTTACATTCCAGCTTGGTTACATCATAACGGTATCTGATGGTCAAGAGCTAAACATCGGTGATGTTATTGCAAGAATTCCTCAAGAATCTTCAAAAACACGAGATATTACAGGTGGTTTACCTAGAGTAGCTGAACTGTTTGAAGCAAGGGCGCCAAAAGATGCAGGTGTTTTGGCTGAAATTACAGGAACTGTATCTTTTGGAAAAGACACAAAAGGAAAACAACGACTAGTTATCACTGATGCAGATGGTGAGTCGCAAGAATTCTTAATTCCAAAAGAAAAACATATAACAGTGCATGACGGTCAAGTTGTGACTAAAGGTGAAGTTATCGTGGATGGACCCGCAGATCCTGCAGACATATTAAGACTGCAAGGACGTGAAGCACTTGCGCGATATGTTATTGATGAAGTTCAGGATGTATATAGATTGCAAGGCGTTAAGATTAATGACAAACATATTGAAGTTATTGTTCGCCAAATGTTACGAAGAGTTAGAATTACAGACGCAGGAGATACTGGTTTTATTCCTGGAGAGCAACTAGAGCGTTCTGAAGTGCTTAACAGAAATGATGAAATATTAGCTGAAAATAAAAAACCAGCTGAGTATGAGTTTGTGCTTCTAGGTATCACGAAGGCGTCATTAGCAACAGATTCGTTCATATCAGCAGCTTCATTCCAAGAGACTACAAGAGTTCTAACAGAAGCAGCAATTCTTGGTAAGCGAGATGAGCTTCGTGGCTTAAAAGAGAATGTAATTGTTGGTAGATTAATTCCTGCTGGATCAGGACTTGCCTACCATAAAGCAAGAAAAGAAAATGCGGATGTTATGAATCCAGATATTCATACTGATGCGAATGAGCCAAGTCCAGAGTTAAAAGAGGCAGAGGCTTTATTTGCTCCAGAAGTACCGGTAGAAGTGGCCCAGGAACCTGTGGTTGCAACTGCGCCAGTGGTTGATCTTAATGTTGACCCTGAAAACAATAATTCAGAAGAATAAGTAGTTGACATTCTTGCTGAAGAGCAATAGAATTTTGGGCTTTTTCAGGAATACGAAAAAGCCTGATTAAGTATTTATAAATTAATGTAATAAGGATAGTTTAATGCCCACAATTAACCAGTTGATTCGTAAACCAAGAAAACGAATTATAGAAAAAAGTAAGGTGCCAGCGCTAGAAGCTTCTCCTCAGAAGCGCGGTGTGTGTACTCGTGTATATACAACAACACCAAAAAAACCAAACTCAGCGCTAAGAAAAGTTGCAAAAGTGAGATTAACAACTGGTTACGAAGTTATTAGTTATATTGGCGGTGAAGGGCATAACCTCCAGGAGCACTCTGTTGTTTTAATCCGTGGTGGGCGTGTAAAAGACTTACCTGGTGTTCGATACCATACAGTGCGCGGCAGCTTGGATACTGCAGGCGTTAAAGATAGAAAACAGTCACGTTCTAAATACGGTGCAAAAAAACCTAAAGAAGCTTAATTAAAGGAATTAAAGATGCCAAGAAGAAGAGAAGTCCCAAAAAGAGAAGTTTTACCTGATCCAAAATTCAGAAACCAAGATGTTTCAAAATTCGTTAATGTATTAATGACAAGCGGAAAAAAAGCTGTAGCTGAAAGGTTAATTTATAGCGCATTTGATCAAGTAAAAAATAAAAGCGGTAAAGAGCCTATTGAAGTTTTTTCTTTGGCATTAGACAACCTTAAACCATTAGTTGAAGTTAAATCAAGAAGAATTGGTGGTGCAAACTATCAGGTACCAGTTGAAGTTCGCCCTTCAAGAAGAATGGCGCTCGCAATGCGTTGGTTAAGGGATGCCGCTAGAAGTCGTGGTGAAAAATCAATGGATATTAGATTAGCAAACGAAATCCTAGATGCATCTGAAAATAAAGGTACTGCAATGAAAAAGAGAGAAGATGTTCATCGTATGGCAGAAGCAAACAAAGCATTCTCACATTTCCGTTTTTAATGTTTAAATTTATAAGGATAAATTAAGTGGCTCGTCAAACTCCAATTGAAAGATACAGAAATATAGGCATCAGTGCGCATATTGATGCTGGTAAAACTACGACTACTGAGCGTATTTTATTTTATACAGGCGTGAATCACAAAATTGGTGAGGTCCATGACGGTGCTGCAACAATGGACTGGATGGAGCAAGAGCAAGAGCGTGGTATTACTATCACTTCTGCAGCAACAACAACATTTTGGAAGGGTATGGCGCAGCAATTTGACCAGCACCGAATAAATATTATTGATACTCCTGGTCACGTTGACTTTACGATTGAAGTGGAGCGTTCTATGCGTGTGCTTGATGGCGCATGTATGGTTTACTGCGCAGTTGGTGGCGTGCAACCGCAATCCGAAACTGTTTGGAGACAGGCAAACAAATACAATGTGCCTCGAATCGCATTTGTAAACAAAATGGATCGTATGGGCGCAGACTTTTTCAAAGTTTATGAGCAAATGAAAGTTCGCTTAAAAGCAAACCCAGTTCCAGTTCAAGTGCCAATTGGTGCAGCGGATACATTTACTGGTGTTGTTGACCTTATAAAAATGCAAGCAATCAACTGGGATGAAGCATCTCAAGGCACAACATTTACCTATGAAGATATTCCAGCCGACTTGGTTGACACTTGTAATAAATGGCGTAGCGACATGGTTGAAAGTGCAGCTGAAGCAAATGAAGAGTTAATGAATAAATATTTAGAGTCTGGTGAATTGTCAGAAGCTGAAATTATTAAAGGCTTGAGAATAAGAACTTTGAATAATGAAATTATTCCAATGATGTGCGGCTCTGCCTTTAAAAATAAAGGTGTTCAAGCAATGCTTGATAAAGTTATTGAGCTTATGCCATCACCTGTTGATGTGCCAGCAATCAAAGGTACCGATGTAGATGGCGATAAAGAAATGTCAAGGAAACCATCTGATGATGAGCCGTTTTCAGCATTAGCATTCAAGATCATGACGGATCCTTTTGTGGGAAGTTTAACATTCTTCAGAGTTTATTCAGGTTCTTTAAATGCTGGGGAAGGTGTTATTAATACGGTGAAGGGCGAAAAAGAAAGAATTGGTCGTATTCTTCAAATGCACGCCAATTCAAGAGAAGAAATTAAAGAAGTTCGTGCAGGTGATATTGCAGCTGCGGTAGGCTTAAAAAATACCACAACAGGCGATACTTTGTCTGCTATCGGTAAAGAAATTGTACTTGAGAGAATGATATTCCCTGAGCCTGTAATTCATGTTGCAGTCGAGCCAAAAACAAAAGCTGACCAAGAAAAAATGGGTATTGCTTTAAATCGTTTAGCACAAGAGGATCCGTCTTTCCGAGTAAAAACAGATGAAGAAACAAATCAAACTATTATCTCAGGCATGGGTGAATTACATCTTGAAATTTTAGTTGATCGAATGAAACGAGAATTTAATGTTGAAGCAAATATTGGTTCACCTCAAGTAGCCTACAGAGAAGCGATTAAGAAACAAGTTGAAGCTGAAGGAAAATTCGTTAAACAATCAGGCGGTAAAGGTCAGTATGGACATGTTTGGTTAAAAGTTGAACCAAATGAAGCTGGAAAAGGGTATGAGTTTATTGACGCAATTAAAGGTGGAACTGTTCCTAGGGAATTCATTCCTGCGGTAGATAAAGGCCTGCAAGAAACTATTGTGGCGGGTGTACTAGCTGGGTATCCAATTGAAGACGTTAAAGTGACTTTATTTGATGGTTCTTACCATGATGTTGACTCTAATGAAAATGCGTTTAAAATGGCGGCTTCATTCGCATTTAAAGATGCATGTAGAAAAGCCGACCCAGTTCTCCTTGAGCCAATGATGGCTGTTGAGGTAGAAACACCAGAAGATTACATGGGTGATGTAATGGGCGATTTATCATCAAGACGCGGTATTGTGCAAGGTATGGAAGATAATTCATCCGGAAAAGTAATTCGTTGTGAAGTACCACTTTCAGAAATGTTTGGGTATTCAACAACATTAAGATCATTGAGCCAAGGTCGTGCTACATACTCAATGGAATTTAAACATTACGCTGAAGCTCCACGAAATGTTGCTGACGCGATTATTAATAACAAGTAAGGACAAACATTATGGCAAAAGGTAAATTTGAGCGTACCAAACCAC
>CAYVOQ010000024.1:3387-15133 GCA_964453595.1 uncultured Methylobacillus sp. | reverse complement strand
TGCTGGTTTAGCTGCTTTTTTCTCAGCTGCTGGTTTAGCTGCTTTTTTCTCAGCTTCTGGTTTAGCTGCTTTTTTCTCAGCTGCTGGTTTAGCTGGTGCTTTATCAACAGCTGGTGCTGTTTTATCAACCAAAGGTCTATCAACTAGCTCCACAAATGCCATTGGAGCATTATCACCTTTTCTAAAGCCACATTTTAAAATTCTTAGGTAGCCGCCATTTCTTGATTTATATCTAGGGCCAATTTCACTAAATAGCTTTGCAACCACCTCATCACTTCTAAGTTTTGAGAAAGCAATTCTTTGATTATGAACAGTTGAAACTTTAGCTAATGTAATTAATGGTTCAGCATATTTTCTAAGTTCTTTAGCTTTTGGAAGAGTTGTTCTTATAACCTCGCTTGAAAGCAAAGAAACAACCATGTTTTTAAACATTGCTTTTCTGTGACTGCTTGTTCTATTTAATTTTCTATGACTGTATCCGTGTCTCATGTTATTTACCTAAATTTTAATTATTCTCAATACCTTGTGGCGGCCAATTTTCAACCTTCATTCCTAATGATAAACCTTTAGAAACCAAGATATCTTTAATCTCATTTAATGATTTTCTACCGAGATTAGGTGCCTTTAATAAATCATTTTCTGACCTCTGAATTAAGTCTCCAATATAGTAAATGTTTTCAGCTTTAAGGCAATTTGCAGATCTTACAGTTAACTCTAAATCATCTACAGGTCTCAACAAAACAGGGTCAATTTGTGGCGCTTGTTTAACCTCAACCTCTGTCAAGTCACTTTCAAGGTTGGCAAATACAGAAAGTTGTCCCATAAGAATTCTTGCTGCATCTCTTATAGCCTGCTCTGCCTCTACCACGCCATTCGTCTCAACATCTAATATCAGTTTATCTAAATCTGTTCGTTGCTCAACACGAGCACTTTCAACAACATAACTAACTTTTAAAATTGGGCTAAATGAAGCATCGATTAGCATATGACCAAGTGCTTTTTCATGATCAGAGTTTACTCTTTGTGGAACTGGCTGATAACCTCTTCCCATTTCTACTTTTGCTTCAATTTCTAATTTTCCACCCTTATTAACATTAGCAATCAATAAATCTTGGTTTACAATTTCTACATTATGCGGAATCTCAAAGTCCTTAGCGTAGACTTCACCTTCGGTATTTTTTATTAATTTAATTGTTGCTTCAGTACCTTCATGGATTTTTAAAGCGACTTTCTTTAAGTTTAAAAGAACGTCTACTACATCTTCTTGAACACCGTCAATAGTCGAGTATTCGTGAACTACACCATTAATCTTTACTTCAGTAATAGCAAATCCTGGTATAGCTGATAAAAGGATTCTGCGAAGCGCATTACCTAATGTAAATCCAAAGCCTCTTTCCATAGGCTCTAATACAACTTTAGCTCTATTTGGATTAACTAAATCAACATCAACAATTCTAGGTTTTAGATACTCAGTAGGGCTGTTTTGCATATTTTTCCTCTAATTTTTATTATTTTGAATACAACTCAACAATTAATGACTCATTAATTGTTGGAGGTAAGTCGTCACGCTGTGGTTTGTTCTTAAAAATGCCTTGAAGTTTTTTTGCATCAACTTCTAACCACTCTGGGAATCCTCTTTCTTCTGTTGCCTCAACTGCAGCTTTAATTCTTAATTGATTTTTAGAAGCTTCTGCAACTGAGATTTGATCTCCAGGCTTTACTTGATAGGAAGGTATGTTGACTCTTTTACCATTTACCATAATTGAATTATGTCTAACCAATTGACGTGATTCAGTTCTAGAGATACCTAAGCCCATTCTGTAAACCACATTATCAAGTCTGGATTCAAGTAATTGTAATAAGTTTTCACCTGTTACGCCTTTTAATCTATCAGCTTCAGCATAATATGATCTGAATTGCTTCTCTAATACGCCATAAATTCTTCTTAATTTTTGCTTTTCTCTTAACTGAACACCGAAGTCAGATAAGCGCCCGCCTCTTCTCTGGCCGTGTTGACCAGGCGCATAGCTTCTTTTTTCCATCGCACATTTATCTGTAAAGCATTTCTCGCCTTTAAGGAATAACTTTTCTCCCTCTCTACGACATTGTTTACATTTTGGGTCTAAATTTCTTGCCACTTTGTTATCTCCTTAAATTCTTCTTTTCTTAGGCGGTCTGCAACCATTATGTGGTACCGGAGTTACATCTTGGATTGCTGTAATTTTCAATCCTAAGGCGTTTAGCGCTCTCACTGATGATTCTCTTCCTGGGCCAGGGCCTTTGATTCTAACTTCAATATTTTTAACACCGTATTCCTGAGCTGCTTTACCCGCTGCTTCTGCAGCTACTTGCGCAGCAAATGGTGTACTTTTTCTAGAACCTTTAAAACCAGCACCTCCAGATGTCGCCCAAGATAACGCATTACCTTGTCTGTCTGTAATGGTAATAATTGTATTATTGAATGAAGCATGAACGTGCGCTATACCTTCGGCAACGTTCTTTTTTACTTTTTTCTTTACTCTAGTGGTTGATTTAGCCATTATTTAATATAGTCCTTAAAAAATTATTTCTTAATTGCTTTAATCGGACCTTTTCTGGTACGAGCATTTGTTTTAGTTCTTTGACCTCTTACTGGAAGTCCGCGCTTATGTCTCTGTCCTCGATAGCAGTTTAGATCCATTAAACGCTTGATATTCATGGTAACTTCTCTACGAAGATCACCTTCTGTCTGGTATTTAGAAATCTCTGTTCTGATTTTTTCTAAATCAGCTTCTGCTAAGTCTTTGATTTTTTTAGTATAATCAATTCCTATTGCTACACAAATATCCTGCGCTGTTTTTCTTCCGATACCATAAATAGATGTTAATGCGATTTCCGCATGTTTATTATCTGGTACATTCACTCCTGCTATACGAGCCATATGCTATTACTCCAAAATGTAGGCTTTGTTAAAAATAAAGCCCAAAATTATATCAATTTTAATGAAAAAATTCAATTCTTAACCCTGTCTTTGCTTGTGTCTTGGATCTGTACATATAACACGCACAACACGTCTTCTTCGGATAACTTTACAGTTACGACATAGTGGTTTAACTGATGCTCTTACTTTCATAATATTTTCCTTTGTTACTTTGCTCTAAAGGTTATTCTGCCTTTAGTTAAATCATAAGGTGTCATTTCAACTGTCACCTGATCACCTGGAAGAATTCTTATATAATTCATTCTCATTTTTCCAGATATGAAACCTAAAACTTCATGGCCATTTTCCAAACGAACTTTAAAAGTTGCGTTAGGAAGATTTTCTAAAATCTCCCCTTGCATTTCAATAATGTCTTCTTTTGCCATATTGTCTATTTTTACCTAATCAACCCTTGTTGCCCGCCCTTAAAGTTCGCTTTTTTCAACAAACTCTCATATTGGTAACTCATCATTTGGGTTTGAACTTGTGTCATAAAATCCATTGCGACCACAACAATAATAAGCAAAGATGTGCCTCCAAAGTAAAATGGAGTGTTAAATTTAAGAATTAAGAACTCTGGAAATAAACAGACCAGCGTAATATAAACTGCACCAACTAATGTTAATCTGCCCATAATGGTATCAATATAAGTTGCTGTTTGCTCCCCAGGCCTTATGCCTGGAACAAAAGCACCGGCTTTTTTTAAATTATCAGCCGTTTCTTTTGGGTTAAATTGTAAAGCTGTATAAAAATAACAAAAGAAGACGATCGCAATTGCAAAAAGGAAAATATAAATTGGTTGACCAGGTGAAATTAAAGCTGAAATATCTTTTAACCAATATAAACTTTCGCTTGTTCCAAACCATCCAGCTATGGTCGCAGGAAATAAAATTACACTTGAGGCGAAGATTGCTGGGATAACACCAGCTTGGTTAATCTTAAGGGGTAAGTGAGTTGATTGTCCGCCGTACAATTTATTGCCAACTTGTCTTTTTGCATAGTTTATTGTAATTCTTCTTTGAGCCCTTTCCACATAAACCACAACCGAAGTTACTAAAATTACTGCTGCAAATAAAAAGAAAACTAATGGAATTGAATAAGCTCCAGTTCTTGTTAATTCCAAAGTGCTTCCAAGAGCTCTTGGCAAGCCAGCAGCAATACCTGCAAAAATAATCATTGAAATACCATTACCGATCCCTCTTTCAGTAATTTGATTTCCTAGCCAAACTAAAAACATAGTTCCTGTAACTAGAGTCAATATAGCTGTAAGCCTAAAAAACATTCCCGGATCCAATACCAAACCAGGTTGTGACTCAAGAGCTACAGATATACCCAGAGCTTGAAAAGCTGCTAAAACTAAGGTTCCCTGAATTGTATAACTCGCAATTTTTTTTTGTCCCGCCTGACCCTGCTTTTTTAAATCTTTAAGCGATGGCGACATTGCCTGTAATAGATTCATAATTATCGAAGCAGAAATATAAGGCATTATTCCAAGGGCAAATACAGTAAAGCGACTTAAGGCGCCGCCTGAAAACATATTGAACATACCAAGTATTCCGCCGCCTTGAGTATCAAAAAGTTTTTTTAACTCTACTGGATCAATTCCAGGTACAGGGATATGAGCGCCTAATCTAAACACAATTAATGCCCCAATCAAAAATAGTATTCTATTTTTTAATTCTGTCATTTTTCCAAAATTTATAGGGGCTTGAGACATTGTTTTATTATTTAATTGAGCCGCCAGCAGCCTCGATAGCCTCTTTGGCACCTTTAGTGAGTGAAACTCCAGACACAGTAAACTTCTTCTCTACTTTTCCAGAAAGAAATATTTTTGCTGACGTCGCAATATCAGAGATAAGGTTAGCTTGCTTTAGAGTAAGCAAATCAACTATATCTGAGTCTAATTTTACTAACTCAGATGTTCTCACTTGTGCGCTAAATTTTTTAATTAAAGACTTAAAGCCCCTTTTCGGTAACCTTCTTTGAATAGGCATTTGTCCACCCTCAAAACCGACTTTATGGAAACCACCAGCCCTTGATTTTTGACCTTTATGGCCTCTTCCAGCTGTTTTACCAAGGCCAGACCCTATTCCCCTGCCTACCCTTTTTGCAGGTTTTTTTGAACCCTCAACAGGTTTTAAAATATTTAATTTCATAATTAACTCTCAACTCTTACTAAATAATTCACTGATCTAATCATGCCCCTTACTTCAGGGGTATCTTTTAATTCAACAGTGTGATTAATTTTTCTTAATCCCAAACCACGAACGGTTGCGGTATGTTTTTTTCCTGTGCCAATTGTACTTTTCACAAGCGTTACTTTAATTTTTTTATCACTAGCCATTTTTAGCCTCTTATCTCTTCTACTGTTTTACCTCTTTTAGCAGCAATCTCAGCAGGAGTATTCATGCTTGCTAAACCATTAATTGTAGCTCTAACAATGTTGTATGGATTTGAAGAGCCAAAGCTTTTAGCTAAAACATTATGAATACCCATTACCTCAAAAATCGCTCTCATTGCACCACCGGCAATAATTCCAGTACCTTCTGAAGCAGGCTGAATTAGTACTCTTGCTGCGCCATGACGGCCTGTTACCGCATGTTGTAAGGTTCCTGTTTTTGTTAAGCTTACTTTAAGCATTCCTCTTTTGGCTTCTTCCATAGCTTTTTGAACTGCTAATGGAACTTCCCGTGCCTTACCCTTGCCCATACCGATTGAACCATCACCGTCACCAACAACCGTTAATGCAGCAAAACTCATAATACGTCCACCTTTCACCACTTTGGTTACACGGTTAACTGTAATCATTTTCTCTGTTAAGCCATCAGTTTGTTGTTGTGTTTGTAAATCTTCTGCCATAATTTTTCCTAAATTAGAATTTCAATCCATTTTCTCTTGCAGCTTCAGCAAGAGCTTTAATGCGGCCATGATATCTATAGCCTGATCTATCAAAAGCAACATCCTTTACACCTGCTTTAGTTGCCTTTTCAGCAATTCTCTTTCCAACTTCAGTTGCAGCTGCGACATCGCTGGTTTTTTTTAAATTTTTCTTAACATCAGCCTCTAAAGTTGATGCTGAAGCCAGAACTTTATTTGTAGCGCCATCAATCACTTGTGCATAAATGTTAGTGTTAGATTTATAAACTGTTAAACGAGTTTTATGTAGTTCAGCAATCTTCGCTCTAGTTTTTCGTGACCTTCTGATTCTTGATATTTCTTTATTTACCATAATCTAATCCTTATTGTTTCTTCGCCTCTTTCATTACAACTCGCTCATCCGCATACCTTACACCTTTTCCTTTATATGGCTCTGGTGGACGATAACCGCGTATCTCAGCAGCAACCTGACCTACTAATTGCTTGTTGAAACTTTTAATTACCAATTCAGTTGGGGTAGCAGCTTGTGCTGTTACACCATTTGGAAGTTCATGGCTAACTGGGTGAGAAAAGCCTAAATCAAGATTTACTTTATTACCTTGAACCTGGGCTTTGTATCCAACACCAATTAAAGTTAGTTTTTTCTCAAATCCTTCTGAAACGCCTTTAACCATATTAGCCACGAGAGCTCTTAGAGTTCCAGACATTGATTTAGCAAATTTTGAGCTATTTAATGTTTTGAAAGTTAAAACATTATCATTCTTTTCAACAGAGACATCTCCTGTTAAATGCTGATTTAGCTCACCTAAAGGGCCTTTAACGTTAATGTTATTCGCTGAAATATTTACTTCAACTTTTTCAGGAACATTAACTGGTGAATTAGCTACTCTTGACATAACAACTCCTTAAGAAACGTAACAAAGCACTTCGCCGCCAATACCAGCCGCACGCGCTTTAATGTCAGTCATTACACCTTTAGACGTTGTGATAATCGCAACACCTAAACCATTCATCACTTTTGGAAGATTGTCAGAATCTTTATAAATCCTTAGTCCTGGCTTACTTATTCTCTCAATCTTTTCAATAACCGGACGTCCAGCATAATATTTTAATTCTACTCGTAATAATGGCTTACCATTATTCTCGTCTACCTTGTAATCTTCAATATAACCTTCATCTTTTAAAACTTCAGCAATAGCTTTTTTTACTTTTGATGAAGGCATAGATACATCAACCTTATTGGTCATTTGACCATTTCTTATTCTTGTTAACATATCTGCGATTGGATCTTGCATGCTCATATATTTTTCTCCTACCAACTCGCCTTAACTACACCAGGTACTTCACCTGACATCATTAAGTCACGTAATTTTCCACGCGCTAAACCAAATTTTCTAAATGTACCTCTAGGTCTTCCTGTCAATGCACATCTATTTCTTAGTCTCACTGGACTAGAATTTCTTGGTAATACTGCTAATTTTTTTCTTGCTTCCATCTTATCTTCTACGGATGCTTTAGAACTTCTAATCACTTCATCTAAAGCTGCTCTTTTGGCTTTAAATTTCTCAACAGTTTTACGTCTTTTTAACTCTCTTTGTGTCATACATAGTTTTGCCATATTTTCTTACCCTCTGAATGGAAAACTAAATGCTGATAAAAGGGCTTTTGCCTCCTCATCTGATTTAGCTGTTGTAGTGATTGTAATATTCATGCCACGGAGCGCATCAATCTTGTCATATTCAATCTCAGGAAAAATGATTTGCTCTTTAACACCCATATTGAAATTGCCTCTTCCATCAAATGATTTTCCTGAGATACCACGGAAATCCCTAATTCGAGGAATAGCTATATTTATTAAACGCTCTAAGAAAGAGTACATGTTATCTTTTCTGAGTGTTACCTTACATCCAACCGGATAATCATCTCTGATCTTAAAAGTAGCAATTGATTTTTTTGCTTTTGTTACTATAGGTTTTTGGCCAGCAATTTTTTGCATGTCATTAACTGCATGCTCCATTACTTTTTTATCAGCAACTGCTTCACCAACTCCCATGTTAAGTGTAATTTTTTCAATTCTTGGAACTTCCATTACTGACTTATATTTGAATTGATCCATTAATTGCTTAACAACGGTATCCTTATAAAATTCTTTAAATCGAGCCATAATTTTTATCCTTAAACGTCGATCGCTTCTTGATTAGATTTGTAAATTCGGATTTTTTTCCCATCTTTTAATGATTTGAATAAAACTTTATCCGCTTTTTTTGTTTTACTATTAAAAATAGCAATATTTGAAATATCTACAGGCTTTTCTTGACTCACTACACCACCTTGAATACCTGCATTAGGATTTGGCTTAACATGTTTTTTTACCATATTTAAGCCTTCTATTAATACTTTTCCATTAGATAAAATCTGAGAAATAATCCCATCTTTACCCCTGTCTTTGCCGGTGTTGATAATTACTTTATCACCCTTACGAATCTTATTCATTGAGTCAGCTCCTAAATTACTTCTGGCGCCAATGAAACAATCTTCATAAAACGCTCTGTTCTTAATTCTCGTGTAACTGGTCCAAATATCCTTGTACCAATTGGTTCTAATTTATTATTAAGTAATACCGCTGCGTTACCATCAAACTTAACCAAAGAACCATCGCTTCTGCGGACACCTTTTGCAGTGCGAACAACAACAGCACTGTAAACCTCGCCTTTTTTTACTCTTCCGCGAGGTGCTGCATCCTTAATACTCACTTTGATGACATCACCAACACTAGCATAACGACGCTTTGAACCGCCAAGCACCTTAATGCACATTACAGTACGCGCACCAGAATTATCGGCAACCTCTAAATTTGATTGCATTTGTATCATGAAATATTCTCCAACTTAATCCGTCTTTTGTAACCGACTCACTTGAGTCTATTACGGTCAGTATTGGGGTGCTAGCACGCACCAACTTTTAAAAGACGCAAATTATAAATTAAAAATTCTTAAAACTCAATAACTAATTTAATTGAGGCGCCTTAGAAATAACTTTTGTTACAACCCATGTTTTTGTTTTAGACATTGGTTTGCTTTCAGTAATTTCAACAACATCACCTTGAGCTAATTCATTCTTTTCATCATGTGCATGAAATTTGTTAGAAAGCTTAATTACTTTACCAACAACAGGATGTTTAACTCTTCTCTCAACCATAACAGTAACTGTTTTTTCCATTTTGTTACTTACAACAGTGCCTTGTAATGTTCTTACAATTTTTTGTGCTTCAACCATTATTTAGCACTCCCTTTCTCAGATAATACTAATTTAATCCTTGCAATATCCTTACGAATTTTACCTAATTGATCAGTTTTATTTGACTGCTGCATCGCTAATTGCATTTTTGCATTAAATTGCGCTTGTCTTAAACTGGTAAGCTCTTTATTCAAATCGTCTTTCGATTTTTTTCTTAATTCTGCAGCTTTCATTAACTAACCTCCGATATGTCTTGTAATAAATGTTGTTCTTACTGGCAATTTATCAGCCGCTAATCTAAATGCTTCTTTTGCTAATTCCGCAGGTACACCATCCATTTCATACAACATTTTTCCAGGTTGTATTTCAGCTACGTAAAATTCAACACTTCCCTTACCTTTACCCATACGAACTTCAGCAGGTTTCTTTGAGATTGGTTTGTCTGGAAAAATTCTAATCCAAACTCTACCGCCCCTTTTAATATGTCTTGTCATAACTCGACGAGCAGCTTCAATTTGACGAGCAGTAATTCTTCCTCTTGAAGTTGCTTTAAGGCCAAATTCACCAAAACTAACTTTATTACCTGTCGTTGCTATTCCAGTATTTCTACCTTTGTGTTGTTTTCTAAATTTTTGTTTTGCTGGTTGTAACATGATTAAGCCTCATCACTTTCGTTTTTTGACGCATTGGATTCTGAATCATTTGTCTTTTCAGTCACTTCGTCTTTTTTTACTTCTTCTTTCTTTGTCGCTGCTTTGATTGATTTTGTTGTTTTTCTTGCAGTAGGTTTCGCTGCTCTTTTTGGCTTCTCATCTACTACTGGAGATTCAAGATCGAAAGTAGGCATCGCTTTGGACTTATCTTCAAATAACTCCCCTTTGAAAATCCATACCTTTATTCCAATAATTCCATATGTTGTTTGAGCTCTAGCAACACCATAATCAATATCTGCACGAAGCGTATGAAGAGGAACTCGTCCTTCTCTATACCATTCAGATCTAGCAATTTCAATTCCATTCAATCTACCAGAACTCATGATCTTAATACCCTGAGCGCCAAGTCTCATTGCATTTTGCATTGCTCTTTTCATTGCTCTTCTGAACTGAACACGCTTCTCTAGCTGTTGTGCAATACTTTGAGCAATTAAGGTAGCATCAATTTCTGGCTTTCTAACCTCTTCAATATTTAATTGAACAGGGATGCCCATAATTTTTTGTAATTCTCCGCGAAGTGTTTCAATATCTTCGCCCTTTTTACCAATTACTATTCCAGGTCTTGCAGTCATTATCGTTACTTTTGCGTTTTTTGCTGGTCTTTCAATAATAATTTTACTTACCGCAGCATTTGCTAATTTCTTATTTAAAAATTCACGCACTTGAATATCGTTATTCAAAAGTGCAGGAAAGTTCTTGCTTGCTGAAAACCATTTTGAAGCCCAGTTTTTTTGTACTCCTAGACGAAAACCAATTGGATTAATCTTTTGACCCATACTTATTTCCCTTAACTTCCAACAGTCACTTTAATGTGACATGTTGGTTTAATAATTCTTCCCGCACGACCTTTGGCTCTAGCGCGAATACGCTTAAAAACCATTCCTTTATCTACTATAATTGATTTAACTTTTAATGTATCAATATCAGCGCCATTATTATTCTCTGCATTCGCAATTGCCGACTCAACAACCTTCTTAATAATTTCTGCGCCTTTTTTTGGGCTGAAAGTTAAGATATTTAATGCGTTATCAATTTTTTTACCGCGTACTTGATCTGCTACCAGGCGAGCTTTTTGTGGTGATATTCTCACACCTCTTAAAATTGCTGAAATATCTGCCATAATTATTTTGCCTTCCTATCGCCAGAGTGGCCTTTAAATGTTCTTGTCGCAGCAAATTCACCTAATTTATGACCAACCATATTATCAGTAATCAAAACAGGGACATGTTGCCTGCCATTATGAACTGCGATTGTTAAACCAATAAAACTTGGGAGAATCATAGAGCGTCTTGACCATGTTTTGATTGGTTTTCTATCATTGTTTTGAACTGCAACATCTACTTTTTTTGCTAGATGCGCATCCACAAAAGGTCCTTTTTTAATTGATCTTGCCATAGTCTTTTAATTACCTCTTATTAGCAGGACGACGACTAACTCGCATATTGTCCGTACGCTTATTATTTCTTGTTCTATATCCTTTAGTAGGAACGCCCCATGGACTTACTGGATGCCTACCACCCGAAGTTCGGCCTTCACCACCACCGTGTGGATGGTCAACCGGATTCATCACTACACCTCTAACTGTAGGACGAACGCCCCTCCATCTAACTGCGCCAGCTTTACCGAGAGATCTTAATGAATGTTCATCATTACCAACAGAACCAATAGTTGCTTTACAATTAATATGTACTTTTCTAACCTCACCTGACCTTAATCTTAATTGAGCATACTCACCTTCTCTAGCTAACAGTTGTACTGATGCGCCAGCTGATCTTGCCATTTGAGCTCCCTTACCAGGTTTTAATTCTATGCAGTGAATTGTTGTACCAACAGGGATATTTTTTATTGGCAATGTATTACCAACTTTAATTGGAGAAGCTTCTCCACTAACAACTTCAGTGCCAGCTTCTAAACCTTTTGGTGCAATGATATATCTTCTTTCCCCGTCAACATAACAGAG
>CAYVOQ010000024.1:0-3287 GCA_964453595.1 uncultured Methylobacillus sp. | reverse complement strand
TTAACTATCGCCATTTATATCTCCTAATCTCCAACAAAGTTAATTTCTTGCCCAGGCTTTAAAGAAACATAGGCTTTTTTCCAATCAGCTCTCTTGCCAAAGTTATTGCCTCTTCTTTTTGTTTTGCCTTGCATATTAAGAATATTTACCGCTTGAACTTCGACTTTAAACATCAATTCAATTGCAGTTTTTACTTCTTCTTTAGTTGCGTCTTTTTTTACTTTAAAAGCAACTTGGTTAAATTTATCTGCCACAAAAGTAGCTTTTTCAGTAATTTGAGGAGCTAATACTGATGACAGCACTTTTGAATTTTTAATATTTAATTCACTCACGCAAACATCTCCTCAATCTTCTTTAAAGCACCAGCAGTAACAACAACCTTCTCGAAGTGAACCAAACTTACTGGATCAACATACTGAGCCTCAACGACAAGCGCGTTAGGTACATTTCGCGCTGCTAAATACAAGTTTTCATTAAATGAATCTGTTAGGATCAATAAGTTATTTTTTACTTCAAAATTTTTAACTTTCTCAATGAATGATTTTGTTTTTGGTTGATCAACAGAAAATTCTTCCACAAATACCAATCTCTCTTGTCTTGCAAGCTCAGAAAAAATAGATTTCATGCCTACTCGATAAGCTTTCTTGTTTAATTTTTTTGAAAAATTTTCATTAGGCTTATTAGGAAATGTTCGGCCACCGGATCTCCAAAGCGGGCTAGAAGTCATACCCGCACGAGCGTTACCAGTACCTTTTTGACGAAATGGTTTTTTAGTACTATGTCTTACTTCCGCTCTTGTTTTTTGTGCTCTAGTTGCAACACGTGCATTTGATTGATATGACACAACTAACTGATGAACTAAACCTTCTTTAAACTCTTGAGCAAAGATTTCATCAGATGCTTTAAGAGTTTTTGTGGAGGCCTTACCCTTGCTATCTATTAACTTAAATTCCATTATTTAGCCCCCTTTTGTTTAACTGCAGGCTTTACCGTTACATTAGAGCCAGCTGAACCAGGAACTGCACCTTTAATCAAAAGTAAGTTACGTGCTTTATCTACACGAACCACTTCAAGGTTTTGAGTTGTTCTCGTAACTGCACCTAAATGGCCAGGCATACGCTTGCCTTTAAAAACTCTTCCTGGATCTTGGTTCATACCCGTTGAACCTGGTGCGTTATGGGACACAGAGTTACCATGAGATGCTCTTTGTGAACTAAAGTGATGGCGCTTAATACCGCCTTGGAAACCTTTACCGATCGTTGTACCAGTGATATCAACTTTCTGACCAGCTTCAAAAATGTCAACGCTGAACTCTGTACCTAATTGCTTGTCAGCAATCGCTTCAGGATCAACACGAAACTCTTGCAAGCCGTCTATAGCTTCAACCTTTGCTTTAGCAAGATGCCCTTTGATTGATTTATTTAAATTTGATGATTTTGAATTACCAAAAGCAACTTGAAGGCCAGTATAGCCATCAATTTCTAATGTTCTGATTTGTGTCACTCTGTTTGGTACAATTTCAAGTACTGTTACTGGGATGCTATTGCCGTCCTCAGTAAAAACTCGAGTCATTCCAACTTTGCGACCAACAAGCCCTAAGCTCATGATCATTTCCTTTTCATTATTATTAAAAAACTAATTACAATTGATTAGTTTTTACTTCTTTTTAAGAAGAGCGTGCATTCTACACGCCTTTTTTTAAAATTACAACTTAATTTCTACGTCAACGCCTGCTGCTAATTCAAGTTTCATTAAAGCATCTACTGTTTTATCAGTTGGGTCAAGAATATCCATTAGACGTAAATGCGTTCTAATTTCAAATTGATCTCTTGAAGTTTTATTAACATGCGGAGAGCGTAACAAATCATATCTCTCTTTTTTTGTAGGCAAAGGAATTGGTCCTTTAACAATCGCTCCAGTTCGTTTAGCTGTATCAACAATCTGTTGTGCAGACTGGTCAATTAAACGATAATCAAACGCTTTTAAACGAATTCTAATTTTTTGATTTTGCATCTTCCTATACCTTTCAAAGAACAAACGCCCTATTTTGATAGGGCGCTATATATTAAATAATATTACTCAACAATCTTTGCTACCACACCAGCGCCAACAGTACGGCCACCTTCGCGGATCGCAAATCTTAAACCTTCTTCCATCGCAATTGGTGCGATTAGTGTTGCAGTGATAGATACGTTATCACCTGGCATTACCATTTCTGTACCTGCTGGTAACTCAACTGCACCCGTTACGTCTGTTGTTCTAAAGTAGAACTGAGGACGATATCCATTAAAGAATGGAGTGTGACGTCCGCCTTCATCTTTACTTAAACAATAGATTTCTGCTGTAAATTTTGTGTGTGGTGTAATTGAACCTGGTTTTGCTAATACTTGGCCACGTTCTACGTCTTCACGCTTAGTGCCACGAAGTAGTACACCTACGTTGTCACCTGCTTGACCTTGGTCAAGAAGTTTACGGAACATTTCAACACCAGTACATGTTGTTTTTTCTGTTGCTTTGATACCAACGATTTCAATTTCATCGTTCACTTTTACAATACCACGCTCGATACGGCCTGTTACCACAGTACCACGACCAGAGATTGAGAATACATCTTCAACTGGCATTAAGAATGTACCATCAATGGCACGTTCAGGCGTTGGGATATATGTGTCTAATGCTTCAGCTAATTTAAAAATTGCTGGTTCACCAATTTCTGATTGGTCACCTTCTAATGCTTTTAATGCTGAGCCCATAATGATAGGTGTATCATCACCAGGGAATTCGTATTTGTTTAATAAATCACGAACTTCCATTTCAACTAATTCTAATAATTCTTTATCATCCACCATGTCTGCTTTGTTCAAGAACACGATAATGTATGGCACACCAACTTGGCGTGATAAAAGAATGTGTTCACGTGTTTGAGGCATTGGGCCGTCAGCAGCAGAACAAACAAGGATCGCACCGTCCATTTGAGCAGCGCCGGTAATCATGTTTTTCACATAATCAGCATGGCCTGGACAGTCAACGTGAGCATAATGGCGATTTGCTGTTTCATATTCAACGTGAGCTGTATTAATAGTAATACCACGCGCTCTTTCTTCAGGCGCAGAGTCAATCGCTGCATAATCTTTTGCTTCACCACCGAATTTTTTTGTTAAAACGGTTGTGATTGCAGCTGTTAATGTTGTTTTACCGTGGTCAACGTGACCGATAGTGCCAACGTTAACATGTGGTTTGGTACGCTCAAATTTACCTTTTGCCATAATGTTTGTCCTTACTTGTTA
>CAYVOQ010000023.1:0-16138 GCA_964453595.1 uncultured Methylobacillus sp. | reverse complement strand
TCTCAATTGGTATTTGATATTGACCTCGCCAAATCACAAACGAATGAAAATCCAGTCTATTACATTCAATATGCACACGCTCGAATAACTGCTGTTTTAAATCAAGCAAATCAAGATCTAACTCAATTGCATTTGTTTAATCAAGATTTGCTATCTTCGATTCATGAAAAACAGTTAATTAAAAGGCTCTCTGAGTTTCCTGATTTTATTCAAGTTGCAGCGCTTGAAAATTCTCCTCATTATATTGCCACATACCTAAAAGATCTTGCAGGAGACTTTCATAGCTACTATAACGACAGTAAGTTTTTAGTTGAAGATCATGATTTAAAATTAGCCAGAGTTGCGTTAATATATGCTACGCAAATAACAATTAAAAACGGTCTCAGTACGCTTGGAATTTCAGCGCCCGAAAAAATGTAAGGAACATTATGGCTCAGGACTATCGCACCAAAAAAGAAACTAACCAAGGACAAACCCTATTTACTAATGGTTTATTTATTGGCATTTTACTCGGCATCCTATTGTCAATAGGGGTAACGCTATTTATTACCAGCGGCAAATCTCCTTTTGTTTTAAAAGACACGAACGGCTCTTGTATTGAAATTAATTCAGCCTTATCTGATGAAGATGTAATCGCAATTGATGAAGATGCAACATTCGATTTTTACAATAACCTACAAGAAGATGATGCATACGCAAAACAAGAAGTAAAAGAACAAAATAATGATCGAAAAACTGACTTCTATCTTCAGGTAGGCGCTTTTTCTGAAGAATCTGCTTCTGACAATTTAAAAGCGAAACTCGCCTTAATGGGTTTTGAATCTGTCATTATGTCTACTCAAATTGGCAACGATACTTTCCATCGTGTTAGTGTTGGTCCGTATGAAGATATTGCAGATGCTAAGAAGATTAGGGAAAAATTAATCGCTGAAGGATTTAAAGCGAACTTAATTAAGCTATCTAAGCCTAAAGAATAACCATTATATAAACGGATAAATTTTATGAAAAAAATCTTATTTGCATTATTTCTGCTTTTTTCCTTTCAGCTTTTCGCTGTTGAGCCCAAAATGGGGGTTAACTTTAAAGCGACGCGCGAACAAATTCCAACAGACTCTCCAGGCAAAATCGAAGTGGTTGAAATGTTTTGGTATGGCTGTATTCATTGTTTCCAGTTCGAACCGTATCTGGACAAATGGAAAACTGAGTTACCAAAAGACGTTGTTTTCAAACGAGTTCCTGCAGTACCTCGTCGTGACTGGATTCCGATGGCACGCGCATATTATGCAATGGAGTCTTTAGGGGTTTTAAACCAATTACATAGTAAATTATTCGATGCTGTTCATACAGAGCGAACTGTTAATCCATCTGATGAGGCTGGGGCTATCCAGTGGATTGCTGCTCAAGCAAAATTAGATACCAAAAAAGTTGAAAACGCATTTAAATCTTTTTCAATGGAAGCAAAGCTTAAAAAAGCAAATGAAGCCTTTAGAAATGCAGGGGCAACAGGTGTTCCCACACTCATTATCAATGGCGCTTATATTACTTCTTCTACCATGGCCGGCGGTGGCAAAGAAGCAATCGATATTGCAAACTTTATTATCGATAACGTGCGCAAAGATTTAAAAAAATAATGCCTCTAAAAATATTTCTCACGGGTGCCTCTTCTGGCATCGGTGAGGCTTTAGCGCTTGCTTATTCAAAACAAGATGTCGTGCTTGGTCTTTTTAGTCGACGTTCTGAAAAATTAAAATCACTCCAAAAAAAACTAAGATGTCCTTCGGAAATCTATGTTGGAGACGTCAGCAAACTCAATAATCTTCAAAAAGCAGCTCAACATTTCATTAAAAAATTTGGGGCTCCTGATCTCGTTATCGCAAATGCAGGGGTTAGTTCGGGCACCCTAATAGAACATCAAGATGATCTTGCAGTGATAAAAAGTATTTTTAACATTAACGTTCATGGTGCTATTCATACTTTCCACCCATTTATTAAAAAGATGAAAGAAAAAAGGGGGGGGCATCTCGTTGCCATAGCTTCAGTCGCAGGAATTCGTGGCTTGCCTGGCGCAGGAGCCTATAGCGCATCTAAGGCTGCATTAATTAATTATATGGAGAGCTTGCGTGTAGAGTTAATAAGCGAAGGGATACATGTCACCACTATTTCACCAGGCTATATTAAATCACCTATGACTACAATTAATGATTACCCCATGCCCTTTTTGATGGAAACAGATATGGCTGCCAAAAAAATTATGCGTCTTATAAAGCAGAAAAAACGTCATGTCATTTTTCCTTGGCCTATGGCGATCATTGGTCGCTTGATGCATATCTTACCTAATGTTATTTGGGATTTTTTAGCCAAACGCGGGCCTAAGAAAAAACGTCACTTAATCAAGTAAGTCTCACCATGTTTCAACAAAATAAATGCATCATCTTTGATTTGTTGCTTTGCTTTTGCTTTTTTTAATGCTCCTATTGGCTCATCTAAAGATTCGTCTGTTAGTTCAAATGTCCCCCAATGTACGCCAATACTTTTTTTCGCCCCCACGTCCTGATGAATTTTCACAGCCTCTTCTGGATTAACATGATAACTTTGCATAAACCATCGTGGCTCATACGCGCCTACCGGTATGGTTGCCAAATCAAAGCCGTTGAAATGCTGCTTAATGTCGTTAAAATCATTTGAATATCCAGTATCTCCTGCGAAAAAGAAGCTAAAATCCTCTTTTTCAATTACCCATCCACCCCAGAGTGACTCATTGGTGTCCCAAAAGGTTCTTTTTGACCAGTGTTGCACCGGAACAAAGGTTATTTTTAAACGCAAATGTTGAAATGTTTGCCACCAAGTTAATTCTTCCACATTATTAATGTCATGTTTATGAAACCAATCTTTTAGGCCTATCGGCACCATAAACAAGGTATTGGGATTTTGCTCAGCCAAATATTTTAAGGTGGGATAATCCATGTGATCATAATGATTATGAGAAATCACAACCAAATCAATTGGAGGCAGTGATTCTTTTTTAAATGGTAGAGGGGTTTTACGTTTAGGTCCTATGAAAGATAGCGGTGAAGCTCTTTCAGAGAATATTGGATCGGTTAAAATATTTAATCCATCCAATTGTAATAAGCCTGTTGCATGGCCAACCCAGGTATATGTTTTTTGGTTTTTGTTATTTTTTAAGAAATCTATATTGGTTTCAATCACTGGAAAATTGTAGCCCTGGACAAAATTTGACGGCGGCTTTGGTAAGCCAAAACTATTAAGTTTCCATTTAATAAAACTTTTTTTGTCCCATTGATGATAGTTATTTCGATACTTAAAAGACTTGGGGTCAACCGAACAGGCTTGAACCAACAAAAGTAAAGAAATGCAATAGAACCATTTTTTAAACATGGTATTATTATATCGTTCATTAACATCAGATATTATTACTCTATGATAGATGCCTTATTATTAGCTCGTTTTCAATTTGCTTTTGTCGTTAGTTTTCATATCATTTTTCCTGCCTTTACTATCGGGCTCGCTTCATATCTAGCTGTCCTTGAAGGACTATGGCTATGGAAAAAAGAAGAGCGTTATTTAAAACTCTTTAACTATTGGCTAAAGATTTTTGCTATCGCATTCGGCATGGGCGTGGTTTCCGGAATCGTGATGAGTTATCAGTTTGGAACAAATTGGTCAGTATTTTCTGACAAAACTGGTCCCGTTCTAGGTCCACTCATGGGCTATGAAGTTTTATCTGCTTTTTTTCTAGAAGCTGGATTCTTAGGAATCATGCTCTTCGGAATGAATAAGGTCGGTAAGAAATTACATTTTATTGCAACCGTACTTGTCGCTTTTGGCACGTTCTTCTCTGCGTTTTGGATCTTGTCAGTCAATAGCTGGATGCATACCCCCGCTGGCTATAGCATTAATGAAGTAGGTCAATTCATCCCTGAAGATTGGTTCGCTATTATTTTCAATCCTTCATTTCCATATCGACTTGTACATATGGTTATGGCTGCATACCTCACAACTGCTTTTGTTGTCGGGTCTGTTGGGGCTTGGCATCTATTAAAACAGAATTCAAACGTTTGTGCTCGTACCATGCTTTCTATGGCCATGTGGATGGCTTCTGTTGTAGCGCCACTTCAACTCATCGCAGGAGATATGCATGGGCTCAATACACTAGAGTACCAACCTGCAAAAATTGCTGCAATGGAAGGTCATTATGAAACGCATCAAGGTGCTCCATTAATTTTATTTGGTATGCCCGATGATCAAGCCGAAGAAACAAAATATGCTATAGAAATCCCGAAGCTAGGAAGCCTTATCTTAAAACATGAGGCAAACGCAGAACTTAAAGGTCTTAAAGAATTTCCAAAAGAAGATCGCCCGCCTGCCGAAGTTATTTTCTGGACTTTTAGGATCATGGTTGGTCTTGGCGTTGCTATGATTGGTGTCGGCATTATAAGCTTACTGCTCAGATTAAAAAACCAACTTTATACTTGTGCTCGTTTTCATCGCTTGGCATTTTTAATGGGTCCAGCTGGATTTATTGCTGTGATTGCGGGGTGGATTACCACTGAAGTCGGTCGCCAACCTTATACTGTTTATGGTGTTTTAAGAACTGTAGATTCAGTTTCCCCAATAGATACACCCGCAGTTACACTGTCATTGCTTGCATTTATCATTACCTACTTTTTGGTTTTTGGTGCTGGATCTTATTATATTTTTAAACAATTTCAAATTAATCCAGACACCGATAAAGAGCATCCAAAAAAAGTTGGCTCTTTAGGCGTTTCCCTCAAACTATTTAATAAAAAATAAATTATGGACATTCAATTAATTTGGGCCTGCATATTATCAATTGCAATCTTTGCTTACGTCATCCTTGATGGTTTTGATTTAGGTATTGGTTTAAATTATCCATTTTTAAAATCAAAAAACGACCGTGATGTTGCCATGAATTCTGTTGCGCCCATCTGGGACGGAAATGAAACTTGGTTAGTTTTAGGAGGTGGCGGGTTGTTTGCTGCATTTCCTTTGGCTTATAGCATTGTACTACCTGCACTTTATGCCCCCTTAACTGCAATGCTAATTGGTTTAATATTGCGTGGGGTTGCATTTGAGTTTAGATGGAAAAATAAAAAACAAACAAATATTTGGGATTTCGCTTTTTTTGGGGGTTCATTTATTGCTGCTTTTTTTCAAGGAGTTGCTCTTGGCGCATTTATTCAGGGAATTCCAGTTATGGAGCGTGCATATAGCGGCGGCTGGTGGAATTGGTTATCTCCTTTTAGCGTTATCACTGGTTTTGCCATAGTTTTTGGCTATAGTTTGCTTGGCTCAACTTGGTTGATTTATAAAACAGAAAATTTAATTAAACGTAATATGCAAAAACTCGCTATTAAATTTTTTACTTTGACATTATTTATGATTTTTATTGTGAGTATATGGACACCATATCTTCATCCTGAATATTTTAATAAATGGTTTTCTTTCCCTCAAATTTATTATGTCTTACCTGTTCCATTACTAGTGGCTTTTTCCGCTTTCATGTGTTTTCGAGGAATTTATAAAAATAAAGATTTACAGCCTTTTTTATGGAGTATCGTCTTATTTTTATTATCTTTTATTGGGCTAGCAATAAGTATTTTTCCAAATGTTGTTCCGCCTCAAATTACAATATGGGATGCGGCAGCACCTGAAAAAAGTTTGAAGTTTCTCCTTATTGGTGTTCTAATCTTTTTACCTATAATTATTGCTTATACAGCATATACTTACTGGGTATTTCGCGGAAAAGTAAAACCTGGAGAAAATTATCATTAATGAAAAAACTATTTTACTTTTTTTTGATCTGGCTGTTTTCAGTTCTTTTTTTATTTTGTATTAGCTTAATAATTAAATTTTTTTTACAGGTCTAAATCTAAGCCTTTCACCTTATCCAAAAATTCTTTTTTATAAACAGGTTCATTATTTTTATTTAATATTGTTTTAGTGTTTTTATTTGTACTTTTATTCAGTTCTGAAAAAGTCATTAAAAAATATAATGAATACAGCACAACACCAAAAGAAAGGAATAATATTAGTAAAATTATTTGTTGACTCATGTTAGTATAGTTTTAATCTAAAATTATTTAGATTATAAAACATCTAGGAGATGCTATGATTAAAAACATTGTTATTCTTATCGTTTTAATTTTAATTGGTTATTATGGTTACAATTATTACAATGGAAACATGGCCGATTCAATGACTTCCGAAGAAGTTTCATCTGAAATGTCTTCTGAAGACAATTCTGAGGCTGCAGCTGAGTAGAAAAAGAATGGCCAATATTTTGGTATTGTAATTATTGGCCTTTTCTTAAAAAATTTTAATTGCTTTAGTTTTTATTTCTTTTATTCCTTTACATACCGCTTCTATTGCCTGGATGCGCACAGAACTTTTTCGATAAGCAATTGCAATTCTTCTAAATGGAGCAGGATTTTTAAATGGGATAACTTTAACTAGCGGGTTAGAATAATTTGCTGAAGTTGCTGTTTTTGGAAGCACTGATACACCTAAATTTGATGCAACCATATTACGAATTGTTTCCAAGGAATTTCCTTGAAGAACTTCACTTTTTTTTGCTAGTTCAGGACAAGCCTCAACAACCTGATTGCTAAAACAATGGCCACTATTTAGCAATAATACTTTTTCATTTGATAAATCATCTGCAATGATTACCTTTTTTTTAACCCATTCGTGATTTGCTGGAACAACTACTGTAAATTCTTCATCATACAATGGAATACAGTCAATGCCTGGAACTTCAAACGGGAGCGCAACAATTGCTGCCTCAATTAATCCTTTTTTTAAATCTGCTTCTAGATTTTTTGTAATATTTTCTTCAACTGTCAAAGGCATATTAGGTGTATTTTTTCGTAAAATTGGAATGATAAGAGGAAGCAAATAAGGAGCTACTGAATAAATTAATCCGATTTTTAAAGGCGTGTTTATTTGATCATCGCCTTGTTTAGAAATATCTTTTATTTTTTCAGCTTCATCTAAAACAACAATCGCCTGTTCAACAATTTTTTGACCAACTGGCGTAATTGTTACATCAGTTCGATTTCTTTCAAATAAAGATACCCCAAGCTCATCCTCTAATTTTTTAATTGCTAAGCTTAAGGCGGGTTGACTAACAAAACATTTATCTGCTGCACGACGAAAGTTTTTTTCTTTAGAAACAGCTACAATAAATTTTAACTCATTGAGGGTCATTAAATGTCTATGTTTGAAGCTCCTAAAGCATTTGCTTCAATAAAATTTCTTCTTGGTTCAACTTGATCACCCATTAATGTTGAAAAGACTTCATCTGCAGATATAGCATCTTCAATTTGAACTTTTAATAATCTTCTGACTGCTGGGTTCATGGTTGTTTCCCATAATTGCTCTGGGTTCATCTCGCCCAGACCTTTATACCGTTGAATATTTAATCCATGTTTTGCTTCGCCTAATAACCAATCAACTGCATCTTTAAAATTATGTGTAGTGTTTGATTTATCTTCTCTTGATATAACCGCACCCTCTCCAATTAGTCCCAGTGTCAATTCAGATGTTTTAACCAATTGTTTATATTCGCCGCTCATTAAAAATTCTTCATCCAGAACAGATGTAATTAAATTTCCATGTCTAAACTGATTAATTTCAATTAAATACTTTTTCGACTCTTGGTTTTGTTTCACTTCGTAATTAATATTTTCAAGTGCTATGGTTTTTTTGATTTTTTCTAAATAATCTTGAGTAGTATTTTCAGAATCTAAATTTATTGATCCGTTTTCTATGATCGCACGCAACACGGACTCTTCATATCGAGTTGCCATTCTCCGAATCACTGCTTCTGAAGCAATTACCTCTTTAGCAATGTTTTTTAGCGCATCTCCCTCTATCTTATTTCCTTTAGATGAGGTTAACAATGAAGCACCCTCTAACGCAGACTCAAGAAGATATTGTTCCAGTTCTTGCTCGTCTTTTAGGTAACGTTCATTTTTGTTTTGTTTCACTTTGAATAATGGTGGTTGGGCAATATAAATATGTCCCTTTTCAACCAACTCAGGCATTTGACGGTAGAAAAACGTTAACAATAAAGTTCTAATATGAGCACCATCCACATCGGCATCAGTCATAATAATAATGCGATGATATCTCAGTTTTTCTAAATTAAAATCATTAGCGCCTATGCCAGTTCCAAGAGCTGTTATTAAAGTCGCGATTTCTTGCGAAGATAACAATTTATCGAAGCGAGCTTTTTCTACATTTAAAATCTTTCCCTTTAAAGGTAAAATCGCTTGGTTTTTTCGATCACGTCCTTGTTTTGCTGAGCCTCCAGCTGAATCACCCTCAACTAAATATAATTCTGAATTTGCAGGATCTTTTTCTTGACAGTCTGCTAATTTACCAGGTAAGCCTAATGAATCCATTGCGCCTTTTCGACGAGTCATATCTCTCGCTTTTCTTGCAGCCTCTCGAGCTCGAGCAGCATCAACAATTTTTGTACAAATTATTTTCGCATCTTGAGGATGTTCTAATAAGTAGTCTGTTAATTTTTTTGCAACTATATCTTGAACAACCGGCTGTACTTCACTAGAAACTAACTTGTCTTTTGTTTGTGAAGAAAATTTTGGTTCAGGAACTTTGACTGATAACACACAAGTTAAACCTTCACGCATATCATCACCTGTAGTATCAACTTTAGCTTTTTTCGAAAGCTCGTTTGATTCTATATAAGTATTAATAGTTCTGGTCATAGCGCCTCGAAGCCCTGTTAAATGAGTGCCACCATCTCTTTGAGGTATGTTATTTGTAAAACATTGTACTGTTTCACCATAAGAATCATTCCATTGCATACTTACTTCTATAGTAATTCCGTCTTTTTCACCTTCAGCATAAAATGGGTTTTTATGTAACACAGTTTTTGACCGATTCATATATTCTACAAAACCTTTTACTCCCCCAGAGAATGCAAAATTTTCTGACTTTCCTGATCGGTGATCAATCAATTCAATTTTGACGCCATTATTTAAAAAAGAAAGTTCTCGTATTCGTTTTGCTAAAATTTCAAAATGAAAATTAATATCTGTAAATGTACTCACTGATGGAAGAAATTGTACTTCTGTTCCTTTTTTATCTGTATCTCCAGTTATAGCCAAATCAGTTTTTCGTACGCCGTTTTCAAATTGAATTTCATGAATCTTATTATTGCGATAAACCTTTACTTTTAACCAGTCTGATAAAGCATTCACCACCGACACACCAACGCCATGAAGCCCACCTGATACTTTATAAGAGTTTTGATCAAACTTACCACCTGCATGCAATTCGGTCATTACAATTTCAACTGCAGTTCTTTTTTCTTCATCATCTTCTTTTACATCTGTTGGAATACCTCGTCCGTTATCTTGAACTGAAACTGAATTATCAGGGTGTATCACTACCTTAATATCATCACAATGCCCAGCTAACGCTTCATCAATTGCATTATCCAAAACCTCAAAAACCATATGATGCAAACCACTTCCATCTGAAGTGTCGCCAATATACATTCCTGGTCTTTTTCGAACAGCCTCTAAGCCTTTTAAAACTTTAATACTCTCAGACGAGTAATTTTGAATATTATCTTCAGCCATTATTTTCCTTAAATTCTCATTGGCATGACAACATATTTATAGTCATCATTATTTGGAATAGTTACCAAGCAACTACTATTAGAATCTTTAAATGCAAATTGAAGTGTTTCGAATTGAATATTAACCAATACATCAATTAAATAAGTTACATTAAAACCAATATCAATTTTTTCTTTATTGTATGGAATCTCAATATCCTCTTGAGCCTCTTCTTGTTCGCTATTAGTTGTTATTAATTGCATATTATTACTATCTAAAACTAACCGAATACCTTTATATTTTTCATTTGATAATATTGAAGCTCTTTGCATTGCGCTTAATAAATTTAGTCGATTAATTTCAAATGTATTTTCATACCCAGCAGGTATAACTCTAGTGTAGTCAGGAAATTTACCATCAATAACCTTTGTAATTAAAAATATATTATTAAAATTAAAAGTAACTTGTTGTTCATATAGGTTTACTTCTACCTTTTCATCATCATCATTTAATAATTTAATTAATTCCATAACAGTTTTACGAGGAATAATGACATCTTGTTTTTCAAAAGATTGGTTAAGTTTTGTTGAAGTAAAACTTAAACGATGGCCATCTGTACCAACAATATTTAATTTTTGTCCTTGAATTTCAAACAATAAACCATTTAAGTAATAACGAATATCTTGTTGAGCCATTGCAAAATCAACTTGTTTTAATAAACCTTTTAATTGATTTTGTGGTAGTTCAAACTTAACACCTTCTCCGGTATTTTGTTTCATAACTGGATAATCTTTTGATGGTAGAGTTTGAAGATTAAAACGGCTTTTACCAGCTTTAACATTTACTCTTGACTCATTAATTTGAAATTCAAGAACACTACCCTCTGGTAAGGCTCGCGTTATATCAAATAATTTTCTTGCTGAAATAGTAATTTCAAAATCATTTTCAATCTTAGTATTAATATTTAATGAAGTTTGCATTTCTAGATCAGTTGCAGTGAAACTTAATTTATTTTCATTAGCTTTTAATAAAAGATTAGATAGTATGGGTAAAGCTAATCTTTTTTCAACAATACCGACAACACTATTTAGTGGTTTTAAAAGTACATCACGTTCAATTTTAATGTTCATAATTTATTTAATATTTATATATAAAATTAATAATAATAATAATACAGGATTTTTCTGTGGAAATCCTTTAAAACCCTTACAACATGCTAACTTTGGAATTTTAAAAATTATGAATAAACTATGTAAATCCTGTGTATAAAATGTGTATAAATTTTTTAATTTTTTAAATTAAAGTTTTATTCAATTTTCATCCACAAGTAAATCACAACTTAATCACAAGTTTATCCTCTTAAGGTTTGTATTAGTAACCCTAATTCTTGACCCAAATTTTGATTCTTTAGTCTTAATTCTTCTATTTCTTCACATGCATGCATAATGGTTGTATGGTGCCTTCCTCCAAACGCATCTCCGATTTCAGGAAAACTTAAATTTGTTAATTCTCGAGTCAACATCATTGCTATTTGACGTGGTCTTGAAAAGTTTCTTGATCTTTTTTTACCGACCATATCTGAGATTTTAATCTTATAGTAGTCCGCTACTGTTTTTTGTATATTATCAACAGATACTTGTCGGCCTCTTACAGCAATTAAATCTTTTAATGATTCTTTTGTCAGCTGAATATCAATTGGGTTTCCAGTAAAATTAGACATAGCAATAATTCGATTTAATGCACCTTCTAATTCTCGAACGTTTGATCGAATTTGTTTTGCTATAAAAAATGCCACATCTTCAGTCAACTCTATTTTTAATGCTTCTGCTTTTTTTAATAATATAGCTACTCGCATTTCAAGCTCTGGCGGCTCAATTGCAACAGTCAGACCCCAACTAAATCGAGTTCTTAATCGTTCATCAACACCCTCAATTTCTTTTGGGTAACTATCACAAGTTAAAATAATCTGTTTTTTATTTTCTATTAAAGAATTAAATGCGTAAAAGAACTCTTCTTGTGTTCTTGTTTTTTTACCAATAAATTGAATGTCATCAATTAATAAAATATCTAAGTTGTGATAAAGTTTTTTAAATTGGTCGAATGATTTATTCTCATAAGCTTTTACTACATCGGTTACATATTTTTCAGCATGTAAGTATTTAATTTTTACATCTGGATTATGTGTTTTAATTTCATTCCCAATAGCTTGAATTAAATGAGTCTTACCAAGCCCAACACCACCGTAAATAAATAATGGGTTGTAACCCTCACCTGGTTGATCTGCAACTTGTTTCGCTGCGGCCGTTGCAAGCTGGTTTGCTTTTCCGGTTACAAAGTTTGAAAATAAAAAACCTTTGTTTAAACCTGTAGTTTTATTTGTGTTTGTTCTGTTTTGTGATAATTGATCGCTAACAGCATTTAATGAGCTCTCAATTGATTGGGGTGTGCCCTCGGTTTTTCTAATTTTTTTCTTAATAACAATAAATTTTATTTCTTTTGTTATTTTATTTTCTTGTGCAATTTCTTTAATGGAGTCGCTAAAGCGTTCTGATACCCACTGATTAACAAAGTGATTAGGCGCTATTATTTCTACTGATGTTTCAGTATCCTTTGCCTCTAAGGGCTCAATCCATGTTTTAAATTGTTGTTTTGTGAGCTGTTTTGAGAAGAAGCCTAAACAAGCTTGCCAAAAATTTTCTATATTCATAATTATCTATAACCAGGTAGCTATTTTAGTAGAATGTGGAAAAGTTATCCACAGCTAAATTTTATTATTTTTGATCTCTAATTATTGACAACCTGTCTGATATGGCGTATCTTCTCGCGTTCTAATAAAAAAACATTGGATTTATTATGAAACGTACATATCAACCATCTAAAGTAAAAAGAGCAAGAACACATGGGTTTTTAGTTCGCATGAGAACTAAAGGTGGCCGTGCAGTTATCGCTTCACGAAGAGCAAAAGGAAGAGCTCGTTTAGGCCTCTAATTTCTTTTGTTGGTTAATGCCACAACTAGATTAAAAAAAGCGGATGATTTTTCATCCGTTTTTAATTTTAAATCTCGCATTCATACTGCGCACTTAAATTTCTTTTATATGCCAAACCAGTTGGAATTTTCTCGTTTTGGATTTATTGTTAGCAAAAAAACAGCTAAACGCGCAGTTGATCGAAATTATATAAAACGTGTTTTAAGGTCGATACTACGACAACAAACTCTTCTAAAACACTTTGATATTGTTATCCAGTGTAAACAAATTTTTAACAAAGATGATTTCTTAAACATTCAAAATGAAGTTCATTCATTCATTGGTAAAGTTAATTAATAGTCCTTTTATTTTTTTAATTCGTCTGTATCAATTAAGCGTTAGCCCTTTATTGCCAAAAAATTGTAGGTTTACGCCAAGCTGTTCAGAATATACAATACAGGCTTTTAAAAAATATGTTTTTTATAAAGCTTTGTATTTAGCTTTAAAAAGAATAATAAAGTGCCACCCTTATCATCCGGGCGGACACGATCCTTTAAAATAGTTTATGAAAGATTGTTAATGGAAACAAAACGTTTAATATTATTTGTCGTATTTTCTTTTTCCCTCTTATTACTTTGGGACTCTTGGCAGCAAAAACAAAACCAAGTTTCTTTAGACGTCGAGAATGCTAATTTAACTAACAGTCAAAATTCAACTTTTACCTCAATCGAGAAAGAGGGGCTAAATTTTCAATTAGACAAAGGTAAAAATATTGTTGTTGATACCGATCTTTATCAAGCTACGATTAGTTCTGTAGGGGCTGATATTCGTCAATTAAAATTAAAAAATTATCAAAATGATGACAAAACAGGAACTTATCAGTTATTTGATGATGCAAATGATGGATTGCTTTATGTTGCACAAAGCGGTCTAGTTGGTGATGCACTACCAACTCATAAAGATGATTTTAATATTATTGCTCAAAATTATAATTTATCGGGCGATGAGCTGATTGTCCCTCTTGTTTTTGAAAATGACAAAGTAAAAGTTACGAAGACCTATCGCTTTGTTAAGGGGATGTATAATATTCATTTAAATATTGCAATTGAAAATAAAACCACTGCGCCGGTTGCGCCTCAAGTATATTATCAACTCATTCATGATGACCAATCGAATCAAGGTTCCTCTATGATGCCTTCATTTACGGGAGTTTCTTACTTTAATGAAGATAAAAAGTTTAACAAGATTAAATTTTCTGATATCAACAATCAAAAACCATTTTCATTAAATACTGATAATGGTTGGTCTGGAATTATACAACGTTACTTTGCGAGCGCTTGGATAATTTCAGGTTCATCAGCAAGACAGTTTTATACCAAACAAATTTCAGATCATATATATTCTGCTGGTGTTCGTGCCAAGATTGCTGATATTCCCTCTGGTGCAACTGTTAATTTTGATGCAACCTTGTATGCAGGTCCTCAAATTAAAAATCAGCTCATAAAAACTGCACGTGGTTTGGAGTATACGGTTGATTATGGTTGGCTAACTTTTATTGCTTCCCCGCTGTTTTCTTTACTAAAGGGTATTCAGAGCATCGTTTCAAATTGGGGCCTTTCAATTATTTTATTAACAGTTTTAATTAAAGCTTTTTTCTATCCTTTGTCCGCTTCTGGTTATCGATCAATGGCACAATTGAAAGAGTTAGCTCCTCGCCTTCAAAGCATGAAAGAAAAATTTGGTGATGATAAAGTAAAAATGCAGCAAGCTATGATGGAGCTTTATAAGACTGAAAAGATTAATCCATTAGGCGGCTGCTTACCGATACTGATTCAGATTCCTGTTTTTATTGCTTTATATTGGGTATTGCTTGGCGCGGTTGACCTTCGACAAGCACCATTTTTTGGCTGGATTACGGATTTATCTGTTAAAGACCCACTTTATGTGTTGCCTGTATTAATGGCTGCTTCGATGTTTTTACAGCAAAAACTTAATCCAAAGCCAGCTGATCCCATGCAAGCGCGCATGATGATGATTATGCCAATTGTGTTTAGTATATTTTTCTTTTTCTTTCCAGCTGGGCTTGTTTTGTATTGGTTCGTTAATAATGTATTGTCCATGTTGCAACAATGGTACGTCAATAAAAGTATCCATGCCGCAGCGTTAAAGAAGAAAGGACATGGCTAAACCCCATTTAGCCACAACGATCTGTGCTATTGCGACCCCCCCTGGGGTCGGTGGCGTTGGTATTGTTCGTGTTTCTGGATCTAATGCGCTTGCGGTTGGTGAGACCATTTCTAAGCGCCAACTTATTCCAAATCAAGCGATTTTTTCTAATTTTTTTGATCAAAAAAACAATTCTATTGATCAAGGATTAATATTATTTTTTAAATCACCACATTCTTTTACGGGCGAAGATATTGTTGAGTTCCAAGCGCATGGAGGCCCTGTTATTTTACAATTGATCTTGGATGCCTGCTTGGATTTGGGGTGTCAAATGGCTACCCCAGGTGAATTTACAAAACGTGCTTTTCTAAATGACAAGATTGATCTAACTCAAGCCGAGGCTATAGCTGACCTTATTAATGCTTCTACGAAGCAAGCCGCTCAAAATGCTTTGCAGTCCCTTCAGGGAAATTTCTCTAATAAAATCAATGCTTTATTAAAGCAGGTTATTGATATCCGCCTTTATGTTGAGGCATGTTTAGATTTTCCTGAAGAGGATATTGACTTTATTAGTAAAGGAGGCATTTCAGATAAGTTAAGTGCCATTAGGAAGACGCTATTATCGGTTCTAGAAACATCAAAAAAAGGTCAAATGGTCCAAGATGGATTTCAAATGTGCTTAGTTGGGCGACCTAATGTTGGCAAATCAACACTTATTAATCAATTTGCTCAGGAAGATATTGCGATTGTAACTGACATCCCTGGAACTACCCGTGACCCTGTCCGGGCCTTAATTAACTTAAATGGCGTTCCTATTCGTATTTATGATACTGCCGGTTTAAGAGACACTGATGACGTTGTAGAAAGTGCGGGTATCGATCGAACTAAACATTTGTTGCAACAATCACATTTGGCTTTAATTTTAATTGATAATCTAGAAGATATTAGTTCTTTTGTTCACCTTTATGACTTGACCCATTTGTCGTGCCCATATATTTGGGTGTTAAATAAAATAGATTTATCCAATATTACTCCTTCAGTTGTGGAACATTATGGAAACACTGTTGTTTTAATCTCCGCAAAACATAATTTAGGAATTGAGCTGCTCGAGCAAGAAGTCTTAAAAGTTCTTCGCCTAAATGATCTCGATTCTAGCGAATTTCAATTTTCTGCGCGCAAAAGACATTTGGTATCTCTAAATCAAATTATTACTAATATAGACAGCGCGTTAAATCTTTTATATGACCCATCTTTGTTAGCCGAAGAGCTGTCACAAGCGCAACAAGAGTTAAGTAAAATCACAGGAGAATTTTCTTCCGATGACCTCCTTGGAGAAATATTTAGCCGATTTTGTATTGGCAAATAATTGTTTC
>CAYVOQ010000022.1:0-16615 GCA_964453595.1 uncultured Methylobacillus sp. | reverse complement strand
TTGGAGTGTAATGCCGGCTGCGTGGTAATTTCAACCTCAACAATACTTCCAGCCTTAGCATCAAGATCTTGTCCATATGGAATAATGATATCTTGATTAATTCTCTTATCTTCAGCAGCTACAATTGTTACTCCAAATGAGTTTATTACCCTGCCGACCAAAACAGTATTTGCTCGTTCAAGAACTTCAATTATCTTTCCCTCTAACCTCCCTCTTCTGTCTTTAGAAGAAATTTGAACAACAACACGATCATTATGAAATACTTTTTGCATCTCAACAGGGCTCAGAAAAATATCTTCATTGCCTTGTTCATCAGGTATTAAGAAACCATAACCATCTGGATGCCCTTGGATTTTTCCCGAAACAGCATTGAGTTTAATTGGTAAACAGAAAGTCTCTTTTCTATTTTTCAAAATTTGGCCATCTCTTAGCATCGCCCTTAACCTACGATTAAAAATATCTTCTTCAGTTTTTTTAATATTTAAGATTTTCAGCAAATCTATCTTTTTTAAAGGAATGCCTTCTTCTTCCATAACCTGAATAATAAATTCTCTACTTGGAAGTGGTCTTTCGTAGTTTTCAGATTCTCTAGCGTAAAAAGGGTCTTTTTTGATTGTTTTTTTCATTATTTAAACTTATATATATCAGGTAAATTTCGATAATTTGAATTTGAATCCAAACCAAATCCAAAAACATACTCACCCGGGGCTTTGAGTGCAAAAAAATCTGGCTTAGTCAATTGCCCTAATTCTTTATAAAGCAAAACAATTGACTCAACAGTTTTTGCACCCATTTTTAAAAATTCTTTTTTTACTTCACCGATTGTAATTCCTTCGTCAAAAATATCATCTACCAAAAGCACGTGCTGATTTAAGACTTCATCTCTACTAGGTTTATATTTAAATACCCCTTGGCTTAAAGGTTTATTATTTAAATATCTCGTGAAGTGGGCATAAGTTAAATACAAATCTAATTCAGATAATTGTTGAAGCAATTCTCCTGCAAAAGGAATAGCGCCGGTCATTAAAGGACAAAAAACTACTTTCTGATTGGCATATTTTTTTTGTAGGGATAAAGCTAATTTATGAATAGAGTGTTTGATCTCTTGATTGGAAAATAATAATTTTCCATTTTTAAATTCCTGCATTTAAATTTTAGACTTTAAGAAGGTTATCAACTCCTCCTTAAACTCATTCCTTGCAATTCCAAAATCAATATTAGCTTTAAGATAACCAAGTTTAGATCCACAATCATAACGTTTGCCCTGAAAACGATAAGCAAACACATCTTCTTTGGAAAGCATAATTTTTATTGCATCTGTGAGCTGGATTTCATTTCCTGACCCCATACCTGTTTTTTCTAATAAATCCATAATCCTTGAATTGAAAATATACCTCCCTACAACACCAAAATGAGATGGCGCGTCATCAGGATCAGGTTTTTCTATAATATTGCTTAACTTAATTAAATCATCGTCAAAATTTTTAGAATCAATGATTCCGTATTTATTTGAATCTTTCTTATCTACATACTGAACCGCAACAACAGAATGCTTAGATTTTTCATATTGCCGGACCATCTGCTTTAGCGCTCCAGGTTTAGCGTCAATTAAATCGTCAGCAAGAGAAACTGCAAAAGCATCAGGCCCAATCATAGATTTAGCTTGAAGAATTGCATGGCCAAGCCCCAATGGTTCGCCCTGTCTGATATAAATACATCGAACATTTTTCGGTACCAGATTATTCATAAGGTCTAATACCTCTTGTTTTCTTCGATCAATATTAGAATAAGTCTCCAATGTGCTATCAAAATGATCTTCAATAGCTCTTTTTGATTTACCAGTTATAAATATTAATTCAGTAAAACCTGCTTCAATAGCCTCTTCAACCGCATACTGAATCAATGGCTTATCAACAATGGGAAGCATTTCTTTTGGCGTAGCTTTGGTTGCAGGTAAAAATCTAGTACCAAGACCACCAACGGGAAATATGATTTTTTTTAAACTGCTCATAGTTAGATTAGAAACTTAAAATATAAAAACAATACCAATAAGATAGTATAGATTATAAAAACCAAGAGCAACCAATACTTTGAGTAACTCTGGCCATCTAAAAATTCTGGGTACTGTTTTGGTAAAAAACAATAATTGAGATAATAAAGCGCTATAGGAAAAATTAGGGTACCTGCAAAGCCAATTAAAGCTGATAACTGAATTAAAGAGCCAGGTTGGTCTAAAAACATTGTCATAAATGTAATCAAAGTGATTATCGTAAATAAATTTTTATAAAGCTTATTACCCTGGTTTAGTTTTTTTGCTTTTATAGAAATCTTAGGCAAAAAATCACAATTAATTCGAGAAAAAGCATCAGCTGTTGCAAGCCAAGTATCAGCAAGAAAAGCTGCTGCAATAAATAAAAAAAGATATTTTCCAAATTCACCCCATCTGAGAATGAAAAATTCACTTTGAACAGATGCTATATGATATCCATCTGGAATTAAGTCCTTGCTGTGCAAAATCGCAAGAGATAAAAAACACATTAGTAGAGTTGTAACAATATTTCCAAAAATACCAATAGAAATATCAATTTTTAAAAAAGTAAGCCATTTTTTCCAGATGGAAAAATTATAAGAATTAGGAGGAATAATGACTAAATTTTTCTGCTTATGACTCTTTCTCAACCCCAAGCCTTTTGACTGAAGCCAGTAAGAATAAAAAAGAATCCAAAAACCCCCTAAACCAGCAAAACTAATTGCAGTAATGAGTTTTGTTGCATCAGCATTTTCCCATTGCTCAGGCATGGAAGTTGGGAATGTATACAATCCAACAACGAAGGAATCAAAAAAATCAAATATAGAGGGATCTGAAACCGCCCAGATTAAACCAAAAAAAGTAACTAAAGCTACCAAGGTCATAAAAGACTCAACAAAATTATAGGTAGACCTTAACCGCATAACAATAATATAAAAAAATACAATAGATAAGGCACCCCAGAAGAAAGTTTGACCTCTTGAGGAAAGCTGGCTTGGAAAGTGAGTTAAATCAGCGAGTGCTGTTCCTCCAGCGGATGCAAAAGCTCCAAACCATAAAAATGAAACAACCATCAAAAGCCATAACAAAATACTAAAATTTTTTCCGATTCTGTAAAATCCAGTAAATATAGATTCACCAGTTATTAAAGTATATTTTCCAATTTCATAATTAAGTGGCCATTGAAGCAAACAAGCAGGGATAAGTAGGCTTAAAAAAAATGTTCCATATTTAGCAATTAGGTATGGCCACCATATTAACTCACCACTTCCTTGAGCCAAGGCCATCCATATAAAACCCGGCCCTAATACCTTGAATAATCCTGGAAATTTTTGAAAATTTACAATATTTTTCATATAATTTACATTAATAAAATTATATAAAATATTGTTTTTATTATTATTTCCATTTTTTTAATTCTTGTATATCGCTATCTTTTGATTCGACCCATTTTGCATGATTTTCAAAGAACTCTTTCTTCCAAAATGGAGCATCTGTTTTTAGGTAATCAATAATAAACTCCGCCGCTCTAAATGCTTCAGTTCGATGCTCACCTGAAACAGCAACCAAAACTATTTCATCATTTAATAGAAGCTCACCTACCCTGTGAATAACTATTGAATTATTAATATTCCAATTTTGCTGAGCATGTTCTTGGATTTTTTTTATTGCCTTTTCTGTTACTCCGGGATAATGCTCAATAAACATTTTTATAACACCGCTATTAATATCCCTAACGTACCCATTGAAAGTAACAATAGCACCGGTTCTATTCTCTTTTGCCAAATTTTCAAATACAAAGCTTCTATCAATAGGGTCTTTTTGCACTAAAGTAATCAAATCAACCTCCAGTTATTGGTGGAAAAAAAGCTACTTGATCGCCGTCATTAAGCTTATGATCCCAATTGTTGATTAGATTATCGTTGCATGCTGCTTTAACATTTTGGAGAGCTTTGATTTGAGGGTAACTTTTAGAGACCATTTCATACAAATCATTGACTGTGTCGTTGGGCTGAATATGAATCTCCATGTAATCTATATTTATAAGCTCTCGAATAGATGCAAAAAAAAGTAACTTAACCTTCATTTTCATTGTCATCAAAAATTTTGTCTTCAAACTCTAATAAATCATTAGGGTCCTCCTTGAGCTCAACTTTTTCAATCTGAGAAAATCTTCGTGAAATTTTTTGTGAAGTTAAATGAACATCTTGTGCGTTTTCATGAGCAAGCCTGATATTATCAGCTAGTTTTTTCATCCTTGTATCAAAACGTTCAAATTCTTTACCCAATTTTCCTAATTCGGCCTTAATGATATGTATCTGTTTTTTTGTTTCAACATCTTTTAAAACCGCTCTCGCAGTATTCAAAACAGCCATTAAAGTTGTTGGTGAAACTATCCATACTTTTAAAGCAAGCGCCTCTTGGATTAATTCCCCATGATAAGCATGAATTTCAGCAAAGACTGCTTCAGCAGGGATAAACATAACGGCACCATCTGAAGTCTCTCCTGGAATAATATATTTAGTTGCAATGTCATTAATATGCTTCTTGACATCCAGTTTAAATTGTTTTTTTGCCCTGTCTTTTTCACTATCTGATAAAGAAATATCAAACATTTTTTGATAATTTTCCATTGGAAATTTTGAGTCAACTGCAACTGTACCTGTTGGTTCTGGCAAAAATAGGACGCAATCTGCACGAACACTATTATTGAAAGTATGTTGGAATGAAAATGAATCAGGGGGAAGAATGTTTGTTACAAGCGCTTCTAATTGTAGTTCACCATATGCGCCCCTTGAGCGCTTATCACCCAAAAGCTCTTGCAGACTTACAACATTTGTCGTTAACCCATCAATTTTTTTCTGCGCCTCATCGATTGTGGCAAGCCTTTCCATAACGCTTAAGAAAGTTTCATTGGTTTTCTTGAAACCTTCCTCAAGTCGCTCATGAACCTTACCGGTTATCTCTTCCAGTCTTGTATCGACAGCTTTCGTCAAGGTTTCTATAGAGGCTAACAGCTGAACTGTGGTGTTTTTTAATGATGACTGAATTGAGTCTTGTTGAATTTTATTTTGATCGTTTAGATTTTTATGAAGCTTTTCAATCAGATCTTCACGTAATTTATTTAGCACATCTATTTGTGAAATTTTTAAACTTTCCAGCATATCTCGATTATGCTTAAATTCTTCACCGACTGATTTAATAAAGCGGTCAGTGTTTTTTGTGAGCGCATCATTAAAATCTATGAGCATTTGGCGGTGCTTTTCTTCCAGTTTCTTTTCAATAACTTCATGATTTGAGTATTTATTATTTCTTAACAATAAGTAAAAAATAGCACTTATTAATACAAAAATTAAAAAAATTGAAATATTTAAAATCACAGAAATATTGCTTTCTTAACGGTTAAATTATCTTCAAATTGAGCGACGTTTTTTACAGGAATTTGTAAATTAACTGTTATATTTTCACTAAAATCCTTAGTTAATACAACTCCATTTAAATTATAAATTACTTTAGTTATATCTTCTAACATATTGTAATTAATAGAAATTTTATAATTATTATACTCAATATACTCTTTTAGTGATAGCTCATTCAATGATAATTGAGCCGCCTTGATATATGATCGCACCAGGCCACCCGTTCCTAAGTTTATACCGCCGTAATAGCGCACCACAATAACTCCAGCATTAACGATATCTTTAGTTTCTAATAAATTTAATAACGGCTTCCCTGCCGTTCCCGATGGCTCTCCATCATCTGAAAAATAGTAATCCACTCTGCCAGTATTTATAAGACGTAAAGCATACACTATATGACTTGCATCTCGATATTGATTCTTCCATAAGTCATCCAATCTACTTTTTAACTGATCAAAACTATAGCAAGTAAATGCGAAACCAATAAACTTTGATTTATTTTCAATATATTCATAACTTATGGAATCCTTAACAAGCTCTTTCATTGCAAAATTAAAATAGACCTGTAATCAGATTATCTCTATCAACTGAAATGCTTTCCGATGCTGGTTTAGCTGGCAATCCTGGCATTGTCATAATGGGTCCACAAACAATAACAAAGAAACGTGCTCCTAGGTTTAAGCGCACCTCCTTAACTTCTAGGGTGTGATTAGTAACAGCTCCAATTTTTAAAGGATCCGAAGAGAATGAGTATGGAGTTTTAGCAACACAAATAGGAAATTTCTTAACACCAGGTATTTTTATAAATTTCTCAATTTGCTGCTTTGCTGAAGCAGTTATTTTTACCTTACTAGCACGATAGATTGTTTTGGCTAGTTTTTCAATCTTAATCTCAACTGGATCGCTCGGTAAATAAATAAGTTTAGGTTTTTGAAGTTTGTTTTTACAGAGATTAACAACTGTTTTAGCTAAATTCACTGCTCCAACATTTCCTTTTTCCCAATGCTTACATAGAGTAATCGCGACTCCCAAACTATTCATTGATTTTTCCAAGAATTCAATTTCACGTTTTGTATCCTTATGAAAGTGATTGAGTGCTACTACAACAGGGACTCCAAATTTATTTTTAATATTATCAATATGTCTCTCAAGGTTTAATAATCCTTTTTTTAATGCATTTATATTTTCTTTTGAAAGTTCAGATAGTTTTTGAGCTCCATGATATTTTATGGCTCGAATGGTTGCTACAATCACAACTGCATTAGGATAAAAGTCTGACTGCTTACATTTTATATTAAGAAATTTTTCCGCCCCAAGATCGGCTCCAAAACCTGCTTCAGTAACAACGTAATCAGCAACTCCTAAACCCAGATTGGTCGCAACAACACTATTGCAGCCGTGCGCGATATTTGCAAAAGGTCCACCATGAATAAATACTGGGGTCTGATAGATTGTTTGGACTAGATTTGGATTGAAAGCATCCTTTAATAAAGCCAGCATTGCCCCTTGTGCTTTTAGATCTTCGGCTAATATTGGCTTACCGTTTTTATTAAATCCTACTAAAATTTTTCCAAGCCTGTCTTTCAAATCAGTCATATTCGCAGCTAAACAAAAAATAGCCATAATTTCTGATGCAACTGTTATATCAAACCCTGATTTTCTTTTGTATTTTAAGCCGTCTTGAACAACCCTTCTTAATGACCTGTCATTCATATCCAAGCAACGTTTAACGAGTATGCTTGATAGATCAATATTTAATTTATTGCCATGATAGATATGATTGTCAATCAACGCTGCTAGTAAATTATTAGCAGCAGTAATTGCATGAAAATCACCTGTAAAATGAAGATTAATATTTTCCATTGGAAGCACTTGGGAGAATCCACCTCCGGTTGCCCCTCCCTTCATTCCAAAAACCGGACCTAATGATGGCTCGCGTAAGCATGCAACCGCATTTTTGTTTAACTTTCTTAGTGCATCTGCAAGTCCCACAGTCGTGGTTGTTTTTCCTTCTCCAGCTGGAGTTGGACTCATAGCTGTAACTAAGATTAATTTACTGTTTTTCTTTCGTTTTAAACCATCGATATTTACTTTTGCAATGAAAGGTCCATAAGAAAAAAGATTCTTTTTTGCAATATTAATTTTCTTAGCAATTGCTTCTATTGGCTTAAGTTTGATTTTTTGTGCAATTTTTAGATCTGATAACATTATTTTTTGTTGTCTATAAATTCTTTTAATTCTTTATCTGTTAGGTTGCTAAATTTTTTAACAAAATCTAACACGAAGTATTTTAAAAATAGATCTTTTCTATAACCAATTAGCGTAGTGCTTGATGGAAATAAATGGCCTACATTAATAGATTCTAAATCTTTGTCTTTTTGTTTATCGTATGCCATTTCAGCAACCAATCCAATACCCAAATTAAGATTAACGTATGTTTTTATAACATCAGCATCAATTGCGGTAAAAACAATATTTGGCTCCAAATTGGCTTGCTTAAAAACTTTTGAAACATTTGTGCTTCCAGTAAAAGCATAATCATAGGTAATCATTGGATACTTAATAAGATCATTTAAGGTAATTTCTGGACCAAGCCATTTTAAAGGATGATCTTTTGGGGTAATGATAGTTCTATTCCACTGATAGCAAGGAATTGTTTGAACTTGATCTGACAAACCAATTGATTCTGTAGCAATACCAACATCTGCTTCACCATTTAAAATTTGTTCAGTTACTTGGCTTGGGTTTCCTTGATGGATATTTAATTTAATATCTGGATACTTATTTACAAACCATTCAACAATTTTAGGTAATTTATACCTTGCCTGAGTGTGAGTGGTCGCAATTGTGAAAGTGCCTTTAAGATCTTTTCCAAAATTATCGGAAATATTCTTAATATTCTTCACTTTATTGAGTATTTCAATACTAGTTTCATAGACAAGCCTTCCCGGTTCAGTAAGCCCAATTAAACGCTTACCTTTTCGTTTAAAGATAAGCGTACCGATCTCATCCTCTAAAAGCTGTATTTGCTTACTAACGCCAGGCTGCGAAGTATGAAGCTTATCTGCAGCCAAAGAAACATTGAAATTTGAATTAACGATCTCGTATAAGCATCTAATTTGTTGTAGTTTCATTTTTATAAATAAAAGTTATATAAATAGGAATTAATATTATTATTTTATATATCAAAATCTGTTATAGTTCAATGTCTTTTTTTATTAAAGTTGTTTCAAAACAATGCTTTATACATTATCAGGTTTTTTAATTGGCTTTCTGATTGGATTGACTGGTGTCGGTGGAGGTTCATTAATGACGCCATTGTTAGTTCTTATATTTAAAATTCCAACTGCAATTGCCGTAGGCACGGATCTTTTATATGCAGCACTCACTAAAACTTTAGGTGTGTTTGCGCATCACAAAAATAACAATATTCAATGGAATATTGTTAAAAACTTAATGATGGGAAGTATACCAGCGAGTCTATTAACAACCCTATTTCTTGGACACCAAGAACTCTACCAATATGACACTTTGACATCGATAATAGAAATATTTTTAGGAATTGCTCTGATTTTTACTTCTATTGCCATTTTTTTCCAGCCCCTCATCCTTTCTAAAGCAATGAAGCTTCCTCAATCAAGCGCTTCCCAGAAAAAGATGCTCACCATACTCCTTGGCTTAGTATTAGGGTTTTTGGTTACCCTAACCTCTGTGGGCGCAGGCGCAATTGGATTAACAATGCTTCTTGTTGTATATCCTCAATATAGTATTAAAAAAATTGTTGGTACCGATATTGCACATGCAGTCCCGTTAACTTTATTTGCAGGTATAGGGCATGCGAGTTTTGGCTCTGTTGATTTGGAGCTTCTTATAAGCCTCATTATTGGCTCACTTCCAGGGGTTTGGATAGGTGCAAAACTCAATGCAAAAACAAACGACCAATGGATACGCTTAATCTTAGTCCTTATTTTATTTTCAATTTCATTCAAACTTATAGGATCTAATATCGATGTATAAATATGACAACTTTGATACGCAGATTGTTTTAGATCGAGTTAAGCAATACGAAAATCAGTTAGCACGCTTTTTAAGAAATGAACTTAGCGAAGAAGAGTTTAAGCCACTAAGACTGCAAAATGGTCTTTATATACAAAGGCATGCTCCTATGTTGAGAGTTGCAATCCCATACGGAATGCTAACATCTAATCAATTAAGAGCATTAGCCGATATTGCTGACACATACGACCGAGGCTATGGGCATATCAGCACTCGCCAAAATATTCAATTCAATTGGCCAAAGCTAGAAGAAACACCTAAAATTTTAGCGGCCCTTGCAAAAGTTGAAATGCATGCAATTCAAACTTCAGGTAATTGTATTAGAAATATAACAACCGACCCTTATGCAGGTGTATCACCAGATGAAATAATCGATACCAGGTTTATTGCAGAAATCCTAAGACAGTGGAGTACATTCCATCCAGAATTCTCCCTATTACCAAGAAAATTTAAGATTTCCATAAGTGGCTCAGAGCAAGACAGGGCATTAATAAAAACTCACGATATCGGCATTGAATTAAAACATACAGATAATAAAATCTATGCAAATATTTGGGTTGGCGGTGGGCTGGGTCGAACACCTATGTTAGGAGAGATAATAAAAGAGAATTTACCAATAGAAAATATCTTATCCTACTGTGAATCAATTGTTCGAATCTATAATATATATGGCCGTAGAGATAATATGTACAAAGCAAGAATAAAGATATTAGTTAAGGCTTTGGGTATTAGTGAATTTAAAAAACAAGTTGAAGAAGATTGGGAAGAAGGAAAAATATCAACTAATCAATTGGATGAATTCGAGATTAATAGGGTAAAAAAATATTTCACTGAACCTACTTATATTGATAATTTACCATCTATTAAAGAAGATGAAATGGAAAGTAAGTCTTTTTACTATTGGCTTAAAAGAAATACAAAGCAGCATAAAAGAGATGGATACCGTTCTGTAACTATTTCATTAAAATTTAAAGGCAACCCTCCGGGTGATCTCAGTTCTGAACAAATGAGACATATAGCCGATCTTTCAGATGAGTTTTCATTCTCAGAGATCAGAACGACTCATGAGCAAAATGTAGTATTAGCTGATGTAGAAGAACAAAAACTTGAATTATTATATGAAAAATTAAAACAACTAAATTTACATGAGAATAATATTGGTTTGTTAACCGATATTATCTGCTGTCCAGGTGGTGATTTTTGTAGTTTGGCAAATGCAAAAAGTATCCCCATAGCAAATAGCATTCAAAATCTCTTAGACGATTATGATTATCTTTATGAATTAAACTCTATTAGCCTGAATATATCTGGCTGTATGAATGCATGCGGCCATCATCATGTTGGTAATATTGGAATTTTAGGAGTGGATAAGGATGGTTCAGAGTGGTATCAAATTACACTGGGCGGATCTCAAGGAAATAATGCTTCGATTGGCAAGGTAATTGGCAGATCTTTCTCCGCAGAAGAAATTCCTGGGGTAATAAAGAAAATTCTTGAATGTTATTTGGAAAAAAGAGCCGATGAAGCAGAGTTATTTATTAACTGTATTGATCGAATTGGGTTAGATCCTTTTAAAGAATATGTGTATGGTAAAAATTAAAATATGACTAAGCCAAATTTAATTATTAACAATACAATCAAAGAAAATGATTATTTTGTATTTTTTCCAGATAGCAAAGAAACAGAGACTAAAAAACAAGCTGGGAAGATAGTCGAGTACAAATTAACTGGAGATTTATCTCCAAGCGAAGAAGAATTACTTAGCCAAGAACTTCCGACCCCCCAAGAAAAGATATTACTCCCATTAAGACTTTATCTCCTCAGAAAAGAAGAGATCCATTCTAAATATACAAATTTTGGACTTTGGATTAACACACACGACGAATTAAAACTATTGAACAATATAGAAGACATTAACGCATTCCCAGTTATTGCAGTTTTTATTGAAAAATTTGCAGATGGACGCATTTACTCACAAGCAACTTTATTACGCCAAAAATATAAGTATCAAAATGATCTGAGAGCCATCGGAGAAGTATTAAAGGATCAAATTTTTTATCTTAAAAGATCAGGATTTACTAGTTATTTAATTAAAGAAGGTAAAAATGTTGAAGATGCCCTGCTCTCACTGAATGATTTTTCAGAAAACTATCAAAGTCGGTTAAATGAAGAGCCTTTATGGAAAAGGGTCAATAGAAAGTGATTAATCAAACAACTAAAATTAATCAAATACACATAAGTGATGAAATGTTTTTAAATATCAAAGAAAAAACAGCTGCACTTATGGACGTCATTTCAAATGCAAGCAATAGATATAAAAAAATTATTTTTGCTAATAGTCTAGGTGCTGAAGACATGGTGCTTCACCACATAATAAATAAAAATAAATTCAACATAACTATTATTACTTTAGATACTGGCAGACTTCATAACGAGACATATGAACTTCACGAAACAGTCAATAGTCAATACTCAAATAAAATTATTTCTATATTTCCTGAAAAAAAATTAGTTGAAAATTATATAAATACAAAAGGGGTTAATGATTTTTATAACTCACTTGATTCCAGAAAAGAATGTTGCAGAATAAGAAAATTAGAGCCATTAAAAAATGTTTTGTCCAAGGCAGATGCCTGGATTACGGGATTAAGATCTGAACAATCAATTACAAGAAAAGATAATAAAGTTATTGAAAAAGATCCAAATTTTGGACTTGATAAAATCAGCCCCCTTCTAGATTGGACAGAAAATGAAATTTGGTCTTTTATAAAAATAAATAACACTCCGTATAATAAATTACATGATCAATTTTATCCAAGTATCGGATGTGCTCCATGTACTCGAGCAATCACTCCTGGAGAAGATATTCGCTCTGGACGTTGGTGGTGGGAAAATCCTGAACATAAGGAATGCGGGCTTCACAAAAAGGAAAATTAATGAACCAAGAGATTTCACATTTAGACTGGTTAGAATCTGAGGCGATTCATATTATGAGAGAGGTTGCTGGACAGTGTAGCAACCCAGTACTGCTGTTTTCTGGAGGGAAAGATTCACTGTGTTTACTAAGAATTGCAGAAAAAGCCTTCCGTCCTGGAAAATTTCCTTTTCCACTAATGCATATTGATACTGGCCATAATTATCCTGAAGTTATAAATTTCAGAGATAAGAAAGTAATGGAATTAGGAGAGAGGTTAATTGTACGCTCTGTTGAAGACTCCATGTCAAGAGGGACAGTTGTTTTAAATCATGAACTAGAGCCCAGAAATAAATATCAGTCAATTACATTATTAGAAGCAATTGAAGAATTTGAATTTGATTGCTGCATAGGTGGGGCAAGAAGAGATGAAGAAAAAGCAAGGGCAAAAGAAAGAATTATGAGTTTTCGGGACAGCTTTGGACAATGGGATCCAAAGAATCAAAGACCAGAACTTTGGGATTTGTATAATGCAAATGTTCATAAGGGTGAAAATATAAGAGCCTTCCCTATCTCTAACTGGACAGAAATGGATGTTTGGCAATATATAGAGCGTGAAAAATTAGAATTACCAAGTATCTATTATGCTCATAAAAGAGATATCATGCGACGTCCTGAGGGAATTGTTCCAGTTACAAACGTTACGCCCGCCAAAGAGTCAGATAAAGTTGAAAATATCATGGTGCGCTTTAGGACAGTGGGTGATATTACCTGCACAGCTCCAGTAGAAAGTAATGCCGACACAGTTGAAAAAATAATCATAGAAACAGCATCTACCAGAATTTCAGAGCGTGGCGCCACTCGACTAGATGATCAAATGAGCGAAGCCTCTATGGAGCAAAGAAAAAAAGAAGGATATTTTTAAAATGAAAGATTCGCTATTAAGATTCATAACATGCGGCAGTGTAGACGATGGGAAAAGTACACTCATTGGTAGGTTGTTATTTGATACCAAAACAATTCTATCTGATACATTAAATCAAATTGAGAAGACATCAAAAAAAAGAGGATTAAATGCAGTAGATCTATCGCTTCTAACCGATGGATTGGTTGCAGAAAGAGAACAAGGAATAACGATTGATGTAGCATATCGCTATTTTGCAACCTCAAATAGAAAATATATTATTGCAGATGCACCAGGTCACGAACAATACACTAGAAACATGGTAACAGCTGCGTCTACTGCACAATTAGCAATTATTTTGATTGATGCTCGTAAAGGCATTTTAACGCAAACCAAGCGACACACATACATAGCAAAATTACTTGGAATCAAGCAATTTATTGTTGCTGTAAACAAAATGGATTTAGTTGACTACGAGGAGTCAATTTTTACTAAAATAAAAGAGGATTATAGCAAGCAGTTTACTCAAATTTTTTCGAAGAATAACGAAGCTATAGATATTGAGTTTATTCCACTATCTGCTTTAAATGGTGATATGGTTGTTGAAAAACTTGATCAAATGCCATGGTATAAAGGCCCAACTCTTTTAGAAAAACTAGAAAAAGCACAAACAATATCTGATACGCAAAAATTAGATTTTAGACTTCCAGTGCAGTTTGTCTGTCGCCCAAGGGCTTCAGAAGATGAAAATTTACATGATTTTAGAAGTTTTATGGGAAGAATTGAATCAGGAGAAATAAAAGTTGGGGATAAAGTTAAAAGTTTGCCAAGTAACAAAATATCGACAATCAAAAAAATAAATATAGGGGACAAAGATATTGAGAAAGCATTTTCGCCACAATCGGTATCAATTCAACTAAATGATGAAATAGATATATCGCGTGGCGATATTTTAGTAAAGGAATTGTCTTCTCCGTCCGTAAGTAAAAATATAAAAGCTATAATATGTTGGCTTTCTGAAGAAAAGCTTAATCAGAATAGGCCTTATAAAATAATGCAGACAACAAGGCTCACTAAAGCTAAAATAACAAAAATAATTAATAAATTCGACATTAATAACATGATTTCTTTAGAATCTAACGAAATCGAAACAAATGATATCTCCAATATTGAGCTTACACTTGCACAGCCTATAGTTGGGGATAATTATTCGAATAATAGAAAAACAGGATCATTTATTTTAATAGATGATTCAACAAATCATACTGTCGGCGCAGGCATGATTACTGAATTTAATTAAAAGGAAGTATAAATTATGACTTATGTTGTAACTGAAAATTGCATATCTTGTAAATACACTGATTGCGTAGATGTATGTCCAGTTGATTGCTTTGTTGAAGGGCCCAATTTTCTAGCTATTGATCCAGAGGAATGTATTGATTGCACTCTTTGCGTAGCTGAATGCCCTGCGGAGGCAATTTATGCTGAAGATGATGTACCTGAAGATCAACAAGACTTTATAGAAATTAATGCAAAGCTTGCTAAAATTTGGCCTATTCTTTCAGAGAGAAAAGAACCGCTTCCTGACGCTGATGCGATGAATGGAAAACCTAATAAAAGAGAACTTTTAATAGAAAAATAATCTCAAATATCAATGTTCTGATAGTGCCATGCATGGGTTTTTAGAACGAAGTAAAAACCCATAAAAGATATAATCATCATTCCAGTTGCAAGCTCGCCTAAAGAAGCCCATAAAAGAGGAACTACAATACCGCCAACAACCGAAGATGTTAACATCTGACAGAAAGCTTGACCTGAAGCAGCAGTTCCTCTCATATTTTGAAAGCAATCTAAGGCTTTAAGAGACAAAACTGGCATTGCTGTTGCCATTCCAATGTTATACAAGGCGATTAATCCAATATTTAAAAAAGGAATAGGGTTAAAAAAATTACTAAAAATAAAATTAAGACTAACAATAGCTAGCATCCACGTATAGGTATATTTCAGTAATAATGATGATGAAACTTTACCGGCAGCGCGCCTTGAAAGAAGAGACCCTAGGATCATTCCAGTTACAGTTGGTACAAATAAAAAACCAAACTCTGAGGATGTAAAGCCCAACAAGTCTACTAAAAAAACAGGGCTGGCCAATACATAAAGAAAGAACGCTGAAAAATTAAAAGAAACAGCTAAAACAAGAAAAACAAATTCCTTATTCAAGGTTAAATTTCTAAAACGAATCAAAATATTATCTAAATTAAAAGGTATTGCATTTTTTCTATTTATTGTTTCAGGTAGTTTTTTGATCGCAAAATAAGTGATCAAAATCGAATAAACCATTAAAAATAGAAATATAGACTGCCATCCAAGATCTAGAAGTAAACCCCCAATTACTGGGGCAATGGCAGGCGCTATTCCAAAAATAATTTGAACAGTCGCCATGGCTTTTTGGGCATTTGCTCCAGAATACAAATCTCTTACCATGGCACGAGCTACTACATTTCCTGCCCCACCACCTAAGCCTTGAAGAATTCTAAAAAACCATAACATTTCTATTGATTGGGAAAATGCACAACCAATAGATGCAATTGAAAATAAAGCTAACCCAAAAAAAATAGTCTTCAATCTTCCAATTGAGTCAGAAATTGCTCCATGGAAGAGAGTCATTAGAGTATATGGGATTAAGTAAAAAGTTAATGTTTGTTGAACAAACTCGCTGCTAGTATTTAAATCAAATTCAATCTGATGAAATGCAGGTAAATAAGTATCTATTGCAAATGGCGCAAGTGCTGTTAATGCCGCTAAAATTACAATTCGATTATTTAAAAACATAATCGATTATATCTTGAATTTATGGCATTGCCTTAAAGGGTTTTAATCGATCGGCATTATCTCCTTCGATTAATGATTTTGAATTCTTGTCGGTTCTGAAAATTATAGGTTGAGCTTGCAATTTTCCATCTTGCGAATCCTTTAATGCAGTATCAATTAAATGTCGATGAGGGGATTTAGTACAAATTGGATCAGCTGCCTCAGCATCCCCAGATAATAAAAATGCCTGACAACGGCAGCCACCTAAATCATTCTCTTTTTCAGAACAAGATATACAAGGCTCCTTCATCCAGGAATCGCCACGATATTTATTGAATGCAGCAGACCTGTACCAAATACTATCAAGGTTATCATTTTTTACATTAGGAAATTCTATATTTGGCAAAACTCTTGCTGAATGACATGGAAGCACATCGCCATTTGCAGTAACAATCATAAATACTTCACCCCATCCATTCATA
>CAYVOQ010000021.1:0-17908 GCA_964453595.1 uncultured Methylobacillus sp. | reverse complement strand
AGTGATTTCTTATCCACACCCTTCCCTTTGGTTAACTTCAAAGTATGAAGACTGCCATCAAATGGATTTATAAAAGTCTTATCTTCAATCTCAAAAACATAATCTTTAATTTTATTTTTAGAAACTAAATATAACTTCTGTTTAAAAGACATCACATCATAATCACCAATATTAACTTTAATTTGCTGATCATTTTTTAATAATCTTGTTTGCTTCACTAGTTGAACCATGACCTTGGTACTCGGCATTAATAAATTATTTTCAGCAAACCAATACCGATAAAGTTCAGCGTATTCAAAATCTTGAGATATCTCTAAATCACCAAGATCAAGGACCTTGAAGCCCTCTTTGAAATATTTCTTATATTTTTGCTCATTAATTAAAACCTGATTTTCATAATGAGAAGCAATATGATTAATAGAACGTGTTGTTGTTTGTAAAAAATTGGGGAAACGTTTTTTAAATAACGGAACTAACTTATGCCTAATGTAATTACGGTCAAACTTAGTATTAAGATTTGATTCGTCATTGATATGTTTTAATTGATTTTCTTTTGCATAACGCTCTAGCTCATTTCTTGATAAAGACAATAATGGGCGCCAAATTTTTCTTCTCGTATCAAACTCAGGCATTCCTGCTAAACCTTTTATTCCTGCACCTCTAGCTAATTGTAAAAACAAAGTTTCGACCTGGTCGTCCTGGTGTTGCGCAAGCGTTAAAATTGATTTTTGTCGGTATGCATCAAAGACACGATACCTTTCTCGTCTTGCCTCACCCTCTAATCCTAACTTTGATGTTGGGTCAAGGTTAACCCTTTCGCAAAAAAAAGGAATCTTAGCTTTTTGACACAATTCTCTTACAAATTTTTCCCAGCGATTGGCATTTTTACTGATCTGATGATTCACGTGAATCACTTTTAATGTTAAAGAATGTCTTTTTTGAATTTTTGTTAGTACATCTAAAAGAACGACAGAGTCAAGACCGCCACTAACCCCAATTGAAATTTCTTTGTTTTTTTTTAGATGCGTCTTTAAAGAATTTTCTATTGTCTCAACAATAGTAGACATGCTGAATTAAGACTCAAACTGACCATAACTCATTAACCTTTGGTAACGAGTATCTAATAAGATAGGAATTGGCTGTTTTATTAATTTATTTAATTGAGTCTTGATTGCTTTTCGAACACTTTCCATCGTGGCATTGATATCGCGATGCGCACCACCCAATGGCTCAGGAATGATTTCATCCGCCAAACCAAAGCTCTTTAATTTCTCAGCTGTAATACCCAAACTCTCGGCGGCGATATCAGCTTTTTTTGCATCTTTGTAGAGAATTGAGGCACAACCCTCAGGGGAGATCACAGAATACGTAGCATACTGCAACATCATCAAATGGTCTGAAACGCCTAATGCCAAAGCACCCCCAGAACCACCCTCACCAATCACAACACTTAATATCGGTGTTTTTAATTCAGCCATAACGTATAAATTTTTTGCAATCGCTTCTGACTGACCCCTCTCCTCAGCACCAATACCCGGGTAAGCACCAGGGGTATCAATCAGCGTAATAATTGGAATATTAAATTTTTCTGCTAACTTAAATAGCCTTAGAGCCTTACGATAACCTTCAGGTTTTGGCATACCAAAATTTCGGTATTGTCTTTGCTTAACATCGCGCCCTTTTTGGTGACCAATAACCATAACGGATTGACCTTCAAAACGCGCTAAACCACCTACGATTGCAGGATCATCTGCATAAGCGCGATCACCATGAAGCTCTTGAAAGTCTTCAAAAATAGTTTCGATATAGTCTAGCGTATAAGGGCGATCAGGATGTCTCGACACTTGAGAGATCTGCCAAGGCGTTAAGTTGTCATAGATGTCATGCAACAAGCTTTCGATCTTCACCTGAAGCTGTTTCACTTCTTTTGAGATATCAAGCTTTGGGTTACCCTTATGGGCTTTTTCTAAATCCTCAACTTTGTGGACCAAGTCACCAATAGGTTTTTCAAATTCTAAGTATTGCAATTTATTATCTATTAAAAATTATAAAAAATTAATTATAAAGGATTTTAACGTTCTGATCCTGGAATGATTTTCTTAATTCAAAAATTAAATTTTCATGAGGTGCTACCAACCAATCATTACCGAGTTGGATTTCCGCTTCACCCTCTTGATTATCATAGCCTAATATAACAGGACATCGACCTATTTCTGAGGGATATGCTCCATTGCTATAGGGTTTTAGGATAGTCTTAATTTTGACCGGGTCTACCTGGTTCGTTAATTTAATCTTGATGCCACGTGTTTTTTTGCTTTGCACCGTTAGCAAATCAAAAACGTTTACGGCAGAAACACGATTGCCACCGGTAAAATCATCCGGACTCACCTTGCCTTCAACAATTAACAACTGATCCTCTTTGATTAAGGGGTATACAATCGATAGCAATTTACTACCCACAATCATATCTAGCTGTCCCTCGCCGTCATCAAGGGTTACGATCGCAATTTTACCTCGTTGAGTCATTCGATTTCGCATAGATCGAACTATTCCAGCTATCCACTGATTATTGTCACTCGGTTGTATTTCCTTCAGCGATTTTGGATACATCGCCCTCACCATCGACTTATAATGTGTAAATGGGTGGCCACTATAATAAAAACCGAGCGCTACTTTTTCTTCAAAAATTTTTCTTTTATCATCCCAGGGCTCGACTGACTCATACTGATGGTCACTTGACACTTCTTCTTGAAAAAGATTGTTCTGTCCGGCATGGATCTTAGCCTGCTCGGCCAAAGTAATGGCTTTATTCATCGATGCTAACAATGCAGCTCGATTTTTTTCCAAACAATCAAAAGCACCAGCGCGGATTAAAGACTCAATCACTTTTCGATTTACTTTTCTAAGATCAAGTCTTGCACAAAATTCAAAAAGATTTTGGAATGGTCCATTTTCATTTCTTTCACCCATTATGACTTCTAATGCGGCCAAGCCTGTTCCTTTAATCGCTCCTAAACCATATAAAACTTCTTTGTCGTTGATTGGAGTAAATCGGTAATCACTTTGATTAATATCTGGCGGTAACAATGTAATATGATTTAATTTGCAGTCCTCAAACAACAAATTGATATTGTCGGTATTATTCATATCAGCTGACATGGATGCAGCCAGGAATGAAGCCGTATGATGCGTTTTCAAAAATGCGGTTTGATAAGCAATTTTTGCATAAGCTGCAGCATGTGATTTATTAAATCCATAGCCCGCAAACTTTTCTAACAAATCGAATAAATCTTCAGCTTGTTTTGCACTTAATTCATTTTTAATAGCGCCCTCAACAAACACTGCTCGCTGGGCATCCATCTCTTCTTTTTTCTTTTTACCCATGGCACGCCTGAGTAAATCTGCTCCACCAAGCGTATACCCTGCAACCGTTTGCGCAATCTGCATCACCTGCTCTTGATAAACAGCTATGCCATAGGTTTCTTTGAGGATCTCTTCTGTTGAAGGATGGGGATAAGTTACAATCTGCTGCCCATGTTTTCTTTTACAAAAATCAGGAATGAGATCCATAGGCCCTGGTCGATAGAGTGCCACCAAAGCAATAATATCTTCAAAACAATCTGGCTTGGCTTGTTTAAGCATATCCTTCATGCCGCGAGATTCAAGCTGAAATACTGCAGTTGTATTCGCTTGTTTTAATAGCTCAAATGTTTTTTCATCATCAATTGGAATTGCATTCAAATCAATAATAGGCTGATTTTCTTGCTTTAACATCTTGTTTGCATTCTCAACAGCAAGTGCCAAAATCGTTAGGGTTCTGAGTCCCAAAAAGTCAAACTTAATGAGTCCCACTGCCTCAACGTCATCCTTATCAAACTGGCTAATCATGCCTTCGGCGTCTGCCTGGCAATAAAGTGGAGAAAATTCTGATATCTTTCCAGGGGCAATAAGAACACCGCCCGCATGCATGCCAACATTTCTAACCAAGCCTTCAAGCTTTAGGGCAAGGTCAAATAATTCTTTAACCTCCTCTTCGCTCTTAATTCTTGCTCTTATCTGTTCCTCTTTTTCAATCGCCTCACTCAGTGTGATACCCAACTCCATTGGAATTAATTTAGCGATACCATCCACAAAATTAAACGGGAGGTCCAATACACGACCGACATCCCTTACCACTGCTCGAGCGGCCATAGTACCAAAAGTTGCGATCTGGCTCACCGCATCTGAACCATACCTTTCTTTTACGTAATCGATGACTCGATCACGACCTTCCTGACAGAAATCGATATCAAAATCTGGCATTGAGACACGCTCAGGATTTAAGAATCGCTCAAAAAGCAAGTTGTACTTGAGGGGATCAAGATCAGTAATGCCTAAGGCAAATGCCACAACAGACCCTGCACCAGATCCCCGTCCAGGCCCAACTGGAATGCCGTTATTTTTTGCCCAGTTAATAAAGTCTGCAACGATTAGAAAGTAACCGCCGTAGCCCATCTGGTTGATAACCTTTAGTTCAAAATCAAGCCTCTTTCTATATTGTGATGATTGACTATCAAATTCAGACTTGTTGCCATAAATTTCTTGTAACTTTTTATCTAAGCCCTCATTTGAAATCTTCATCAAATATTCTGGCACAGAGCTATTATCTGGGATTGGAAAGTTTGGTAGGTAAACTTCTCCGAGTTTAAATTCAAAATTGCAACGTTTACTAATCTCAACCGTATTCTCTATCGCAGCCGGGATGTCTTCAAACAAGGTTAGCATTTCTGCTTGAGTTTTAAAGTATTGTTGATCGGTAAAATTTTTAGGTCTTCTTTGATCGCCCAAGATATACCCATCAGCAATACAGGTTTTAGCCTCATGAGCTTGAAAGTCATCAGTATGAATAAATTGAATTGGGTGGGTCGCAACTAATGGCGTATTCGTCTCAATCGCAAGCTTAATGTGGAGCTGAATTAACTGTTCTTGTTCTTGGTTTTTTTTATCAAAAACTCTTTGGATCTCAAGATAGAAACGGTCTCCAAAACCTTGTTGAAATTTTTTTACCACACTGATGGCTTGGTCGACTTTTGCTGTATTAAGCAAAGAGCCAATCTCTCCTTTTTTAAAAGAGGATAAAGCTAAAAGACCTTGATTATCAGAAGACATCAACCATTCTTGCTTAATCTCAGCACGCCCACGATACTGATTCTCAATAAAGGCACGAGACAGCAACTTAGAAAGATTAAGATAGCCTGTTTGATCCTGACACAACAACAGCAAACGATAAGGCTCATCCCGATAAGAACTATTTTCCACCCAAACATCACAACCAATAATGGGCTTAATTCCATTGCTAATAGCAGCTTTATAAAACTTCACTGCAGAAAAAACATTACTCAGGTCAGTTACAGCTAAGGACTCGAAACCATGTTCAACCCCCTTATTAACATAATCCCTAATGCGAACAATGCCATCTGTGATGGAGTATTCTGTATGGCATCTTAAGTGGATAAATTGGGCAGGAACATCATTTTGCATTAGTTAATTTTACCTGATATCTTATCGATTGAAATTAGCTTTTTATGACTTTAGGAGAAAATAATGTCAACAGTCACACTCAAGGGAGACTCGGTAAAAATTGGTGGTATATTTCCTGCCAAAGGCGAATCTGTTAAAGACTTCAGCCTAGCCAACCAGAAACGTGAGGATGTATCCTTACAAAATTATGCAGGTAAACGAAAATTATTAAATATTTTCCCAAGCATTGACACGCCAACCTGCGCCAACTCTGTCAGAACGTTTAATCAGCATGCTGCAAAGTTATCGAATGTCGCTGTTTTATGCATCTCGGCTGACTTACCTTTTGCACAAAAAAGATTTTGCGGCGCGGAGGGAATAGAGAATGTTGAAACCTTGTCAGCATTCCGTAATATTAAAGAATTTGCTACAAGTTATGGCGTGTATTTAGAGGATTCAAGCTTGCATGGACTCACAGCAAGAGCTGTCATTGTGTTAGACGAAAACAATAAGGTCTTACATTCAGAGCTTGTTTCAGAGATTACCGAAGAACCGAATTACGACTCGGCACTTGCTTCGTTAACCTGATTCTTTCTGTTACTACCTTTAACCATTACAAACTCAAATAATCGACAATCAAGCGCCCCATTAAATAGGGGCGTTTTTTTACTTGGATTTAAACGCATACCTTTCGGTAAATTCATATCGTTTGAGATGATGTAAGCTTTCCAGCCATGAAAATTCTGTTTCAAAGTGCTACCCCAGCGTTGGTAATCTTCTTTTAGATCTTCCATTTCGTTTAAACGAACACCATAAGGTGGGTTGGTAATTAAAATCCCATGAGGCTCTAACTCAGACAGGGATTCAAAGTTTTTTTGTTCAATTTCAATTTGTTTTGAAAGTTTCAATGATTCAACATTACTGACAGCCGCATTCACAGCACGAAAATCGGTGTCGCATCCATATAACTTTATTGTTTTTTTATTTCTTAAATCTTTAATTTCCGTTCTTATTTTCTGAAAACGTTCTTCGTTAAAGTCATGCCATTTCATAAACCCAAATTTTCTAAATACCCCAGGGTAGATATCAAGTGCTTGCAGTGCAGCTTCAATGAGTATGGTACCGCTACCACACATGGGATCGACTAGAGGCTGATCTCTATCCCAGCCACTCATCGCCACAATACCTGCGGCTAAATTTTCTTTCAAAGGGGCTTCAATCGATTTGATACGGTACCCTCTTTGATAAAGCGGTTTGCCAGATGAATCCAAATAGAGAACAAAATTAAATCGATCTACAAATAAATGAATTTTAATATCAGGGTCACGAATATCGACATTTGGACGTTGATGAAATTTATCATTAAATCGATCACAAACGGCATCCTTAATTCTGAGTGTCACAAAATCAATACTTTTAAGCGGTGATTGTTTAGCCGTAGTCGAAACTTTAATAGTTAAGTTAACATCAAACAAATCTATCCAATTGACCTTTAAAGCTGCCTGGTAAAGATCTTGTTCATTCTTATACTGGCCATAACTCACTCGCCTGAGCAATCTTGTCGCGAAGCGTGACATCATATTAAAACGGCACATTAGATCATGATCGCCACTAAAGGAAACGCCGCCATCCATGACTTTAATTTTTTCACCTTTTAAGCTTTTAACTTCTTCAAATAAAAACTTTTCTAGACCCCTTGGGCAGGTGGCAAAAAATGCTAGTTTTTCAGTCACAATAAATTCTTTCAAATGATTGTTTATTTTTTTTCAGCATTCTCTTATAAAAGTAATTTAAATCAAAATTTATTTTATCTTGTAGTCGTGCTAATTTCATTTCCATATTTGTAAATGATGGAAATTTATAACCTTCTTTAAATGCCATAACTATAACGTTTCCTGGATTATCTGATTCCACAACCAACACATGAAAAAATATTTTTCTTAAATTGAGAATATAGTTTGGGGTTTTCGGATCACTGCCCCAAAAATTAAACATTGCTAAACCATTGGATGAAATAGATTTAAAACATAATTGAAAATATTTAATCGTAGTAAATTCTTTCGGGATTCCGTAGCCATCAAAAATATCAGTGATCAATAAATCTGTCGGGTACTTTAACTTTTCCAGATAACGAATCGCATCAGACTGAATGATTTGATGACGGCTTGTTTCAATTGGTACCTCAAACATCATCAGCGCAACATTAATCACTTTTGGGTTAATCTCAACAGTTCTAATCTTGGATCTTGGGCAGAAATAATAGTAAAACTTTGTTAAGGATCCAGCACCCAAACCTAATATAGTCACATCCTTTGGGTGGCGTCTAAAGAGTAATGACAAGACCATTGTCTGGGTATACTTTAGAGTCATATGCAGAGGGTCAGCAATTGACATGGCGCTTTGTATTGAATCAGTTTCCAGGTGTAAATAACGTAACTCGTCTGTCTCGCTAATCTCAATCGGTAAATTTTTATTACTCTGCGCCATAACCTAATGATATTTCTTTAAAATTCGATCCCATTCTTTATCCATGCGTTGTATAGAGATAGGCTTCAACGTTTTTAATTCTTGAGCAAAAAAGGAGACGCGTAACTCCTGAAGATCCCACTGAAACTGAATAAATTCTTTTGGGATGGCCTGCCCTTGTTCGACATAAAACACAACCTTCTCGATCCATTTGTTCTTGAGTCTTTCAAAGGCCTGCTGATTACTAAAGTCTTTCTCAGTATTGTGTGGATATTTTTGCATCCTAATTTTAAGGGCTTTTAAATATCTGGGAAATTCACTGAGGTATTGAATATCAAATAAGGGTTTCTCATAAGGTGGTAAAAGTAACTCTAGCTGCTCTTCAATTTCCTCATTGATTTCATCAATATATGACAAACTTTCTTGTAAGGTTTTAATTTCAGCATAACTCATTGATACACGTTCCAATTGTGAAGTGACTTCGTCAATCAGCCTAGGTAATTCATTCTTTGCTTTTTGAATAAGGATCTCAAACTTTTCTGCAGTTCTTAAGTTAAATTCCTTTTCAACAAGAGTAGTAAAGATAATATCAACAATATTAGCTGACAACTCCTGCGGAGATATTTTTGTTGCAAGCCTTAGCCCATATCGCTCAATGCCTGGTGGCTTTTGGATTAAACGCTTTACCCGCTCTTTAAAGTGCAACATTAAAAGACGCTTTACTCCATCTTGATGTGACGCAATAGCCTGATGCTCATTATCAAAAACTGCAACACTAACACTTGAGTCTCGATCTCTTAAAGCTGGAAAGCCTTTAAAAGATTTAGTATCAATTCTCTCTTCAACTTTTACTGGCAAATCGCCAAAACTCCAGGATGTTAAATTGTCTTGTTCAATAGTGAAACGAACTTTTTGTAAAACTTTTTTTGTGGTTTTTTGATGCTCTGTCCTTAATAGATCGATATCTGTATTCAGATCAACCATTAAATTTCGATCATTAACCACCTCATATTTTATTTTAAGATGATTGGGTATCTTTGAGAGGATCTCATCGACTTGCATAAAATTAGGATCTAAATGATCACGCACAAAAAGATTAAAAGTATCTCTAAAAGTGCTCTGTTTCTTGAAATTCAGAAATTTATCAATCCAATCTTTTAGTGGAATACATTTGTTTTTAATACTTTTAGGTAAATTTTTGAATGCCCACTCGGCTTTCTCTTTCAAAAGTCCAGGCACCAGCCAATCGGTCACATTTGTCTGAACCGCATTTAACTTATCCAATGGGATAACAATGGTGACCCCGTCTCGAGGGTGTGCCGGCTCAAAATGATACTTAACCTTATAAGATTCACCATCAAGCGTCATTTGATTTGGATAAGCAATCTCGGTGATTTCCTGCGCACTGTGTTGCATTAAAAATTCTTTAGTTAAATATAAATGCTTAGGCTCTAATTGCTCAATCGTTTTTCGCCAAAACTCAAACCCATCTCCATTGATAATTTCTGTGTTTATTTTCTGATCATAGAATGCATAAAGCACATCGTCATTAATTAAGATATCGCGTCTACGTGACTTATGTTCTAGAGCTTCAATCTCTTTAATCAATTTTTTATTTTCCTGCCAAAATTTTCCAGGACTTTCATATCCACCCTCAATCAAACCCTCGCGTATAAAAATTTCTTTCGCAATAGTCGGCGCGATTGGGCCATAATGAATCGTTCGGCTGGGAACAATCACTAAGCCGAATAACGTTAACTTCTCTGAAGCATCAACCCGCTTTAATTTTTGATTCCAGCGAGGATTAGAATAAGTCGATTCTAAAAGATGTGCTGACAACTTCTCAATCCATTGTAAATTGATTTCCGCAATACATTGGCCATACATTTTCCCAGTATCAACAATTTCGGCTGCAACGATCCACTTGTATTTTTTGTTGCGAAATAGTTTAGGGCCAATCAAAAATTTAATGCCCCTGGCACCGTTGTAAAAATTTGAATCTATTTCTTTCATACCAATATTTCTAAGTAAGCCGCTTAGTAAACTAATATGGATTTGATCATAGGTTGCGGGCTTATTGTTCAGACGGTAACCTAACTCATTCACCACCTCAGATAATTGTTTAAACATTTCCTGCCACTCACGCATACGCGTAAAAGATAAGAAAAACTTTTTACAAAACTGGGCAAGCTCTTTAATTTTCTTTTGCTTTACCTCCTGGTTAAAAATCACCCATAGTTTATAAAAACTTAAGAATCCTGATTGTGGATCATGAAAGATTAGTTGTGCTTTTTCAGCTTGCTCTAACTTATCAAATGGTCGCTCAATGGGGTCAGCAACGCTAATGGCAGCAATAATTGGTATTACTTCAGAAAGACAATGCTGTTCTTTTGCCTCAATAATAATTCTTGAAAAAATAGGATCAATTGGAATGGTTGACATCACCTTTCCAATATTCGTAATTTTTTTATCTTGATCAACAGCATGCAGCTCAAATAAGAGATCATAACCATCTTGAATAAACTTTTTTAAAGGGGGTTCAAGAAATGGAAATAGTTCAACATCTCCGAGATTGAGGTTGGCCATCCTCAAGATAACTGACGCAAGAGAGCTTCTTAATATTTCTGGATCGGTAAATTCTGCACGCTTCGTAAAATCATCTTCATCATAAAGTCGATAACAAACACCGGGTGCGATTCTGCCACAGCGCCCTTTTCTCTGGTTGGCAGCTGCCTGAGATACTTTTTCTATTAAAAGCTGTTCAATTTTAAGCCTCGGGTTATAACGCACCACCCGCGCGAGACCGGAATCAATAACAAATTTAATATTAGGAACCGTTAAGGAAGTTTCCGCGATATTCGTACTTAAAATAATGCGCTTTTGAGTTGAGCTTTGAAAAATTTTTTGCTGCTCAGCAATAGGTAAACGTGAAAATAAAGGAAGCACTTCATAGCTTGGATCAAGTGCCTCAGTCAGATACCTCTTAATATCATGGATATCTTTTTCTCCCGGGAGAAATACCAAGATGTCTCCTGATTTCTTGCCAATTTCTTTGATGACTCCAAGGACTGAATCCTCCAAGGTAATGACATCGCCCTCTTCCTCAGACATCATTGGACGATATTCAATTTCCACTGGATAGGTCCTGCCCTCGATATTGATAACTGGCGCTTTATCGAAGTGTTGGGAGAACCGATCAACGTCGATGGTAGCACTCGTAATAATGACTTTTAAGTCAGGTCTTTGTGGTAAAAGTTTTTTTAGATAGCCAATTAGAAAATCAATATTTAAATTTCGTTCATGGGCTTCATCAATAATGATGGTGTCGTAACGCAGTAACTTTGGATCAGCTTGAGTCTCAGCAAGCAGGATACCATCCGTCATTACCTTGATGGTGGTTTGATTATTCGTTTGATCAGAAAACCTGACCTTGAAACCCACCTCTTTGCCAAGCTCAACTTGTAATTCATCAGCAATCCTGGCTGCAACAGAGCGAGCCGCAATTCTTCGAGGCTGGGTATGCCCAATAATAGCGTTTTGACCTCGACCCAAATCAAGACAAATTTTTGGTAGTTGTGTTGTTTTGCCAGAACCGGTTTCTCCACAAAGGATTAGAACCTGATGCGAGGATATCAGGTCTTTTATTTGCTCTACACTTTGGGTAACTGGAAGTTCAGCTGGGTAACTTATCTGAAACTTGCTTTGTTTAACCACTTATCTAGCGTTATTTTTGTTGGACACAATCTTCTATTCCAGTATTACCACCCTTGTAGCCAGGCTCAAAATAGAATTTATGAAAAGTCCATTGCTTATTCTTGTTTTGTGAAAACTTTGCAACACCAACGCCATAATCATTATTAGTTTTATCCTCCAAACCAAAATAAATACCGGCGTCCATACCCTTTACGGCAGCAAAACCATGATAATCACCATACTCAGGCACCTTTAAAGTAAAGTCATAGCTTTGGTAACCTTTTGGACTTAAATCTGGCTTTAACTTCATAATAACCTGGCCTTTATACTCACCTTCGTGCGCATCTTTTCCCACACAGTCATAAGTACCGGAAAAGTCATGGGCGCAGATATTAAAACTTAAGGAAGCTAAAATGGGTAAATATAAAAATTTGTTCATACTTAAATTACTTTCAAATTAATTAATAATAAAGCGAGATTTTAACTCTTCTAAGCCAAAATCAAATAATATTTTTTCGATACGCTCTTTGGTTTTTGGCTTTGGCTGTCGAATATTTTCCGCCATTATTAATTCATTTTTCATGGCATGCTCCCAACCCACCAATTCAGTCACCGTAACTTTGTAACCCGCACTCTCTAGTTTCAAACAACGTAATACATTCGTTAAATGACTCCCAAACTCTCTAGTGTGAATGTTATGTCGCCAAAGTTCTGACATTGGATTTTTAAGCTGATCAGCCTTATTCTTTTTTAGGGATTGGTAAATTTCTGTTTGACAACAAGGAACGAACATCATCCAGTCTGCGTTTTTCTTTAAGGCAAAATCAATCGCATGGTCAGTAGCAACATCGCACGCATGAAGTGCAGTAACAATGTCTGCTTTATCAATCATGACATCTGTATTGGCAATATCTTCGGACAAAAAGGTCATGCGATCAAAGCCAAACTCTTGCATTAGTTGTTTTGACTTAGTGACCAATTCGTCATTAATTTCAACACCAAAAACCTCACCTTTGGTTTCTTTTATTAGCAGATCAAACAGAATGAATCCTAGATAAGATTTACCGGCACCGTGATCAACGAGTTTAAAGTGCTCATTCTTAAATGATTCAATCACAGGTTTTATGAAATTAACAAGATGATAAACCTGTTTTAATTTACGTCGAGAATCCTGATTTAGCTTGCCATCACGCGTAAGGATATGCAGCGCCTTTAACAGCTCTTTTGATTGATTGTTTTGAATTTCGTAGGTTTTATCCATGACTGTGAGTTTACATTATAATAATGTTTTTCGAGCGAGTTAAACATGAGCGTCCAGTGGTTCCCAGGTCACATGACCAAGGCTAAGAAAGATTTTGAAAAAAATCTTAAGTTCAATGATATGGTCATTGAGGTTATTGATGCTCGCATTCCAGAAGCCTCAAAAAATCCAATGCTCAATCAAATTATTAAACAGAGGCAAAAGCCTCACCTAAAGGTTTTAAATAAATCAGATATTGCTGACCCCAAAGTAACTGAACTATGGCTACGTTTTTTTAATGCAGAAAAGAATACCTCGGCACTGGCGATTAGCTCAAAGAGCAAAAAAGATAAAAACAAGATAAAAGAAGCGGCTCTCAAGTTAGTTCCACATCGCGGCAGCAGTATGAAACCACTGCGTGCGATGATTATCGGCGTGCCTAATGTTGGCAAATCAACACTAATCAATATGCTCTCAGAGCGCAAAATAGCCAAAACCGGAGACGTGCCGGCAGTCACTCAAATGCAGCAAAGAATCCTTGTGGCAGATGACTTCATCATCACAGACACTCCAGGTATGATGTGGCCTAAAATTGAGAATGAGGTTCAAGGTTATTACCTTGCGGCTTCAAATACAATTGGGATTAATGCCTACGATGAAATTGAAACAGCATTATTTTTGCTAGATAATTTAAAAGAGAATTACAAAAAGGCATTGCAAGATCGCTATCAGCTAGAAGAGACTGACTGTTTAAAAAAATCGGAGATACTCCTTGAGGTGATTGCCTTAAATAAGAAATTATTAAGCAAGGGTAATCAAGTTGATTTATTGAAGGCAGCAATTACATTAATTCAAGACTACCGCCACCAAAAACTTGGAAATATATCCCTTGAAAAACCTAATTAATCCTTAAATGCAAAATACCCAAACTTTAAAAACTTATATCAAACCAACATGGGTTAAGTTATTCAAAAAAAATAAGCTACAAACTTTTGAAGATTTCTGGCAGCTTCCTAACAAATGGTTTGAACCACCAAATATAAGAAGAAATGGATGGAGTGGCGTCATTACCCACAAAATTCCAGAAGGATTATTGTTTGTCAAAAAACAAGAAAACCATAACTTTAAAAATTTTTTTCACCCCATCATTGGCTTACCCACCTTTATTCGCGAATATTTAAATATCAAACGCTTTAATCAATTTAATTTTAGGACACCTGAGCTTCTGTACTTTAGCTATAAAGCAAAACAAGCTGTACTCATAACCAAAAAGATTAATGATGAATTTAAACCGTTGGCAGAATATTTAAAAAATAAAAAAATTTTAGACAATCAAGTAAAAGCGATTGCTGAAGAATTGGCTCGTTTACATCATTATAAAATACAGCACACCTACCCGATGCCAAAGCACTTGTATTTAAATAAGGAAAATCAAGTTTTATTTATTGACTTAGAAAAAGCCAAAAAAAAATTATTTACACTATCTGCAGGAAAAAGAGATCTGTATAGCTTTTTGAAATTTACGCGCAGATATTTAACAGATAAGCAGTTAGCATTATTTTATAAAAGTTATTTCACAATATTGCCAAATAAACTCAATAAATTTTTAATCTTCAGACATCTTAATAATAAATTATTTAAAAACCCCAAGTTTTCTGAGTAGTCTATAAATTAATCTTAATAAAATTAAGGTTAGAGTTAAGAAAGCTAAAATAGCAATAAACAAATAAATAACAGAGACAAAAAAATAATCGCAGTCATATACGTTATTAACATCACAGCCTAAAGCCCTTACTAAACTATTATGAGTAAAGACTAAAAGGAATGAACTCAAAAAAATTTTTACTAGATTATTCATTTAAGTTTTATATCTCACATCAATAGGAATAAAACAATCATAACAAACTTTTTATGGTTGCAACTTCCAAATTATCATTAAAAATTCAAAGTAAAATTTATGATAAGATTTCACGCAAATATTCACAACAAAATATATGCTTAAAAATATTGATATCGGTTTAGTAAACTATAAAACCCCAAAAGTAACAGCAATTTGTCTCAGGCATTTAAAAGAAATAGCGCCGCTGGTTAATAAGATATGGGTAGTCGACAATAATTCTCAGGATGAAAGTACCTCGATTATCAAAAAACAAAAGTTTGTAAATTTAATTCATCGAAAAGCAAAAGACATCAACGGTAAAGAGGCTCATGGCAAGGCACTAGATGTTATCAAAGAAAAATCTAAATCAAAGTACCTACTCATCATACATACAGACACCTTTATCTACAATGCTGATTTTTTAAAAGAAATGACTGCAGAGTTTAAAAAAGAACCTAATCTATTTGCTATTGGTTGTTTACACCAGATAGATCGGGGCAGATTGCGTTTTTTTTACCGCTACGTATCAAGGTTAATAAAATTTATGTTTCGCACAGTCGTCTCAAAAGTATCAAACAAAATTCGTGCTCCTAAAAATTTTAAAGAGGATTACATTAAAACTTTTTGTGCGCTCTATGATTTAGAGAAACTAAAGAAACTTAAGGTCGACTTCTTCTCAAATGCAAATGAAGTGCCTTCGAATAATTTACAGAAAATTATGCTTAAAAAAGGCTATCAGCGATCTATCTGGCCTGCCTCCAAAATATTTTCATTTATGGATCATGTTGAGGAAGCCACGCACATTGAAACAGGAATGAATCGTAAAAGACTTCGACGCGTGAGTCGCTTTAATGCGATGACAAAATAACTATTTCAACTTTTTAAATACAATATAAGTTATTTCTAGAACAAGATAGGCAATCAAAAAAGAATAACAAATATGTGACACAAAATGTGCGCCACGCAATACCTGCACAAAACATAAAATAAAAATAAAAACGGACAAGGTTTTAAGCATTAAGTGATTTTTTTTTAGGATTGGGATACCTAATAACCATAAAAAACTTGACGCATGCGCAGAGGGTGAGCACTGTCCTTTGCTCCATAATGCTGGAATTGAATCAAATATTCTTAAATACTCAAATTCACCGCCATACCTAATGAGCTCTCTTGGGCAGTGCATTGCCGAAAAGTCCCTTATATACCAAATGATGACAGGGATTAAGATTGCAGCGAGTGAAACATAAAGAACTTCTTTTTTTTGAAAAAAATTCTTTAAAATATTTTTGTTAAATAGAATAATTCCAACTGCACTAGACCAAAATAACAAGCCAATTAGAATTGCAACATATTTTGGATAGTCATGAAGCGCTATACCCAAAGCCTTATTGGCCTGCAAATAAAACCGATGGTTATGATTCAAAAATAGATCTGAAATAAATAAATCTACATTTGTAAACTGAGTCAGTAAAGCAATCGAAGCAAAAATAAAGAAGATTCTGAAATAAAATTGCATTTAATTTAATGGACTCTGACGACCATAGCAGTTTCGGAACTCTTGTAAGCATCTGAACCAACCTCAAGCAACCTTAAAATCATATCGCTAATATTGCCATGATGATACTCGTTATCTTTAAGTCTCATTGTCTCCAAATAATTAACATCTGAACTTCCTTGCGGAGCCCAGATAAAAACTGGTACATGCTTTTGCTCTTCTGGAGCCACAGCCATAGGCAAGCCATGTAAATACGCACCATGTTCACCTAATGACTCCCCATGATCAGACACATAAATCATGGTTACTTCATACTGATCTACCAATCCTTTTAATTCTTGAATGAGCTCACCAAGGAAATAATCTGTATAAAGAATTGTATTATCATAGGCATTAACAATTTCCTCTTTTGAGCATTTAGATATATCTTCAAACTGGCAGGCAGGTTTAAACTTCTCAAACTCTTTTGGATAACGTTTAAAGTATGCTGGCCCATGGCTGCCCATCTGATGCAAAACTATTAGATTGTCTAATTTTGGATCTATAACTTTTTTTATTTCAGAGATCATGCCAACATCTCGACACTCTGTATCACAAATCGAATTAGTCAATTTATTTTTAAAGCTTTTGTAATTAATCCGGTCAGCCACATGCTTGCTGTCAGAGTTATTATCAAACCAATGAACATTAATATCTTCGTGAGGTAATATATCTAAAAGATTCGCTTTGAATTGTGCTGTTGCAGCTTTATAGTGTTCTTCATCTTGCAATGAAAATATACACGGGACACTAACTGCAGTCGATGTTCCGCATGCGGTAAAATTGCTGTAACTGATCAGATCGCTTACTTTTTTAAGCTCAGGATTTGTCTCCCTTCCATACCCATTTATTGAGAAATGATCGTATCTTGCTGTTTCTCCAATAACAAGAACAATCAACTCTTCTCGCTCAACCTTATCCTCATCTTGATGAAAAATATGATAATTTCCAGGATCAAATTCTTTAGGGATTGTTAAGCCCTCATAAGCAAATTTACCCAAGTTATAAATACCATAGCTTGGATTATTGTAATAACGAAGCTTTTTATGGTTTCTTAAAAAATCAGCCATTAGGCTTGAAGCTAACCAAGAAAAGATAAGAATAAAAATTAAAGAAAATACAATAATCAGTCCTCTTGATTTGAGACGATCTTTAAAGTCTGAATTTAGATTAATCTTTTTAAAATAAATAAAAAGAATTGGTAAGCCAATGAAAATTAATAGGTAGAGAAAAAATTTAAACGATAAAATATCCGCTGCTTCTTTTGGGTTGGTTTGAGAGACATTGCGCCACATTTCAGAGTCAAATACCACCGCATACTCAATTGCATAAAAGCCCATAAAACCAGCAAAGACAATCACCAGGTACAAAAGCCATTGGGTCGGAATTAGAATATTTAATAGCGATAGAAAAATGACATGGGTTAAAAAAAAGAAAATAACCACCCAACTCGCAAATAACCCACTTCTATCCCAGAAACTCTCAAAAATCATTGAGATCAGGGCTATATTTGATAATAAGAAACTTAATGCTAGAAAATAAAGATACTGACGATTATTGCTAAAAAATTGCCAAAGTTTTGTCATTTAAAAAAAAG
>CAYVOQ010000020.1:0-18583 GCA_964453595.1 uncultured Methylobacillus sp. | reverse complement strand
TGCCGATTTGAGAAGCAAGTCTAATTCTTTGTGCCTCACCACCTGAGAGGGTATCGGCTGTTCTGGATAAGTTCAGATAGTTTAATCCGACATTAATTAGAAAATAAATTCGATTTTTGATCTCATTAATGATTTTTTCGGCAATCTCTTTCTTTTTACCTTTTAAGTTAAGACTATCAAAGAAATTAAAACAATCTTGCAACGGGAGTTCACACAGTTCGTGGATATTGCGCTGACCAACCTGTACGTGAATGGAGGATTTTTTTAATCTTGCACCGGAACATTCAGGACATACCGTATTGCTAAGGTATTTTGCGAGATCATCTTTAATGAGACTTGAGTCAGTTTCAAAATATCTTTTTTCAAAATTTTTTAAAATGCCTTCAAAAGCATGTCTTTTTGAATAAAGCTTTCCATCTGAGCTGAGATAATTAAAATCAATTACTTCATCAGATCCTTCAAAAATAAGTTTTTTGATATCCTCATCAAGGTCACAGAATGGTTTGTCTAGATCAAATTTGTAATGTTTAGCGAGTGACAATAGTATTTGAAAATAGAATTGATTTCTCCTGTCCCACCCCTTAATTGCCCCACCCGACAATGATAATTCTGGTACGGAAACTATCTTGTCCTTATCAAAAAAAGTTTTATGACCAATGCCATCACAAGCGGGACATGCCCCCATAGGATTGTTAAAAGAAAAGATTCTCGGTTCAAGTTCACTCAGTGAATAATCACAGACAGGGCAAGCAAACTTTGTAGAGTAAAGATGATCTTTATTGTGATCCATATCATGTATCACAACACGAGACTGAGATAAGATCACAGCCGTTTCAATGGATTCGGTAATTCTTTGTTTACTTTCAGGGTCGATCTTGAGCCGATCAATCACCACATCAATTTGATGTTTATTATTTTTTTCTAATTGTGGCAGATCATCAATTTCATATATTTTATTATTGATTCTAAGACGAATAAACCCCTGTGACTGTAATTCACTGATTAAATCTTTATGAGACCCTTTTTGGTTATTGATAACCGGGGCCAAGATCATAATCTTGGTATCTTTTTTAAACTCAAGGACATTATCAACGATTTGTGAAATGGTTTGCGCTTCAAGTCTATGGTTATGTTCAGGGCAAAAAGGCTCACCAACGCGCGCAAAAAGCAATCTTAAGTAATCATGAATCTCAGTGACCGTCCCTACTGTTGATCTTGGGTTATGTGATGTCGATTTTTGCTCAATTGAAATTGCAGGGGATAAGCCCTCAATTAAATCAACATCGGGCTTATTCATGCGATCCAAAAACTGTCTTGCGTATGCGGATAAAGACTCAACATAACGTCTTTGTCCTTCAGCATAGATTGTGTCAAAAGCAAGAGATGATTTTCCGGATCCTGACAGGCCGGTAATAACGACTAATTTATTTTTGGGAATTTCTAAATTAATATTCTTGAGGTTGTGTGTTCTAGCCCCTTTGATAATGAGATTGTCATTCTTTTTTTGCATAACCTGTTAATATACGAGATATTTTTATTTAAGAAAATATATTTCTCATCTTTATTAAATATGAACGCTTTTGAAATTAAGACGGTGCTCGGAATCGCATTTATTTATATATTAAGAATGCTAGGCCTTTTTATTGTGCTGCCGATTTTATCTGTTTATTTATTAGAGATTTCAGCGAGCGATTCTAAATTTCTGGTTGGCTTGGGTTTTGGAATTTATGGTTTGACTCAGGGTCTTTTTCAAATTCCATTCGGTTTATTATCAGATTATTTTGGCCGTAAGAAAATGATCATAATTGGGCTAGTGATTTTTTTATGCGGCTCTTTATTGATCGCTGCTTTTTCTTCTATTTATATCGTCATATTAGGGCGTGCATTACAAGGCGCTGGTGCAATATCAGCAGTTTTATTAGCACTCTTATCAGATCTCACCCGAGATGAAATTAGGACTAAAGCTATGGGTATTATTGGGGCTTCTATTGGCATGACTTTTGGGGTGTCAATCGTCCTATCTCCACTCTTAAATAAATATATCGGCTTTCAGGGAATTTTTTGGGGAATAGCAGTCTTGACTGTTTTAGCCATTTCAATTGTGTTATTTCATATTCCAACACCAATAAAGGTTTCAACTGAAAAAACAACAAAAAATAATTTTTTAGAGGTTTTGAGAAACAAGACTTTTTTAAAACTTGATTATGGTATTTTTTCACTCCATGCCTCACAGATTGTGATGTTTATGACCATTCCAGTTATTCTCAATCAGATTGGCTACCCTGTTGAATATCATTGGCAGGTCTACCTCCCAGTATTCATTCTCTCAATTATTTTTATGGTGCCCATGATTATCTTTGCCCAAAGAAAGAATCTTGTAAAAAAACTTTTTTTAGGAAATGTTGCATTGTTGATCTTAGTTCAATTTCTATTTATGAATTTTTCTGACTCTAAGCAGAGCATTATGTTGATTCTATTAATGTACTTTATTGGTTTTAACTTTCTTGAAGCAACATTGCCAAGTTTAATTAGCAGAATATCCCCAAAAAACTCTAAGGGGTTTATTTTGGGTATCTATAATTCTTCACAATCGTTAGGTATTTTTGCAGGCGGTTTTTTTGGAGGCATTCTATTGACCTATTTTAGTAATAACACCATCTTTATTTTGAGTGGGGTTCTGATGATATTTTGGTTTTTACTAATGCTCAATTTTATTTTTCCAGAAAATAAAAAAGATTTAATTTTGCATCTTAGAAATAGTTTTTTTAAACAACCCAGTAACAAAATTGAAGCAGTTATTTCGAAAATAAATTCTCTAGACTTTGTAGAAGAAGCCTTAATTTTCCCAAGTGAAAGATATATAATTATTAAATCGAAAACTAATAAAAAATTTAACGAGACAAAAGTGGTGAAAGTGATAGGAGAAAATTATGCCATCAGTAAATAAAGTGATTTTAATGGGAAATTTAGGCCGTGATCCTGAGGTTCGTTTTATGCCTAATGGCGAAGCAGTGTGTAATTTTAGTATTGCCACGACAGACTCTTGGAAAGACAAGGCAGGAGAGAAACAAGAGAGAACAGAATGGCACAATATTGTGATGTATAGAAGGTTAGCTGAGATTGCAGGCGAATACTTGAAAAAAGGACGTCCTGTTTATATTGAAGGTAGATTACAAACGAGAAAGTGGCAGACCAAAGAAGGGCAGGATCGTTATACAACTGAAATTATTGCAGATTCAATGCAGATGTTAGGTGGTAGAGATGATAACTCATCAAGCCAAAGTTCTGCACCTCAAAAAGATGACTTTAATCAGGCTCCAGACAGAGCATCATCTAATGAGTCTCAATCTGCATCTGATAGCGCCTCTTCAAATTCAGGCGCCTCTTCATTTGATGAATTTGAAGACGATATTCCATTTTAGAAATTAAATATGCCGATTTACGAATATACTTGCCAAGATTGCCATTTTAAAGATGACTTGTTACTTAAGTTGAATGAGTCCGGACCAGAAGCATGTCCAAGTTGTGGTAAAAAGAATTTTCAGAAATCAGTTTCAGCACCTGCATTTAAGTTAAATGGCACTGGATGGTATGTAACAGATTTCAAAAATAACAACAAAGACAAGAATAAAGTGGCTGAAAAAAAAGAAACTACTCAATCAGAAAACAAAACAAATGCTTAAGAAAAATTTATTAACAGGATTGGTTGTTTTAGTTCCACTAGTATTAACAATCTGGGTGCTGACATCGTTAATTGGCCTTTTGGATAGCCTGGTTCTTTTGCTGCCGTATGAATTTCAGCCAGACCAAATTTTAGGCATGCATATACCAGGCGTTGGAGTATTACTGACTTTTATTGTTATTTTTAGTTTTGGTCTTATAGCTAATAATTTCTTTGGGAAAAAATTAATTGATTTGTATGAATATATTTTAGATCAACTACCCTTTGTTAAGTCTATTTACGGCAGTATCAAACAAGTTTCTGATACATTATTTTCCAATAGTTCAAATGCTTTCAGCAAGGCGGTATTGATTGAATTTCCTGATTCTAATAATTACACATTTGCTTTTATTACAGGTAAGCCAGATGAAAAAATTTCTAAGAAGCTTAAAGGTAAGTATGTCAATGTATACGTGCCTACTACGCCGAACCCAACCTCAGGTTACACGTTAATGGTTCCAGAAAATAAAATCAAAGAGGTTGATGTGTCAGTGGATCAAGCATTAAAGTATGTGATTTCAATGGGTGTAGTTACCCCTCAAGAAAACTTAAAAAAAAATAACAAGAAGTAGGATGATATGAGAACAATTTATTGCGGCGAAGTAAATACTGCCTTTATTGGAAAAGAAATAACATTATGTGGCTGGGCGCATCGCCGCAGAGATCATGGCGGTGTCATTTTTATAGATTTACGTGATCGAAAAGGTTTAGCACAAATTGTTATTGATCCAGATACTCCAGATGCTTTTAAGATTGCCGAGACAGTTAGAAATGAATTTGTTCTAAAGGTGAAGTGTAAGGTTCGTCAAAGACCGGAAGGAACTGTAAACAAGAACATCGCCACAGGTGAAGTGGAAATGTTAGTGTCTGAAATTGAAATTTTAAACCCATCTTTGACGCCAGCTTTTGTTTTGGATGATGAAAACATTACTGAGTCGATCAGACTCGAAAATCGCTTTCTTGACTTAAGGCGTGATCAGATGCAAAACAATTTAAGGGTGAGATATGAGATTACTAAAAGTGTACGCAAGTCCCTAGATGAACAAAGTTTTATTGAGATTGAGACGCCAATTCTAACCAGAAGTACTCCCGAAGGTGCCAGAGATTACCTTGTGCCATCAAGGGTGCACCATGGTGAATTCTTTGCGCTTCCTCAGTCACCACAATTATTTAAACAGTTATTAATGGTTTCAGGATTTGATCGATATTTTCAAATTGCGAAATGTTTTAGAGATGAGGATTTGAGAGCGGATAGACAGCCAGAATTCACGCAGATCGATCTTGAGGCATCATTTGTAGAGGAAGAAGACATTAAAAATATTTCTGAAAATTTAGTACGTGAAATATTTAAAAATGTAAAAAATATTGATTTGCCAAAAAAGTTCCAAGAGATGACTTATCAAGACGCTATGCATTTGTATGGATCAGACAAACCTGATTTAAGGGTAAATTTAAAATTTACTGAATTAACCGCAGACATGAAAGATGTTGATTTTAAAGTTTTTTCAGCACCAGCAAATCAAGAAAATGGAAGAGTGGCGGCATTATGTATCCCACAAGGTTCTGAGATATCCAGATCAGAAATTGATCAATATACTGAGTTTGTAAAAATTTATGGTGCAAAAGGCCTTGCCTATATTAAGGTAAATGATAAAGATAAATTAAATGAAGAAGGCTTGCAAAGCCCAATTGTAAAAAATATTCATGAAAAAGCATTAAAGGCAATCATAGAAAAAACCGGAGCTCAAAATGGCGATATTATTTTCTTTGGGGCCGATACAAATAAAGTAGTCAATGAGGCCCTTGGTGCGCTGAGAGAAAAAATTGGCCATGAGCGAAAAATTCTCACTGGTGAAGAATGGGCCGTTCTGTGGATTGTTGATTTTCCAATGTTTGAATATGATGAAGAGGCTAAAAGATGGAATGCTTTACATCACCCATTCACCTCTCCAAAAGATGGACATGAAAAGTTTCTCGAAGCAGAACAAGGAAGTTGCCTATCAAAAGCTTACGACCTAGTTATCAATGGTTGGGAGGTTGGAGGCGGTTCTATTCGTATCCATGATCAAAAAGTACAAAGCAAGGTATTTAAGGCATTAAATATTTCGGATGAGGAAGCTAAAGAAAAATTTGGATTTCTCCTGGATGCCTTACAATTTGGTGCACCCCCTCATGGCGGCTTAGCATTCGGTCTTGATCGATTAACCACTTTGCTCGTAGGCGCTGAATCAATTAGGGATGTGATTGCCTTTCCAAAAACACAACGTGCTCAATGTCTACTTACTGCAGCACCAAATCAAGTTGATGAAAGTCAACTCAGAGAGCTCCATATTAAAGTGCGGGCGCAAAACGTCAATAAGGACTAACCGCCATGATTTCTGGTATCAATCACTATAATTTACGTGCTGAGCCAGAGATGATCGAGAAGTTAAAGGATTTTTATATTCATATCGTAGGCCTGACTTTGGGAGCCCGTCCCCCATTTCAGAATATGGGTTATTGGCTTTATGCAGGTAATAAAGATGTGCTGCATTTAAGCTGGTCTAAGAATGGTGTGGAAAATAAAATAAATGTTAACTCTACTTTTGACCATATGGCATTTTCTGCAAATAACGAGGGCTATTACATAGAGCATTTAGAAAAAAATCAAATTCAGTTTACTCAAAGAGAAGTTCCTGAAATTGGAACGCATCAAATATTTTTTAAGGATCCTGCTGGGAATGGCATTGAGTTAATTTTTACAAGGAAAAGTAATGATTAATTTATACGTAGGTTTTGATCCAAGAGAATCAATTGCATATCATGTATTTATTCAAAGTGTCATTCAGAATTCATCTGTTCCAATTAAAGTTACACCGCTGGCATTAAATCATTTAACAGAATTTAAAGAGACACATACAGACCGAAGTAATGATTTTATTTATTCACGTTTCTTAACACCCTATCTGAACCGCTTTGAGGGCTGGGCAATTTTTGCTGATGGCGATATGATTTGTCAGTCTGATCTTAAAGAGCTTTTAGAGTTAGCAGATCCGACTAAGGCTATTATGGTTGTTAAACATGATTACCAAACAAAAGCGAGCCAAAAATATTTAGGAAATATTAACGAAAATTATCCACGTAAAAATTGGTCTAGTTTAATCTTATGGAACTGTGATCATCCAAAACATAAAATTTTGACCCCTGAATTTGTGTCAAAGCAGACAGGAAAATATCTACATCGATTTAGCTGGCTAGCAGATGAAGAAATTGGAGAGCTACCTATGGAGTGGAATTGGCTCGCAATTGAGTATAAAAAAAACCCAGAAGCAAAACTAATTCATTACACTTTAGGAACACCTTGCTTTAAAGATTACAGCAAAACAGAAATGTCTGATATTTGGTACCATTACAATGAACTTGCACAAAAAGGATTTGATCAATGAAAAGCTATCGTAAAGAACTATGGTTTAATGCACCTGAGAGAATGCATTTTACAAATATTACTTCTAATATTAGGGATTGTTTGCGTGAAAGCGGCATAAGCGAAGGTCTTGTCTTGGTGAATGCGATGCATATCACAGCGAGTGTTTTTATTAATGACGATGAATCTGGTTTGCACCATGATTATAAGCTTTGGTTAGAAAAATTAGCACCACACGAGCCTGTAAGTGGTTATCGTCATAATGACACTGGTGAAGATAATGCGGATGCGCATATAAAACGGCAAGTGATGGGGAGAGAAGTTGTTGTTGCTGTGACAGATGGCCAATTAGATTTTGGACCTTGGGAACAAATATTCTATGGCGAATTTGATGGCAGAAGAAAAAAGAGAGTACTAGTTAAAATTATCGGTGATTAATTTTTAATATAGGACTCTAATTGTTCAATTAAAAACTTTTGATGAGTAATTGTTTCTTTTGCAAGGTCACCAAGGGAGACCATGCCAATTACTTTTTTGTTTTCTAGCACAGGTAAATGACGAATTCTCTTTTCAGTCATAATTTCTAGACCTTTGTTATAAGTATCACTTGCGTCTAATGTAATGACATCTTTAGTCATGATATCTTCAATCAAAGATACTTTAGATGACTTGCCTTGAAGAATAATATCTCGGGCGTAGTCACGCTCTGAAATAATGCCAACTAATTTATCATCTTGCATAACGAGTAGCGCACCAATTTTATATTCAGCCATAATAATCAAGGCGTCGATAACTGGACGATTAGGCTCTATACTGATGATTTCATTTTTAGCTTTTTCATTTAATATTTGTGAAATAGTTTTCATGATTTATGATGAATTTTAGTTTTTAAATTTTAAGAATAACAAATTTTATGTTTTTGCAAAATAGCATGTTAAAAAAATTATTACCCTATTTAAGTGTATTTCTATTAACCATTTTTTGGGGCTATAACTGGGTTGTTATGAAGCAGGCGGTCCAATTAATCGGGCCATGGGAGTTTGGGTTTATTCGAAATTTTTTTGGAGCTCTTTGTCTTTTTGTTATTATATTTTTGCTGAAGAAAAGAGTATCAATAAAGCATTATTGGGATGTTTTTTTGATTGGTGTATTCCAGATGATTGGGTTTACTGTTTTGGTTTTAGTGGCGCTAGTCACAGGATTAGCCTCAAAAACTTCTGTACTAACTTTTACAATGCCAATCTGGGCCTTATTGATGGCACACTTAATTTTAAAAGAAAAAATTTTTAAATTTCAGTGGATTGCGCTCATTGTAAGCTTTACTGGGCTCATGTTCATTTTAAATCCACTGCATCGTCAAGCTGATTTTATGAGCATGTTGATTGCAACAGCAGCAGGTTTTTTTTGGGCGTGCGGGGTTATTGCAGTTAAAAAATATCATCAAAAGTACCCTGAAGTAGATTTACTTTTATTAACTGCATGGCAAATGCTTTTGGGTTCTATGCCAATCTTAGTTGTCATTTTATTTAAAGGTATAACAATATATTCAGTTTCGAATTATTTGATCGGAGCTTCAATATACAACGCGGTTTTCTGCAATGCGCTTGCATGGATCCTCTGGCTTTATGGAGTTAAACATTTACCTGCCGGTACCGTTTCTTTATTATCCTTGCTAGCTCCAGTTATAGGCTCAATTGCATCATTCATTCAGCTTAATGAGGTGCCTCATCTCAATGAACAGATTGGTATGTTTTTGATCGTTGCCAGCATTATATTTTTAATTATTGCGGGAATCAGGAAGCGTGCAAAATGATAGAATAATTTTATTTAGATAATCAATTTTAGGATAATTATGGCTGGACATTCAAAGTGGGCAAATATTCAACACCGTAAAGGAAGACAAGATGCAAAACGCGGGAAGATTTTTACAAAATTAATTAAAGAGATTACGGTTGCAGCCCGCATGGGTGGGGGCGATATAAATTTTAACCCTAGATTGCGTGCTGCTGTGGCTGCAGGAAAAGACGAAAATATGCCTGCAGATAACATCACAAGAGCGATAAAGAGAGGAACGGGTGAGCTTGAGGGTGTGAACTATGAAGAGATTCGATATGAAGGTTACGGGGTTAATGGGGCAGCTATTATTGTAGATTGTTTAACGGATAATAAAAATAGAGCGGTTGCAGATGTGCGTCATGCCTTTACAAAAAATGGTGGCAACTTAGGAACTGACGGGTGCGTTGCATTTATGTTTAAACACTGTGGAAGTATTTATTTTGCCCCCGGGGTTGATGAGGAAAAAATTATGGAGCAAGCAATCGAACTTGGTGCTGAAGATGTGCTGGTGAATGATGATCGCTCAATAGAAGTAGTTACGCCACCTAATGAATTTTTAAATATAAAAGAAGCATTAGATCAAAAAGGAATTAAATATGAGCTCGCAGAATTAACTATGAAAGCAGATAACGAAGTTGTATTGACTGGGGATGATGCTCAAAAGATGCAAAAAATTTTAGATGCGCTTGATGATCTTGATGATGTCCAGGAGGTCTATACAAACGCAATCATAGAAGAATAGATTTCTGAGTATGTATCGAATATTGGGTATTGATCCGGGTCTGAGGCAAACAGGTTTTGGCGTTTTAGATTGTGATAAAAATACCGTTACCTATATTAAAAGTGGATTAATCAAGACGGAAGCAACAAACAAACACTTACCAGATCGCTTAAAAACTATTTTCGAGGGTGTGCTAGAAATAATCGAAACATACAAACCTAACGTCATGAGTATAGAAAAAACGTTTGTTAATATGAACCCACAGAGTTCTTTATCTTTAGGTCATGCAAGAGGTATGGCGATTGCGGCTGCAATACATAATAATATGGACATATTTGAATATACGGCATTACAAATTAAAAAATCTGTAGTGGGCCATGGACATGCTAAAAAATTACAAGTGCAATCAATGGTACAAAGGTTGTTGGATTTACCAGAAATATTAGGACCTGATTCATCTGATGCTCTTGCAAGTGCGTTATGTCATTTTCGTATTGCGCCAACAAATATTCTAAAAAAAGGCAATTCTTTTAAAGGTGGAAGAGTTATATGATTGGTCGTATTCAAGGGGTATTAATAAAAAAGACACCACCACAAATATTGGTTGATTGTCATGGAGTGGGTTACGAAATTGAGGTTCCTATGACCACTTTTTATGATTTACCTGACGAGGGCCATGAGGTTATTTTATTAACCCATTTTGTAGTTCGAGAAGATGCCCAACTTTTATTTGGTTTTTTAAAAGAGGTGGAGAGAAAAGCTTTTAAAAATTTAATCAAGGTGAATGGCATTGGTGCCAAAGTTGCACTTTCAATTCTGAGCGGTATTTCAATCGATCAATTTAATCAAGCGATCGCAAGTCAAGATATCAACAGTCTAGTTAAGATTCCTGGTATTGGTAAGAAAACTGCAGAGCGATTAGTTTTGGAACTTAAAGATAAATTTGATAGCGGTCAATTAGTTGTAGAAAATATCAATACAAATATTAATGATATTATGGAAGCACTAGAATCATTAGGCTATGCAAGGAAAGATATTCAGCTAGCCATAAAAGACTTGCCTCAGAATGTTGAGATCAATGAAGGAATTAAATTGTCACTGAAGTGGCTATCAAAATAATTTATGATTGAAGAAGATCGTTTTATTGCAAACACGCCAAAAGAATCTGAAGAGGCATTAGAAAGAGCATTGCGACCTAAAGCTCTTGATGAATATGTGGGCCAAGAAAAAATCAGGGAACAGCTAGAGATATTTATCAGTGCGGCAAAAAAGAGGAAAGAGTCTTTAGATCATGTGTTGTTGTTTGGACCGCCTGGTTTAGGCAAAACAACTTTATCGCACATAATCGCTAAAGAAATGCAGGTTGGCTTAAAGCAAACTTCTGGCCCGGTATTAGAAAAAGCAGGTGACCTTGCGGCTCTGTTAACTAACCTTGAAGAAAATGATGTGCTCTTTATTGATGAGATCCATCGATTGTCTCCCGTAATTGAAGAAATTTTATATCCCGCCATGGAGGATTTTCATTTAGATATTATGATCGGCGAGGGGCCTTCTGCTAGGTCGGTAAAACTAGACTTACCTCCTTTTACTTTAGTTGGAGCGACGACACGTGCGGGCATGCTTACAAATCCGCTTCGCGATAGATTTGGTATTGTGTCACGCTTGGAATTTTATACTAATGAGGAATTGATAAGAATTGTTGAGCGATCGGCAAGTCTGCTCAATATAAAAATTGAATCTTCAGGTGCGAAAGAAATTGCCAATCGATCAAGAGGTACTCCAAGAATTGCAAATCGATTGTTAAGGCGTGTGAGAGATTATGCAGAGGTAAAAGCTGAGGGCGTGGTAAATAAACAAATATCAGACCTAGCTTTAAAGATGTTAGATGTAGATAAGATTGGTCTCGACAATATGGATCGATCTTTATTGTTGGCCATAATCGAAAAATTTTCTGGAGGTCCAGTTGGACTGGATAATTTAGCAGCAGCGATTGGTGAGGAACGAGAAACAATTGAGGACGTTATTGAACCTTTTTTAATTCAACAAGGATATCTCATGCGTACACCCCGAGGACGGGTCGCAACAGATTTGAGCTATAAACATTTTGACGTGTCCAGGGCACAAGGTAGCTCCGAGAATTTATGGTAGCTAAAATTTTTGAATGGCCCGTTCGTGTATATTTTGAAGATACCGATAGCGGCGGGGTTGTTTACCATGCAAACTATTTAAATTTTATGGAGCGGGCTAGAACTGAGTGGTTAAGAAGCTTAGGGATAGATCAGCGTTATCTAAAAAGAGAAGAGAATACAATTTTCGTTGTTCATCAAATCTCAATACAATATATCAAGCCTGCAGTTTTTAATGATCATTTGATGGTTACAACCGAAGTAATGGCGGTCGGTGCTTCCAGGGTAAAATTAACTCAAACAATAATGAATGAGGGTAGAATATTAACCAGTGCAAATGTGGATGTTGCTTGTATCGATGCGCAAAAATTTAAGGCAAAACGAATCCCAAATAATATTAAGCAATTAATGGAGTGACTAGTATGAATATTGGCGGAGACTTATCTTTCTTTTCTTTAATTTGGGGGGCGAGTATTCCTGTTCAGATCGTAATGCTTATCTTGATCGCTGCCTCTTTGTTTTCATGGAAGTATATTTACCTAAAAATTAAAGTTTTAAAAGAAGTTGAGCAGAACACTGATGAGTTTGAAAAATATTTTTGGGCTGGAGCTCAACTCAACCAACTTTATGATTCAGCTACAAAAGGAAATCAAAACGCAATTGGTTTAAGTGTGATTTTTCAAGCTGGATACAAAGAATATGCATCTCAAAAACAGCAAGGTCTCGATAAAAAAAGTTCTGATAGCGTAAGGCGTGCAATGCAAGCTGCATACAATCGTGAGGTAGACTTCCTAGAGAGGCACTTACCTTTTTTGGCTTCCGTTGGTTCAGTTAGCCCCTATATTGGTCTATTTGGAACAGTCTGGGGAATTATGAATTCATTTATTGGGTTGAGTACGGTAGCACAATCTTCACTTGCTCAAGTTGCACCTGGTATTGCGGAAGCGTTAATTGCAACAGCAATTGGTCTGTTTGCTGCGATTCCAGCCGTCATTGCCTATAATCGATTTGCGGCGAAGGTTGATCGAATTTCAATACGCTATGAAAGCTTTATGGAAGAGTTTGTTAATATTGTTGAGCGCAAAGGCTAGTATCAGAGAATGAAAAAAAGAAGATTAATGAACAATATCAATGTAGTGCCATATATTGATGTGATGTTAGTTTTATTGATTATTTTTATGGTGACCGCGCCAATGATTAATCCTGGTGTTGTTGATTTGCCTAAAGTAGGACAAGAATTAAAACAACAAAATGCTCCAATAGTTGTTTCAGTAAAAAAAAATGGTGATGTTGAAATTGAAGGCCAGCAATTCAAACCAGATGAAATGCTTGCGCATTTAGCTAAAAAAGTAGAAAAAAATCCAGAACAATCGGTTGTCATTGCAGCAGATAAAAAGACAACATACGAAAAGGTAATCGGTGTTATGGATCTTTTAAAACAAAATAACATTCATAAAGTTGGTTTATTGCTGCAGCCTGAGAAATAATGTTTAGACTTACTGACTTTGAATCATCAATCGATAGCCAGTCAAATCTATTTACGCTCATTATCCATCTTTCTTTAATTCTATTTATGGTATTTACCATTCAATGGAAACCAAAAAATCCTTATTTTGCAGAAGTTGAATTATGGGAAGCGATACCGACAAAAACAGCACAAAATAAAATAGCCCCCATTAAGGAATTAGATACTGAGAAACAAGTTACAAAAAAAGAAATTGTCAAAGACATTCCTAAGCAATCTGACGTTGATGCTGAAATCAGTTTAAAAAAGAAAAAAGAGAAAATAAAAAAATTACAAGAAGAATTATTAAAGCAAGAGAAAATTAAGCAACTTCAAGAACGCTTATTAAATGAAGAAAAAACAAAACGTATTGAAAAAGAAAAATTAGAGAAACTCCAAGAAATGCTGCGCTCAGAAGATGTTACTCAGAAACCAGAAAGAATCGCAATCCAGGCTGACAAGGATGTGGAGGCAGGTGTGAACTCTGGGGAGCTGGATAAATATAAAGCACTGATTCAACAAAAGATTCAGCAAAATGTGAATAATAATTTATGTGGAATTGACTATATTAGTTTAGAGTTTGAAATTAAATTATTGCCATCCGGAGAACTGCTGTCAGATCCAGTTCTAAAAAAAACAAGCAAGAACGCAAGTTGTGATGAAGCGGTAGAGAGAGCAATTTTTATCTCTGAACCCTTGCCTGTGCCAACAGACCCTAAATTATTTGCTAAACTAAAACAACTTAGATTGAAATTTTACCCAAATGGACAACCGGAATGACATATCAAATTAAAACTTTAATTTTTATAATATTTTTATCTTTAAATTCATTAGCCAAAGCTATAGAGGTGATTGATATACTTGGTGGAAAAGCTGGAGAAATTGCGATTGCGGTATTGCCCTTTGAAGGTGACGGGGGCGAGAAAGCTATAAAATTTAATGAAATTGTTAAAGCAGATCTAGAGCGCTCCGGTTTTTTTAGAGCTATAAAAATCGATGGAATTAACAATATTCCAAAAAATATTAATGATATCGATTTTGGTTACTGGACAGCACTAAAAGCCGAATTAGCAATTGTAGGTAAAGTTGAAAAGAATGACGCTCAGGTTAAAGTGACTTGGGATTTGGTGGATATTTTCAAACAAAAACTCGTCACAACAATGGAATATGTGGGCAATCCGAATCAGGAAAGATTAATTAGTCATCGTATTTCAAATTTAGTTTATGAAAAAGTTACTGGAACTCCCGGTGTCTTTCATACCAAAATTGGATATGTGAAAAAATTTAATGATAAAAAATATACTTTAAATATTTCTGATCTGGATGGTTTTAATGCAAAAGCTGTAGTTACCTCAACCCAACCGATTATTTCAACAAGATGGTCACCTGATGGCAAAAAAATCGCTTATGTATCTTTTGAAAAAAAGAAACCTGTTATTTTTGTCCAAGATCTGGCAACTGGGGAGAGAAAATTAGTTGCAAATTTTAAAGGAAATAATAGCGCACCTGCATGGTCTCCTGATAGCAAACAGCTTGCTCTCGTTCTAACTTATAATGAGTTTTCTCAAATCTACGTTATGAATGCCGATGGCTCTGATATTAAGCGTTTAATGCGATCAAGGTATATTGATACCGAGCCTGCCTGGGCTCCTGATGGTAAATCTATTTACTTCACTTCTGATCGAGGAGGAGGCCCTCAGATTTACAAAATTAATTTAGATGATAAAGAAATTAAGCGTGTCACTTTTGAGGGCAAATATAATGTCAGTCCAAGATTGACACCGGATGGAAAATTTATGACTTTTATTACTCTTGAAGGTGGAAAATTTAAAGTCGCAGCCCAAAATTTAAATTCAAATCAGGTTTTGAAATTAACTAAAGGATCAAATGACGAGTCACCAGTTTTTGCTCCTAATGGACATATGGTATTATATACATTGAAAAATAGCGGTGATGTGTCTAAGATAGCAACTGTATCGTTAAATGGCTTTAAAATTGTCCCAATTGAGGTTGGAGCAAATTTAGTTCAAGAGCCTACTTGGTCACCGATTGATTATTAATTATTTAAGGGAAAATAATGAAAAAGAATCTTTTTTTAGCAGGTCTTGTTACATTAGTCTTTGCAGGATGTAGCTCAACTCCAATAAATGATGCAAGTGCGCCATCTGCAGCGGCTGGCGGCAATGAGGGTTTAGATCTAGATATGCTTAGATCAGATAGTCTTTTAACACAAAGAAGTGTCTACTTTGATTTTGATAAATATGAAGTGAAAGCAGAGTACCAAGATATCGTTAATGCGCATGCAAAATATATTGCGGACCATCCAAATGCTAAAGCGACTCTTAAAGGACATGCTGACTATCGTGGCTCTCATGAGTATAACCTTTCGCTTGGGCAAAAACGTTCTGTTTCAGTGAAAGATGTTATGAATTTAAAAGGCGCATCGGATTCTCAGATTGAAACTGTAAGTTTTGGTGAAGAAGAAGCAAATCAAAATTGCCAAGGATCACAGTGTGATAAAGATCGTCGTGTAGATATTAGTTACGAAGTAGAGTAATTTTAATTAATAATCAATGAAGCAGTATTTTTGGGCTGGACTCTTTTTCGTCACTTTTAATGCTTGGGCATTTCTTGAGGATGAAGAAGCAAGAAAGAAAATAAATGAATTACAAGTTCAGCTCAATAATATTAATCAGGAACTCAGCTCTAAAATTTCCGATTTAGATAAAATTCTAAAAGCCGGAAGCCTTAATGAATTTAACCAAAATTTCAAACAAATATTTGATGAATTATCACAATTAAGAGGTGATATTGAGGTACTACAACATAATTTTAAAAATTATGAAGAGCGACAAAAAGTTGTTTATCAGAATTATGAATCAAGATTAAATCAACTTGAAGAGAGAATTGGAAAATTAGAAAGCAAACCCCATGATGATGTCAAGCAGGTTACAAAAACTGAATCTGACAATCAAATAAAAAGCGTTCAGTCTGATATTAATCGTGAATTAGGACTTCCAGATAATGAGAATAATCCTGGAGATGAAGTAAATCAACTGCAAGAATCTTCTGAGGGGTTGCCAGAAATAAAAGAAAAAATCCCGGCATTAGTTGATGATGCTCAAGAAAAAAATATGTTTAATGAAGCCGATACGCTTATGCGTTCAACAAAGTATAAAGAAGCATTCGAGGTTTTTAATCGATTTGTTTCGGCATATCCAAAATCAACTAAACTAATCCTGGCAAAAAAAAATATTGCTTATATTCAGTTTGCATTAAAAAATTACAAAGCATCATTGAGTACCTATGAAAAATTAATTACTGATTTTCCAAATGATCCATTAATGCCGGAAATTTTGTATGGTATGGCAAATACAGAAATTCAATTAACTCGAATTACGAATGCTAAAAAAACGCTAAAAAAATTAATCAAAGAATATCCTAATGCTGAAAATATTGAGGCTGCTAAAAAACGTTTAAAAGCGCTTGAATCTATCAAGTTGTAATATTTTGACTTCCTTAAAAATTAATGAAATTTTTTATTCTATTCAAGGTGAATCATCGAGGATAGGATTTCCGACAATTTTTATTCGCTTGACAGGCTGTCCAATGCGATGCGTTTATTGCGATACGGGTTATGCTTTTAATGAGGGAAGAAATCTTAGCATCGACGAAATCATTGAAGCAATAAAGAAATATCCCTCAAAATATATTACCGTTACAGGTGGCGAACCACTTGCCCAAAAAAATGTTCTACAGCTTTTAGATGAACTAATTCGATTAAATTATGAAGTCTCTCTTGAAACAGGAGGGGCTATTGATATTAAAGGTGTTCATCAAAAAGTAAAAATAATACTTGATATCAAAACTCCAAAATCTGGGGAAGTTGATCGTAATTTTTGGGATAACTTAAAAAAAATCAGGGCGTCTGATGAAATCAAGATAGTTATTCAAGATAAAGAAGAGTTTGATTGGGCAATTAAAATCATTGAAGAATACAAAATCGACCCTGCTCAAGTTATTTTCTCGCCAGTTTTTGGTCAGCTAGATTATCAAAATTTAGCAGAATTTGTACTTAATTCTGATCAGCCGTTCAGGATGCAGGTTCAATTGCATAAAATTATTTGGGGATCAAAACCGGGTGTCTAAGAAAGCAGTGATACTTTTATCTGGAGGTTTAGATTCTCTAACAGCACTTGCTTATGCAAAAAATGAGGGGTTTGAATGTTATGCCTTGCATGTAAAGTATGGGCAAAGACATGCTTCTGAGACCATTGCGGCCAAACAAATTGCGAAAAAATATCTCACAAAAGAGTTTAAAGAGGTATCGCTTGATATGTCCTGGTTAACAACATCTGCGCTTACAAATAAAGATATATCTATTCCAATAGAAAGATCAAATGGCATTCCAGTCACTTATGTGCCAGCAAGAAATACAATAATGCTCACACTGGCTTTAGCATGGGCAGAAACAATTGAAGCTTCCGATATATTTTTGGGTGTCAATGCTGTTGATTATTCAGGCTATCCTGATTGTCGCCCAGAATTTATAGAAGCATTTCAAAAAGTAGCCAATTTGGGAACAAAAACTGGGGTAGAAAATAAAAATTTAAAAATTCACACGCCATTAATTAATTTGACAAAATCTGAGATCATCAAGTTAGGGATAACTTTGGACGTTGATTATTCAACAAGTGTTTCATGCTACCAGGCAAATAGTGAAGGTCTTGCATGTGGTCAGTGTGATTCTTGCTATCTGAGAAAGAAAGGTTTTGTTGATGCTGGTGTTAATGATCCAACAAAATATTATTGAAGCTAACAACGAAAAAACTTGCCAAAAACTTCAAAAATAGCGTAAAATTCACCCCCTTTAAGCAATAAATTTTAGAGATTATTTATGGTTATTATTAGATTATCAAGAGGTGGTTCAAAGAAGAGACCTTATTTTAACGTTGTGGTGCAAGACTCACGTAAAAGAAGAGATGGTCGATTTATAGAGAGAATCGGATTTTACAACCCAATGGCTACTGCAGGCTCAGAAACATTACGTTTAGACAGTGAGAGAGTTGATTATTGGAAAAAGAACGGCGCACAGGTTTCTGAAACAATGTCTCGAATTATTAAGTTACAAGCCAAAGGCCCAGCTGGTTTAGAAGCAATGAAAAAAGCTGATGAAAAACGTGCTGATTTAAGAAAAGCTAAAAAAGAAGCTGCAAAAGCTCCAGCAGCAGAAGAAGCAGCTCCAGCAGCAGAAGAAGCAGCTCCAGCAGCA
>CAYVOQ010000019.1:2053-23288 GCA_964453595.1 uncultured Methylobacillus sp. | reverse complement strand
TTCTCTTTAGCAATTGTTTTCTTAGGTGCATCGGCAGCATTATTTGGTCATTGGCTAGAACATGCAGGCCCGAGAAAAGCTGGCGTTGCTGCTGGCATATTTTGGGGTGGCGGTCTTATGGTTTCAGCAGTTGGGGTATATTTGCATCAATTATGGTTAATTTGGCTTGGTACCGGGGTTATTGGAGGAATCGGCCTAGGACTTGGGTATATCTCTCCAGTCTCAACGCTGATTAAATGGTTTCCAGATCGCAGAGGATTGGCAACCGGTATGGCAATTATGGGATTTGGTGGCGGCGCTATGATCGGAAGCCCGGTTGCGGAGTCCCTTATGAATCATTTTTCTACTATTGGTGAGGGAGCTGGCGTTTACCAGACATTCTTTTGTTTAGGACTCGTTTACTTGGTTGCCATGTTGATAGGAGCATTTGGATACAGAGTGCCTGCTGACGGTTGGAAACCTAAAGGATGGAGTCCAGAAATCAACTCATCAAATAAGCTTGTTACAGACAATCACGTAAATGTAAATGTTGCACATAAAACCCCTCAGTTTTGGCTTTTATGGTGGGTTCTTTGTTTAAATGTTTCTGCCGGAATAGGAGTTTTAGGCGTAGCATCCCCAATGTTTCAAGAAGTTGCAGCAAATCATTTTGAAAAAGATAGTATTGTTATCATCGCCGCTGGTTTTGTAGCATTATTATCTTTATCAAATATTTTAGGAAGAATTTTTTGGGCATCATCATCTGACTTCTTAGGAAGAAAAATGACTTATGTTATCTTCTTTGCGCTTGGCACTTTGCTTTATATCTCATCTCCATGGGCTGCTTCAATTGGAAATATTGGTTTGTTTACTCTAATTTTTTGCGTAATTTTAACAATGTATGGAGGGGGTTTTGCAACAATACCAGCGTATCTAGCTGATATTTTTGGAACTCAACATGTTGGGGCTATTCATGGAAGATTGCTTACCGCTTGGTCTACTGCAGGTGTGCTTGGTCCAATGCTAGTATTCTATCTTCGAGAGTATCAACTTTCAAAAGGCGTTGCACCTGCAGATGCTTATAATTTAAGTATGTTTATTTTAGCAGGCCTTTTAGTGATTGGATTGGTGTGTAATGCCTTGGTTGGCTCGGTAGATAAGAAGTTCTTTATGAGTAAGCAAGAGCTTGAAAAAGAAAGAGCTTTAATGAAACCTAAAGAAAGAAAGACAAATAAGACTTCTAATAATGCTGCATTTCAATCAACCAGAATTTTTATATCTTGGGTTGCCGTTACTATTCCACTATCAGTTGGAATATTCTTTACGCTAGAAAAAGCAACGAAAATATTTATTTGAGAGTGAAATAATGAATATAGCCTTATGTATTTCTAAATTTAATTATGAGTTTGTTGAACAAATAGAGAGCGCTTGTTTTGAAAAACTAAGCGGATTGGGAGTCTTAGACAAAAATATACGTAAATTTTATGTTCCAGGTGCGCTCGAGCTACCAATTATTTTGCAGAAATGTGCACAATCAAAAAAATTTGATGCACTTATTGCAATTGGAGCCATTATCAGAGGGGAAACATATCATTTTGAAGTTGTTTCAGATATCTCTTCTGAGGGTATTATGCGGGTTCAGTTAGATAATGCCATACCAATAATTAATGCTGTTTTAACTACAAATAACGATGAAGAGACTCAGGCTAGAGTGAGTATAAAAGGTACCGAGGCGGCTGAGTCTGCTTTGCAAATGTTAAAAACCCTTGCTGAAATTTGAAAGTAATGAAAAAAATAAATAACAGAAGAAAATCAAGAGAGCTTGTAATGAAATCATTATATAGAGGAATTGTTAATGATTTTGATTACAAGCTTATAAAAAAAGATATCACTGAAGATCCAGATTATATTAGGTCGGATCAAAAGCTCCTTGAATCTTTGCTACAAGGCATTGAGTCAAATTATGAGTTAATTTCAGATAATATAAAAAAATTTACTGAAAAGAAGTTAGAGGATTTGAGCCCAATCGAGTTATCAGTTCTTTTGCTTGCAACCTATGAACTGATGTTTTCAATTGACACTCCATTTAAGGTGATTATTAACGAAGCACTTGAGATAACTAAAACATTCGGTAGTGTTGAAGGACATAAATTTGTTAATGGAATTTTAGATAAGCTTGCAAAAGAGCACAGAGCCAGCGAGACTAGGCTTGTGTCATAAATTCTGGACCACTTTTATCATCTAAATAGAGGTAAGTTAATCCCTGATGCCAAGAGCCTAAATCTATGCGTTTTATATTTAGATGGTTGATGTTATATGTGTGGATTTTTTGTCGATGTGTATGCCCATGAATTACTATATCGATTTTGGCATAATTCTTGCATTTCTCAATAAATGTGTTGTTATTAATATCCATAATCTCATAATCTTTTCTTGAGGTGGCCGCAACACTTTCGGCTCTTAGTTGGTTGGCTATCAAAGTTCTTTCCTCTAGAGTCTTGGATAAAAAATTATTTTGCCAAACCTTTGATCTTAAATTTTTTCTCAGTGATTGGTATTCAAGATCATCTGTGCAAAGTTGATCACCGTGCATTAATAAAATTTTTTCATCACCAATGGAGATTAATTCTTCTTCCCTTAACAGGGTAATATTATTTTTTTTAGAAAATTCTTGTCCAATAAGAAAATCTCTATTGCCGTGAATAAAATAAATATTTAGATATCTTGAAGCTTGCCCCAAGGCTTTTTCATAAATTTTGTAAAGGTCTGAGTCATCGCCAATCCAATAGTCAAATAGATCGCCTAAGATAAAAATATTATTAGTGTGTTTGTGAATTTTCTTTAAAAAGGTTAAAAAATCATAGTTAATTTCTTGATGATCTAAATGCACATCCGAGATAAAAACTGCGGATTTCTCAATATTAAGCAGTTTCAGAATCCTCTATTATGATTGGATCATTTGGTACATCGCGATGTCCTGAAGAGTGTGTTCCGGTAGCAACCCCCTTAATTTTATCAACTACATCCATACCCGCAATTACTTTCCCAAAAACACAGTAACCATAGCCATCTTGACCAGGGTAGTTTAAAAATTCATTGTCATTAACATTAATGAAGAATTGTGAGGTTGCTGAATCAGGGATGCTTGTTCTAGCCATAGCAATTGAATATTTTGAATTTTTTAACCCATTTTTTGCTTCATTTTTAATTGGGTTATTTGTTTCTTTTTGGTTCATATCTTTATCAAATCCACCGCCTTGAATCATAAATCCATCAATCACACGATGAAATATAGTGCCATTATAGAAGCCTGAAGCAACATATTCCTCAAAGTTTTTAACTGTAATTGGCGCTTTATCAGCATAAGTTTCGATGGTGATATCACCATGGTTGGTCTTAAATATAATCATTATCTTTCCTTATTTTTTTATAATTTTTTCTATTGTGACTCTTTTAATTGGAACGTCATCGTGACCCTTTTTATTTCTTGTCGGTAGTTTTGCTATATTATCAACTACATCCATACCCGCAATTACTTTCCCAAAAACACAGTAACCATAGCCATCTTGACCAGGGTAGTTTAAAAATTCATTGTCATTAACATTAATGAAGAATTGTGAGGTTGCTGAATCAGGGATGCTTGTTCTAGCCATAGCAATTGAATATTTTGAATTTTTTAACCCATTTTTTGCTTCATTTTTAATTGGGTTATTTGTTTCTTTTTGGTTCATATCTTTATCAAATCCACCGCCTTGAATCATAAATCCATCAATCACACGATGAAATATAGTGCCATTATAGAAGCCTGAAGCAACATATTCCTCAAAGTTTTTAACTGTAATTGGCGCTTTATCAGCATAAGTTTCGATGGTGATATTTCCTTTATTGGTTTGGATTTCAAATGTGCCAGCAAGAATTGCTATTGGAGAAATGACCAATGTAATTAGTATTGATATTTTTTTAAGTACTAGATTCATAAATAATTTTCCATTCATTATTAATTTTTTTCCAGATTTGTGTTTTTAAAGTATTATTTTTTGTAAGATTGCTTTCATAATCTTGATTAAATTGAATTAATTTTATTTCATTGTTTATTAATTCTGGATAGTCAAAAATACTTAGATTATTAATTGTGATTTTAGCTTCTTTGGTATTCTCAAAAACATGTTTTTTATAACTTACCCATGTTTCATATTTTTTATCATTATAAATCGCACCTGGCGAATAGTTGTCAAGATAATTTTTCAATTCTAGAGATGCCCAGGAACTTTTCCATTCGTTAAGTTTGCTTATAATTGTCTCGTTTTCTGCGGAAGGAGCAAAGTATTCACTAATTTTTTTATTTGAAACGATTACAGGAGTTTTACTGTCTTTAATAATTGAATACAACATATCAATATCGTTATTCCCAATTACTATACATCCATCACTAGCTTGAGGAGCCCTGCTATAGGTATTTATAGGCGTACCATGGATCCATATTCCAGAACCGGTTCTGCTTTGGATTTTATCTAGCTCATTAGGGTAGTTAAGCGGAAAAGCACCATGACCGTAAAAATCAGAGAGCCTTCTTTTTAATTTTCCCTCAATAAAATAAACACCAAGCGGTGTTTTTTTGTCACCTTCATAATTTTTATCGTATCCATTTTTTCCAATAGTTGCATAAGTATCAAATACATAACTGAGTTGTTGATTTTCATTTTTATATAAATAAAGCCTAGATTGTGTAACGTCCACATATATTAGATGCATAAAGCTATTTGCAACCTGGGAGAAGTTATGTTGATAAAGATTTTCTTGTTCAGATAGATATCGGGTAATTCTTTTTTTAGCTTCGTCCTGAAACCCCATGACTTCTTGGTTAGATGAGTTTTCTCCAAACTGATTAAGTCCTTTGGCATGGGCCAGATAAATATCACCTTTTATAAGATGTGCTAATTTAAAGTTAGGCTCTTTTTCAATAACGCTATCAATGTTGGTTAATGCTTCATTTAGATTGCCTTGCTGAATATTTTCTAGTGATTTTACAAGTAGTTTTTCAATAAATAGACTTTGTGGGTTTAAAAAATCACTTTGCGAGTCAGTAGCAAAAATATTGCTTGAAAAGAAGAGAAAGAATAAAGCTACATTAAGAATCTTCATTGATGATTTTTATTTGATCGTCTTCGTTTATAAGTATTAAAAATTTTGTACTTAAAGAATTAATATTTCCAGATTTATATTCTTGTTTAAATGTAATTTTAGATTTTTTGTCATTAATTTTTTGAATTTTAATTTCAGCAATATTAATCTCTATTTTATCTTTGTATATAATCCTAGGTTTTCTATATTTAGCCCAATCAGCATATGATGAGATTTTGCTGTTAGTGAAATCTTGAGAGTATGATTTAATGTAAACATCAAAATCTTTGGATGCCCACGCATTGCGCCATCTTTCAATAAATTGTTCTACATTTTCTTGATTAAAGACATCTGAATTACTTTGTACTGACTTATTTTCACTTAAGGCAGTATTATCTTTATTTGAAGTTGTATTTTCAGCTGGTACATTTGATGCAGTTTTTACATCATCTATAAAAATATTTACATCTTTTGCTATTGGTTGGAAATTAAATAATTTTTTAATCAGCGAAAGTTTTGTTTTGGCCAATTTATTTGATCCATCAACTGCCAGCGCTTTGTTATACGCTTCGCTAGCCATTCTGGTATATAAATCTCCCAGATTAACATGGGCTGTTGCATAGCTTGGATGAGTTTTAATTGCTTTCTCAAGTGCATTCTGAGCTGATTGGTAATCGCCTCTGTTAGCATAGAGAACAGCTAAATTGTTATAAGGCTCGGGAAGCAAAGGATTGGTTTTGGTTAACATTTCAAATACCTCTATAGCTTTGACTTCTTGAGAAGTCTCGGCTAAAAGAACTCCTTTTAAAAAAAGAAGCTGAGGACTGTTAGAAGCATTAGAATCATTGTTAATAGCCTTTAATGCCTCAATATATTTTTTATCCTCAATAAGTTTATTAATATCTTTAACATCCACTGCATAGGATATTTCGGTTAAAAATAAAGCTATTGTTATTAAAATAAATGATATTGAAAGATGCATATAGTACAATGTTTGAGAAAATACAAGTCAGATTTTAACAAAAATAAGCAATAAAATACACCGCAAAAAAATGATAAAACTTTATAACAATCTCACTAGAAAAAAAGAAGAGTTTTTACCAATTCACCCGGGTAAAGTAGGCATGTATGTTTGCGGAATGACTGTTTATGATTTTTGCCACCTTGGCCATGCAAGAGTATTAATTTTTTTTGATTTTTTATATCGCTGGTTAATGGTTAATGGATTAGAGGTAAATTATGTTCGCAATATAACCGATATTGATGACAAAATTATAAATAAAGCCAGATCTGAATCCCTATCTATAGAGGATTTAACGAGTAGATACATACAGGAGATGAATAAAGATTCAGATTATCTTGGTATATTGAAGCCTAATTTGCAGCCTAAAGCAACTTCGAATATCAATGAAATGATAGAGATGATTCAAACCCTTGAAAAAAAAGGGTTTGCTTATCAGGCTAGTAATAAAGATGTTTTCTTTGAGGTTCGTAAGTTCAAAGATTACGGCAGGCTTTCCAATAAGAATTTAGATGATCTCATTTTAGGCGCCCGAGTTGAAAATAATCCCTCAAAGAAAAACCCAGAAGATTTTGTCTTATGGAAGTATAGTGATGACAATGAAATTGGCTGGGATTCCCCCTGGGGTAAAGGTCGTCCGGGATGGCATATTGAGTGTTCAGCAATGAGTAATAAATTTTTAGGTAAACATTTTGATATTCATGGCGGCGGTCAAGATTTAATTTTTCCTCATCATGAAAATGAGATTGCACAATCCGAGTCTTGTAACGATTCAAAGATGGCGAATTATTGGATTCATAATGGCTTTGTCAATGTAGATTCAGAAAAAATGTCAAAATCATTAAATAATTTTTTTACTATAAGAGAGTTATCAAAAAACTACAAGAGTGATGTAATTCGTTTTTTTATTTTAAAGTCTCATTACAGAAGCCCTTTGAACTTTACTAATGAAAACCTAGAGGATTCAAAATCAGCTATATATAAAATTTTTAACGCATTAAGAAAATACCAGTTAGAAGAAGTAGAACTAGATTGGTCAAGAGAGCAATTAGATTTATTTATGAATGCTTTAAATGATGATTTAAATACTCCGTTAGCTTTTTCAATTTTATTTGAGATGATCAATCAGTTGAATAAATCCGAAAATTCTAAACTTGCAAATGAAATTTATTCAATTTTGTTAAAAATGGGTTTTTTACAACATGGTATTGAAGAGTACTTTAGCCTTGACCAGGACATTGATGTGAATTTGATTGAAGACTTAATTAGTAAAAGGGCACAGGCTAAGATTGATAAAAACTATGAGCTTGCAGATAAGATCAGAATAGAATTAGACGATATGGGAATTATTCTTGAAGATGGACCCTCGATGACAACCTGGAAGATTAAACAATGAGTAAAGATGGAATAAACAAAGTCAAGGGTTTTGAAATCCTAACTACAAATATTGGTATAAAACCAGGAAATAAAAAAAATGATTTTGTGCTGATTAAAGTTCTAGGTGATTCAGTTGTCAGCGGTGTTTTTACTAAAAATAAATTTGCAGCAGCCCCTGTAATTGTTGCAAAACAAAATATTAAAAATGATATAAAACTGTTAGTCATTAATTCAGGTAACGCAAATGCAGGCACGGGAAAAAAGGGTTTAAGTGATGCAAAAAAAATTAATCTTGAGTTAGCAAAATATTTAAAAATTTCTCCTAATCAAGTACTGCCGTTTTCAACAGGTGTAATCATGCAACACTTGCCGGTTGAAAAAATTATAAAAAAAATAAATGAGATTGATTTAGAAAGCTCTTTTGAAAATAGTTGGATTGATGCTGCTAAAGCAATTATGACAACTGATACAGTTCAAAAAATTTCATCATCAATCCTTAAAATAACTGGCGAGAATATAACTTTGACTGGTATAGCAAAGGGTTCAGGGATGATTAATCCTAATATGGCGACAATGTTAGGTTTTATCGCCATGGACGTTAAGATATCAAAAACCTTGCTCAACGCCTTAGTGAAAGAGGTGGCTGATGAATCTTTTAATTTGATAACAGTAGATGGTGACACCTCAACAAATGATGCATTCATAATTGCCTCATCTCAACTTGCAAGAAATAAAAAAATTGTTACTAAAAATACTGATTATAAAAAATTAAAGTCTGAATTGATTAAAGTAGCATTTAATTTGGCAAGTGCAATTGTTAGAGACGGTGAGGGCGCGACTAAATATGTTCAAATAAAAATAATGAATGCAAAAACAAGATCTGAGGCTATGGAAGTTGGTAAAAAAATTGCTAATTCTCCATTGGTAAAAACTGCTTTTTTTGCTTCAGATCCAAATTTAGGAAGAATTTTATGTTCAATTGGAAATGCATCGATTAAAAATTTAAACTTAGAAAAAATTAAATTATTCTTAAATAATTTATTGGTTTTTGAGAAAGGGTTAGTTTCAAAAAAATACGATGAATCATTGGCATTAAAAATCATGAAAAAAAATCAATTTAGCTTAACGGTAGACCTCAAAAGAGGACGAGAGACATTAACTGTGCTTACTACAGATTTCTCCTATGATTATGTAAAAATTAATGCAGAATACAGATCTTAAGAGTGTAAGAGTATCTGCAGGAATTTTAATAAAAAATAACAAAATTCTACTAACGCAAAGACTTAAAACACAACCATATCCATATTTCTGGGAATTTCCAGGAGGGAAAAAAAAAGATCGAGAGTCTTATTTTAGCTGCCTAAAGAGAGAGTTGCATGAGGAGATTGGCATTAATGTTAAAGATGCTAAAAAGTGGATTCAGAGACAGTATGTAAGAGATGGTATTAATATTAAAATTATATTTTATATTGTTCACTCTTGGTCTGGAAAGATTTCAGCCAAAGAAGTAAATGATTACCGATGGATTGATCCAAAGACAAATGATTCGATATTAAAAAAAATATTACCTAAAAATAAATATTTATTAAAAGCTCTGCGTTTGCCACCTTTTTACCTAATTTCAAATTTCGATGAATTGAGATATAAAATAAAAAAAATAAACTTGAGCGAAAAAGTTTTTTTGCAAATAAGGGAAAAAGAATTAAAAAAACACGATGTAGAGTTTATTTATGAATCTCTAAGGGATAAAGATAAATTAACACTTATTCAGAATTTTGATAATAAAACTCAGCTTAAGAATGTTAAAAACATTCATTTGCCCTCTAAATATTTAAAAAAAGAAGCTATCAAGAAAATTAAAAATAAATACAAATTGATTGGAGCTTCTGTTCATAATTTAAAAGAATTAAGGTTGGCTGAATCGCTAGGGGTAGATTATATTCTTGTTGGCCCAGTACTTAAAACTAAATCTCATGATAAAGCGAAGCCAATTGGATGGAGCAAGTTTAATGAGATTGCTAACGAATCAGACACTCCGGTTTACGCTTTAGGTGGAATGTGTTTTGAGCATTTAGCGAGCGCATTAAGAAATGGAGCCGTAGGCATTTCTTCTAAAAGTAAGTTATGGGATTACTGGACCTGAAAAAACTCTTCCAAGAGAATAGTTTTATTTTCTTGATCATGGAATCTAAATTTTAAAGAAATTTGCTCATTTGGAATGAGGTCTCTTTTTAATCCGTAAAACATAATGTGATCCCCTCCTTTTTTTAATTGAAGCGTTACGTTTGGTTGTAATAATATTTTTTCTAGTTTTCGCATTCTCATTACTTCGTCACCATCCCTAGTTTTTTCGATTTTCATAGAGTGAATCTCAATTTTATCGAATATTGGTGATGAAATTTCAATTAGGCTTACCTGTGAGTCTGAATTTATAGAAACAAATCCAGAAGTAATATTTTTTCCAGGAATATTTTTTTTAATTGATCCTGAGTTGAAAGTGATTTCAGCAAATGCAGAGCTGCATAAGAACAAAAAAAACACCAAAGTTGAGAAAATTATTTTTTTAGTTTTTGTGCTCATAGTTTAATTTATAAATAAAAAAGTGTGATTGTAATTTTTTGAGATTTTGGTTTAGTGAACATAGAATTATCTGAGCAAACCAAATTTACATTTAAAGCATATTTATTTGAGGAGAGCGCTGGAACAAAAGTGCATGAATGCTGGACAGCTATTTCAGCAGCTTCATATCTGATATTTGGGTCAAGTTTGATCTGCACGGTATTGCTTGAAATATTTGTTGTTTCTTTTAGTTGTGTTTTTTTTAAGCTTTTCATAACAAAATTAATTCCATCATTTAATGGAGCAAGTTCTTTAAACAACCCTTTCAAGAGATTAACCTTGTCTTTTCTTTCTTGTTTATTGTTCCATTGTTTATATAAAGGAAAATCTTCTTGAGTAAGACCGTTCGGAGAGGAGAGTCTAATTTTAATTTCTTGCAAAAGTCTATTATTCTGGAATGAACCCATATGTTTAATTTTGATTTTTTCTATTTGACTCTTAAGCAATTCAATATTGTTTTTTATAGTTTTATTTTTATTTTTTTGTCTAATTTTTTCTAGATCATTTAGGATTTCAACTTTTAGATCAGTTCGGTTTGAAATTAGAATAATTCTAAGTGCTAAATTAAATAAATAGTTGTAAATGTATTCATTTTTAAGCTTAGAAATAGAATTGTATTCATTATGCAATTCAACAATCTTATAATACTTTTTAAATTTTTCTGATAATCCAAAATTATAGTTAATCATTAATAAGCTCTAAAAATTGTTTTTTTTGTGTCTCGATATTTATCAATCCATCGATGATTAAATCATTATGAATATTTTTATAATCTTCGTTCTGAATATTAATAATATTATTGATCATAATTTCATCAATTGAGTCTCTAGATTGTACTCTTTTTATCTGATTTTTTTTGTCAATCTGGAGATAAACAATTTTTTTAAAATCAATTTTTTTTATAATTTTTGAAACAAGAGGCGAAATAATAACTTTGTATCTTTCTTTGCTATTAAGTTCGTCAATAGCAGCTTTTATAATTTCTGGGTGCATTACAGATTCAACAGCAATCCTGATACTTAAATCGCTAAATATTAATTTTTTTAAAATAGATTTATCGATAAATTGATTATCAAGCAGACACGCGGGAGCTACTGCTGCTATTTCTTTTATTATATTTTGATTAGTATCGAGTATATTTTTATTTATCGCATCCAACTCAATTATTTTAATCTCAGGCGAAACTAATGCCTTGCCTAGAGTGCTTTTGCCTGATCCAATACTTCCGTATAATAAATATGTATTCAATGCTTTACTATTCCAAATAAACTAAATGAATAATAACTTAGAGCTGAGCGACCTGGAAGAATTGTTTTTAAATTTTCATGATGATGACATTTTAATATGTAAGTTTGAGGTAAATGTAATTGATTGGATTAAATCATATACGGGAGATCCAAGTTGGAAACTTACAAATGAGAATCATAATTATGACCGAACTCTCTATTGCCTCGAAAATGAATTTAAAGATCTTGCTGAATTAATTATATTTGAAAGGGGTTTTATATCTCTTGATATTAATGGGAAACCAGTTTTTTATGAAAATTTTTCAAAAATTAAAAGCGGTTCTGCTAGGGCTAGATATTTTAATCTTTTAAGTGGGGATGAGATTACTATTAATTAGTTCTTTTTAAGCTGGCAGTTATAAATTCTATTATTTTGAATTTATAGATATTGTCAGGAAATTGATTTAGTTTTTCAAATAGCTCGTTTGTTAATTGATCTATTTGTTTTTTAACTTTTTCGACAGTATTGTATTTCTTAATAATCACATTGATTTTATCTAAAAAAACAAGATTGTTGGTGCTGAAAGCTTTTTCAATCATTTCTTTTTCATCTGAATTGCAATTTTCAAGCGCCAAAATGACGGGAAGAGTCATTTTGCCTTCTTTTAAATCATCCCCAATATTTTTACCTAGGTTTTCACTTGATCCTACGTAGTCTAATACGTCATCAGTTAGTTGATAGATTGTCCCAAAAAGCATACTAATTTTCATTAGGATCGTTCTTTGATCTGCTGTTAAACGATTGACAATAGCAACAAGCTCTCCGCAAGCGCTAAATAAAATCGCGGTTTTCATTTCAATTACCTTAAAGTAATCATTAGATTTAAGGCTTGGGTTGTTTTTATTAAGCAGCTGCAGCACTTCACCTTCAGCTATTATGTTAGTGGTTTTTGATAAAACATCCATGACTTCTATTTGATTAACATTAACCATCATTTGAAAAGATCTTGAGTAAATAAAATCGCCAACAAGTACGCTTGCGGAATTACCGTATTTGGAATTTGCAGTCCAATTTCCCCTCCTTTTATCAGATTCATCAACAACATCATCATGCAATAAAGTAGCTGTATGAATTAGTTCTATAATCCCTGCTAAGTGATAATGTGATGAATTTAAACTATTTTCATCTGAAGTCATTCCAGCCAGATAAAGAAGAAATAATGGCCTAATTCTTTTTCCACCACTATTAATAATATATTGGCTGATTTGATTTATTAATGGTATTTCTGACTGTAAAGAAGATTTGATGACATCATTTATATTTTGAATAAGCTCTGGGGTTAATTTTTCGTTTTGAGATGTCAAATTCATATTTATTATGGTTTTTTTTGATTCATTAAAGCTTTATTTTTTCAAACTCAAATACTACCATTTAACTCAACAAATCATTGAAAAAATGTAAAAAAATCATTATAATTCACGTTCTTTAAAAAATTAGAGGTTTTACAAAAATGCAAGCTGTAGTTAAAACAGGCGGTAAACAATATAAGGTTGCTGAAGGCGATATACTTAAGGTAGAAAAACTTACTGCTGATGTAGGAGCAAAACTAAAATTAGATAATATTTTGTCTATTGTTGATGGTGAAAAGACGATAATTGGTGCTCCTTTAGTTAAGGGCGCAAATCTAGATGTATCTGTAGTTTCTCATGGGAGACATGACAAGGTAAAAATCTTTAAAATGAAGCGCCGTAAACACTATATGAAGCGTCAAGGACACAGACAAAGCTTCACAGAGTTAAAAGTTGAGAAGATTAATAATAAATAATAGGATTTAATATATGGCACATAAGAAAGCTGGTGGAAGTTCACGAAACGGTAGAGAGTCGCATGCTAAGAGACTTGGTTTGAAAGCGTTTGGGGATCAATTTGTTAAAGCTGGAAGCATAATTCTTCGCCAAAGAGGCACAACGATGCACCCTGGCGAAAATGTTGGTATTGGAAAAGATCATACATTGTTTGCTAAAGTTGATGGCAAGGTTAATTTTTCAACAAAAGGACATCTAAAACGCAAGTTAGTAAATATTATTGCTGCGTAAGTTTAGGTAGTTTATGTTTTAAAAGCCCTGCAAAAGCAGGGCTTTTTTATTTAGAGGGCTGTTATGAAGTTTATTGACGAGGTAGTCATAAAAGTTTTTGCTGGCGACGGCGGGAACGGGATTGCTTCATTTCGGAGAGAAAAATACGAACCTATGGGCGGGCCAAGCGGTGGAGATGGGGGAAAAGGTGGTTCAATATACTTTGAAGCAGATGAAAATTTAAATACTTTAATTGACTATCGTTTCAAAAAAGAATATCGCGCTCAAAGAGGTGAAAATGGAAGAAGTTCTGATCAGTACGGTGCTTCTGGTCAAGATTTAATTCTCAGGGTCCCAGTTGGAACAGTCATAAAGAATACATTTTCTGGACAAATATTTGCTGACCTGCTGAGTCACGGTGATCAAATTCTCGTTGCCAAAGGAGGCAAGGGTGGTTTGGGCAATATCCACTTTAAATCAAGTACCAATAGAGCTCCAAGACAATGTACAAATGGAGATTCTGGGGAAGAATATGAGTTACATCTAGAATTAAAGTTAATCGCAGATGTAGGTCTTTTGGGTTTTCCTAACGCGGGAAAATCTTCCTTCATCAGAAAGGTTTCTGCAGCCACTCCAAAGGTTGCTGATTATCCATTTACAACACTGCAACCCAATTTGGGCGTTGTAAAAATTGATACAGATAAAAGCTTTGTAATTGCAGATATTCCCGGTTTAATCGAAGGAGCTTCGGAAGGCGTTGGTTTAGGGCATAAATTTCTAAAACATTTATCTAGGACAAAAGTTTTATTACATTTAATAGATGGAGCTCCAATTGATGAGAGTATTGATCCGGTTAATCAAGCAAAATTAATTACTGAAGAATTGAAAAAATACGATCTTGAGCTTTATGAGAAGCCAAGGTGGATTGTTTTAAATAAATTAGATTTGAATTTTGATTATGAAAAATTAATATCAAGAATTAGAAATGAATTAAAATGGGATAATAAAATATTTGTAATCTCTGCAGTAACTGGCGCGGGATGCAAAGAATTAATAAACAACATTTCCCAGTTTTTTGAGACTGATCATGAATAATAAGATTAAAAGGGTTGTGATTAAGATTGGTTCAAGCTCCATATCTTCTCTTGAAGGTGGCATGAATCGAGTAAATTTAAATAATATTGTTAACGAAATAAATTATCTTCATAAAAAAAATATTGAAGCAGTACTGGTTAGTAGCGGGGCAGTTTCTCTTGGCTTGCATCTAAGGGGTTTGAAGAAAAGACCTTCACGGCTCTCGGAGCTACAGTCTATGGCTTCCGTAGGACAGATAGAGCTTATCAAATCATATCAAAAAAATCTAAGTAAAAAAGGAATTAGCGCAGGTCAGATTCTTTTGACTAACGATGACCTGGAAAATAGAAAAAGATATCTTAATGCCAAAGATACCCTAAACGAACTGTTAAAAAGAAAGATAGTTCCAATTATTAACGAAAATGATTCTGTTTCATTTGATGAAATTAAATTTGGAGACAATGATTTTTTAGCGAGTGCGGTTAGTAATCTTTTACAAGCAGATTTATTAGTTTTGTTTACTGATCAAGAGGGTATATACGAGGATGATCCAAGAATTAATAAGAAGGCGTTATTGATTAAAGAGATTAATGTTGCAGATGCTTTATTACAACAAATAAAAAATAATATAACCAACAAGACTGAAATTGGTTCCGGTGGAATTAGGTCTAAAATCTTAGCCGCTGAATTTGCAGCTAAACAGGGAACAACAACTGTTGTTGCAAAAGGTGTAAGAAAAAATTTTTTCAGTAATTTAATAGATAATAACAAATCTATTGGAACAAGAATTATTAGCAATCATGTTAAGTTAAATGCGAAAAAGAACTGGGTAAGTCAGCATTTGAAGTCAAAGGGTGAAGTATTTATTGATTCTGGTGCGGTGAAAGCCCTAACTATCGATAATAAATCGTTGTTGCCAGTAGGGGTTAAAAAGATAAATGGAAATTTTAAGCGAGGCGACTTAATTATATGCAGAAGTTTGGATGGCAAGGAAGTTGCGCGAGGCTTGTCGAACTATAGCTCAGAAGATGCAATGATGATAATTGGCTTAAGCAATACTGAAATAAAGAAAATATTAAAGTATGATCTTAATGAATCATTAATTCATCGAGATAATTTAGTTATTACCTAAAAATAAGGTTTTTGGATATGGATAAAAATAATACTGATATCGCAATAATTATGGGCTCAAACAGTGATTGGCCTACTATGAAGGCTGCTGCAGATGTGTTAGATGAGTTCGGCGTCAGATATCAAGCAACTGTTGTTTCAGCTCATAGAACCCCTGATATGATGTTTGAGTTTGCAAAAGATGCAAAAAGAAATGGATACAAGATTATTATTGCAGGTGCCGGAGGCGCCGCACATTTGCCTGGCATGGTTGCAGCCAAGACAACGCTGCCAGTGCTCGGTGTACCGATCTTGACTAAAAATATGCAAGGACTCGATTCCTTATTATCGATCGTACAAATGCCAAAAGGAGTTCCGGTAGCCACTTTTGCGGTAGGAGAAGCTGGGGCTGCAAATGCGGCTTTATTCGCAATTTCAAGTTTATGTGCTGATGATCAATCGTTGCAAAATAAGCTAGAAGAGTACCGAAAGAATATGGAAGTTAAAGTTATGCAAATGACTCTAGAATAGAATTTAAATGATTCAGCCAAATAAAATATTATGTATGCTCGGAGGAGGGCAGCTTGGACGCTATTTTGTTATGTCCGCTCATAGAATGGGCTATAAAGTTGCCGTTTTGGATCCTGACAAAAATAGTCCGGCTGGTCGTATAGCTGATATTCATTATTGCGCACAATATGATGATATCGAAATTCTAGAAAAAATCTCAAAACAATGTGATGCAGCAACAACCGAGTTTGAAAATATACCAGCTCAAACATTGGAGTTCTTAGAAAATAAAATTCCAGTTTACCCTAAGTCAAAATCAGTTTTTATTGTACAAAATAGAATTAGAGAAAAAACTTTTCTTTATGAAAATTCTTTTCCAGTAGGCCCATTTAAAGTCATTAATTCTGAAAGTGACTTAGTAAATGTGGATCTAGGATTATTTCCTGCAATCTTAAAAACAGCTCAATTTGGATATGACGGCAAAGGCCAAGTGTCGGTTGAAAACTTAACGTCTTTAGAAGCGGCATTTGCTCAATTAGGCAAAAAAGAATGTATTTTAGAAAAGAAAATTGATCTTGATTATGAACTATCGGTCATTATGGCAAGAGATGTTAATGGCCAAACTGTGAGTTTCCCAGTAGCAGAAAATCGCCACGTGAATGGTATATTAGACTTATCTATCGCCCCTGCCAGAACTGAAGAGAGTATCCAAGTTAATGCAAAAGCACTTGCAAAACAAATTGCAACTAAGCTCGATTATGTTGGGGTTATGGCTGTTGAGTTTTTTGTAAGAGGCAATGAAATATTTGTAAATGAAATTGCTCCTAGGCCACACAACTCTGGGCACTACTCGCTAGATTCATGCTTTAACTCGCAATTTGATATGCAAGTTCATGTTTTGACGGGTTCAGGACTACCGTCAACAATAAATCATTCTCATGCTGTGATGGTTAACTTGCTCGGAGATTCCTGGCTTTTACCAGAACCTCATGAACCTCAATGGGATAGATTGTTTAATAAAGAGGAATCGCCTTTAGATATTAAGCTACATTTGTACGGAAAAGAGGAACCTAGGCTTGGAAGAAAAATGGGACACATAACGTTTCTTACTGAAAAAATTACTGAAGAAAATCTGTCAAAAATTCAAGAAATTAAGAAAAAATTGTAGGAGAGTTTTAGTTAAAAAAAAGAGAGGGTGACCTCTCTTTTTTATTTACATTGCTTTGATCGCAGTATTTAAACGTTTTTTATGTCTTGCTGCTTTATTTTTATGCACTATTTTTTTATCAGCAATTCTATCAATTATAGAAACATTGCTGTCAAAAGTGTCTTTAGCCGCTTTTTTATCGCCACTGGAAATAGCTTTCAATATTTTTTTAATAGCGGTACGGAATGAGGATCTAAGACTTGCGTTGTGGGCACGCTGAGCATCATTTTGTCTCGCTCTTTTTCTTGCTTGTGCAGTATTTGCCATATTTTATTCTCAAAAAAATTAAGTCGTGTATTTTATCTTTATGTTTAAGTTTTATCAAGGCTTAATTTATATCCCATTTTTATAAACCTATCTGGGATAATGCTAAATAGTTATTATTATGAAAAAAAATCTATTAAAAAATTTCTTAAGCTTTAGTAGCCTTACTTTTTTATCAAGAATATTAGGCTTTCTTCGAGACACCATTATCGCGAGATATTTCGGTGCAAGCATCGCAACAGATGCCTTTTTTGTTGCGTTTAAAATTCCTAATTTACTTAGAAGAATCACTGCTGAAGGAGCATTTACCCAGGCATTTGTCCCAATAACAGCTGACTATAAAAAACTTGGTAGGGTTAAGTTACATGCTTTTTTTAACAAGATTAGTTCTTTATTAGCTTTGGTGCTTATTATTATCACTCTATTAGGCATATTTGCTTCACCCTGGATAGTTTTGGTTACTGCGCCAGGATTTTCTGACGATCCTGAACAATTTAATCTGACTGTTGATTTACTAAGAATTACTTTTCCGTATATTTTTTTTATTTCATTTGTAGCAATGGCTGGTGCGATCTTGAATTCATTTGAAAAATTTGCCATCACAGCTTTCTCTCCAGTGTTGTTAAATGTTTCCTTTATTTTGGCAGCAATATACTTTAAAGATATGTTTGAAAATCCTATTTACGTTTTAGCCTGGGCTGTTTTTTTTGGGGGTGTTTTTCAACTGGCACTTCAAATTCCATTCATAAAAAGTATTGGATGGTCTCCAAAAATAGATTTTGATATTAAAGATTTCGGGGTGCGAAGAGTCCTAAAGCTTATGGGTCCTGCAATCTTAGGGGTTTCAGTTATACAAATTTCATTATTGATTAATACAATTTTTGCTTCTTTTTTAAGCAAGGGCAGTGTTTCTTGGCTTTATTATGCTGATCGGCTGATGGAGTTTCCTGCTGGTGTATTGGGTGTGGCGTTAAGCACTGTTTTATTGCCATCGCTTTCAAAAAGTATTACTCAAATTAATAATAAAAAATTTAATGAAACCTTACATTGGGGATTGAGATTTGGGTTCTTTGTTTCAGTTCCAGCTGCTATCGCTTTGGGTGTGCTGTCTGGCCCTTTGGTTTTTACTTTATTTCATTATGGAGAATTTTCTTTAATGGATGCTGAAATGACTCAGAAAGCTTTAATTGCTTATAGTATTGGTTTAATTGGTTTAATTATGGTTAAGGTACTCGCGCCGGCATTTTACTCTCAAAAAGATATTAAAACCCCAGTTAAAATTGCTGTCGCAACTCTATTCGTAACTCAGTTTATGAATTTGGTCTTAATTAATCTATTGCAGCATGCCGGACTTGCTTTGGCTATTGGAATTGGTGCCTGTTTTAACGCTTTTGTATTGTTTCTTTTTTTAATAAAAAAACATCATTTTAAAGTGCATTCTAACTTGCTAATTGATCTGGCTAAAATTGTTTTGGCTTCAATATTAATGGGGATCTTTTTATTTTTTATTGTTCCTCAACAGAGTTTTTGGATTGATGCAAATATGAGTAAAAAAATATTACATACATCAATTTACATTTGCGCTGGATTATTCTTTTATTTGTTTACCTTGATCATGATCGGTGTAAAGCTAAAAAAAATTGTAACCCCATAAATATGAAGATATACCGGCATCTTGATCATAAATTAAATCCATGTATTTTAACGATCGGAAATTACGATGGGATTCATATTGGACACCAGGCATTATTAGATAAGCTCGTTGATGAAGCTAAAAAGTTTCAAATAGATTCTGCGCTAATGACTTTTGAGCCTCACCCTAGAGAGTTTTTTAATAAACAAGATGCACCGACAAGAATTGTCAGCTTAAGAGAAAAATTAGAATTTTTTAAAAAGAGAGGTATAAACAGAGTTTATCTAATTCGATTTGATAAAAAATTCTCAGAAATAACTGGTGATCAGTTCCTCACTGTTTTAAAAGCTAAAATTAATGTAAAAAAAATAATAGTAGGAAAAGATTTTAGATTTGGTAAAAACAGGGCAGCAAGTATCGAGGATTTAAGAGAAGCATTGATTGAAGTTATTGAGATTAAAGCTATAGAGCACAATCAAATTCGAGTTTCAAGTACGATGATTAGGGAGTCTTTAGATGCTGCAGATTTTCAGACAGCAGCGGCTTTACTTGGAAGACCTTATGAAATTTCTGGCGTTGTAAGGCATGGCAGAAAAATTGGCAGAGAGATTGGTTTTCCAACAGCAAATATACACATGTTTCATAAAAGACCTGCATTAAAAGGGGTCTTTGCTGTAAAATTAGGTGGCCTTTATGGCGTAGCAAATCTGGGACTAAGGCCAACTTTTTTAAACGATTCTTTATTAAGCCTAGAAGTTCATTTATTCAATTTTGACCAAAATATATATGGTAAGCATGTGCGGGTTGAATTTGTAGAAAAATTGAGAGATGAGGCAAAATTTAATTCGGTTGAGGATTTAAAGCAACAGATCCAGGAAGATATAAAAAAGGCAAAAGAGATATTTAATATATGACGGACAGTAAAAAATACAGTTTAAATTTACCTGATACAGATTTCCCTATGAGGGGGAATCTTTCTCAAAGAGAGCCAAGCTGGGTTAAGCAGTGGCAAGATAAAAATTTTTATCAACAAATTAGAAAAAATAAAAAGGGAAAGAAAAAGTTTATTTTGCATGACGGCCCTCCATATGCAAATGGAAACATCCATATAGGCCATGCCGTTAATAAAGTGCTTAAAGATATCATTATCAAAGCAAAGGGCTTGGATGGTTATGATGCTCCTTATATTCCGGGATGGGATTGTCATGGTCTTCCAATTGAACTTGCTATTGAGAAGGAGTTCGGAAAGAATTTAGATTCAAAAAAATTTAGAGCATTGTGTCGTGATTATGCCCATAAGCAAATTGATAATCAAAAAAATGATTTTATAAGATTAGGCGTATTGGCAGATTGGCAAAATCCATACCTAACATTAGATTTTAAAACTGAGGCAAACATTGTCCGATCTTTGGCTGAGATTCATAAAAACGGGTTTTTGTATAAAGGCAATAAGCCAGTTCATTGGTGTACGGATTGTAAATCGGCTTTAGCTGAAGCTGAAGTAGAGTATGAAGATAAAACTTCAACTTCAATAGACGTCCTTTTCAAAATTAAGGAACAAGATGAATTAAAAAAATATTTTAAATTAAATGTCGAACAGGATATTTTTGCTGTCATTTGGACAACCACTCCATGGACGCTTCCAGCGAATGAGGCAATTAGCGTTAATCCAAATTTAGATTATGGGTTTTATAGTCATGCCAATTCAGTATTTATTTTAAACAATGATCTTCAAAGCCAATTTTTTAATCGTATTGGTATTGAGCAGAATGAGCTTAAACCTCTTAAAGTTTTTAAGGGGAGTGAGCTAGAAAATATTGTATGTATCCATCCATTTTTACAGAAGGAAGTTCCGATTATTTTAGGGGATCATGTAACTACAGAAACAGGAACAGGCTTGGTGCACACTGCTCCAGCTCATGGTTTAGAAGATTATGCTGTTGGAATTCGTTACAATCTTCCAGTAGACAATCCTGTTGATGAAGAAGGTTTTTTTAAAAGTAGTGTAAATTTTTTTG
>CAYVOQ010000019.1:0-1953 GCA_964453595.1 uncultured Methylobacillus sp. | reverse complement strand
GTAGACAATCCTGTTGATGAAGAAGGTTTTTTTAAAAGTAGTGTAAATTTTTTTGCTAAAGAGTCAATTTGGAAAGCCAATGAAAAGATTATAGATTTACTAAAGACCAATAACGCTCTTGTAGCTGAAAAAAAATTCCAACATAGCTACCCACATTGCTGGCGTCATAAGACCCCAATTATATTTCGAGCAACCCAGCAATGGTTTATTGGAATGAATCATCAAATGAATAAGCAATCGCTTCGTGAGATAGCGCAACGTCAGGTTGAACAAACTTCGTTCTTTCCGTCGTGGGGTAGGTCAAGATTAGAGGGTATGATGAAAAATAGACCAGATTGGTGTATTTCTAGACAGAGAAACTGGGGTGTCCCCATTACTGTTTTCATTCACAAAGAAACAGATGAGCTTCATCCACAAACTACTGAGTTTTTTGAAAAGGCAGCTCAGTTGATTGAGAAAGAGGGTATTGATGCATGGTTTGATCTAGATATTGATGTTTGGTTAGGCCCGGATGCAAAAAACTACAAGCAATCAAAAGATACTTTGGATGTTTGGTTTGATTCAGGAACAACCCACTATTCAGTATTAAATCAAAACGAGAACCTTAATTTTCCTGCAGACCTTTATTTAGAGGGCTCTGATCAACATCGAGGTTGGTTCCAATCAAGCCTTTTGACTTCTTGTGCGATTAATGGTGTTGCACCCTATAAGGGGCTTTTAACCCATGGATTTGTCGTAGATGGCCAAGGTAAAAAAATGAGTAAGTCTAAAGGCAATGTTATTTCACCGCAAAAGATTATGGACCAGTATGGCGCAGATATATTAAGACTATGGGTAGCGATGACAGATTACTCCGGAGAGTTAAACGTTTCGGATGAGATTATAAAGAGAGTAGCAGATGGCTATCGAAGACTAAGAAACACATTAAGGTTTCTTTGCGCGAATATTTCAGATTTTGATTATCAGTCACAAGCGGTTGAAATAGATAATCTTATTTCATTAGACAGGTACGCAATACAGTTAACAAGAGAGAAACAGGCAGAAATAATTAAATTATATAGCAGTTATGACTTTCATCATTTGATGCAAAAGTTAGTTTCTTTCTGTTCGGATGAGTTAGGCGGTTTTTATTTAGATGTTATTAAGGATCGCTTATACACAACAGCTGAAGATTCATTTAGTCGGCGATCAGCTCAAACGACTTTATTTTATATTACCCAGTCACTGACAAGAATGATTGCGCCAGTTCTAAGTTTTACTGCTGAAGAAATATATCAAACTGCATTGAATCAAACTAATATTTTTACTGAGGAATGGTTTAAGCTTCCCGAGGTTAAGCTCACTCAGGCAGAACATCTGTTTTGGCAAGAAATAGAAAAGCTACGTCCTGAGGTTAATAAGTCAATTGAGATTGAGAGAGAAAAGGGCAATGTTGGTTCATCGTTAGAAGCTGGAATTATTATTAGCTGCCCAGAAAATTTATATGGAATATTGTCTAGCTTCACTGACGAGTTAAAATTTATTTTTATTGTCTCATCGTTTGAGCTTGCTACTGGGGATGAATTAAAAATAAATGTTGTTCGCGTGCAACATACAAAATGTGATCGCTGTTGGCATTTGCATGATTCAGTTGGAAAAAATAAAGACCACCCATTAATCTGTGAGAGATGTCATTCAAATCTTTATGGAAGCGGCGAAATAAGAAAATATGCTTAGAGTTATTTTCATTTTCTTTATTGTTGGCCTTGACCAATATACAAAATATATTATCAGCCAAAAAATAGCATTTTCAGATTCAATAAAAATTACCAGTTTTTTTGATATTGTTCATTTTAACAACACAGGCGCAGCTTTTAGTTTTTTGCATAACGCATCTGGATGGCAAAATAGTTTTTTCATCTTCGTTACGATTCTTGTAATTTCTTTTCTTTTTTATCAGTTAAGACAATTAAG
>CAYVOQ010000018.1:0-23819 GCA_964453595.1 uncultured Methylobacillus sp. | reverse complement strand
GACCTGGGAAGGTTATTTGTATGGGCCAAAAAAAGCGAAAGAGATTTTTTTGTTTAATGAAGCATTTATTATTAACAGTTTTGATCAGCATTTAACACAGGCATTATGCGATCAAAAACAAATCTTCTGCCTTGAAGAACAAGAGTCTATGCTCTTGCAAATTACCCAGGCATTTAAAAAAATACAGAAAAGCAGAAGGCATGGCGGGGTTTTGCCAGAACAAATCAAAGTGCTTAATAAGCCCCTAGATACAATGAGATTAATAAAGAAACCAGATGAAATTTCAATTATTCGAAAAGCTTGTCAGATTTCAGCTGAATCTCATGTGCAAGTTATGAAAAACATTAGGCCTGGATTAAATGAGTATCATGTTGAGTCAGAATTACAGTATGGATTTTCTCAAAGAGGGGCTGCGAATGTTGCTTATCCTTCGATCGTAGCTTCTGGCTCAAATGCTTGTACATTGCATTACAATGAAAATAACAAACCGCTCAAGTCTGGAGATTTAATATTAATCGATGCTGGCTGTGAGTATGAAAATTACGCTTCAGATATTACTAGGACATATCCAATTAATGGAAAATTTTCTCCTGAACAAAAGGCAGTTTATGAGGTTGTACTGGAAGCGCAAAAAAAAGCCATTGATGCTGCAAGAAAAAATCAGTCATTTAATGCACCGCATAATATTGCAATTAAAATTCTGTCACAAGGATTGAAAGATTTAGGTATTCTGAAAAATTCTCTTGATACAATAATCGAAAAGAAAGAATATGAACAATTTTTCATGCACCGCACTTCCCATTGGATGGGGTTGGATGTGCATGACGTCGGCGACTATTATTCCAAGAATAAACAGCCTGTAAAACTTGAAAATGGAAATATTATTACAGTTGAACCCGGATTATATTTTTCTAAAAAATCAAAAGCCCCTAGTCGTTTTAAAGGCATTGGGATTCGAATTGAAGATGATGTTTTAATTAATAATTCAGACCCAGAAGTTCTTACAAAAAATTGTCCAAAAGAAATCAAAGAATTGGAAAATATTATTGGAAGCGATTGATGAGATTGTAATTCTAGGAGGAGGGCCAGTGGGTCTTTTGGCTGCCTTACTGATAGGGCAAGATCAGATCAACATTAATATTTTTGAAAAAAAAACAAGAAATGAACTTATTTCCACAAAAAGATCGTTGGCTTTATCGTTAAGCACTGTGGGAGTATTAAAAAAAGTAGGCATAGATGCTGAAATTAATAACAGCTTTATCCCAATAAAAAAGATACATACTTCACAAAAAGATTCCTTTGGAAGAGTCGTCATTGGTAATGAGGATAATATTCCAGTAGGTTATGTTATTAATTATGGCATTTTATCAAAATTACTTTTAGATCAAATTAAAGCAAAAAAAAATATTCTTTTTTTTCACAAAAAAAATATCAGCAAGGTTGATTCAAAAAAACAAGAGTTAATCTTAACTAATAACGAAAAGATAATTTATAAATTCTTAATAGTCTCGGATGGGGGTGAGAATTTGCTAAATTCAGATTTTAGATATGATAAAAACAAAGATTTTGAAAACCTCTACGGAATTGTTTCTGATATTAGTACCGACTATAAACATAACAACTGTGCATATGAACGCTTTTTAAAAACCGGACCAATGGCCTTATTGCCAATAGATAATATGAATCAATCAGCTTTGATTTGGACTGGAAATAAATCTTATATTGAGCTCTTAATGAAGCTAAATAATATTGAATTTAAAAAACAAATTGAAAAAGAATTCGGAGAAAGATTGGGAGACGTGCTTCAGGTTGGGGAAAAATATTTGTTCCCATTGAAGCAAAAAAAACTTATAAAATTTTATGATAAAAATATACTAGTCTTTGGCAATGCATCACATGTATTACATCCTGTGGCCGGTCAAGGCTTTAATTTAAGTGTTCGCGATATTAATTCATTTCAAAAATTAGCAAAAGAAAAAAATTATGTATTAGACTTAAGCTTTCTAAATGAGTATTCAAGTGCAAGAGAAATTGAAATAAATCGTGTTATGAAAGTTACAAAAAATATAGTTAATTTATTTAGAAACAATATTTTTGGTGTTTCTAAGTTAAGAAGCTTTGGATTATTTTCTTTGGATAATACTTCAATTTTAAAAAGCATTTTTACCCATAAGATGAATTTTGGCAAAAATGAATAAAATTATTATTCTTGGTGAAAATATACCTTCAAGCTTATTAAGGTATTTTTTTGAACATGAGTCAATTTCTTATGATTGTTTTAAATTTCAAACAAAAAAAAATAATATTTCACAATATCTAGCAATTCGACCTTCTTTTTTTGAATGGTTTGAAGATATTTTTAATGAAAAGTTTGTAAACTTTTACCCTGTTAACTCGATAAAAATTTATAGCAAAGAGAATAAAATTTTCGATATATATAACAATAATGGATCTTATAAGCATCTATTTCATATGTTAAAAAATCAAGATATTTACGAATTTTTTGAGCATAAAAAATTATCAAAATTTAAAATTATTGAAGAAAAAAATGATTTTTTTATTGATCAGAATAAACGAACAATAACTCTCGGCAAAGATTCTTACGAATATGATTTATTGATTAATTGTGATCCAAAATTTAATCAATTGCTTGGCATTCAAGAAGTAAATCAAAATTATGAAGAGCTTGCTATAACAGCAAGTTTTTCAATAACGAAACCAACTTATAATACAGCAAAACAATTCTTCTTAAATGATAGTATTTTTGCATTTTTGCCGCATGCAGATGATAAATTTTCCATTGTATGGAGTTGCAAAAAAGTATTGTTTGATCGAATAATGAAACTTTCGGCAAAAGACTTTATTAGTGAGATATGTAATATTCTTGAAACTCAGCCGCAGACAATAAAACAAATTGATAAAATAGAGAGTTTCCCCCTTTTTCATATGACAAATGAGCCTTATCAAAATACAAGCGTTATTTGTATTGGCAATGCTGCTCATCAAATACATCCATTAGCAGGGCAGGGACTGAATTTGTCACTTAAAGATGTTACGGTTCTTATTGATATTTTAAAGTCTAAATTCCTTGCAAACTCAAAAAATATTTTAGATATAGAAAAAATAATCAAAGAATTTAAGCTAAATAGAGAATTAGAGGTTGATTTTATTGGAAAAGTAACAAAAGTTATTGATTGGTTTGCTATGAATGATAAAAGTAGTTTTAATTTCTTGAGAGAAAAAGCTTTGCCTTTTTTTAATAAATCAAATATTTTAAAAAAAATAATTTTAAGGAGTGTGAGTTGATTAGGCTTTTATTCATAATATATTTATTGGCAATTACAAACCTGAATGCAGGCGAAGGCAATTTAAAAAATTTAATTGAGAAGCAGTATCCAGAATTAAAAGTTAAGAATATAACAAAAACAAAATTTAATGGCTTGTATGAAGTTTTTTTGGGTGGACAAATTATCTACACGGATGAAAATTTTACTTTTTTGATTGCTGATGGCCATTTAATTAATCCAAAAACAAAAAAAAGTATCACTGAGGAACGATTGTCTGAATTAACCAAAATAGATTTTTCTCAATTACCCTTAGATAAAGCCATAAAGATTGTAAAAGGTAACGGTAATCGAAAGGTTGCAGTTTTTTCTGATCTGGATTGCCCATTTTGTAGGAAATTGGAAAAAGAGTCATTGCTAAAAATTGACAATGCAACTATTTATATTTTTCCATTTCCTTTAGCAATTCATCCAGATGCTGAAGAAAAATCATTACAAATATGGTGTGATGCTGATAGAGCAAAAAGTTGGGTTACATTTATGGAGTCTGGAAAGCTTCCCAAGAATGAAGGGGGGTGTGAATCTCCAATCAAAGAAGTGCAAAAATTAGCAAAAAGCCTAGGTATTTCATCTACCCCAACTATTATTTTTGAGAGTGGTATGGTTGTTCCAGGAGCAATTCCATACGAAGAATTTGTAAAAAATTTATAAGATCCTTGACTTTAAGTGCAAAAGTGAGTATTTTTGCACGTTAAAGGTGTTTGCGTTCGAGATTTTAGATGTTTTCCGATAAATATCCCTTGCTTGATACAAACTTTTGGGGTGCCTCCCGTTTTTAAGGAATAGTTTTATGGCTGAAGGAACAGTTAAGTGGTTTAATAATGCAAAAGGTTTTGGTTTCATCACTCCAGATGATGGATCTGAAGATTTATTTGCACATTTCTCTTCTATAACCGGTGATGGTTACAAAAGTTTGAAAGAGGGACAGCGCGTTAAGTTTGAAGTAACTGACGGACCAAAAGGTAAACAAGCTTCAAATATTGAAAGAGCTTAATTAATATTATTAATTAGAGCTTTTCCAAATTCGTTTGTAGATAAAGGTTGCGTGCCCATATAAGCTGAAAAATCGGCTGTAACCTTTTTCTCTTCTAGAGTTTTTCTAAAAGTATTATCTAAAATTTCAGCAGCTTCTTGCCATCCAAGATGATTTAACATCATTTGTGCAGATAGAATTATTGAGCTTGGATTAGCTATATTTTTTCCAGCTATATCTGGAGCAGTTCCATGCGTTGCTTCAAAAATAATGGTTGTGTCAGATAAGTTTGCACCTGGAGAAATCCCAATTCCACCTACTTGCGCTGCAAGAGCATCTGAGATGTAATCACCATTTAAATTAAGAGTTGCAACTACATCATGCCTTTCTGGGCGTAAAAGAATTTCTTGTAAAAAAGCATCCGCAATACAATCTTTGATCTCAATGTCCCCAATTAATAATTGTTTTTTATCATTGAATTTTGCATTAAATTCCTCTTGGGCTAGTTCATACCCCCAAGTTTTAAAACCACCTTCAGTAAATTTCATTATGTTGCCCTTATGAACTAAAGTAACAGATTTCTTATTATTGTCTATAGCAAATTGAATTGCTTTGCGGATCAATCTTTTTGAGCCTTCAATAGATACTGGCTTTATGCCAATAGCGGAAGAATTAGGAAATCTTATTTTATTCTTTATTCCAAGATTACTAATAAAATTAACTAATTTAGCTGATTCTTCAGAATTTGCTGGCCATTCAATTCCTGCATAAATATCTTCAGTATTTTCTCTAAAAATAACCATATTAGTTTTTTCAGGATGTTTCAAAGGGCTGGGAACTCCTTTGTAATAAACGATAGGCCTCAGACATACAAAAAGATCAAGTTTTTGCCTCATAGCAACATTAAGTGAGCGAATTCCACCGCTAACTGGAGTAGCTAAAGGGCCTTTTATTGATATAACGAATTTTTTTAATGCATCTAGAGTTTCATCTGGTAAATAATTATCATCACCATAAATTGATGCAGCTTTTTCACCTGCGTAAACCTCAACCCAGTTTATTTTTTTTGTATTTTGGTAAGCTTTCTTGTTAACTTGATCAACTACTTCCATCATGACTGGGGTGATATCAACTCCAATTCCATCTCCTTCAATAAATGGAATAATAGGATTATTTGGTATTTCTAAGGATTTATCTGAGTTGATCTGTATTTGTTCGCCAGATGATGGAATAATAATTTTATTTGTCATGATTAATAATCTTTTTATATGTTAATTTTATTCAATAAACCCTACGGTGTCATATCTCAATTTTCTCACCATGAGAAATTTAAAACTTTGAAGGATTATATCAATATTCCTAATGTTTACCCAGCGGGAAGACTGGATGCTGATAGTGAAGGTTTGATTATACTAACTGATAATGGAGCCCTACAAAATAAAATAAGTTCGCCAAGATTTAAACTAGAAAAAAAATACTGGGTTCAGCTTGATGGTGACATAAGTGATGGCGCAATAAACCTGTTAAGAAAAGGTGTTCAGATTAAAGATTACAAAACAGAACCAGCCAAAGTAAAAAAAATTGATGAGCCTAATTTATGGCCAAGACAAAAGCCAATAAGGTTTAGAAAAGAAATACCAACATCATGGATAGAAATAATAATTAGTGAAGGAAGAAATAGGCAAATTAGACGTATGACTGCATCTGTCAACTTCCCCACACTGAGATTAGTAAGAGTGCAGATTGGAAATTTCTCATTAACTGGTTTGGAGCCAGGTAAATTCAGCATAATTGAAAATTATAAAATTAATAAAATGATATAATTCAAACATAAGAATTTAGGAAAACGTATGTCAGGCAATACAATCGGATTAAATTTTTCTTTAACAACATTTGGGGAATCTCACGGCGAAGCAATTGGTGGAATTGTTGACGGCTGTCCTCCGGGGCTTGAGCTTTCAGAAAAGGATCTACAAATTGACCTTGATCGAAGAAAGCCTGGTACTTCTAAATTTGTAACACAAAGAAAAGAGGCAGACCAGGTAAAAATTTTATCTGGTGTCTTTGAAGGAAAAACCACGGGAACCCCCATTGGTCTAATTATTTACAATAGCGACCAAAGATCAAAAGACTACCAAGACATTAAAGATACCTTTCGGCCAGGTCATGCAGATAAAACTTATCAAGAAAAATATGGTATCAGAGATTATAGGGGCGGGGGAAGATCAAGCGCTCGAGAAACTGCGATAAGAGTTGCTGCAGGCGCAATAGCTAAGAAATGGTTAAAGATTAATCATAAAGTTGCAATAGAAGCATGCTTGTCTCAACTCGGATCTCTAGAAGTTCCAATTACGGATTGGTCTTACGTAAATAAAAATCAATTTTTTGCAGCAAATAGAAAAATTATTCCTGAATTGGAAATGTTAATTGATCAGATAAGGTCTGAAAAAGATTCCTTAGGGGCAAAGATACATGCACGAATAAGAAATATATCTTCAGGATACGGTGAACCAATATTTGACCGTTTGGATGCAGATATTGCACATGCAATGATGAGCATTAATGCAGTGAAGGGTGTTGAAATTGGTGCCGGATTTAAATCTGTAGAACAAAAAGGTTCTGAGCATTCTGATGAAATCACACCTAAAGGATATTTATCTAATAATGCAGGAGGTATTCTTGGAGGCATTTCTACGGGACAGGATATACTTGTTAATGTTGCTTTTAAACCAACTTCAAGCATCCCTCAAGACAGAAAATCAATTAATAAAAATAATAAAGCAGTTTTAATGAAAACTAAAGGTAGACATGACCCTTGTGTTGCTATTAGGGCTGTTCCAATCGTTGAGGCTATGCTTGCTTTAGTTTTAATGGATCATGTTTTGAGGGATAAAGCACAAAACCATTCTGTTAAAAGAAAATAATTGTCTCACAGCCTACATTTAAATTTATCTCGTTTTTATTTCTTTTATTACTTTTTTGTCGGATTATTTGTTCCATACTGGGGATTGTATCTTGAATATAAGTTATTTAATCCGGTGCAAATTGGGATTTTATTATCCCTATTCCAATTAAGTAGAATTGTTTCTCCAAATATTTGGGGTTGGATTGCTGATCATACTGAAAAAAGGATTGTTTGGATAAAGCTCACATCTTTTCTGGGTTTTCTAGGTTTTTTCGGAATTTTTTGGTCTGATTCATTTATTGAAATATTTCTTATCATGATGGCAATGAGCATTTTTACAAGCTCAACATTACCGCTTGTTGAATCTTTAACTTTGTCACATTTAGCAACAACAGATGGCCATTATTCAAAAATAAGAGCCTGGGGTTCATTTGGCTTTATAGTTGCGAGCTTATTTTTTGGATATCTTTTTGATATTGTAGGAATAAGCTTTCTCGTTTATGGTTTATTGATTGCACAGGCCGTTATTTTTAAACTTAGTTTTACAATCCCAGAAAAAAATTATATTACAAATAATTTACCAGGCGCTTCAATTGGAAAAATTTTATTTAAAACAGAAGTCATATCACTATTGATAGGATGTGCTTGCATGGTGACATCTCATGGTCTGCTTTATAACTTTTATTCAATATATTTAAGTCAATATAATTACTCAAGCAGTGTTATCGGAATGTTGTGGGCCATTGGAGTGATTTGCGAAATTGTTATATTTTTTAAAATGCCAAAAATTATAAGATTCTTTAATTTAAAAAAAATTTTAATTTTTAGTTTGTTAATTGGTATTTTACGTTTTCTTATAATTGGACAATTTCCAGAAAGCATTCTATTAATTATTTTTGCGCAAACATTACATGCAATTACTTTTGGAAGTTTTCACATCGCCTCTATTGAATTTATTGATTATTTTTTTACAGGTAAAAATCATGCGAAAGGCCAAGCTATATACAACAGCATAACATATGGCGTAGGTGGAACAATTGGTGGCTTAGGTGGTGGATTTGTAATAGAGCATTATGGAGCAAGTTTCGCATTTAGCCTCTCAGCGATTTTTCCTTTAGTAGGATTTATTGTTATTGGAATTGGCATGAGAAATATAAATTTAAGCAAAATAAGTTTGTTTAAATAAAAAAATTTACTTATTCGCTAATAATCATTGCGTATGCTGAATGATTATGTATTGATTCAAAATTTTCAGATTCAACAATAAAGTTTTTAATTCTTTTTTCTTTTTTTAGAACAGCAGCTATATCTCTAACCATATCCTCTACAAATTTAGGATTATCATAGGCTTTTTCAGTAACATATTTTTCATCTGGCCTTTTAAGCAAGCCGTATAGTTCAGAAGAAGCATTTTCTTCAACTATCTTTATGAGATCTTCAATCCATATAAATTCAGATAATTGAGCAGTTATGGTTACGTGAGACCTTTGATTGTGAGCGCCATAATCTGATATTTTTTTAGAACATGGACAAAGGCTGGTAACTGGTACTACTACTTTAACCTTGTTTATAAATTCATCATTAACAATTTGTCCAATAAATGTTACTTCGTAGTCCAACAAGCTTTCAACTTTGGAAATTGGCGCAACTTTATTAATAAAGTATGGAAACCGCATTTCCACATCGCCCGCTTTAGACTCCAGTCTATCAAGCATGTCTCTGAGCATTTTTTCGAAAGTTTTGACACTTATGGTTCGGTCATTTTGATTCAGAATTTCAACAAAACGAGACATGTGTGTTCCTTTAAAATTGTGCGGTAGATGGACATACATATCAAAATTCGCAATAGTGCTTTGCTCTCCTCCTGATTTGTCTTTTACAATTACTGGGTGCCTTATTGATTTAATTCCAACTTTATCAATATCGAGATGCCTCTTGTCTGGAGTGCTTTGAACATCTTCAATGGATATATCTATATTATTCATATTATGTATTCTAGACTATTTTCTTATTCAAAAAGTTCCTAATTTTATAAAGAATGGATTGATTATCTAACCCATATGTCTTATTGACTTCAGATTGTGATCCATGTTCTGGAAAAAAGTCATCATAGCCAATATTAAGGATTGGTTTAGTAATTTTTTTTTGTGAAAGCAATTCATTAACAGCTGACCCAGCACCACCAGAAATAGCATTATCTTCGATAGTAATTAAAATTTTATATTCTTTTGCTGCTTTAATCACAGTTTTTTGGTCAATGGGTTTTGCGAATCTCATATTAAAAAGAGTAAAACTTTCCGATTTGCATAATTCGTAAATTTGATTTGTTATATTTCCAAATGCAAAGATTGCCACTTCTTGTTTTTTGGATTTGAAGATCAATTGACTTTTTCCCAATGTGACATTTGTACTAGAAATTTTATTTTCTGGTAATGGTCCTCTAGGATAACGAACAAAACTAATAAGCCCATTTGTTTTGTATGCTAAATCAAGCATTTGATGCATTTCGAAATCGTTTATGGGGCACATAATAATTGTATTCGGAATACACCGTATAAATGAAATATCAAAGTTTCCAGTATGTGTTGATCCATCCGCACCTATAATCCCTGCGCGATCAATTGCAAATACAATAGAAATTTTTTGAATTGCTGCGTCATGAATTACTTGATCATAAGCCCTTTGTAGAAAGGTTGAGTATATTGCCACAACAGGTTTAAACCCTGAAATAGATAATCCACATGCGTATGTCACAGCATGTTGTTCAGCGATTCCAACATCATAGAATTGATCTGGAAATTTTTTTGAAAACTTCCTTAATCCACTTCCATCCGACATTGCAGGTGTAATTGCACACAATTTTTTATCTTTTGCTGCGGTTTTTAAGATCCAATCTTCAAATGACTCAGTAAAGGTTTTATCTTTTTTGACATTTTTTGAGCTTGAAATTCCATGAAATTTATTTGGATCTTTTTCGGCAGGCTCATACCCATTCCCTTTTTTTGTAACGATATGTAAAAATTGTGGACCATTTAAATTTTTAATATTACTTAATGTATCAATAAGAAGATTAATATTATGACCATCGATTGGTCCAAGGTAATTAAACCCGAATTCCTCAAACAATGTTCCTGGTGTTATCATTCCCTTAACATGCTCCTCAGTTTTTTTTGCAAGCTTTAGCATATTGGGCATGCCACCAAGTATTTTTTTTCCAGTATTTTTGAGTTCAGAATATACTTTGCCACTGAGTAATTTGGTTAAATAGTTATTTAATGCGCCAACATTATTTGATATTGACATATCATTATCATTCAATATTACCAAAATATTATTTTTTGAATTTCCTGCATTGTTAAGACCTTCAAATGCCATGCCTGCAGTCATTGCGCCATCGCCAATTATAGCTATAGCTTTATTTTTAGATTTCATTTTTCGCATAGCTTCTGACATCCCTAAAGCTGCTGAAATCGAAGTGCTTGAATGACCAGTTCCAAAAGCGTCGTGTTCACTTTCGGTTATTTTAGGGAAACCAGATATTCCTTTAAATTGTCTTAATGTGCTTAACTCATTCTTTCTACCGGTTAATAATTTATGCGTATAGGTTTGATGCCCCACATCCCAAACAAGTTTATCTTTCGGAGAATTAAAAATAAAATGCAAAGCTATCGTAAGTTCGACAACGCCAAGGTTAGATGAAAGATGACCACCGTTCTTATGAACAAGATCAATAAGAAAAATTCTTATTTCATTAGCAAGTGCATAGAGCTCTTTCTTTTTTAATTTTTTTAAGTCACCTGGCGAGTTTACTCTATCTAAGATTTTAATATTCATATCTCGTATATATTTCATTGAGCAATAATTTAAAAGATGAGTTTAAATTGAGTTCTTTAGAGAGTGCTGTAATTTTCAAATATTCTTTTTTTATTAGATCTTCGGTTTTATCTTTACCTAGAAATGTTAAATATGTCGTTTTATTTTTTTCTCTATCCTTACCTGTTTTTTTGCCAAAAACCTTAAAGTTTGATTGGTCATCCATGAAGTCATCAATCATTTGATATAGAATCCCCACCGACCTACCTAGTAGCTGTAGTTTTAGCTTTATGGATTTCTGCACATCATTTGCAAGCAAGGGGAGCTCAAAACAGGCTTGTATTAATTTTCCGGTTTTATTCTCATGTATTTTTTTTAGAATTTTATAACTACCTTTTTTTATTTCATATTCAATATCTAGCGATTGTCCTAAAACCATACCTTCTAAACCTATAAGTTTTGATAATTTATGAATCATTGAAATTTTAGCTTTATCATCTATCTTAAATTTTTTATCTGAAATAAGTTCAAATGCTAATGATTGAAGCCCATCTCCTGCTAGTAAGGCTTGGGCTTCATTATACTTTATGTGACAAGTTGGCTTTCCTCTTCTCAAAAGATCGTTATCCATACATGGTAAGTCATCATGAATTAACGAATAGCTATGAATGCATTCAATAGCAGCTGATATATATACGATATTTTTTTTTGGGACCCCTAAATATTTACAAACATTATAAGTTAGTAATGGACGAAAACGTTTTCCACCTGATTGAAGGGCGTAAATTGATGCATTATTAACAATGGAACCCTTTTTAACTAATGAGCTTATGAATTTATTAAAATCATTTAAAAAATTTTCATTGCTCATTTGGATCAAAATCTTCCAAATTGTTTTTATCGTTTAAGATTTTAATTTTATTTTCAAAAACTTTTAAACTTGCTTGAGCTTGCTTTAACAGGTTGACCCCTTGTTCATATGACTCTATAGCATCTTCCAGTTTTATTTCATCATTACTCATTGATTCAACAATCTTTTCAAGTTCATTGAGGATATCATCAAATTTTTTTTCATTTTTACTCATATTGATTCCAAAAAATTAAATAGGTCTAAGGATTGTTGGTCGCATACACCATGACCGATATTGTAACTTTTGATTGTCGTCTTTGGGGAAGAAATGTACCTGTAACTATCAGTTGCGAAGTCAAATTTTATTATGTTGTCAGCAAACCCGTGACTAATAAGTAAGGGGCAATTAATCTCCGATATCGTGTTTGAGGCTCTAGGATAAAAACCTGAAAAAGAGATAACCCCATCTATTTCAGTCATTGTATTCACAGAGGAATAGAGTGCAATTGCTGCACCTTGAGAAAACCCTCCAATTATTACTTTTTTATGTTTAGGTTCTTTAAATTGACTTAAAAGTCTTGCTATATTGATAGCAGAGTCATGAATTTCTTCAAAATTTAGATCATCGAAGGATAAAGACTTTAAATCAAACCAACCTCGCATTTTCAAACCGTTGTTTATAGTTATATTGCGCAGTGGGGCATTTGGAAGAATTATTTCATAGTTTTTAAATAAACTATTTTTAAAGAAAGTGCTAAAGTCGTTACAATCTGCTCCCAGGCCATGAAGCCAAATTATTAAACCATTGGGAGCAGTTTGATTATTTATAGATAGCATTAAGGCTAATGCTATTTACTTTCAAGAATTTTTTTAAGGGCTGGAAGTCCTGCGTCGAAAGCTTCAGTGATGGCTTTTACTGCAGACTCATCATCTTGTCCCTCTGGTATTGGAGGGTTCAATTTATACACTCTATAGAATCTTCCAGTCCATTGCACTTTTGACTCATTAGCTGAGGCACCTTTTGTTACGGTTATATAGCCATTAAAATCTGCAACCGGAATGTCACCTTCAACAATTTCATACTTAATTTTCATTGACCCATCATCAATACCTTTAAGTCTTTCTAAAATTTTTCCTCCCTTATTTAAAACAAGTGTTCTAAATTTATCCTCACCCTTTGTTTCAACTTTTATTTCTTTAACAAAGGGAAGCCAAGTGTTTGCATGATCAAAATCTTTAACAACAGCCCAGACTTTTTCTGGAGAAGCGTTAATTGTGATTTCTTTTTGAACTTTTTGTGGTGAAGGCCCATGTGAAAAAACGCTGAAGCTTAAAAAAAGTGTTAAAAATATAAAAAATTTTTTCATTGATAAGTCCTTTTTGGTGAGATAAAAAATAAACATCTTATCGTTTTAGTGCTTTTTTGTCATTACTTAATACACAATAAATTGACCAAATGATCGACTCTCCTTCCCAGTTTTGATTGTTTTTAAATGCGTAAATTCATCTAAATTAAATATATTTATTTCATTTTCACCCCAGCTTGTAACTATAATTTTTCTCAAAACTGGATCGATATCAATATTTTCTGGGACTTCTGAAGTTTTAATGGTTTTTATAATATTCATCGTATCAAGATTTATGACTGATACAGATGCATCTTGAGTATTAGTCACAAATAACTTATTTTCATAGCGTTTACTATTGTATGGATGACTTCCTGTTGGAAAGGTTCTTTTTTTTAATGTATTTAGGTTTATTTCGGTGGCGGTGTCATCGTATACGTTTGTTATATAGATAAAGTCACCCCATGTTTCTAACCCAAATGGATGAATCCCAACTTTTATAGTTTTTAAAACTTCGTCATTCTTGATTATTTGTATAGTATTTTTATCACGATTTGCAATTACGAACAAATCGTGACGGTTGTTATATACAATTCCTGATGGCGTTTCATCGACAGCGATAATTTTTTTTATACCTTTGGATATTAAGTCTATTTTATAAACTTTACTTTCATACCAAGAGGTGATGTAGAGGTTCGTAAAATTTTTATCAGCAGCTATTCCAAGAGGAGAAAAGCCAAGAGGTATATTCTCAATAATTTCTTTTTTACTTGGATCTAATATAGACAATGAATTGGATTTTACATTGCCTATATAAGCAAATTTTGATTGATGATTAATTAATACCGCTAATGGCTCTTTTTCAGAATTAATTTTTTTTATTTCATGCTCGTTATTCAAATTAATGATTGAGATAGTATCCTCACCTTGATTTGTGATAATGGCTAAAGAGGGATTTTGTTGGCATGAGGCAAGAAAAAGCGCCAATAAAATAAAAATAAATTTGGACATATTTCGTAACTTTGTCAAAATATAAAAATATTATCAAATTTTAACAAAAAAAATGATTGATCAAGAAGGATACCGACCTAACGTAGCTTTTATTATTTTTAATAATGAAAAAAAGGTCTTTTGGGCTAAGCGAATAAATCAAGAATCCTGGCAGTTTCCTCAGGGAGGCATTAATGCTAAAGAGATGCCTGAAGACGCATTGTATAGAGAGCTTGACGAAGAGGTTGGCTTAACAAAAAATGATATAAAAGTTATTGCAAAAACTTCAGATTGGCTAAAATATGACGTTCCACAAAAATTTTTGGGTAAGTTTTGGAGGAATAAATATAAAGGTCAAAAACAAATATGGTTTTTGCTAAAATTTACAGGAAATGAAAGCTCTATTAATTTAAATAATTCAAATAAACCTGAGTTTGATGATTGGCTATGGCAAGATTATTGGGCAACGCTTGATGGAGTAGTGAGCTTTAAAAAAGAGGTATATGAAAAAGCTCTTAATGAGCTTTGGCCATACCTAGAGAGTAGCGCTTAAGGCAATATCGCCAAAATAGTTGTTGTATTTTTTACTTTTTGACCTAACTTGACGCTTACTTTGCTTTCAAGAGGAATGTAGTGGTCAACTCGAGAACCAAAGCGAATAAATCCATATCTGTCTCCTGCTTTAATTTTTTTACCTTCGCCTACATAGCAAAGTATTCTTCTGGCTATTAGGCCAGCAATTTGAACAGAAGTAACTAATTGTTTTTTAGAGTTTTGAATTGTAATAGCGCACTGTTCGTTTTCTGTGGATGCTTTATCAAAATCAGCATTAATAAATTTACCAGGCATATACACTTTATTTATAATTTTTCCCGATATTGGAGCTTTATTGGAATGCACATTAAAAACATTCATAAAGACGCTTATTTTTAATGCACGTCTTTTATTGTATGGGTCATCTGTTTCTTCTATTGAAATTACTCTGCCGTCAGCTGCTGAAAAAACTGCATTATCTTTTGAATTTATTTTTCTTGCAGGATCTCTAAAAAATTGTAATTTAAAAAGTAATAAAATACTAAAAAAAATTGATAAGTTATTGAGATTATATGAAAAGCTCAAAACAACAGCCAAAAGAGAGATGGCTATAAATGGCCATCCCTCGCGTGCGATTAATGGATATTGATTCATTAATTCTTAGTTTGATCAACCAATTTATTTTTTGAAATCCAAGGCATCATCTCTCTCAGTTTAGAGCCAACTTGTTCAATTTGATGCTCAGCATTTTCTTTTCGGTGAATTGTCATTTCAGGATAGCCGTCATTCCCTTCTTCGATAAATCGTTTCGCATATGACCCATTTTGAATATTTTCCAATGCCTTTTTCATTGCCTTTCTGGATTCATCATTAATAACTTCTTTACCTGTAACGTATTCGCCATACTCAGCATTATTTGATATAGAGTAGTTCATGTTGGCAATTCCACCTTCGTACATTAGGTCAACAATCAGTTTAAGTTCATGAAGGCATTCAAAGTATGCCATTTCAGGGGCATAACCAGCTTCAACGAGTGTATCAAATCCAGCCTTGACTAATTCTACTGCTCCACCGCAGAGAACGGCCTGTTCTCCAAAAAGGTCAGTTTCTGTTTCTTCTTTAAAATTTGTTTCTATTACGCCGCCTTTAGTACCGCCGTTAGCCATTGCATAAGAAAGAGCAATTTTTTTTGCATTTCCACTTGCATCTTGGAATACAGCAATAAGGGTTGGAACACCACCGCCTTTGAGAAATTCAGATCGCACTGTATGGCCCGGGCCTTTTGGAGCAATCATAATTACATCCATATTATTTTTTGGCTTAATAAACTTGTAATGAATATTGAATCCATGAGCAAATGCTAAAACAGCATTTTCTTTAAGATTTGGTTCAATTTGATCTTGGTATATTTTTGCCATTGTTTCGTCAGGTATTAAAACCATAACTAAATCAGCATTTTTTACTGCTTCTGGAACTTCCTTAACTTGATGACCAGCATTAACGGCTTTATCCCATGAGGCCCCATCTTTTCTTAATGCAATAGTTACATTAACTCCTGAGTCTTTTAAGTTAGCTGCATGCGCATGCCCTTGTGAACCATAACCTACAATAGTTACATTCATATTTTTTATAATATTTAATTCCGCATCTTGATCGTAATAAACTTTCATTATTTATATCCTAATTTTAAATTTTCAGTATTCTATCACCTCTTCCTATTCCTGAGGCACCTGTTCTGACTGTTTCAATAATAGCTGACTTGTCTAAACTGTCGAGGTATGCATCAAGCTTGGAAGAAGATCCAGTTATTTCGATAGTAAAAGTATCATCAGAGACATCGATTATTCTGCCTCTAAAAATATCACTTAACCGTTTCATTTCATCTCTAAATTGATGATTTGCTTTAACTTTTACAAGCATCAACTCTCTTTCGATGTGTCTACCATCATTAAGATCTAAAACTTTAACAACATCGATAAGCTTATTAAGTTGTTTTATAATTTGTTCGATTATCTCCTCAGAGCCTGATGTAACAATGGTCATTCTGGACAGAGTGTCATCTTCGGTAGGCGCTACTGTCAATGACTCAATATTGTAACCTCTGGCAGAAAATAGTCCCGACACTCTAGAAAGAGCACCAGATTCATTTTCCATTAGGAGTGAAATAATATGTCTCATATTATAAATCCTCCGATAAAATCATCTCTGAAAGGCCTTTTCCATTTGGAACCATGGGGTATACATTTTCAGTCTGGTCTGTTAAGAAGTCTAAAAAAACAAGATTTTCTTTATTTTTTTCACTAAACGCTTCTTTTAGAGCGTCTACAACATCACTTGGATTTTTTACCTGTATGCCAACATGTCCATAGGATTCAGCCAGCTTTACAAAATCAGGTAAAGCATCCATGTAAGACTCGGCGTATCTATTTCCATAGAAGAATTCTTGCCATTGGCGAACCATTCCCATATAGCGATTATTTAAATTAATAATTTTTAAAGGTAAATGAAATTGTTTACAAGTAGATAGCTCTTGAATACACATTTGAATTGATGCCTCACCTGTAACACAAACTACTTGTGAGTCTGGATGTGCCAATTGAGCACCCATTGCATATGGTAATCCTACTCCCATTGTCCCTAGGCCGCCAGAATTAATCCATCTCCTTGGTTTTTCAAATTTATAAAATTGCGCTGCCCACATTTGATGTTGACCAACGTCGCTTGTTACAAAAGCATCACCTTTAGTTATTTTATGAAGTTCTTCGAGAACAAATTGCGGCTTGATAACTTCATTGCTATTTTTATATTTTAGACAATCTCGTTTTTTCCAGTTTTCAATTTCTTTAAGCCAGTTTTGTTGGTCAATATTTTTTTTATCAATTTTCATGGTGCCAACTTGCATTATCATGTCATCAAGCACAGACTTTACATGACCAACAATTGGGATATCTATTTTGACACGCTTAGAAATAGAGGCAGGATCGATATCAATATGGATAATTTTTCTTGGTTTTGATAAAAAGTGGTCAGGATTACCAATTACCCGATCGTCAAACCTAGCTCCAATGGCAATTAGAACGTCGCAATCTTGCATTGCCATGTTGGCTTCATATGTGCCGTGCATACCCAGCATACCCAAAAATAATGGGTTAGATGCCGGAAATCCACCAAGACCCATCAGTGTACTTGTAACAGGAATATTTAAAATATTTACGAGCTTGGTTAAACTTTCAGAAGCATCTCCAAGAACTGCGCCACCTCCAGAATAAACCATAGGTTTTTTTGCTTGAATTAGCAATTCAAGAGCTTTTGTAATTTGTCCTTGATGACCTTTGGTTATTGGATTATAAGACCTTAATTCAATATTTTTAGGATAATTAAACGCTGCTTTTTCAGCAGTAATATCTTTTGGTATATCAACTACAACAGGGCCTGGCCTGCCTGTACTGGCAATATAAAATGCTTTTTTAATTGTAGGAGCGATATCTTCAATCTTTTTAACAAGAAAATTATGCTTTACACAAGGCCTAGTAATACCAACTGTGTCACATTCCTGGAAGGCATCTTCTCCTATTGCGAATGTTGGCACTTGTCCAGTAATGATGACCATAGGTATAGAATCCATGTAAGCAGTTGCAATTCCAGTTACAGCATTTGTTGCACCAGGACCTGAGGTAACTAAAGCAACCCCAGTTTTTCCTGTAGCTCTTGAAAAAGCATCGGCTGCGTGAACAGCAGCCTGTTCATGTCTAACTAGAACGTGTTTGAATTTTTTTTGTTGAAATATAGCATCATAAATATTGAGTACCGCACCTCCAGGGTATCCAAATACAAAATCTACATTTTCTTCATGAAGAGAGCGAATGACAATTTCCGCCCCAGTTATTTTTTCTGTTGTCATTTAATTGAAAATTTTATAAACAAGTAAAATACCTTATTTTAATAGGTTTGGTCAAGTATTTTGTGGCTTAACCTGTTGAATTAACATGGAAAAATCAATTGATTTTATATTTTTTGTTAATGCACCTACTGAAATTCTATCAACCCCAAGCTTTGATATTTTCTTTATATTTTTTTCGTTGATATTGCCAGAAATTTCTAATGTTCCACGACCTTTATTAATTTTTACAGCCTCTTTGATTCTTTGAATTGAAAAATTGTCTAGAAGAATATTTTTTATACCAAAATCAAGACAAATTTGCAGTTGCTCATTATTTTCAATTTCAACTTGTATTTTTTTTATAAGTTTTTTATTTTTTAATTTTTTTAATAGCCCCTCAAGGCTGTTGTTAGCTTTGATATGATTTTCTTTAATTAGTATTTCGTCATACAGACCATGACGCTGGTTGTTGCCACCACCAATTTTTACAGCATACTTTTGAGCTATTCTCAGCCCCGGTATCGTCTTGCGTGTGTCAAAAATTAAACCATTTACATTTACAATGTCGCAGATTTTTTTTGTAAATGTTGATGTTCCCGATAGTAGCTGGATGTAATTTAAACAAGTGCGTTCAATGGACAACAATACAGAATATTTTCCATTTATCTTACATATTATTTGGCCTGGTTTAATAAGATCCCCATCTTCAACGAACCAAATGATTGAACAATATTTATTGTAAATTTTTATGATTTCATCTACCCATGGTTTTCCACAGAAGACGGCTTTTTCTTTAGAAAAAATTGTTGCTTCTCCAGTAATGTTATTTTTTATTAAGATACTGCTCAAGTCACCAGAGCCTATATCTTCTTTTAAAGATGCTTTAACATGAGAATTAATTTGTTTAAAGAATTCGCTTTTGTTTATTTTTTTAAAAAATGTTTTCATATGAATTTATATTATTCGTCAAATAGTCCTTATGCAAGAAAATTAAGGGTTCTTGCAATTGAAAATCATATTAATTTAAATTTAATCGAAATTAATTTACAAGAGCCAACCGAGGATTTCAAATTACTTACGCCTTTAGCAAAGGTTCCTATATTAGAAGTCGATGGTAAGGTTCTTTTTGATTCAACTGTTATTTTTGAATACTTAGATAGCATTTCTATTAAAAAATTGGAAACAAAAGAAAAATTTTTCTTGAAACAGCAAGAGTCTTTTGCTGATGGATTATGCGATTGCGCAGTAAATATTCTCCTTGAAGAGAGGCGGCCAATAGAAAAACAAATGCCAATAGTAATAAAAAAGAATGAGGATAAGATTATCAATTCCTTAATTAAGATAGATGAGTATTTAGGTGAAAATGAAGGTAATTTTAATTATGATTCAATTTTTTTTGGAGTCGCAATTAATTATTTATTATTGATTAGAAGGGATATTCTAAAGTTGGGATTTAGAAATATTCAGGCATTTTTGAGCGCGGTCAACTCTAGGACAAGTTTTAGCCTTACAGTACCAAAAGGCTATTAGCTAAATCGCTCTCTCAATAAAAGCGCCTCCTAGACAAGTATTGCTGTCATACAAAACAACTGATTGGCCTGGGGTTACAGCCCATTGTTTTTGACCAAATAAAATTTCAATATTTTTATTGTTAATCGAGTTTATCTGGCAGGCTGCATCAGGTTGACGATATCTAGTTTTAGCACCAATTACTCGTTTAATAGGGTACTCCTTGTCAAGAATCCAATGCATTTCAGTTGCAATGAGACCGTCAGATTTAAGAAGAGGGTGTTCATGACCTTGGGCCACAACTAGTTGGTTTGTGGCTAAATCTTTTTTAGCTACAAACCAAGGCTCGCCATTTCCAGATTTCATGCCTCCAATTTTTAAACCTTGTCTTTGACCAATTGTATAAAAATTGAGACCCTCATGATTGCCGACAACTTGACCGTCAGTTGTAATAATTTTACCGGGATTTTTTTTTATAAATTGAGATAAAAATTCTGCAAAAGGTCTTTCACCAATAAAACAAATCCCTGTTGAATCTTTTCGGTCAAAATTATGTAAATTGTTTTGTTTGGCGATTTTACGTACTTCTTTTTTCAAAAGATTACCTAGTGGAAATATAGATTTAGAAAGTTGTTTTTGATTTAATCTGTATAAGAAATAGCTTTGATCTTTTGATAGATCATGAGCTTTTTCTAAATAAAACAATCCATCCTTCTCGCTTACATTTGCATAATGACCTGTCGCAATAAAATCAGCACCCATTTTTAAAGCATGATTTAGAAATGCTTCAAATTTTATTTCTGAATTACATAGAATATCTGGATTCGGTGTGATTCCTTTATCGATCCCAGATAAAAAAATATTAAAAACTTTTTCTTTATATTCTTTAGCAAAATTAACTATTTCAATATCAATACCTATTTTTTCAGCAACACTGATGGCATCGATCAAATCTTGTTTGCTGGAACAGTATTCGTCATTGTCATCAGCTTCCCAGTTTTTCATGAATAAACCAGTTACATTAAATCCCTGATTTTTTAACATAAGAGCAGTGACTGCTGAATCAACACCTCCAGAGAGGCCAACTATTATTTTTTTACTCATAATTTTTTAGAATTGACAGTGGATGTTTGTTGTTGGCTTGAAAGTCTTCTATTGATTTCAATATCAACGGACTTCTTAATAATTTCTTATTATCTTTCAATTCTTTTTCACTCATCCAGCGGCTGCGAATTATACCTTTATCTAATTTTGCATTTTCATCATAGTTTATAATCTCAGATTCAAATGTAAATCTAATTATAGGAACCCCTTTCTGACTGACCCATTGGTAAATATTGATAAGTGACAGCGGTTCAACTATATATTTTGTCTCTTCGAGCGTTTCTCTAATAACTGCTGATATCAATGACTCTTCTTTTTCTAAATGACCAGCTGGTTGATTTAGTTGAATACCGTATTCAGTTTCTTCTTCAACTATCAAATATTTTGAGTCTTTGATTATAATATTTGCAACAGTTATTTCTGGTTTAAACATAAAGTATGAACATTTATCTCGCTTCTAAATCTCCAAGGAGAAAAGAATTACTAATTAATTTAGGTTTTAAAGTCTCTATTTTACCATCAGATATCGATGAATCTATTAGGAAAGGTGAGACCGATAAGGACTATTTAAAAAGGATTGTTTCAGCCAAGGCAAATAAAGCGCTTTTAAAAATTGGCCATATTAGAGCTAACGAATTGTTAATTTCTGCGGATACCATCGTTGTTAAAAATAACAAGATTTACCTCAAACCAAGAAATAAAAAAGAAGCAAAAAGTATGTTACTAGATTTTTCTAATTCAAATCATTTTGTCAAAACGGCATTTCAAATTATTTCAAATAAAAAAATTTATTATAAAACTATAAGCACTAAAGTTTTTTTTGGGCTAGTGGATTTTGAATCATTAGAAGAATATTTGAGTAAAGACGAATGGCATGATAAATCAGGGGCATACGCGATTCAGGGATTTGCAAGAAGATGGATTAAAAAAATAAACGGCTCCTACGACAATGTTGTTGGACTTCCATCTGCTGATATTTTTAGATTAATTAAAAAGATTACTGATCAAGCTCTTGGGCACGATGCGCAGCCTTAGAGATGGCAGAAAAAATTATTTTTCCAAATTGATCCTCATTTAGAGAGCTAATTGCTGCCTCTGTAGTGCCTCCCTTGGAGGATACATTCTTAATTAATTCATTTAAATTATCAATATTCTTATTTGCTAGAGCAAGAGATCCTTCTAATGTTTGTTGAACGAGGATTTTAGCTTCTGTTTTTGAAATACCAATTTTTGTTGCTGAGTTAATTAATTCATTTATAAATAAAAATATATACGCTGGCCCACTGCCAGAAATAGCAGTAGCTAAATTAATATCACTTTCTTCCTGCATCCATAAATTAATTCCTATAGACTCAAATATATTATTTACCTCTTTTTCGCATTTAGCTTTTATTAACTTTTCAGCATAAATAGCATTCATACTTTTTGCTTGAAAAGCGCATAAGTTTGGCATTACCCTAACTATTTTTTTAGCCCCATTAAGATATTTTGATAGTTTTTTTATGCTCATACCAGCAGCGATAGATATATATAAAGATTTTTCATCATTTAAATCTTTGCATGCCGGCTCTATATCTTTTGGTTTCGTGGCTAATATATAGATATCTGAACTTATACCTTTTAAGTCTGCCTGCACATGAATTTTTAAATTATTTTTAATTAACTCTGCCGTTTGGATATCCGGTTCAATCACCTGAAGTTCATAAGTATTTTTGGAGGCTAATAATCCAGATATAATTGCTTGGGCCATATTGCCACCACCAATAAAAGTAATTTTCATATTAAGTTCTTTCCCCAAATATTTTTGTACCAATTCTGAGCATAGTTGCACCTGATTGAATTGCTAATGCGAAATCTTGAGACATACCCATTGATAGCGTATCAACTTCTGGAAAATTTTGTTTGATTTTATTGAAAAGATTATTCATTAATTTAAATTCTTGTTTAAGTATATTAATATTTGAGGTATTAGATGGAATAGACATAATGCCTCTAAAGCGCATATTTTCGTTTAAACTTATATTTGAAATAAATTCCTCAACAATTTCTGGCCTAATACCACTTTTTGAATCTTCATTGCTAGTATTAATTTGAATTAAGAAATTAATTTTTTTATTTTGAATTAACGCTTCATCTTTTATTCGATTATATATTTTTATTCTGTCGATGCTGTGGATCCAGTTAAAGTTTTCTGTAATTAATTTTGTTTTATTACTTTGAATAGGACCAATAAAATGCCAGTCAATTATTGAGTTATTAATTTTACAAATCTTTTCCAAACCTTCTTGGACGTAATTTTCACCAAAATTTCGATGTCCCAAGTTTATTAAATCAATAATTTTATTAACTGTTTGTTTTTTTGTTACAGCTACCAACAAGGGCTCAGGTATATTGAGTTCTTGAGTTAACGATGTAATTTCTTTTTTAAGTTTGATGAAGTTCTCTATATGCATATAGAGAAAATTATAAATAAAAAAACCAAGCATAGGCTTGGTTTTTTTATAATAATGGAAGAAACTATTTTTTCTTAGCTACTGTTTTCTTTGCAGCTGGTTTTTTAGCTACTGTTTT
>CAYVOQ010000017.1:0-23942 GCA_964453595.1 uncultured Methylobacillus sp. | reverse complement strand
TCTGAACTTCCCATTAAAGCTTTAATTAGTTTTTGTACCACTTTATTCTCCCATAGTTAAGTGTTGTAAACATATTATATTCTTAAAAAAAAACATTTCAATTATATTTGTATTTATTTTTTCCATCTATAAATGTCATTATTACTTTGCCATTCATTTCATATTTATGAGCATTATTTTTACCAGAACTGATTATGTCAACTTCGTTTGGTCTCCATACAACAGACTTATCGAAAACAGTGAATGTTGGTTTCATATTCTTCTGTAATCCCAGGGATTTTTGTTTAATTATATTTGCTGGGTTTATTGTTATTTTTTTTATTATTTCTGAGTGAGGTATTTTATTTTCATCAGCAACTTTTATGACCAATGAGATAAAGTTTTCAAAATTTGATGAACCAGGTTCTGATGCTTCAAATGGCACTTGCTTTTTATCTAGCTCAACAGGACAGTGATCTGAGCATATTGCATCAATTGTTTGATCTTTCAGCCCCTGAATTAAGGCTTTTTTATCTTTAAGAGACCTTAAAGGAGGTTGAAGATGGCATAGGGTATTGTAATTGTCTATATCATTTTCAGTTAATGTTAAGTTGTTGATTGAAACATCGCAAGTAATTTTTATTTGTTCTAATTTTGCTTTTTTGACTAAATTGATTGATTCAAGGCATGATAATTTTGAAATATGGATTCTTGCTTTAGTTAATTTAGCTAACTCAATGTATTTTTGAATCTCTATTATTTCCGCTAATTTATTTTGCCCTTTTATACCTAACCTTGTAGCAACTTGTGATTCATTTGCATAAGTATTTTTTGATAAACTTAATTCATTGGCTCTTAAAAATAATGTGAAATCAAAAGTAGATGCATACTCAAAGGCTTTTAGCAATATATTGGTGTCTAGAATAGAGTTTTCGGCTTGAGAAAACCCAACAGCTCCGCCTTCAGCTAGTTCCATCATTTCTGCTAATTGTAAACCCTCTAGTTTTTTTGTGATTGCGGCAAGCGGCGCAACTTTTACTGAATCCTCTTTTTTTGAAATTGATATCAGATTTTTTATAAGGCTTGGCTCATCAAGGATTGGTTCGGTATTAGGATGACAAACTAAAGTTGTAATACCGCTGTTTAACGCCGATTGTAATTCTGTTTCTAGTATATCTTTGTATTCATGTCCAGGTGATTTAAGGTCGCAGTAAATGTCAACAACATCTGTTATCAAAATTTTATCCTTACCCTCTATTATTTTTGTATCTCTGGATTGTTTTATTGATATATTTTTTTTAATTTCTTCAATTCTGTTATTTTTTATTAGGACATCAGTGGTTTTATTTATTTCGTTATAGGGGTCAAGTACTAAAATATTTTTAAATAAGTAATTCATTATTTCTCCATCAGCAAAGCCATTACTGCCATCCTAATTGCAATGCCGTAGCTTACCTGGGGTAAAATTAAGGCATGTTTTGAGTCAGCAACTGTTGAGTCAATCTCAACTCCGCGGTTTATTGGTCCTGGATGGAGAACGATGACATCATTCTTTGCCAGTTTTAGTAAATTCATATTCAGGCCATATGTTTTGAAATATTCATGCTCACTTGGAATCAATGCTTTATCCATTCTTTCTTTCTGAAGTCTTAGCATCATGACTACATCAACTCCTTTTAATCCTTCCTTGAGGTTGGAGTAGGGGTGGACTCCAAGGTTTTCTACATCTGCAGGCATTAAAGTTTTAGGAGCAATAACTCTAATTTCTGGAACTCCTAAAATATTTAATGCCGCTATTTCTGATCGAGCTACTCGAGAGTGTTTAATATCTCCAACGATTGCTATTTTTAGTGATCTAAAATCTTTTTTGTACTTACTAATCGTATAAGCATCCAACAATCCTTGGGTGGGATGCTCATGATTACCATCCCCTGCATTTATAACTTTTATTTCTGGATCAATATTTTTTGCAATAAAATAAGGTGTACCAGACTGGTTATGACGTATCACAAAAATATCAGAATGCATCGCAATTAGGTTGTTAACGGTGTCAAGAATTGACTCACCTTTTGATTGTGATGAGGTGGCAATATTAAGATTAATAACATCAGCAGATAACCGTTTGGCAGCAATTTCAAAAGTTGTTCGAGTACGTGTGCTATTTTCAAAAAAAAGATTACATACTGTTTTACCTCTTAAAAGTGGAACCTTTTTAACATCTCTCTTTTCAATATTTATAAAGGAGTCGGCAGTAGAAAAAATTTTTTGAATAATTTCAAGGTTTAATCCATCTATTGATAAAAGATGATTAAGCTTGGAACCTTCTTTGATTTGTATATTATTTTTCAATTAGTAATTCCAGTTTGCCTTTCGAGTCTACAAGATTAATAATTCCTTTAAAGGACTTATCTATTTTGTGAGCAGCAAAGTCTGCATTAATAGGAAGTTCTTTTCCTGCACGGTCTATAAGAACAAGTAAAATTATTTTTTCTGGTCTCCCAAAATCAAAAATTTCATTTATCGCAGCTCTAACTGTGCGCCCAGTATGCAAAACATCATCAATTAAAATAATAGTTTTATTGTTTATGTCTTGTGTAATTCTGGTGTTTTTTTCTTTGACCTGGAACCCGCTTATTGAAAGATCATCCCTGTGGTGAGAAATATTTATATGCCCACATTCTTTTAGCCCTGTTTCATTTTTTAAGTGATTTATGAGTAGGTTGCCGCCAGACTGAATGCCTATAACGTAACAATCTTTCTTGTAAATTTTTTTAAAATAATCAGTAAAATTTTTTAATAAAATACCAAGATCAATTGTTTTCATTCGTTAATTCTTCAAAGTGATTTTTTAAGATTATTTCAGCCGCTTCTTGATCAATAAGGAATTTGTTTGCTTTGCTTATTTTTATGCCAACTGTATTTGTTAGTATATTTTCTGCTTCGATTGATGTTAACCTTTCATCAATTAAAAAGATTTCAATATTGCAGTGGTATTTTATTTTTTTTGAAAGATTGATACAAAATCTAGTCATTTCATTTTCTGTGCCATCCATGTTTTTTGGCAAACCAATTACTATATATATAGGCTCCCATTCTTTGATTAGCTTTTTTATTAATTCTAATCGTTGCTTTTCAGTTGTTGAGGTAAGAGTAGTGACTTTTTCAGTGGTGTACAGTTGATTATTACCAACAGCAACACCAATTCTCTTTTTACCGCAATCCAGACTTAAAACTGTTCCTTTTTTATTTTTTAAATCAATTAGCTCGGAGGGCATAGTGGATAAAAAAAAATCCCTATATTCAATTTTGAATTTGAGGGATTTATTTAATATTTTATTATTCAACGGAATAAATTATAACAATAAAAAACTACTTTTCGATAAATTCTTTTACATTTAGACCAAATCCCGCAAGACTTGGAATTTTCCTTGGAGATGCTAATAATTTCATATTTTTTATTCCCAGATCTACAAGTATTTGAGAACCAATCCCATAATTCCTTAAGGCGTTATTCTTATTTTTGGGTTTCGGGGACAGGTCTCTAATGTTATTTATTTTATTGTGTTCGTTATAGTTTAAAAATAGAAGAACCCCGGATTTTTCTTGACTAATCCTCTCTAAAGCTTCATTAGGTGACCAAGAATGTTGTTTTGTTTTGGTGAAAAAATCTAAAACTGAAAGAGGTTCATGAACACGCACAACTGTATTGTCTTTCTTGGTAATTTTACCTTTTACAAATGCTAAATGAATTGATTCTGATAAGAAATCTTTATAGGTAATTAGTTTAAAATTGCCATAAAGCGTGCTTATATTTTTTTCGCTAGTTTTTTTTATTAGATTTGATTTTTTTCTTCTATATTCAATCAAATCTGCAATTGATCCAATCTTTAATTTATGTTTTTTTGCAAACTTCTTGAGATCATCAAGTCTAGCCATAGATCCATCATCATTAAGAATTTCACAAATAACAGAAAAAGGTTGAAGATTTGCAAGATTGGCAATATCACAGCCAGCCTCTGTATGGCCCGCGCGATAGAGCGTTCCGCCTGAGTGTGCAATTAAAGGAAAAATATGTCCTGGGCGAACAATGCTTTTTGCATTAGCTTGAGGATGGATTGCGCTTTTAATTGTTGTTGCTCTATCGGATGCGCTTATGCCTGTTGTGACTCCGCGGGCTGCTTCAATTGAGACCGTAAAATTAGTGCCAAGTTTTGCTTCATTTTCTTGAACCATCAAAGGTAATTTTAATGATTTTGCTTTTTCTGGAGTTAGTGTAAGGCATATCAAACCCCGACCATATTTTGACATAAAATTTATTGCCTCAGGCGTGATGTGATCAGCTGCAATTAGTAAATCACCTTCATTTTCGCGATCCTCATCATCAATGAGAATGACCATTTTTCCATTTTTAATATCTTTAATAATCGCATCAATTTTATGAATCATTTTTTTCTTTCAGGCTATATCTAGCAAGTATATCTACTTCAGTATTAAGAAAATCACCATGCTTTAAAAACTGTAGATTTGTTTCTTTAACGGTATGTGGAATAAGGTTAACTTCAAAGTAAGTTTTCTTAGTATTATTGATAGTTAAGCTTATTCCATTGAGTGTAACTGAGCCTTTTGCAGGAAAATATTTTAACAATTTTTTTGGTGGCACAATTTTCCAAACCTGACTGCTGCCTTCATGAATTATATCTTTTATTTTGGAAATTCCATCTACATGCCCAGTTACGAAATGACCCCCAAGCTTATCTCCAACTTTTAAAGAGGTTTCGATATTAACAATAGATCCTGTTTTAATTGGAGTAATCTTAGATAAGGTTTCCTTGGAGAGATAAAAGGTTATAGTTTTTTTTGTAAATTTAATTACCGTTAAACAAGCACCGTTGACACAAATACTGTCCCCGAGATGAATTTTCTCTTGTATTGTATTTTTAATTGTGAGCTCCAGGTCATGCTTTATTTTTTTTACATTTTCTACTGAAGCTGTTGTTTTAATTATTCCTGTAAACATGCCATAATTCTACCAGACCAACTTAATTAAAATCGATATGTTCCCTTATTTAAGACAACTATGGCTAGAATTTTGGATTGCCAAGAAAATACTAATTAAAGGTAGAAAGAAAGGGTTTTTGTCTTTTATCAGTCTATCAAGTATCTTAGGCATTACTTTAGGAGTAATGACTTTAGTTGTTGTTATGTCTGTTATGAATGGATTTCACAAAGAGCTCAGAAGTCGTATTCTATCAGCAACTTCCCATATGGAAATTTTAGGAGATTTTTCCTCAGCTGAAGTATTAAACGAAATCAATAGCGAGCTCATTAATAATCAAAATATAAAATCTTTTGCTCCATTCATTCATGGAGAAGCCCTTCTGTCAAACAAAAATGATAAACATGGCTCTCTTATAAGGGGAGTTGATTCAAACCAAGAGAAAAGTATAAACAATCTTCTTCAAAATATTATTTCTGGATCATCTGAATTAAGTGCAAACGACTCTATTATTTTAGGAATAGATTTAGCAAAGTCATTAAGCTTAAAAGTAGGTGATTCTGTAAGTCTTTATGTGCCTCAGTTAAGGTATACAGTCATCGGAGCAATTCCAAAAATTAAAAATTTTAAAGTTACCGGTATTTTTGATGCCGGTATATATGAATTTGATTCCAGTCTTGCGCTAATAAATATTGATGTTGCAAGAAAATTATTTTTTGATGAAAAAATATTAATTAGTGGGGTGAGGGTTCAGTTGAAGAATGCTGAGAACACCCTTGAAGAAAGTGAAAAGTTAAAAATAGTTTTATCAAAGCTTCCTGCAAGAGTTTTCGTTTTAAACTGGATGGATAAGAATAAAAATTTTTTCCAAGCTATCCAGATGGAGAAGAGAGTGATGGGAATTATTTTAACCTTAATAATTGCTGTAGCAGCCTTTAACTTAATTGCTTCTTTAACTATGACAGTTCAAGACAAAAAAAAGGATATAGCTATTTTAAAAACCATGGGATTTTACAATGGACAAATAATGAAAATATTTATTTTTCAAGGTTTTGTTGTTGGATTCTTGGGTGCTCTTTTTGGTTTGGCTTTAGGAGTATTGATATCAATTAATATAGATGTGATTGTTCCATTTATTGAGAATTCTTTAAATATTCAATTTCTTTCTAAAGATATTTATTATATAAACAAAGTACCTTCCGAGATAATTTTTCAAGACTTGATTTCAATAAGCGTTGTTGCGATTATTATGTCTTTAATCGCAACTATATACCCAAGTCTTTTGGCTGCAAAATTCAAACCTGCTGCGATTTTAAAAAATGAATAATTTAATTGAAGTAAAGAAAATTAAAAAAACTTTTCCTCTGCTTGAGAAACCATTATTCAATAATGTTTCTTTTGTCATGCGTGAGTCATCTAATGTCGTAATTTCGGGTGTATCTGGTTCGGGCAAAAGTACTTTTCTTCAAATCTTGGCGGGACTAGAAAGTTTCGATAGTGGCTCTGTTTCATTGTTAGGTGAAAAATTAGATAAAATAAGCGAAAAAAAAATTAATAACATCCATCGTAAAAGTATAGGTTTTGTTTATCAATTTCATCATTTGCTGTCTGACTTTACAGCAATAGAAAATATTATGATTCCTTTATTGCTTAACAATGTAAATTTTTACTCAGCTAAGTCAGCATCTTTAAAAATGTTAAAAAATATTGGATTAATGTCTCGTGCAGATCATTATCCAAGAGAGTTATCAGGAGGAGAGAGGCAGCGAGTTGCGATTGCAAGGGCTATTATTCATACCCCAAAAATTATTTTTGCCGATGAGCCAACAGGAAGTTTAGATAAAGGAAATTCAAATCTAATTTTAAATTTACTATTAGATCTGGTTAAAGAATTTAATATTAGCTTAATAATGGCAACACATAATCTAGAGCACATCAAAAGATTTAAAAGCTCGTATGAAATGATCGATGGCCAATTAAAAAAATGCTAAAATAAGTTTAGTTTATATTCAAATAGGAGAATACATCCGTGTGGGAAATTATTCAGGGTGCCGGCTGGCCAATATGGCCATTAGTCTTTGCTTCAATTATTGCTACTGCAATTATTTTGGAAAGATTGTGGACATTGCGTGCTAATGTAATTGCACCTCAAAATTTATTAGCTGAAGTACAAAACCTTGTTAAACAAAAAGGTGTTAATAGACAATCGATTGAACAGCTCAGAAACCATTCTTATTTGGGCACAATTTTTGCAACAGCCTTGGAGAAAAACTCCGAAGGATATAGTTCCGCACTAATTAAAGAATCTATAGAAGAAACCGGAAGAGCTGTTTTTCATAGTTTAGAAAAATACCTTTCTACTTTAGGGACTATTGCAACTGTATCTCCACTTCTTGGTTTGTTTGGAACAATTATTGGTATGGTTGAACTTTTCAGTTCATTTACAAGCAGTGGGGCTGATGTAACAGTTTTTGCACGAGGAATATCTATAGCTTTATATAATACAGCTGGCGGAATTGTTGTTGCCGTTCCAGCAATGATATTTTATAGATTTTTCAAAGCAAAAGTTGATAGTCTAATTGTTGGTATGGAGCAACAAGCGATAATGCTTGTAGAGATAATTCAATCTAAAAGGTAAATATTGATGAATTTCAGAAGAGGATCTCAGGCAGAAGAGTTAGAAATAAACTTCATTCCTTTAATTGATGTGTTATTGGTTATCATAATTTTTTTAGTTGTGAGTACTACCTTCTCAAAATTTTCAGAATTAAAAATTAACTTACCTGTTGCTGAAGCAAATCCCCAAGAAAAGTTAAATAGCCAGATAGATATTGTTGTTACCCAATCAAATGAATACTTGATTAATGAAAAAAAATTATCTGAAAATTCTATCAAGTCTCTGCAGCAAGAGTTAGTCAAAATAAAATCACAAACATCAGCCGATCAACAGATAACTGTAGTAATTAATGCTGATGCTTTATCTAATCATCAATCTGTAATTAATGTCATGGAAGCTGCAAGAATTGCAGGTTTAACTAAAGTTACTTTTTTGACAAAAACTAAATAATAACAGGTATGAACAAATCAAAAATTGAGCAAATTTCCTTTGCTGAATTTAAAAGAATCTATAAAAAAATCTTAAGCTTTGCATTAAATTACAAAGTTTCCTTAGGGATTTGTGTTGTTTTTCTCATTGCATTTTCAATGACTAATGCAGGTTTTTTAGCTTTATTAAAAGAAATAACCGACAATGGGTTTGCTGCTTCAGTAGATTCTAAAATGAAAATATATTTACCATTATCCCTAATGGGTTTAATGATATTTAGATCATTTGCGGCTTTTATTTCTACTTTCTTATTGAGAAAAACATCAAGAGCGGTAGTTTCAGATCTAAGAAATGAGACTTTTAAAAAGTATATGAAGCTACCCATGTCATATTTTGATAACGCAACTGGAGGAATCCTGGTCTCAAAAATAACCTATGAAGCAGAGCAACTGTCAGCCGTTATTTCAAAAGTAGGAATTACATTAATCAGAGAAACATTTACATTAATAGCATTGTTAATTTATATGATTTATCTAGATTGGTTTTTGACTCTTATTTTTCTTTTTATTGGACCAGTTGTAGCAAGATACATTAAAAAAGTATCACCCAAATTAAGAGAGTATGGACATAGAATTCAAGACACAATGGGTGAGATGACAGCTTCAGCTGAAGAAGCTGTTGCAGGCCAAAGAGTTATAAAGATATACGGCGGCGGCTCCATGGAGTATAAGAAATTTTCAGAAATAGTTCTTCGCAATTTAAATATGCATATTAAATTGACTAAACTTTCTTTATTCAACAGTATGTTGATAGAAGTGATAGCGTCATTAGCTCTTGTTGCAGTAGTTTATTATTCATTAAGTCATTTCACTACAGGTGGTTTTGCAGCATTTGTTGGAGCTTTATTGATGATGATAAAGCCAATTAAAAGTCTTTCGGAAGTTAATGAATCAATACAAATTAGTCTTGCGGCTGCTAAAAGTATCATAGGAGTCTCTGATGAGCAGGATGAGAAAGACGAAGGAAAAATTGAATTAAAAAGAATCGATGGCTCTATAAAATTTAAAAATGTTTCTTTTTTTTATAATGATCCAAAAAATCTTGTTTTAAATAATGTATCTTTTGAAATCAAAAAGGGTCAAAAGATAGCTCTAGTTGGCAAGTCTGGCGGTGGAAAGACAACCCTAATTAATCTTATTCCTAGATTTTATGATATTTCCTCTGGATCAATATATATACATGATAAAGAAATTTCAAAAATGAAACTTTCTAATTTAAGAAGTTTTATGTCGATAGTAACTCAAGATACTATCCTCTTTAATGACTCGATAAAGAATAATATTGCATTTGGCGTTCCAAAAAATAAAATTAACTCTAAAAACCTCAAGAATGCTTTAAAGCTCTCAAATGCTGAAGAATTTGTAAATAAAATGCTAAACAAAGAAGATAGTATCATTGGAGATAGAGGTGTTAAGTTATCAGGTGGGCAAAAGCAAAGATTATCTATTGCTAGAGCAATTATGAAAGATGCTCCAATTTTATTACTTGACGAAGCAACTTCGGCGCTTGATCTCGAATCAGAAAAACTTGTCCAAAAAGCACTTGATAATTTAATGCATAAAAAAACATCAATTATAATTGCACATAGGCTTTCTACAGTAAGAAATGCGGATAAGATTCTTGTGATTGATAAAGGATCGATTGCGGAGCAAGGAACTCACGACGAACTAGTTGCTAAAAAAGGCCTTTATTCACATTTGTATAAAACTGAATTAGTTTAATTAATGCCTCTCGAAAAAAAATTTCTAAATCAATATTATCAAAAAGCAGACTGGATATGGTTTTTGATTCCATTTAGCTGCATTTATTTTTTTGCTATCAGTTTAAGAAATATATTTTATAAAATAGGAATATTAAAACAAAGAAAACTACCAATAAAAACATTAGTAATTGGTAATAGAATAGTCGGAGGAGCTGGAAAGACTCAGCTAACAATTTTCTTAGTTAATTTTTTTTTAAAAAAAGGCATACGTTGCGGTGTAGTTTCAAGAGGCTACAAAGGTAGCTATAAGAATACACAAGAGGTTAGTTTAAAATCTTCAACAAACATAGTTGGAGATGAGCCATATTTAATCAAAAGAAAAACGGGAGCTCCGGTTGTAGTTGGAAAATCAAAATTTGAAGCCGCTTTATATTTATTAAAAAAACACAATGTTGACCTACTAATTTTTGATGACGGATTACAAAATAAGTCTATAAAGTATGATCTATCAGTTCTTATAGAAGATGATCGAACTGTAACAAATAATTTTTTACTCCCTGTTGGTCCTTATAGGGAGTTAAGATTCAAAAATCCTTCAAATGATACACTAGTCATTTCAAATTCTGATAATGCAGTATCAAATTTTATAAAGTTTAAGTTTGATAAGGTTGTTAACTTAAAAAGTCGCAAAGTTGTTAATATTAAAAAATTAAAAAATTTAGTTTTGTCTATTGGAATAGGCAATCCATATAAATTGATTTCCATTTTAAAAAAAATAACTTTTTTTGAGGCTAAAATATATGAAGATCATTATTCATTTAGTCAGTCTGATTTTAATGATCATCGCAATTATTTACTAACTGAAAAAGATTCTGTTAAGTGTGAATCTTTTGCGCAAACTAACATGTGGGTTTTGATACCAAAGATAGATGTTTGTAATAAATTTTTAACTAAACTTGAAAAGAGAATTGTTCATGGATGAAAAGCTTCTGAAAATATTGGTTTGCCCCTTAACAAAAGCAAAATTAAGGTACGATAAGAAAAATCAGGAATTGATTTCAGATCAAGCCAAATTAGCTTTTCCTATCAAAGATGGGATCCCAGTTCTTTTAGAATCTGAGGCTAGAAAATTAAAATGAGGTTCACTGTAATTTTGCCAGTTCGCTTAAATAGTCAAAGACTTGAGAAAAAAGCTTTATTAAGAATTAAGAATATACCTTTGTTTGTTTATACGGCTAGACAAGCCCTAAAATCAGACGCCCAAAGTGTTGTTGTGGCGACAGACAATCAGGAAATATTTGAAACAGCTAAAGAATTTAATATAAATGCTATTATGACATCTGAAAGCCATCAGTCTGGAACAGACAGAATTAAAGAAGCGGCTACTTTATTAAGATTAGGCTCAAATGATTTAGTTATTAATGTTCAAGGTGATGAGCCTTTAATAGAACCAAGCCTGATAAATAAATTAGCAGAACTTTTAACTAAAAGTGAAGCAGAATTCGTTTCTGCATGTTCTGAATTTAGCAATTATCATGAATATTCAAATCCTAATAACGTTAAAGTTATATTGGACTCTAATAATTTTGCAATAACTTTTTCAAGAAGCATGATCGGAAACATGACCTCTGAAAATTTTAAAAAAGATATTGTCTACCATCACCATGGTATATATGGATATACAATTAAATTTTTAGATTGGTTTTGTAATCAGCCTTTGCCGCAAATTGAATGTTTTGAAAAGCTGGAACAATTAAGAGCAATTTACAATAGAAGAAAAGTTTCTATGTATATTTCTGATTTTAAAAACCAGATTGGCGTGGATACTGAAGACGATTTTTTTGAAGTTTCAAAAATTATAGAAAACAGCTAAATTGCCTCTTCATCTTGCTCGCCTGTGCGGATACGGATTGTCTTTTCAATATTGGTTACAAAAATTTTACCGTCACCTATTTTTCCGGTATGAGCTGTTTTTTGTATTACCTCTATAACTTTTTTTGATGTTTTGTCATCGGTAATAATTTCTAGTTTTATTTTAGGTAAAAAATCAATTACATATTCGGCACCTCTATACAGTTCTGTATGTCCCTTTTGCCTGCCAAATCCTTTTACTTCTGTTGCTGTCATGCCATTAACTCCAATTTCTGATAATGCCTCGCGGACTTCATCTAATTTAAAAGGCTTAATAATTGCTTCTATTTTTTTCATTTGTAATGGACCTTATGTTTATTTGTTATTGGGAATCTTCTGTCACGCCCAAAAGCCTTAAGGGTAATTTTTGGCCCTGGCGGACTTTGTCTTCTCTTAAATTCGTTTGCGTAAATTAATTCTACTATTTTTTTTACATCTTTTGGTTTAAATCCTTCTCTTATAATTTCTTTTGGTGAGTAATTAAGATCTATAAAAAGATGAATTATTTGATCGATAGTTTCATATGAAGGTAAATTGTCCTGATCTGTTTGATTATCTCTAAGTTCTGCAGTTGGTGCTTTAATTAAAATATTGTTGGGAATAATTTCATTCTTTTCATTTATAAATTTTACAATTTTATAAACCATTGTTTTAGGAACGTCTTTTAATACGGAGAATGCACCAGCCATGTCCCCATAAAGAGTTGCATACCCAAGCGCTGTTTCACTTTTATTGCTTGTTGTCAAAACTGCTCCTTTAAATTTGTTAGAAAGCGCCATAAGCGTTAAACCTCTTGCGCGAGCTTGAATATTTTCTTCAGCCACACCTATAGGAAGATTTTTAAATTCAGGGCTAAGTGTTTTATTAATTATTTCAATTGTCGGCTCTAAATTTAAATCGATTAATTTAATATTAAGATTTGATGACAATTTTTTTGCATCTCTAACGCTTTCAGAGGATGTAAATTTGGATCGCATCATTACAGCTTTGATGTTTTGTAACTTAATGGATTTGGATGCAATATAAAGCACTAATGCTGAATCTATACCGCCTGATAAGCCTAAAAAAATATTTTGTATCTTATTTTTTGAAATGTAATCTTTTGTTGCGCAAATTAAAGCGTTAAGAACCATTTCCGCATCGTGATTTGGTATGGGGATTATTGGCACATTTAATTTTTTAAAATCAATTACTTTAAACTCTTTTGCAAAGTTCTTTAACTGTGCAATGTGTTGATTATGGCTATTTAATACAAAAGATCCACCATCAAAGACCACATCATCTTGTCCTCCACACATATTTAGATAAATCAAATTTGTTTGTATTTTCTTATTTATTGCTTTCGCTCTATCGATTCTTTTTTGAGGTTTTCCTAATTCAAAAGGGGATGAATTAATAATTATCAGATAATCTAATTTTTTATTTTTATATAATTTTTCAACTTTTGTATCCCAAAAGTCTTCACATACAAGAACACAGAAGAAGTTATTTTTATACTTAAAAGTAATAATTTTTTCACCACTTTGAAAGTATCTTTTTTCATCAAAAACACCATAATTAGGAAGGCTTATTTTATTTTGATATATTTTATTTTTTTCATTAATGAATACAGCGCAGTTATATAATTGTTTCTTTTCTTTTCTTACATTTCCTAAAATAATGGCTTTTTTCTTTATTTCATGATGGATCATTCTTTCTGCCTGAGCTGTTCTTGAAATAAATTCATCATCAAGTAATAAATCTTCAGGGGGATAGCCCGTTAGACATAATTCAGGGGTGATAATCAAATCTACATTTTTATTTTTCTTAATGAAATTTATAATTTCTTTTGTGTTATTTACAATATCGCCCATGATAGGGTTTGATTGAAGCAGAGCTATTTTCATTAGTAAGATCCACCATTTTCTTTAAGCATGATGGCAATTTCTTTTTGATGCTCTTTTAAAGCGTAAACATAAGCTGTTAATCCGTATTGATCTTTAGCTTTCAGATTTACCTTATTTTTTATTAAAAGCTCTACTATTTCGACTGAGCCATTTAAAACTGCAAAATGAATCAAAGGAGTCCCTTGATCATCTTTTTCATTTACGTCAGCTCCTCTAGAAATCAGCGCAGAAGCACAATCAAAATTTTTCTTTTGTATGGCCCATGTTAATGCAGTCCATTCTGATTTATCTTTCGAAAATATATCTGCACCCCGATTTAATAGATACTTAAGAACATCTAGACGATTATTGGCAGATGCAATCATTAAAGCTGTTTTTCCAGATGAATCTTTTAAAGAAATATCTGCTTTATTATCTATTAATGTTTTAACAACAGGTAGACTCCCTTTTTTTGCTGCCAGCATTAATACTGTTTGACCACTATTATTTCTGTTATTTGGATCTAGACCATATTTAATGAGACTATTTATTGTTTCATTGTGCCCTGCGGAAGCCGCAAGACCGTATGCTGACCACCCATCTGGATCAGTTATCTTGGGGTTGGCATTATTTTCTAACAATAAATTTAAAGTTTCTAAATGATTTTTTTTTGCAGCGTACATTAATGCGCTCCAGCCAAAATTGTCTAGATGGTTAATTTTTATACCTGCTTTAATTAGGAGGTCTGCAATCTTAAATTCATTTTTTCTAGCTGCATACATTAGAGCATTTATTCCATCGCTATCAGTGATATTGATATCCCCTTGTGCAGTAATAATAGCATTAACTGTTTCGATATCACCCTTGGCTGATGCAATTAAAAGATATGGAACATCTTCAGCTTTCAGTTGATGAATCAGAAAAGAAAAGAAAAAAAAGAAATAAATTAAAAAATTGAATCTAATTTTTTTTAATTGCATCTAGAATTGCCTTGCCCATATCTGCTGGCGTTTCAGCCATTACAACATTTGCTTTTTCAAGAGCTTGAATTTTATCAATGGCTTTGCCACTTGATTTCGAAATAATTGCTCCAGCATGGCCCATTCTTTTACCGGTTGGAGCTGTCTGTCCCGCAATATATCCTGCAATAGGCTTAGTAATATTGGATTGTATAAATTCGGCAGCTTTTTCTTCATCGTTGCCACCGATTTCACCAACCAGAATTATCCCCTCTGTCTCTAAGTCTTGTTGAAAGAAATCTAAACATTCAATAAAGTTTATTCCTTTAATTGGATCCCCGCCGATGCCAATACACGTGCTTTGACCAAGACCATTCTTTGTTGTTTGATTAACCGCTTCATAAGTTAAGGTCCCTGATCTTGAGACGATTCCAATTTTTCCTTTTTTATGAATATTACCTGGCATAATTCCAATCTTACATTCTTCTGGAGTTATTATTCCAGGGCAATTTGGCCCAATAAGTATTGATCTGTTGCTATTAATAACAGACTTAACTTTAAGCATATCAAAAATAGGTATTCCTTCTGTAATACAAACAATAATTTCGATACCGGCTTCACTAGCTTCTATTATTGAGTCAGCTGCAAATGAAGGTGGGACGTAAATCATTGTTGCGTTTGCTTTTGTTTCATTTACTGCTTCTTTTACCGTATTAAAAACAGGAAGATTGATATGCGTTTGACCACCTTTTCCTGGAGTGACTCCACCAAGAAGGTTGGTTCCGTATTTTAAGCATTGTTCTGAGTGAAATGTACCTTGTTTACCAGTAAATCCCTGGCAGATTAGCTTAGTATTTTTGTTAACAAGAACTGACATTTAAATTCCTTTAGCTAATTTAACTGCAAGCGCTGCTGCGTCAATAAGATTTTCTGCGGAAGAGATATTTAGCTGGCTATTGTTTAATATTTCTTTGCCCTCTAATACATTTGTTCCTTCTAAGCGAACTACAATGGGAATGGAAATGCCAATCTCTTTTGCTGCCTCGATAATTCCATTGGCAATAATGTCACAACGCATTATGCCTCCAAAAATATTTACTAAAACCACTTTAACATTTTTATCAGAAACAAGAATTTTGAATGCTTTTGCAACGGTTTCTGCTGAGGCCCCGCCACCAACATCTAGAAAGTTTGCCGGCTCACCTCCGGAGTATTTTATTAAATCAAGGGTTGCCATTGCAAGACCAGCGCCATTTACCATGCATCCAATATTTCCATCCAAAGCAATATAGTTTAATCCAGCATGATGAGCCTCTGCTTCTTTAGAGTCGTCTTGAGACCAGTCTCTAAGTTCTGTTAGTTTTTTTTGCTTATACAAAGCATTGTCATCAATGCTTATTTTGCAATCTAAAGCGATTAGATCATCTTTGTCGTCTATGACTAGTGGGTTAATCTCAAGAAGAGATAAATTATTTTCTGTGAAAACTTTGTATGCAGATTTATTAAATTGAATAAACTTATTTGTAAGCTCATTATCCATATTTAATAAATAAGCAATCTGTCTGCTTTGAAAGTCCATTAAGCCCGTAATTGGGTTGCAAAATTCTTTTAAAATTAACTCAGGCTTAGTTTTACTAATCTCTTCTATTTCCATGCCTCCTGCACTTGAGACAACAACACAAATTTTTTCTTTTTCTCTGTCAATTAACATTGAAAAATATAACTCTTTTTTAATTTTAACTGTTTCTTCAAAGAGAATTTTATGAACAGGCTGGCCATAGGGTTTATTTTGGTATGTGATTAAATTTTTACCTAATAACTCAGTAGCAAAGTCAACAGCATCTTTTTTGTTATTGACGAGCTTTACGCCTCCAGCTTTTCCTCTGCCTCCAGCGTGAATTTGCGCTTTTAATACAATATCGTGATTAAGATCTTTCGCTAAATCTTTTATTTCGTTTAAAGTTTCTGCTAGTTTTCCCTTTGGCGAACTTATGCCGTAATGACTTAAGAGCTCTTTAGCTTGGTATTCGTGTAAATTCATTTGTAAAAAAAAATCTAAGAAAACATAATCATAGCAGATTGCTATTGGTTGTATAATGCGTAAGCTATGAATTTTTTAATCAAAAATCAAGATTTGCATGGTCTAAAAGACTTTCTTCGAAATAGAAATCAGACTCTTGAGGTTCTAAAAAATGGTGCTAACTACTCTTGCATTGTAATTAACGATAATGTAAGGAGCGCTTTGGGTGAGAATATAAAAAAATTAGTATTGTTTAAGGATATAAACAGAACCCTTGATACTTTTAGTTTGATGGTGTGCGATATGGACTCAACGCTAATTCAAAATGAATGTATTGATGAAATTGCAAGCTTTGTTGGAAAAAAGAACGAAGTTGCAAAAATAACCGAAGAAGCTATGAGTGGAAAACTAAGCTTTGCCGAAAGTCTTAAGAAGAGGGTGGCGATGCTTTCTGGTATTGATGTCAAATCATTTGATGAAATAATTAGAGCTCGCATAACATTTCAGCCACATGTTGATGAATGGATAGATTATGCAAAAAATAAAAAATTAATAACGGTTATTGTATCCGGAGGCTTTGAAGAGTTTGTTAATTATGTCAAAAATAGCCTAAAAATGGATTATGGCTATGCAAATAAATTTGAAATAAGAAATAACTTGCTCACCGGTCAATTAGCGAGTGAAATTCTGGATGCTAATAAAAAAGCAATTTTATTAAATGAGCATGCAAAAAAGATGGATGTTCAATCTGACCAAGTTATTGCAATTGGAGATGGTGCAAATGATATTGCAATGTTTGAGGCTGCCGGATTAAGTATTGCAATGCATGGTAAGGATATTTTAAAAGATAAAGCTGATTGGTTTGTGAGCGATGGGTTTTTTAAAACAGTTATAGATTTATTTAAATTCTATTCAGAATAGGTTACTTTAATTTTATTACTTCTAGCGTTCCGCCATAAAGGTCAGGAATAGCTAAACGAGTTTTATCCATATTTGCCGAAATATCAGCAACTGATTTATTTCCTTTGTAAATTATTTCCTTTACCCCTTTATTGATCTTATAAACTAAAGCATTCTTAAAATCTGAGACATAAGTTGTTTTGTAGTCGACTTCAATACCATCGCCACCACCAAGTTCTTTAACAATAGGTTTAATTGTTTTTTTGATGGGATTAATTTCACTAAGAATGCCCGTTTCAAAATCAACTGTTAACACCTTTTCGGAATTTACAAAATAAATACCATTAGGAGCTTTTATAATAGGATTGTTGTCAGAAAACAATATTGTTATTTTTTTAGTTCTGTCTATAAAAAATATCTTGCCTCCTGACTTCAGATCGCCGCTATCTGTAACAAAGAGACCTCCTTGATCATCATGATCAATATCATTAAGAAATTTTGGCTCCTCTGCAAAGTCTGTAGAATTAATATAGATTTCTTTTTCACCTTTTTTGTTGATTTTCCATATTTTGTTTTTATCAGTTACGTAGAAATTGTCATTGAATAGTGTAATACCTTTAGGATCATCAAGTCCTGCGCTAAAAGTAGTTTGATTTAGATCTGAATCAAACTTAAGAATTTTTCCATCTTGATCGATATCAAAGTCACCGATTTCTGTTACGTATAAGTTGTTAATATTGTCGAACACTGCAGATTCTGGATTATTTAGATTTGATATTATTTCAGCAAATAAGCTTAGGGGAATTGTAAGAAGTATGAAAAGAATTGATTTTTTGAAATTACATATCATTTTTGATATATTACCTTATAAATATAACCAGATCGATCATCGGAAATAAAAACTCCACCATCATTACTTTGAATGATATCAACTGGCCTTCCCCAAGATGCACCATTTTTTAACCATCCTGTAACAAAATCATAGTATCCAGTTGGCTTGTTCTCTTCATTAAATTCAACCAATATAACCTTATATCCTGAGTGTTCTTTTTTATTCCAAGATCCATGGAGAGCAATCAAGGCATTCTTTTTAATTTTATCTTCAAATTTAGTTTTTTCTAAAAAAGATATTCCTATTGGGGTTGAGTGACTTGGCAGGAGTAATGAAGGAGGGTGCATATTTTTACAAAAATTTTCTGATCCAGGAAAATTTGGGTCTTCTTGATTATTTCCCCAGCAATGTGGCCAGCCATAATTTTTATTAGCTTTTATTCTATTTAGATGCTCCGGGGGTATGCTGTCATCAATCTTACCCCCTTTTGATTTTGCTCTAGAATCAGAGCCATTATTAGTACCATACATTTCTAATGTTATTGGGTGCCAGGCAAATCCTTGAGTGTTTCTTAAGCCTGTGGCATAAATTGGATTAGGCTTATGTCTGCCAAATGTTTTCACTGCTCCTTCAGGCTTTCCTTTAAGGTCATATCTTAATATTGTTGCTCTTAATGGATCTTCTTCGTTGCATACATTGCAACTGGAGCCAACATTTAGGTATAACTTTTCATCAGGACCAACTTTTAATGTTTTGGTTGTGTGATGTCCTGTTGGTAAGTTGTCAATAATCACTCCTTCTACTTCTGGTTCATTTAAATTTATCTTTAAAACATTATCCTGGTTTGCGATAAAAATATAATCTTCATGTATCGCAATTCCGTTTGGAACATTTAGCCCATCTTTAAAGATCTCAATACTGTCAGCAAATCCATCATGATTAGTATCTTTTATTTTAAAAACTTTGTTTAATCTTCCTGTCGTTACATAAAGGTTACCATTTGCATCTTCGGCCATCATTCTTGGGCCTGAAATAAATGAATTTTTTACCGTTGGAAGTTTTGCGAAGGTTTGGATAGTGTAATTTTCAGGAACAGAGAGATTGATATGTTCGGGCGGTTCGACGAACTCAGCGGTATTCGCACAACCTATTTGAGGAATACCGCATAAGCCAATTGTAAATAATTTACCTAACTTTGAAAAAAACCAGTCAAGCATTAATTAAAAACATTGTTTTTCTTGGCAGCCGTCATTTTTAACACCAATAGATAAAAGATAATCAGCCATATCTTTTTTTCCATCATCTAACATTGCTCTAATTAGAGAGACGTCACCTTTAAGCTTATGATTTATGTCAGCGCCATGAGCTTTAAGGTAGTCTAGCATTTCTTTATTTTCATTGAATGCTGCATGGATAAAGGCAGTCCATCTCGTAACTGGATGAACATAATTTACATCAGCACCTTTTTCAGTTAAATATTTCAAGGTTGGAAGCTGATCTTTAGCAGCAGTAATTAATAAAGGGGTCCAAGCAAAGTATTTATCTTCGAGGTTTACACCTTTATTTTCAACGTATTTTTTAACAAGCTTTAGATCTCCGTCATTAAGCGCTCCTGTAAATTCAAGCTCTTCAGAGTCATTTAGAGCAAAAACATTTAATGAAAATAAGATTGAAAGCAAAAGTGTAATAATTTTTTTCATGTAATTTCCTAATTAGTTAAAAATTTGTATGCATTTTTAAACATGCTATACCAACCACTATATTCATCAGTGCGACTATAGGTCCAAGTATTTTGATCCATTCTAAAAACACGCTCCGGATGAGGCATCATAATATTAAACCTACCATCTTCAGAAGTAAATCCTGTTACACCCAATACTGAACCGTTAGGGTTTAGCGGATAGTTGGTAGTTATGCATTTGTTGTTATCGACATATTGCATTGAGATTTGTTCATTTTTTATTAATTTTTCAAGCATGTCATTTGAGGAAAATTCAGCCTGACCCTCTCCGTGAGCAACTACTATAGGCAATGACGAACCATGCATGCCTTGAAATAAAATTGATTTACTTTCTGGAATAGTAACCATTAATATTCTAGATTCAAACTGTTCAGACATATTTTTTACAAAATGGGGCCAGTTAGAGGTTCCTGGAATTAGTTCCTTAATGTTGCTCATCATTTGACAGCCATTACATACACCCAGAGCAATAGTATCTTTTCGATTAAAAAAATCTAAAAATTCATCTCGAAGATTATTTTTATTTAAGATAATTTTTGCCCAACCTTCACCTGCGCCTAAAACGTCCCCATAAGAAAATCCACCACAAGCGACAAAGGCTTGAAAGTTTTTAAGCGACTGGTTTCTAGTTAATATATCTTCCATATGGACATCAATGGCTTCAAAGCCGGCATAATGAAAAGCTGCAGCCATTTCATAGTGGCCATTAACTCCTTGTTCTCTTAAAATGGCAATTCGAGGTTTATTCTTGACGATAGAAAATTTTTCCTTAGGGTATGTTAGGTGTTCGTGAAGCCCAGGATTTTTTTCATCATCACAAAGATATAACTCTTGCTTGGCTAAGTCAGGATTATCTCTTTTAGACTGGATATGGAAGCTATTCAAGCTCCATAGCTTTTGCAAATATGTTCTTTTTGTCTCATATTTAAAATTATTTTGCTCAATTACTATTTCGTTGCTTGCAGATGGGCTTCCAATTTCATAAACATGTTTTGTACATAAATCACGAATTAAATTCTGGATATTTTCAGATTCTAATGTCCTTACCTGTATAACAGCTCCTAGTTCTTCAGAGAATAAAATTCTTTCTATTTCTTGATGAATATTATTAAGATTTATTTTTAAACCTGAATGGCTTGCAAATGCCATTTCAATTAATGTTGTAATTAAGCCTCCATCAGAACGATCATGGTAGCTTAAAATTTTATTTTCAAAATGTAACTGCTGAATTACTTTTGTAAAGCCTAATAATATGTTCGGGTTGTCTAGATCTGGAGTATCTTCCGTCATAAAAGAGTTAACTTGCTCAGCAATTGAGCCACCCATACGATATTTGTGCTCACCTAGATCTATATAAAGTAATTTTGTGTCTTGTGATAAATCCATTTGTGGAGTTTTAGTTTTATTCACATCTAGACATTCGCTGAAAGCAGAAATTATAAGTGATAATGGAGATGTAACTTCCTTATCTTCCCATTTTGTTTTCATGGACATTGAATCTTTTCCAACAGGGATAGATATTCCGAGTTTTGGGCATAAGTCCATGCCCACGGTTTGAACCGCTTCATATAGATTAAAATCTTCTTCAGGATCGCCGCTTGCGGCCATCCAATTTGCAGATAATTTAATATTACTTATATCTTGAAAATAAGCACTATTTAAATTTGTGATTGATTCTGCAACCGCTAATCTTGCAGAGCTTTTTGCATTAGCTATAGCTACTGGAGTTCTCTCACCAACTGCAAAGCATTCTCCATAACTACTATTAAAGGTCGATTTTGTTACGGCAACATTTGATACCGGCACTTGCCAAGGGCCAACCATTTGATCCTGACTAATCAAGCCAGTAACCGATCGATCTCCTATGTGAATAAGGAAGTTTTTGGAGGCTACAGTTGGGTGCTGAATTACTTCTTCAATGGTTTTCTTAAAGTCTATTTTCTTTTGATCTAAAAATTTTTTTTCTTGATTAATGTTTAATGATTTATGTGTTTTAGGAGGCTTGCCTAATAAGATATTTAGATCCATATCAACAACATCATTTTCAAGAAGACTGTCTTGAACAAGCAAGTGTTTGTCTTTTTTTCCATAACCAACTATTGCGTATGGGCATCTTTCTCTGTTGCAAATTTGCTCAAAGACATGAAGAGAATCTTTATGAATTGCCAAAACATAACGCTCTTGTGCTTCATTACACCAAAGCTCGTGAGGTGCCATACCTTTTTCTTCACTATGAATATTTCTTATATCAAAGTTTGCTCCAATACCACCATCATTTATCAATTCCGGAAAAGCATTCGACAATCCGCCCGCACCAACATCATGAATGCTTAGGATAGGATTTTCATTTTTCATTTGCCAGCATCGATCGATTACTTCTTGAGCTCTTCTTTGGATTTCTGGATTTCCTCTTTGTACTGAGTCAAAATCTAGCTTTTCTAAATTTGACCCTGTGTCCATACTTGAGGCAGCACCACCACCAAGACCAATTAACATTGCAGGTCCACCAATTTGAATCAATAATGTATTTTCATCTAGTTGTTTTTTTTCTATATGGTTGGCGTCAATATGACCCAAGCCCCCCGCAAGCATGATTGGCTTATGATAACCATAAGATTTCCCATTAACTTCCTGCTCAAAGACTCTAAAGTAGCCCGCTATATTGGGACGCCCAAATTCATTGTTATATGATGCGCTGCCAATAGGCCCATCAATCATAATATTTAATGCGGATGCAATGTGCGATGGTTTTCCACTATTAATTTCCCATCCGTGCTTGAATTCTGGAATATTTAAATTAGAGACTGAGAATCCCGTTAAACCAGCTTTAGGTTTTGAGCCTCTTCCAGTAGCACCTTCATCTCTAATTTCTCCTCCAGCTCCTGTTGCAGCCCCTGGAAATGGAGAAATTGCTGTTGGATGATTATGGGTTTCTACTTTCATTAAATAATGAGTAAGTGCTTCATCTTCTTGGTAAATGTTATTTTTACCAGGGTAAAATCTTTTAAATTTTCTTCCCTCAATAACTGAGGAGTTATCAGAGTATGCTGTAACTGTTTTTTTTGGATTCTTTTCGTGAGTATTTCTGATCATTGAAAACAGGGAGTGATTTTTTCTTTCACCATTGATTTCCCATGTAGCGTTAAAAATTTTATGTCGACAATGTTCTGAATTTGCTTGCGCAAACATCATTAGCTCTGCATTAGATGGATTTTTATTTGCCTCTAAGAAGTTTGTGTATAAGTATTCAATTTCATCTTCAGATAGAGCAAGACCTTTTTCATGATTGTATTTTTTAAGCTCTGCAATTCCTTTGTTAAGAATATCTATTCTTGTTAAATTTTTTGGTAATTCATCACAAAAAAGTTTTTCTATAGTTGATTCATCAAAAATGAGGCTTTCCGTCATTGGGTCATAAAATAAATCAGCTATCTCTCTTTTTTCATCTATTGATAGATTTTCGTTGCTTTGGGTTTCAAGATAAAAGACCTTGCAACGCTCTATCTTAGTAACTTGTAAATCACACTTTTGAGCAATATCGGTTGCCCTTGATGACCATGGCGAAATAGTTCCAAACCTGGGCGAAATAATTATTTGATTTTTTGTTTTTGAAACTTTATTGGGTTTTTTTCCATAAGTTAATAAAGAATTCAAAGTTAATTCTTCATCTTGATTAAGATCTTTTTTTGTTGAAGTTAAATGAATATAACTTGAGGTAAGCCCAATGACTTTTTTATTTATTTTAATTATTTTTTTTAGAAAATCTTTATTTTTGCTTTCTGAAAAGACATTTCCGTAAATGAATTGATATAACAATTGGCTCAAACCTATAAAAAGATAATTGATATTTTAACAGAGTCAGTATTTTTATTAACGAGTGTTAAAAAAATAATTTTAGAAAATTAAATATAATAAAACTACTTAACCAAGC
>CAYVOQ010000016.1:2655-24622 GCA_964453595.1 uncultured Methylobacillus sp. | reverse complement strand
CTTCCAATACCAAGTGAAAATGATTTTTATCCTCGGCTCGTAGAGTATGTTTATCCTTTAATTCAGGCTAATTTTGGAAAAACTTTGATCTTAACTACATCTTTAAGGGGATTAGGTTTAATCAGGGACGAGTTGCAGGTAAAAATAAATCAGAATGGGGAAGGTTTAAGTTTATTTGTGCAAGGCGATCAATCTAGCCAGCAACTAATCGATAAATATTTACAATCAAAAAATGCAATATTAATAGGTTCTTTATCTTTTTGGGAAGGTCTTGATTTTAAAGGAGACCACTTAAGATTACTTATTATTGATAAATTGCCTTTTGAAACACCTGATGATCCTTTGATTGATGCCAGGATCAATTTATTAAAAGAAAAAGATTTTTTTAATAGTTATCAATTACCAAAAATGTTAATAAACCTTAATCAAGGGCTTGGAAGGCTGATTCGAGATTTCGATGACAAAGGCGCTGTTGTACTTTGTGATAAGAGAGTCATTCAAAAACCTTATGGAAAAAAAATATTACGTTCCATCAGCCCTTTTAAGCTCTCTGATAACTATAATGATGTTTTTAAATATATTTCATAGATTAAGTGAATATTCTTAGCATAGAAACTTCAACTCAAAAAATTTCATTAGCACTTCTTAAAAAAGATGAAGAATTAATCATTGAGTATGACTCCAATGAAGTTCACTCAAATATTATTTTAAATGAAATTAAAACTCTTCTTAGTAAAAGCAATATAAGCATTCAAAAAATTGATGGCATTGTATATTCCGCTGGGCCCGGCTCTTTCACTGGAATTAGAGTTGCTATGGGAGTTGCTTTGGGATTGGCATATCCTGAAAAGATTCCAGTTGTTGGTATTAATTGCCTTGAGTCTTTGGCTTTGCAAGCAAATTCAAAATATATTTTATCTACCATTGATGCTCGAATGGGCGAGATTTATATGGCGTTATATGAAAATAAAAACAACACCAAAAAATTGGAAGCTGTAATTGAACCTCTGGTATGCAACCCTCAAAATTTGCCTAAAATAGACGATGAAATTATGGATAATTTAACTATTCTTGGCACCGGATTTTTGGAATATAAAGAATTATTCAAAGGCAGCTATTCAAAAGCTAAAGAATTTATACTCAATAGCCCAGAAAAATTATCTATATTTCAGGCAGAGGTTGGAAAATTAAAACTCCCAGATAAATTTGATTTAAATATTGTTCAACCTATATATATTAGAAATAAAGTTGCTATGACGATTAAAGAAAGATATGAAAATAAGCACTCATGAAGTGGATTCGGAACCACTATTAATTAATAAAATCGTTGAGCTAGAGAAACAAAACAAAGTGCCTTTATGGTCTAAGCAAAATTTTATAGACTCAATAGAAAGCAAAGATTATTTTAAAATATTGTTGTTTGGTGACTTGGCTATTGGTTTTATTATTGCTCGTTTTGCATCCGATCAGTGTGAGATCTTAAATATTGCAATTGATGTTTCTTATAGATTAAAAGGCTATGCATCAATTTTGCTTGATGGCCTAATTAAACAATGCCAAAAAAAAAATATTAAAGAACTGTTTTTAGAGGTAAGAGAATCGAATCTTTCAGCAATAAAACTTTATGATAAATATAACTTTAATGAAGTTGGATTAAGAAAAAATTATTACTCAACAGATAAAAAAGAAAAAAAAGAAAATGCTATTATTATGGCCTTATATTTGGAGCAAAAATGATTTTTAATAATTCTGATGTTTTACGTGAATTAAATCTTCTACCATTTTGGCAAGAAAAAGAGCATACCTTAAAAGAAGGAGCAGTTGAAAATTTATTGCTCATCTACAAATTCTCAAATTCATCAAAAGATCTCAATATAATAATTGATCAAAACGAGTTAAATCAAAAGCCCGCCAAGTCTTTAATGGAGAATTTAGTTTTTTATTTAAAAAGTCAGTTTGAAAATTTTGAATTAAAAAGAGTTTCTTCTGATAAATTTTCTTTAGATAAAAGCCACATAAATATAGTTTTAGGCGGCTTAATGTTATCAAAACACAATGAAGAATTAATTAAACACGCATCGCTTGCTGAGATGATAGATAATTACAGCTTGAAAAAAAAATTATGGAACGATTTAAAAGTATTTTTTAATTATGAGAACTAGTCAATTTTATATTAGTACGTTAAAAGAACCTCCTGTTGATGCGGAAATAATAAGTCATCAGTTAATGATACGTGGTGGGTTAATTAAAAAATTAAGCTCTGGTCTTTATAGCTGGATGCCAATTGGCCTAAGGATCCTAAAAAAAATTGAAAAAATTATTCGTGAAGAAATGAATAAAGCAGGTGCGATTGAACTTTTAATGCCTGCCATTCAGCCTGCAGAGCTATGGCAAGAAACAGGTAGGTGGGAAAAGTTTGGACCCCAAATGTTAAAAATAAAGGATCGTCACGAAAGATTATTTTGCTTTGGTCCAACTCATGAAGAAGTAATAACAGATATCGTAAGAAATGAAATTAGTAGTTATAAACAACTCCCAGTAAATTTTTATCAAATTCAGACAAAATTCAGAGATGAGATAAGGCCAAGATTTGGAGTTATGAGGGCACGTGAATTTTTAATGAAAGACGCTTATTCATTTCATGCTAATGAAAATTGCTTAAGGGAAACTTATAAAAAAATGTTTGAAACCTATTCGAATATTTTTGAACGTATTGGGTTGAAATACAGAGCGGTTTCTGCTGATTCGGGAGCAATTGGAGGTGATGCCTCTCATGAGTTTCATGTTTTAGCAGAATCTGGTGAGGATGCAATTGCTTTTTCCTCAAGTTCGAGCTACGCAGCGAATATAGAGTTAGCCACAACTAATTTTGGTGAAACAAAAACGCAGAAGGAAAAATTAGTAACAGAAAAAGTCAAAACCAAAAATCTTAAAACAATTGATGAATTAATTAAATTTTTTGATTGTAAGGCTGAGGATATAGTAAAAAGTGTTGTTTTGAAAGATAGAGAAAAGAATTTATATGTCATATTTCTGTCCGGTGAGCGAGAAGTTAATGAAATCAAGGCTCAAAAGATTATTGGTATTGAAGAGTTGTTTATAGCCCAAGAAGATGACTTGATAAGTACAGAACTTATTCCAGGTTTTATTGGCCCTGAATTAAATAGCAAATTTATTCAAATGTTTTTTGATCACTCCTTAAAAAATAAAATTAATTTTATATGCGGAGCCAATGAAAAAGATTTTCATTTTAAAAATGCTAATCTTCAAGATGATGTTGTTTTTAATGACTTATCGCAAGTTAGAGAGGGCGACCCTTCACCTGACGGAAAGGGGACTTTGAGTATTTGTAAAGGAATAGAGGTTGGCCATATTTTTCAGTTAGGAAAAAAATATTCTAACTCAATGAGTGCAAAATTTTTAAATGAAAGTGGTACCTCTGAGATTCTCACTATGGGGTGCTATGGTATTGGTGTTTCAAGAATAGTGGCATCTGCAATTGAACAAAATCACGATGAAAACGGAATTATATTTCCTAAGAATATTGCGCCGTTTGAAGTTGTTATTATCCCGATTGGTTTTTTAAAAAGTGATGCTGTTAAAAATACTTCATTAGATTTGTATGAAAAATTATTAGGTATCGGGATTGATGTGTTGCTGGATGATAGAGATATGCGTCCAGGCGTAATGTTTGCTGAGTCTGATTTGATTGGAATTCCTTACAGAATAGTTATTGGCCAAAAGAGCTTAGAAAACAATCAAGTCGAATTTAAGATTAGAGGTGAAACTGAAGCGAGAAATATAAGCTTGTCTAATTTATTAGAAGAGTTACATGATCTAATGAATAAAATACCCTAATCAAAAATTTTGAAACCATAATAAGTTCCAAATTCACTGGCAGAATCAATATAAATAAAGTACATATCATTAGCGTACCCTATGCCATTAAAATGGTTCTTGGCTCTTATTTTAAGATCTTTTGGGAGTGTTGATTTTCCAATAAACTTTCCTTCAATATTGAATATTAGAAATTCTTTATGGTCAACATCAAGCAATACCAATTCGTGATCTTTTTTTCCAGTGAATGCAACAAAATGATCTGTAACATCATGATGTTGAACGTTGGCTGAATTGAGATCCATATGAATTTCTTTCTTAATATCACCTGATTCAGCATCTACAACAACAACTAGATCAGATTTCTCCTGTTTTGCAAAATATTGATTACTGCCTGAATCATAATAGGGCATGGTAGAAGCGCTGCCAAAATTACTATTAAAATTAGAAACAGTTTCTGATTTATTGGTTAGCAAACCTTTATCATCTAACCCTAATTTAAAAATCCCAGTGTTGGGGAAAAAACCTACAGCGCTTGAAACATTGTATGTGACTGTTTCTAAATTTTTAGACTTTTTATTGAAGTAAATTGATCGATTGTCAAAGCCGGGTTTAAATGATTTAAGATATTTCCCTGATTCGTTAAAAACATGAATTTCTGATTTTGAGAAGGCTTCATTTCCAACGGGAGCAAGACCTCCGTCAGCAATGTAATAATTCTTGAATTCCGGAACATAAGCAACTGTCATTGGGCGGGTGCTTGGCGCTTTGTTCATGATTATTTCGAAGGATAGCTCGGCGTTGTCTTTAATGACTGCTAATAGGGAATTAGTGAATAAGATAAGGATTAATGTAAATATTTTTTTCATAGAAATTATTTTTTAATTATTTATAGTTCAGTCAGTTTGTTTATAACATCGTTCAATAAACATTGCATCACCATAGCTAAAAAACCTATATTTTTTTTCTATGGCATGATTGTATGCTTTAAAGATAAATTCCTTTCCAGCAAAAGCAGATACTAACATTAGAAGTGTACTTTTGGGCAGGTGAAAGTTTGTGAATAATGCATCAACGATTTGAAATTTAAAACCCGGGTAGATAAAAATATTTGTATCTTGAGGACTTGATGATTTTGTTTCATTTAAAAATGCCGATTCCAGAGTTCTCATAACAGTAGTTCCAACAGCAATAATTCTGCCATTAGCTTTTTTTGCTTCGGAAATTAGGCGAAATATTTTATTGGGAATAGTGTATTCCTCTGTATGCATTTTATGTTCTTCAATCCTCTCTGTCTTTACTGGCTGAAATGTCCCAGAACCAACATGCAAAGTAACAAAATCATAAGTAATATTTTTTTTATTTAATTCTAGAAAAAACTCTTCTGTAAAGTGCAGCCCAGCTGTTGGTGCCGCAATGGCTCCTTCTTTTTTTGCAAAGATTGTTTGGTATCTATTTTCATCTTCTAGGTTATCATCTCTATTGATATAAGGCGGCAATGGAAGATGGCCAAGCGAGCCAATAGTCTTAAAAAGATCTTGGCTGAATTCAATCTCAAACTGATTATTAACTCTTTTAGTAATTTTAAGTTTATTGGAATCTTGAAGAAAAATTTCTAAACCAATTGAGATTTTTTTAGATGTGCCTACATGACATATTGCATGAAATGGATCTAGTATTTTTTCGATCAAAACTTCAACTTTGCCACCACTGATTTTTTTGCCAAATAATCGGGCCTTAATAACCTTAGTGTCATTAAATATAAGCAAGTCATTAGGCCTTAAAATGTTTATAAATTCTGAAAATTTTTTGTCTTCTATGCTTTGTTCTTCTGGATCTAAAACAAGCAGACGACTCTCATCCCTTCGTTTAGTTGGATATTGAGCGATTAGGTCCTCGGGTAATTGATAATTAAATTCATTAATATGCATAGTTAACATTAAATATTAAAGTATAATTCCCAATATTATAGATCTTTAAGCCGGGATGGCGGAACTGGTAGACGCACGGGATTCAAAATCCCGCGCTGGTAACAGCGTGAGAGTTCGATTCTCTCTCTCGGCACCATAAATATTCATAGTTAATTCTAAAAGTTAATGATTGAAAAAAATATAAATGAAAAAGATAATTCTGGAAAAATAGTTATTCGGCCTAATCCAGCAATGCCATGGAAAACTTTAAAGAAAGTTTATTTTTATTTTGGCATTTATATTCTTCTAATTGCAATATTTTTAACTTATATAAATCTTTATTTAGCAATACCTTTTTATGGGGTTGAATTTATTTTGTTTGGTTATGCGCTTTATATTAGCGCTTACAAGAGTACCTTTTATGAAGAAATCATTTTTAAAGAAAAAGATATTATTATTCGTTATATTAATAGAAAAAACATAAAAGAGTTTTATCTGGTAAGAGCGTGGACTAGTTTTCAATATCAAGAGCCAACAAGAACTCAGCCTTCAGAATTATATTTTATGCATAAAGGATTAAAAACCCTTATTGGACAAAGGGTTAACGATCAAGAGCGAGAAATTTTAAAAAATTTATTAAAAAATATTTAGTTTTTTATTGACGCTAAGTTACATTTTGGTTACATTTACAAGGTTAAAAAAAAGAGGTTTATAGTCAGATTTATTAGAGAGAGAGTTATGACACAATTTTTAAAATCCAGCATTATTAAATTTTTCGCACTTTTATTAATCCCTATTTCAGCAATTGCTGATTGGAAATTAAATTTAAGACAAGGTGCAACTCCAATAAGCCAGGACATCTATGATTTACACATGATTGTTTTGTGGATAGTTGTTATTACCGGCATTATTGTTTTTAGTATAATGTTCTGGTCTATTTTTCATCATAGAAAATCAAAAGGCGTTAAGCCAGCAACATTCTCTCACAGCACTACATTAGAAGTGCTTTGGACAGCAGTTCCACTGGTTATTATTATTTCTCTAGCAGTGCCAGCAACTAAGTTATTAATTAAAATGGATGATACTTCTGAGACAGCTTTAACAGTTAAGGCTACTGGCTATCAATGGAAATGGAAGTATGACTATCTAGAAGATGATCTAACACTCTACAGTAATTTAGATGAAAAGAGTGTTGAGCTAAGCCAAAGAGTTGATGGTCTTAATCCTATGGAGTATGAAAATTATTTATATGACGTAGATGAACCGTTAGTTCTTCCAGTTCAGACAAAAATAAGAATTCTCACAACTGCAGATGATGTTAATCATGCATGGTGGGTTCCTGATTTAGGTTGGAAGCGTGATGCTATTCCTGGATTTGTAAATGACAATTGGACATTCATAAACGAGCCTGGAACATATCGTGGTCAATGTGCAGAAATTTGTGGTAAAGGCCATGGGTATATGCCTATTGTGGTTAAAGCGGTTTCAATGGATGAATTTAAAACCTGGGTAGCGGCTAAAAAGGATGCGCAAGCAGCCGCTAAAGCATCTTCAAATGTTACGATGACTAAAGAAGAGCTTATGACCAAGGGTGAGGCGGTTTACAAAGCTAACTGTCTAGCTTGCCACCAAGCTGAAGGCCAGGGAGTTAAGGGTGTATTCCCGGCTCTAGCTGGAAGCGCAATTGCTACTCAAAAAGAAAACCTTGGCGGTCACATTGATCGTGTATTGCATGGTAAAAATTTAATGCCTAAGTTCGGAGAACAATTGGCTGATGGTGATATAGCTGCAGTTATCACATATGAAAGAAACGCATGGGGAAATAATACTGGTGACGTTATCCAAGCCAGCGATATTTCTGCGGCTAGAAAATAATTTGGGAAATATTTAAGAGGGAAAAATATGAGCACATTAGCACACGACCACCACCACGCACCAACTGGTTTGAAGCGTTGGATTTTTTCAACCAATCATAAAGATATAGGTACGCTTTATCTTATATTTGCATTAATGATGTTCTTTATCGGCGGCGCAATGGCTATGATCATTCGTGCTGAGCTGTTTCAACCCGGACTTCAGTTTGTAGATCCTCAGTTTTATAATTCAATGGTAACGATTCATGCGCTTGTGATGATTTTTGGTGCAGTGATGCCCGCAGGCGTTGGTCTTGCTAACTGGATGATACCTCTTATGATCGGTGCACCAGATATGGCTTTGCCACGAATGAATAATATGAGTTTTTGGATTCTTCCTTTTGGCTTTGCTATGTTGCTAAGTACTTTATTTATGAACGGCGGTGGACCTGCTGGTGGCTGGACAATGTACCCTCCATTGGTTCTTCAGTTAGGCGACGCATTCCCATTTTTAATTTTTACTGTTCATATTTTAGGTATTTCATCAATTATGGGCGCTATTAATATTATTGCGACTGTATTTAACATGAGAGCCCCTGGAATGACATTGATGAAAATGCCTTTATTCGTTTGGACATGGGTTATTACAGCATTCTTACTTATCGCTTCACTTCCAGTTTTTGCTGGCGCAGTGACAATGTTGTTAACTGATAAATATTTTGGAACAAGTTTCTTTAATGCTGCAGGTGGCGGTGACCCAGTATTATTCCAGCATGTTTTCTGGTTCTTTGGACATCCTGAAGTTTATATTTTAGCTTTACCGGCATTCGGTATTGTTTCAACAATTATTCCAACATTTTCAAGAAAACCATTATTTGGTTACGCATCGATGGTTTATGCAACAGCTTCGATTGCAATTCTCTCTTTCTTTGTTTGGGCTCATCATATGTTTACAGTGGGTATGCCAATCAAGGGCGAGTTATTCTTTATGTTTGCAACCATGCTAATTGCAGTTCCTACCGGTGTAAAAGTATTTAACTGGATGGCAACAATGTGGAGAGGCGCTATGACATTTGAGACCCCAATGCTTTTCTCAATTGCATTTGTTGTTTTATTCACCATTGGTGGATTCTCAGGATTAATGCTTGGCATGACCCCAATTGACTTTCAGTATCATGATACATACTTTGTTGTTGCTCACTTCCATTATGTATTACTAACTGGCGCTGTATTTTCATTAATGGCTGCAGCATATTACTGGTTACCGAAATGGACTGGGTATATGTATGATGAAAAGTTAGGCAAGATACATTTCTGGTTATCTGCTATTTCAGCAAACGTACTATTCTTCCCTCAGCATTTCTTAGGACTCGCTGGTATGCCAAGAAGAATTCCAGACTATAATATTCAATTTGCTGATTTCAATATGATTTCTAGTATTGGTGGCTTTGCTTATGGATTGTCTCAATTACTGTTTGTTTATATTGTTATTAAATGTGCGTTGGGTGGCAAAAAAGCTAAAGCACAAGCATGGGAAGGTGCAAAAGGTCTGGAATGGACTGTTCCATCACCAGCACCATTTCATACATTCGAAACACCTCCAAAACTTACTAAGGCTATGTTAGAACATTAGTCGATGGCTTTAGATAGTAAAGGAAAAAAAGATTTAGAAAAAAAAAATAAGCGACTGGCAATTATTTTAGGACTGGTCGCATTATTTTTTTACATTTACTTTATATTAAGTTTCGCACTAAATAAATAGTAAATGAGTAGCAAACAAAGCGTAAAAAGAACGGCAGTTATGCTTGTTATTATAACAAGTCTAATGTTTGGTTTTGGATACGCAATGGTCCCTTTGTATGATGTGTTTTGTAAAATAACAGGACTTAATGGAAAAACACAGAAGGTTGACCAAGATGCTGAAGCGGGAGGCGCTATATTAGAAAGAGACATTAAGATACTCTTTGATTCTAATATAAATGGCGATTTACCTTGGAAACTTAAGCCGCATGAAAGATCAATGCGGGCTCATCCAGGTAAGTTTTATGAAGCGGTGTTTACAGTAACTAATTTGTCTGAAAAACCGATTGTTGGCCAAGCAGTTCCAAGCGTAACTCCTCAAATTGCATCTTTATACTTTAAAAAAGCTGAATGTTTTTGTTTCACGAACCAGCTGTTAGAGCCAAACGAAACAAAAGATATGTTGGTAAGGTTTGAAGTAGATAAAGATTTACCTAAAAATGTTGAAGAAATTTCGCTTTCGTATACATTTTTTAGAGTGAAAAAAGAAAGTAAATTAATTTTAGATAGGAAAAATTATGGCAGCTAAAGATCATTATTATGTACCTGAGGGGAGCAAGTGGCCTATTATTGGTAGCTTTGCTTTATTTGTTTTGTTTGTTGGTACTGCTTTGTTTATGTCGGGAAAAATGAATGGAAGCATAGTTCTTTATGCAGGAATTGCATTGACAGCGTATATGTTTTTCGGATGGTTTAATGATGTAATCGGTGAGAGTCGCGCTGGCAACTATAATAACCAGGTCGATGTAAGTTTTAGAATGGGAATGGGATGGTTTATCTTTTCAGAAGTAATGTTCTTCGCAGCATTTTTTGGAGCATTATTCTATGCAAGACAATACTCAGTGCCTTGGCTAGGAGGTTTAGGTGACGGTACCGCAACGCATCAATTTCTTTGGTCAGCTTTTGAAGCGGCTTGGCCATTAAGCGTGGCCCCAGATGCTACAAAATTCCCTGCACCAAAAGAGGTGATTCCAGCATTCGGTTTACCTGCAATTAATACACTGATTCTGCTAACTAGTGGTGTGACGGTAACTTTTGCCCACTGGGCTCTAAAGAAAGCAAGTCGTGGCTCATTAAATATATGGTTAGCTGCTACTGTTGCCTTAGGGTTTACATTTGTGTATCTGCAAGCCGGTGAATATAGCCATGCATATCACGAACTTGATTTAACATTAAGTTCAGGAATTTATGGCTCAACTTTTTATCTTCTAACTGGTTTTCATGGCTTTCACGTAACGATGGGGGCAATTATGCTTTTAGTAATCCTTCTTCGTTGTATGAAAGGACATTTTAGCAAAAAAGATCATTTCGCTTTTGAGGCAGTAGCATGGTACTGGCACTTTGTTGATGTGGTTTGGTTAGGATTATTTATATTTGTATATTGGGTCTAACCGAGGATTCCAAAAAAAAACGCTACTTAAGGTAGCGTTTTTTTTTAGTGATTAGGGGTAATTAAACCTAATTTGTAGCCAATCAGAATAGTAAAAAAAAGAAAAACAGAAAGTCCAATTCTTATCGTTAATGAAACTACCATGCGGTTGCTTTCTTTTTTTTCACGAATCAAAAAATTTAAACCAGAAGTGAGTGATAAAATTACAATTATCAATAAAATAATTACAAAATACTTGAAAATTAATTGAGCAGTCATAAATTGAATCTTATAGGAATGCGTTAAAAAGTGAAAGAAAAAATAAACAAAAATATCTTGTCGATTATTTTTGCAATTGCTTTTTTTAGTTTTATAAAGCTTGGTTTTTGGCAGTTAGATCGAGCAGACCAAAAAAATATTATTAATGAGAGTTATCTTCAGCGACAAATTTCTGATCCTCTCGAGAATATCCCTTTGGGTGGTGAAGATATTTTATGGCGAAAAATAAATTTACAAGGCGAGTATTTAGATTTAAATATTTTTTTAGATAATCAATCCTTTAATCGTAATCCAGGGTACATTGTATATTCCCCTTTTCAGTTAGAAGACGGGAGGATTGTACTTGTGAACCGAGGTTGGACGCCTGCTACTAAAGATCGAAATCAATTACCAATTGTAAATAAAAACACAAGCAAATCTATCAAAGGTATTGTTGTTCCTTACCCTGCATCAGGTATTAATTTAATTAAAAGTAACAAGGAGCAAATTGATGAAAATAATATTCGATTGCAGAAAATAGATAATATAGAGCTTGATAATATAAGTATTTTTTTTAATAACAAGCCGTATAAATTTCCTATATCAATACTTACTCCAGAAACAGAAAATTTTTATATAAAGATTCAGTTGCCGGTATCTGATTCTGAAAAAAATTATGGATATGCATTTCAGTGGTTTGCTTTTGCAATAACATTATTAATCATTTTTATTGCCCTAAGGAGGCGGAAAAAATAGTGAAAAAAAATATAAAAGCTAAGCTTCAGCTAATCTTCCTAATCTTGCTTTTTGCGGGACCTTTTCTTTTGTCTTGGTACCTTGTCTTTTATACAGACTTTAAACAAAATGAAAAAGGGGTTCAACATGGAAAATTGATTATACCTGTAATTGAAATAGGAAAAATTCAGAGTCTTTCAATAAACACAAAGCAAGAAAATGTCCTTGAAGGTAAATGGATATTAACAGGATTTGTAGATAAAGATTGTGACCAGCATTGCCAAGATTTGCTCTATAAGATCAGACAATTAAGACTTGCGGTTGGTAAAGATATTAATAGGATTGATAGACTAATTGTTACAGATAGTCTTAATTATGATGAGTATAGTAAGGATTATGCTGGTCAGAAAATTACGGCAACCCCTGAAGAATATGCTCGCCTAATAGGGCTTTTTAAACAAAATAAACTATTTGATAAAAAAGATATATTTTTAATTGATCACTACGGGTTCTTAATGATGCAGTATGATTTCAACACAGAGCCAAAGTTAATCATCAAGGACTTAGAACGTTTGCTAAGAAACTCAAAGTAATTTTTGAATTTGTTTGGATAGTTCTAAAAAGTCTAACTCGCCGATAATTGTATTAACAATCTTGCCTTGTTTATCTACAACTATAGTGGTTGGTGTCAATGTTACGTTTTGGAAATTATTAATAATTGATTTATCAAAATCTATAACTACTGGAAAGGGTAAATTATTTTTATCATTAAAAGCAAGGACTCTGCTTGGAGGATCATAAAACATGGCAATTGCATATAAGTTAATATTTTTTTTATTATTGTTATAAAAATTTACTAACCCAGGCATTTCTTTTATGCATGTCGGACAATCAGTAGCCCAAAAATTATAAATCGTTACTTTATTATCCTGTTGACCTGAATAAAAAACCTGACCATCAATTGTAGTCATTTGAAATGCAGGAACAGTTGCTTTGTTCAGAAGAAAGAGCAATAAAAAAACTATAAAACAAAAGCTTACGAAGGATAATAAAAATTTATTTTTTAGCATAATAGATGAAGATTCTTTTGTTATAATTTGGTTCGATTTAATGTAATTGTAAACAAGAAACTATGCATTTTTTAAAAAAATTAACTATAATTTCGATGTTCCTTGCGATGATCGTAGTGTCTTTGGGTGCTTATGTGAGGTTAAGCGATGCAGGCTTGGGTTGCCCAGACTGGCCTGGATGCTATGGAACATTAACCGTTCCACAAAGCATTGATGCAATTCAGCAAGCGCAGGAAGCCTTTCCTGAGAGCCCTGTTGAACATACAAAAGCATGGAAAGAGATGATACATCGTTATGTTGCTGGAATACTCGGTTTTTTTATTCTTGGCATAGCTTTTTTATCTTTAAAGTTCAAAAATCAAATCAATTTTAATTTTAAATTAGCTTTTGCTTTGGTTGGTTTGGTAATTTTTCAAGCAGCACTTGGTATGTGGACAGTCACAATGCTATTAAAACCTATTATTGTTTCCCTTCATTTAATAGGAGGGATGTCTGTTCTAGCAATTTTAACTTATATGGTTCATAGACACTATGGAACTCATCGCTCGAGTTTTATTAAAAATAACTTTGAAAGAAGTTTTATTCGCTTTGGTTTGATTCTAATTTTTATACAAATTTTTCTTGGCGGATGGACTAGCACCAATTATGCTGCATTAGCATGTACAGATTTTCCAACCTGCCATGGAAGCTTGCTCCCAGAGATGGATTTCTTTGCAGGATTTTCTTTATTAAGAGACTTGGGTTTGGGAGTCAATGGCGAGCCACTTTCATTGTCAGCATTGCATGGTATTCAATGGGTACATAGATTGGGAGCAATTATTGTTCTTATGTATTCATTTTTATTGGTTCATATTTTAAGAAGAAATAAATCATTTTCTCTCTGGGCTGGATCGTTGTTAATTGTTGTTTCATTGCAATTTATTGTTGGCATTAGTAATTTACTCCTGCATTTACCTATTGCTCTTGCAACATTACATAACTTCTTAGCCAGTTTGCTATTGATGATTTATGTAGGCTTGAATTCAAGGATTACAGACCCATGCCAAAATTGATGTTATTAAATAAATCTTTATTAAACCAAGCTGCATTTAAAAGTTTTTTTGCCTTAACAAAGCCTAGGGTATGTGCGCTTATAGTTTTTACAGCAATTATTGGTATGTTTCTTGCTACACCTGGAATGGTGCCTTATGATATTTTAGTTTTTGCATCAATTGGCATTGCGTTTGTATCTGGTGCTGCTGCTGCATTTAATTGTTTGATCGAGGAAAAAATTGACGCTTTAATGGCTAGAACAAGAGGTAGGCCCTTACCATTAGGTCAGGTATCTCAAAAAGAGACTATCATTTTTTCAAGTGTTTTGGGCGGCATAGGACTCTTTTTACTTTTTTTCTTTGTAAACCCTTTAACCATGTGGCTTACTCTTCTTACATTTTTAGGTTATGCAATTATTTATACTATTTTTTTAAAACCTGCTACACCAATGAATATTGTAATAGGCGGTGCTTCTGGAGCGATGCCTCCAGTTTTAGGTTGGGCTGCTGTAGCAAATCAAGTAGGACCAGAAGCGTTGATTTTGTTTCTAATAATTTTTTGCTGGACCCCGCCACACTTTTGGGCTTTAGCATTATATCGAAGAAAAGAATATGAAAAAGTTGGGATGCCAATGTTGCCTGTAACACATGGTGAAAAATATACGAGACTGCAGATTGTTCTGTATACAATTATATTGATTGCGGTAACGATGATGCCTTTTAGTATCGGTATGACGGGACTCATATACACTATCATAACAACTGTTTTGAATGCTTATTTTCTATACTTAACAGTGCTCCTCTACCGTAATTATTCTGATAAACTATCTGTTAAAATTTTTAGATATTCAATATTGTATCTAGGATTAATTTTCCTAGCATTTTTACTGGATCATTACTTTAAATTTAATTTTATTTAACAAATTAAGGGGTTTTTATGAGTCAAAATAGTGAATTAAGAAGTGTAATTGAAACTATTGCTGTTGTAGTTGGTAGTTTTGTTGCGGCAGTTTTAATTATCGTTTTATTAACTAAAGATTATTCATCAGCTAAAACAGAAGCACCTTCTGAGATGGCTAGCAATAATACTGAGCCGGTAGCTGAAGTGGCTATGGATGATCAATCATCTCAAAGTAATGCTGACTCAGGAACAATAGACGGTGCCGCAATTGTTCAAGCAAACTGTGCAATGTGTCACGCTGGCGGTTTAATGGGAGCACCAAAAATCGGTGATGCTGGTCAATGGGGCCCAAGAATTGCACAAGGTAAAGATACTTTAATAAAGCATGCAATTAATGGTATTCGTCAAATGCCTGCTCGCGGAGGAAACGCAAGCTTAAGTGATGAGCAAGTGGCTGCAGCAGTTGTCAATATGGCAAATGCATCAGGAGCATCATTCTAATTCTATAAATTATGGCAACCTATGTAATTGGAGATGTCCAAGGTTGCCATTTTTCATTTCTTAATCTCTTAAAAGAGATTTCCTTTAGTTGTGACAAAGACAAGCTAATATTTGTTGGAGACTTAGTTAATCGAGGCCGATATTCCTTAGAGTTTCTCGAATGGTGCTTTGATAATCAAAAGAATTTAAATTTTGTACTAGGTAATCATGATTTACATTTGATGGCCATTTACTTTGGCCAAAGGCCTTTAGCGCCCGATGATACTCTGGATAGGGTGCTTGAAAGCTCCAGTATTCAGATGTATATAGATTGGCTTTTAGAGGGCAACCTCTCACTAAATATGAAGAATTATTTTATTGTACATGCAGGACTTTATCCAAATTGGACTATGCGAGAGGCTTATGGATATGGATTGGAGGTAATGAAAAGTGTCCGAGAAAATCCAAAACAATTTTTTAAAGAAATGTATGGAAATAAGCCTATTTTCTGGAGTAAAAATATTAAACCCGTTGATCACCAAAGATTTGTGGTTAATGTGATGACTAGGATGCGTTTTTTAAAAAATGACTTGAGTTTAGACTTTACAAATAAAGGACCTTATAGCAGCGATAGTAAAATAGATTCTAAGGCTTGGTTTTTGTTTGAAAGAAAGAAATACAATAAAAAGAAAATTATCAGTGGTCATTGGTCAGCGATCGGGTTGGAGAAGCACGCTTATGGAATTTCAATTGATACTGGATGTGTTTGGGGCAATAAACTGACAGCTTTCTGTTTAGAAAAAAACAAGATATATCAGGTAAAAGCAGATTCTAAAGATCTAATTTAAAGCCTGTTACCATTTCAATTTCTGCCACACTAGGCGCGTGATTTTGTCCACCATTATGTTTTATTTTGAATGATGCAAGAGCTGATCCAAGGATAGCTGATTTCTGTATGTCCCATTCTTTTGAAATACCATATGACAGGCCAGCACGAAAGGCGTCCCCACATCCTGTTGGGTCGATGGCATCTTGAACTTTAAAGGCTGGCACAGCAACTTTAGAGCCTTTTTCAAAAATAATAGAGCCTTCGGATCCTTTTGTAATAATAAGAGCTTTTACTTTCGAAGCAATGTCTTCAATGGGAAGTCCACTATTATTTGCGAGCATTTGTGATTCATAATCGTTAACAGCGATGTAGCTTGCTTTGCTTATAAAGGTCTTCAACTCCTCTTTATTGAACATCGGTAAACCTTGGCCTGGATCAAAGATAAATGGTATCTTTAATTCAAAACACTCATTAGCATGATCTACCATGCCTTTTTTACCATCTGGAGAAATTAATACCAAATCTAGTGACTCATGAATATCCTTTATGGAGAAATTATGACTTTCACTCATAGCGCCTGGATGAAAAGCTGTGATTTGATTATCATCTAAATCTGTAGTGATATATGCTTGCGCAGTGTAACAGTTAGGAAGTTTTTTGATGTAATTTTTTGAGATACCTTTTTGATTTAGCCAGGCAAAGTAATCGTCTGAATCATTTCCTATTGTAGCCATAATGTTAAAATTAGCACCAAGTAGATTTAGGTTGTAGCCAATATTTCCTGCAGTGCCACCAAAATTTTTTTTCATTTCTGGGACATAAAAAGCAACATTAAGTTGGTGTATTTGATCAGGCATAATATGGTTCTTAAACTGATCTTTGAAAATCATGATAGAGTCATATGCCATGGAGCCGCATACTAAAATCTTTTTCTTCATAAAGGCTTATAAATAACTAAAAAAACTATAATGATAAGAAATACCACTGGTATTTCATTAAATACTCGATAAAAAATATGTGATTTCGTATTTTGATTATTCTTAAAAAGTTGAAGAAATTTCCAGCAGTAAAAGTGATAAACCACAAGAATAAATACAGAAATTAATTTATATGTTAACCATAGGCCACTATAGTCGTATTTATATAAAAGCCATAAACCAAAAAAAATAGTTAGTAAACCACCCGGGGTCATAATTCCATAGAAGAGTTTTCTTTCCATAACTTTAAATCGATCATTACTTATCTTGTCTTTGCTCATTGCATGGTATACATATAAGCGCGGCAAATAAAAAAGACCAGCAAACCAAGTTACCATGAATATAATATGAAGGGATTTTAGAAGCTGCATAATATTATTTTCGCATAAAAAAAGAAATAACCCTATCTAAACTATCGTTGATAGAGACTGGCACTCATGCTATTCTCTTGTTTTAAAATATAAATATTAATGAACGCTCCAATTTCTACAGATTTTTTAAAAGCACAATCAAAATTTTCGAAGCAGATTCGAGAGATACCATATAACTACACTTCATTTTCTGACCGAGAAATTGTGATTAGATTTCTTGGAGAGGAGATTTGGAAAATTATCGAGGAGCTTCGTGAAACAAGAAAGACTGGAATTTCTGCCAGAATGCTTTTCGAGGTGCTTGGAGATATTTGGGTTGTATCCAGAAATCCTTATCTTCAAGATGATTTGATTGATAATCCTAAAAGATTAAAACAGCTAATTGAAGCGCTTCATCATAGAATACAGGCTATAGAAGAAAGATCTTTTGGAAATATAAAGGTAAATCAGTTAGTTATTGCAGCAAAAAAAGCAGTTGATGACTTTAAGAGTAATTTTGAAAAAACAAAATCATTAAGAAAGCTCCTTAAGTCAAAATTAAAAAAATACACGCATAAAGATAATATTCAGTTTGATGGGCTCGCTCGAGTTTCACATGTTACTGACGCAACAGATTGGAGAGTGGAGTACCCTTTTGTTGTAATTCATCCTGATGAAGAAGATGAAATACCTTATATCATTAAGACTTTAATCTCCCTGGGAATTTCTATTATTCCTAGAGGCGGAGGGACTGGCTATACTGGCGGGGTTGTTCCACTTACTCCAATGTCTGCTGTTATCAATACAGAGAAACTGGATACAATTAAACCAATAATTAATAAAATTTTACCTAATCAGAATCGTGAAACCGCAATTATTGAATGTGGTGCGGGGGTTGTAACAAGAAGAGCAATGGAAGCGGCTTCTGATATGGGCCTTGTATTTGCTACAGACCCTACATCGGCTGACGCAAGCTGTATAGGTGGAAATGTTGCAATGAATGCTGGCGGTAAAAAAGCAGTTTTATGGGGTACTGCATTAGATAATCTAGCCTCATGGAAGATGATCGGTCCGGATGGTAACTGGAAGATTATTGAAAGAATGGATCATAACTTAAGTAAGATTCACGATGCAGAGACTGCAACATTCAAAGTGACCCATCTGTCTTCCGATCAGAAGACAGTTTTAAGAGAGCCTGAAATATTAGAGATCCCAGGGTATAAATTTAGAAAGATTGGGCTTGGCAAAGATGTGACTGATAAATTTCTTAGTGGGTTACCAGGCGTTCAAAAAGAGGGTTGTGATGGATTAATCACTTCTGCAACCTTTGTTCTTCATCGCATGCCTTCATACACAAGAACAGTTTGTTTAGAATTTTTTGGAAAAGTTTCTGATGCTGTCCCATCAATAGTAGAGATAAAGAAATATTTAGATGATAAAGAAGAGGTTGTTTTAGCCGGGTTAGAACATCTGGATGATCGGTATATAAAAGCAGTTGGATATACCACCAAAGCAAACCGTCCTGAAAGGCCCAAGATGGTCTTGCTAGCAGACATTGCCTCTGACAATGAAAGTTTAGTTGGTGAAGCTGCTTCACATGTTGTAATGATTGCCAATCGAAGATCGGGCGAGGGTTTCATTGCCGTTTCATTAGAAGCACAGAAGAAATTCTGGTCTGATCGAGGCCGAACTGCAGCAATAGCAAAACATACAAATGCATTTAAAATTAATGAAGATGTTGTAATTCCCTTAGAGAGACTGGGCGAATACTCTGATGGTATAGAAAAGATTAATATCGATCTGTCTTTAAAAAACAAACTTTATACTCTTGAAAAAATTGAAGAATTTTTAAAGACTTATCGTTTCGATCTTAAGGATGAAGATTTTGATGAAAAACTTCTTTTGGAAAAAAAGCAGATAGCATTAAATCATATTAATTTGATAAAAACCGAATGGCTATTGCTTAAAGAAAATTTTGATAGAACTTTTAATGATATTTTTCCAGAAAAAAGTTTTGATTTTGATAAAAATCAAAAAATTATTTCTGTAATTCAAAATCATGAAAGAAGAGTTTCTTATAAGATGGAGATATTTAAACCATTATCAGAAATATTTTCTGGTCGTGAGTTTGAAAAAATCATAAATCAAATTAATGATCTGCATAAGAAATGCCTTAAATCTAGAGTATTTATTGCTTTACACATGCATGCTGGGGATGGAAATGTTCATACAAATATTCCAGTAAATTCAGATGATTATTTAATGATGCAAGATGCAAATAATGCAGTCCAGAAAGTGATGACATTGTCTAAAAGTCTTAATGGGGTTATTTCAGGTGAACATGGTATTGGTATCACTAAAATGGAGTTTTTAGATCAATCAATAATAAAAACATTTGAAACCTATAAACAAAAAGTTGATCCAGGTGATTTCTTTAATCGAGGTAAATTACAAACTGGGTCTGGCTTGCATAATGCTTACACCCCAAGCTTTGGCTTGCTAGAACAGGAATCGATTATTATGGAGCAGTCAGATATGAATAATATTGCTGATTCCATCAGTTCATGCTTGCGCTGCGGTAAATGTAAGCCAGTATGTACAACACATGTTCCGAGAGCAAATCTATTGTATAGCCCAAGAAATAAAATCTTAGCCACATCTTTATTGATTGAAGCTTTTCTTTATGAGGAGCAAACTCGCAGAGGTATTTCAATAAAGCATTTTGATGAGTTTAATGATGTCTCAGATCATTGTACAGTTTGTCATAAATGCCTTAATCCATGCCCTGTCAATATAGATTTCGGTGATGTGACGATCGCTATGAGAGATTTTTTAAGAAAGCAAAATAAAAAAAAATTCAATCTTGGAAGTTTTTTAGGAATGTCGTATTTAAATCTTAAAGATCCTAGAACAATAAAAATAATGAAAACTTTAATGATTGACTATGGTTATAAGATGCAAAATTATGCTTCGAAAATTTTTAATCAATTAACCCTTAGCCAATTTAAGAAAAAAAGACCAAGATCAACATTAGGAAAATCTGGACCAGTAACACAGGTAATTAATTTTATTAGCCGTCCTTTGCCAAAAAATGTACCTTCAAAAACAGCAAGATCACTTTTAGGAATTGAAGATAATAGAATTGTTCCTATTATTAGGAATCATGAAAAAGTTAATGATGATACAGATGCTGTTTTTTATTTTCCCGGTTGTGGTTCTGAAAGATTATTTTCACAAGTTGGATTAGCTACACAAGCTATGCTGTATGAAGTTGGCGCGATCACAGTCCTACCTCCCGGGTATTTATGCTGCGGCTACCCACAAACAGCTTCTGGAGACATAGATAAAGGACATGAAATTTCTGCCGAAAACAGAGTTCAATTTCATCGAGTTGCCAATACTTTAAATTATTTGGATATAAAAACAGTTATAGTTTCTTGTGGTACTTGTATGGATCAGTTATTAAAGTATCAATTCGAAAGCATCTTTCCGGGATGCAGATTGCTTGATATTCATGAATACCTATTGGAAAAAGGTGTCAAAACACACAATATTAATGGTGTTCAATATATGTATCATGAGCCTTGCCATAATCCAATGAAAACCTATAATTCAAAAAAAGTTGCAAGTGACTTGATGGGTATGAATATTGAGCTAAATGATCGATGTTGTGGTGAATCTGGAACATTCGCAGCAACTCGACCTGACATTTCGACTCAGGTTAAAATGAGAAAATCCGAAGAAATTCTTAAAGATAAGAATAAGTTGGTAAGTGAAAATAAAACAGATAAAGTTAAGATTTTGACCTCATGCCCATCCTGCTTACAGGGTTTAAGTAGATACTCAGATGAAACTAAAACTGAGGCAGACTACATAGTTGTTGAAATTGCAAAAAATAATCTTGGACCCAACTGGATGGATGAGTATGTTAACAAAGTAACAAAAGGTGGAATAGAAAAAGTCCTTTTATAAAAAACTAAAAAGGCAAAAACAATCTTGTAGTTACACTTTGAAAAACTCTTGTTATAGTCCTTGCTGTTTTTTCTGATAAAGTATAAGCAAAGTAATCAGTCCTTCCAATTATTTTTCCAAATTCACGTTCAAAGGATAAGTTTTGATTAGTCTCATCAAGAGAGTTTGTGATTAAGAAATAATTATTATCCATGTCTTTTTTAGTTGATAATTTCCAGACCACAACTTCAATATTTCTTGCTACGTTATATATTTTTTGAGGATCTATTTTGTCAAATAAGTAAAAATCACTTTTTCCTTCATGAGATTCCAATAGCATGGTTTTAAGCCCAACAATCAGCGCCAAAACTCGATCGCCTTTGAAACTGTTATCCCAGACTAAGTTGAGTGCATCAATATCTTTTTTGTTTTGAATTTCTTTAAAACTATTATTATGATCACCATGGAAAACCCATTTAACCATTAATTCAGCATTGTCTGATGTGCTTTTTTTTAATTGGCTTGGGTTACGTTTATATAATTTAAGCATTAATAACTCAAGACTATCCATATTTTCACGAAACTCTAAATCAGCCATACGATCAAAATCATTCTT
>CAYVOQ010000016.1:0-2555 GCA_964453595.1 uncultured Methylobacillus sp. | reverse complement strand
GACTATCCATATTTTCACGAAACTCTAAATCAGCCATACGATCAAAATCATTCTTACCAAACTGATTTACTGAAGTTTTGTCATATTCATCACCTTTTTTTGATTTAAGTCCCGATGTACAAGAAAACAGATTGAAAATTAGGAATAATAAAAATAAATTTTTCATCTAAATTAAATAATCTTTTGGAAATTCAATAATGAATTCAGTACCCACATTTTCCTTACTGCTAACTAACAACTTGCAGTCATGAGAATCCACAATTTCTTTTACAATTGATAGCCCAAGCCCAGTTCCACCTGTTAATCTACTTCTGGAAGGATCAACCCGGTAAAATCGATCAAGTATTTTGTTAAGGCTAGACTTTGGTATGCCAATCCCAGTATCTGAAACAATTAGCTGTGGAGTGATTTTTGATTTAACAATCCATTTTATATTTACGATCCCTTTATCTGTGTAGCGTATTGCATTTGTTAGAAGATTCATTAATAGAGTGTACATATCAGATGCATCTGCTCTAATTTCTTTGCTACTCGCTTGGAAGTTGAGTGTAATATTTTTATTTTTTAATAATATTTTTGAATCTTGTTCTAATTTTGAAAAAAGTTTTTTAAAGCTCACTGATTCAAATTTTAATGATTTAGATTTATTCTCTAGGCTTGAAAGTGTAAGCAAATCATTAATGATTGAAGCCATATGTTTTGATTGTTCGAGAATTAATTTAGCTGCGCTTTTATTAGTGAGATTTTTATCTTCATTAAGCAATTCTGCATAACCTTGGATAATCGTCAAAGGTGTTTTGAGCTCATGGGAAATGTCAGAAATAAAAATTTTTCTATTTTTCTCTATTTCAATTTCTGATGTTTGGTCTTGGCATAAGATAATTTTTTGATATTTACCAAAGTCAATGATATTAATTTTAAGGTTTTTGCTTTTAATTAAAATTTCTTTTTTTTCATCATTATCAGTATTCTCTATTAATTTAATAAAAGCGTTATTCCTGAAAATAAAAGTAATTGGCTGATTAAGATCTTGAGGTATTTTTATTCCCAACATTTTTTGTATTGTTCTATTTGCCCAAATAATTTCATTTCTTTCATTTACTGAAGCTACGCCATAAGGAAGAGCTTGAGCAGCTCGTGAAAACCTATCTAATGCATTTGTCAATTCAATACGGTTTTGCTTATCTTTTTGATAATTTTGATAAAGAAGCGTAAAAACCCTTTCCCATCTTTTATTGCCGTAGGGGATTGAAGAGATGGATGGTTTTTCAAGCCATCTCTCTAGTGCAGAATGCCATTTATTGTTAATAATAATTCTTAAAGCAAGAATAAATAGAAGGTAATATAGTCCAAAGTCTTCATCAAAAGACTTTTCTAAAAATAAAGTTATGAGACCATGGAAAATAAAAAATTTAATTAGGTCTTTATTTGCATCACTATTCAGAATTATTTCTCTATTAATTTGTATCCAGAGCCTCGGATAGTTTCAATTATTTTATCTAAATTCACTTCTTTCAAAGCTTCCCGAAGTCTTTTTATATGCACATCAACAGTTCTATCATCAATGCTACTATCATTCTTCCAAATTTTATCAATGATTAACTCTCTTGAAAGAACTTTTTCAGTGTTAGCCATAAAAAGATATAGTAACCTAAATTCTTTAGGGCCAAGCTTAATTAGAGTTCCATTTGAAGTTACTTCATGTTTTTCAGGGGTAATTTCAATGTTTTTTAATTTGATTGCTTTATCAATTAAGTCAGGTGCTTTTCTTCTTAAAACTGTCTTTATTCTCGATATTAATTCTCTTGGGCTAAAAGGTTTTGTAATGTAATCATCCGCACCATTATCAAGACCCAGGAGTTTGTCATCCTCTTGATCTTTGGCCGTTAACATAATTACTGGTATATTTTTTGTAGTTGCATTGGCTCTTATTTTTTTTAAATAATCAATTCCAGAAACTTCAGGCATCATCCAGTCAAGCAAAATTAGGTCAGGTAAACTATTTTTTAAAATGCTTTCAGCTGCTAGAGCATTAATTGCTCTAATTGGATTCATGTTGTTTTGATGGAGATTTAGGCTTATGAGTTCTAGTATCGCCTCTTCATCTTCAACTATTAAAATATTTGGATTGCTCATAACTGTATACATTTAAAATAAAAAATTAAATATATGACAATTTTATGACAATTTTATGACAATTGTCATACTATCTTTTTTCTCCATTCTTTATTATTGTTATGGTTAGAAAAATTTTAAGGGTATAAAAATGATAAGCGTATTAAATAAAGAAAATATTATTGCTGATAAAAATTTTAACCGATGGTTGGTCCCGCCTTCAGCTCTATTCATTCACTTATCAATAGGAATGATTTATGGTTTTAGTGTTTTTTGGAAGCGTTTAGCTAATGTAATAGGCGTCGAATGTAATGCTGACGTATCATTTTTTGAAAGAATTTTTACTACAACATGTGATTGGAGGTTAAGCGACCTAGGCTGGACGTTCTCTTTAGCAATTGTTTTCTTAGGTGCATCGGCAGCATTATTTGGTCATTGGC
>CAYVOQ010000015.1:0-25668 GCA_964453595.1 uncultured Methylobacillus sp. | reverse complement strand
TCTGCTAAATATTTTAGATCTGGATAATTGTGAATCATCTCTAAAAGGTACTTTTCAACCAAAGGTATGTCGTTAAGATATTTCTGCTTTCCATCCCTTATTGATAGTCTTGAAAATATACCTAAAATTTTAAGATGTCTTTGAATTGCCATCCACTCAAAATCAATAAAGAATAGATCAAAATCTTTGATATCCTTAAACTCTAGTCTTATTTTTTGCCAATAACGAATTAGTTTATCCAAAACAAAATCTTTATCTAATTCAATGTAAGCATCTTTTAAAAGTGACACGAGATCATAAGTTATGGGGCCATAAACCGCGTCCTGAAAATCAATAACGCCTATCTTACCATCTTGATTTAGTAGTAAATTTCTAGAATGAAAATCACGATGAACAAACACCATCTTCTGATTGAGATTTTTTTCAATTATTTTGTCATATAGAGAATTTAATTTTTCAAGATCGAATGGAACTTTCTTATTTTTTGACAAGTACCAACTATCGAATAGACTTAACTCAGCAGATAACTTTGCATGATCATAATCTTCTAAGCCTAGACCTTTTATATTTTTTTGCATATTAAATAGCTCTACCAATGCTAATTCGTAGAGATCCAGATCATTAGAAGCCAAAAAGACATCCATAAAAGAGTCTTTACCAAGGTCACTCATCAAAATAAACCCCTCTTCGTAAGAGATATTTTTGATATCTGGTGCATTAATATCTTGTTCGCGCAAAAACTGGCATATAGATACAAATTTTTCTATGTTCTCTTTTTCCGGGGGGGCATCCATTAAGATCATGGGTTCTAAAACATCCGTTAAAAAAACACGAAAATATCGCCTAAAACTTGCATCATCAGCAATTTTTTCAATTTTAAATTCTTTAAGTAGTTGATTATTAAGAAAATTTTTTATTTGTGTGTCTCTGTTGCTCATCATTTTTTATACTTACATCTCTTAGATTGTTGCCCAAATCATACATGAAAATTTTTGCATAAATAATTGATTTAATTTGGTTTTATTTTAAAAATCAATTAGAATAGATCCCCCAAATTTTAAAAATTTGGTTTTTACATTTTATATGAAATTAAAAAATTTATTTAAACTAATAATTTACACAGCAGGGTTTATATTTTCTTTCCCAACTCTTGGTGTAGACAATCTTCAATCAGGCGATACCGTAATTGAGGGTGAGACGCTTGAAAATATGCTTGATCAGCGTATCAAAGCATCCGGCAATGCATTGCTCCAAAAAGGCAACAAAACAATTAGAGCAAACACAATAACATTTGATCAAAACTCTAATAATCTTCAAGCTCAAGGTAACGTTGTTATTGAGTCTGGGAAAACTGAAATCAAAGGAGACTTTCTGGATCTCTCAATAGATGACACTATTGGCAATATACCCAACGCGACCTTTACAACTGACAAAACAAATAAATCAAAAATCAATCAATCCATAACAGGTACAAGCAAAAATCTTTTTTTAGAAGGTGAAAATAAAATCAAGCTTGATAATGCAGCTATCACTACTTGCGAGGTTGGCAAAAATGATTGGTTCATCAAGGGCTCTGAAATCAATATCAATAATAAATCTCAGTCGGTTGAAGCTAAAAATGCTCGCATGGAATTTAAGGGAATCCCGTTACTTTATTCTCCATATATGGATTTTTCTTTTAATAGCCAAAGAAAATCTGGTTGGCTCTCACCGACATGGGGCACAACCACAAAGAGTGGATTTCAATTCAGAGCGCCATATTATTTTAATATCTCACCCAACCAAGATGCGACCATAACGCCAAGATACTTAGGTAAACGTGGACTTCAAATTGGTGGGGAATATCGCTATATGAAAGATAGTTATGAAGGAACAACGAATGTAGAATTTTTGAATAATGACTATATGACTAATACTGAAAGATATTTAATTAATTTAAAACACAAGCAACAATTTTCAGATAATTTATCTGGCTCTCTAAGGATTGAAAAAGTTTCTGACAACGATTATTTCACGGATATGTCAACTATGATTTCATCTACATCAAGAGTTGTTTTACCTCAAGAAATTAGTCTTAATTACAACAATTCGGGTTGGAATGGAAATCTTTTGGTGCAGAAGTTTCAATCTTTAACCTCCAGCTCACCCTATGAAAAATTACCAAGCTTAACTTTAAGCAGAAATGATGAATTTCAAAATTTCAACACATCGTCATACTTGAATCTCACAGAGTTTGATTCAAATAATAGCCATAATAGGTTCCTAGAAAATTACGGTGATTTCAATGCAGGAGATATGAAACCAACGGGATCTCGATTTATATACAACCAAAGTATTGAAACTACTTTTGAAAATTCATATAGCTATATCAAACCTAAAGCAACTGTTAACTTTAGAAGTTATGAAACGAATCATAGTGACAGAACTAAATCAGAACAGATAACCATACCTACTTTTTCCATTGATAGTGGTCTTTATTTTGACAGTAAACAACAGGAGTTATTTAACCAAAAATTTACTCAAACAATAGAACCAAGATTATTTTACTCATACACTCCTTATCAAAATCAATCCATGCTGCCCGTGTATGACACTCGTCTAATGGATTTAAATATGTACAACATATTTTCCGAAAACCAATTTATTGGCTACGATAGAATTCTTGACTCTAATCAAGTTACAGCAGGCCTCACGTCACGTTTTATTAATGACAAAAATGTTGAAAATTTGTCATTAACTTTAGCGCAACGTTTTTATTTTTCAGACAGAAATGTTTTGGATGATCCAATATATTCCACAGGCGGTGAAAACTTAAAAAGGGCTTCAAGTGATTTTTTATTTGGGGCAAATGCTAGACTCTATGATCACTTAAGTTTTAAAGCGCAAACTCAATACAACCCTGAACAAAAATCAACTAAAAGGGTTCAGTATGGTTTCAAATACAACCCAGGCGAAGGAAAAGTTTTAAGGCTTGATTACAGATTTTTAGAGAATGCAGCAACAGATACCTCTAGAATAAAAAACATAAATCTTGCTGGTCAGTGGCCCCTAGGAAGTGGTTACTACGCTGTTGGACGATATAATTTTGATATTCTAGAGTCAAAACCAATTGAATCTTTAGCGGGGTTAGAATATGATGCGGGCTGTTGGACCTCAAGAGTTGTGCTGCATCGCTTATCTTTGATCACAGATGAAGGTGACCCAAATTATACTTTATGGTTCCAGCTTGAGCTTGGTGGCCTGGGCTCGATCGGATCTGGTAAAGCGCGTAAATTAGATACAGTTCTTATGAGAAATGTTCCTGGAGCGGGTTGGGCAAATTCATTTAGCGAAGAAACACGAAGAGAAAATTTTGAATAAAAAATTAACAGCTATTTTTTTCTTTTTTATTACCTTCTTATTAATCTCTCCCCTTATTTTTGCTTATCAGGACCTTGACAGAATCATAGCAGTTGTAGAGAGCAGCCCAATCACATATACAGAGTTGGAAGATGGAGTAAACAAGGCAAAACTTTTTTTTAAAAAAAATAATATTCCAGAGCCTGATCAAACTGTTGTAGAAAAAAAGGTGCTTGATGAGTTAATTGAAAAGAAATTAATAATTCTCTATGCAAAAGATTACGGTATCAAAGTAGACCAAAAAGAAACAGATTCTGTTGTAGAAAATATCCTCAAACAAAATCAAATTTCTCAAAAAGAATTTGAAGAGGATTTAATTAAACAAGGCTCAAATTATTTCAAGTTTATTGAAGATCTTAAATATGAAATACTCCTTAATAAAGTTAAAACAAAAGCAATTTCCTCTAATATAAGAATTTCTGATCATGAGATTGAGGCTCATCAAAAAAAACTTGAAAAGATCACTCCGGACATCTTTTATATCTCTCATATCCTTATCAAATTTCCAAGCGACCCAAGTCCTGAAAAAATAATCGAAACAGAAGAGCGCGCTAACAAGATATACAAAAAATTAGCAGGCAAATCTTTTTCAGAAATTGCTTTTGAAAATTCAGATTCAGATGATGCAAAAAATGGAGGCAACCTTGGTCCAAGAAAAAGAGAGGATTTGCCTGAAATATTTCTAGACAAAATTAATAACTTAAAACCAGGGGACTACACAAAACCATTTAAGTCGCCAAATGGTTTTCATATACTGAAACTTGACCAGCTTGATTCACTTAAAGATTCAACAAAAAATAAAACGCTAAGTACCAAATATCATTTAAAACAAATCGTGCTTAAGCCAAATGAGCTAAAGTCAGAAGCTGATATTAAAAAGGATTTACTAAAATTAAAAGATAAAATTATAGATGGGCAAGATATTAGCCAATTAGCTAAAAAATATTCCGAAGATAACTCCTCAATTAATGGTGGAGATATTGGTTGGATTGAAAAAGGGCTTAATCAAAAGTTTGATGAAGAAATTACAAAATTGAAAATTAATGACGTATCCGACCCAATTCAAACTGATATTGGCTGGCACATTATTCAACTAGTGGATATAAAAGAAGAAGAAAGTAATGCTGCAAACATATCCAATAAAATAAAAATGGATTTAATCAATGAAAGAACAGCTTATCTTTTTGAGGACTGGATAGAGCAATTAAAAAGCCAGTCATTTATTGAGATAAGAGCTAATGATTAATAAAATTCCGCATATAGTAATTACAGCTGGCGATCCAGATGGAATTGGATATGATCTTCTTCTCAAGCTTGCCTATAAGAGTTTCGCTTGCAAAATAACAGTGCTGGCATGCAAAAAAACAGTTTTAAATAGAGCAAAACAATCTAAAACAAAGATTCATATAGCAACAGGATTAGTTCAGCATCGTGGTAAGGGATCACTATCTGTAATTGATTATCCTCGTCATAAAGTTCAAAAAATACCTATCGAACTTCTCACCATTGGAGATGCAATTTTAGGCTGCGAGTCTTCTCAATACGATGCTTTAGTTACACTTCCTGTTAACAAAGAAAAGCTTAACAATAAAATAAGATTCATAGGGCATACTGAATATTTAGCAAAAAAACTTAATGTGAAAAATCCAATTATGGGATTTTTTGAAGATAATATTATCACCTGTTTAAATAGCACACATGTGAGCTTAAAAAAAGCCATTCAAATGGTTAGAAAAGAAACGATTTGCAAGAATATACATGCTATCAACGCCGAGCTGAAAAAAAGATTTGGAATCAAAAACCCAAAAATTTTAATTACTGGGCTAAACCCTCATGCAAGTGAAAATGGTCAATTTGGCAATGAGGAAAAAAAAGAAATTATTCCTGCAATTAACCAACTCATCAAAGAAAAAATTAATGTTTTTGGTCCATGTCCCGGCGATACTGCTTTTATAAAAAAGAATAGAGATCAATTTGACTGTATTTATTTTATGTATCATGACCAGGCCTTATCTGCCTTTAAGGCATTGTATTTTGACTCAGGAGTGAATGTTACATTCGGACTACCAATTATTCGTACATCCGTAGATCATGGAACCTCAGAAGATCTAGTAGGGCAAATATCAAAAATAAATCCATTGAGTTTTTTTAATGCTATTAAATTAGCCATAAAACTATGCAAAACAAAATAATTGCTAAAAAAAAGTATGGACAAAACTTCCTCACCAACACAAACATACTTGCAGAAATTATTGAACATATTAATTTCAATCCTCAGTATAATTTTCTAGAAATTGGTCCTGGTTATGGCGCATTAACTGAAAAATTAATCCAAAAAACAAAAAAACTAACATTGGTTGAAATTGATAAAGATTGCATTTTTATGCTAAAAAAATTGATTGGAAATAAGATAGAAATTATTCATAAAGATATATTATCTATCGAAGAAAGTAATTTTATTAAGTACGATGCCATTATTGGCAACCTACCTTATTACATTTCAACTGAAATAATTTTTAAATTTCTAAAAATCTTCAATGTTAAGGAAATGTATTTCATGCTTCAGAAGGAAGTTGGCGAGCGTTTAATTGCCAGCCCAGGAAAATCTAATAACTCTATTCTTACAAATCTTGTTAAATTCTATTTTGATAGCGAAGTCGTTTGCGAAGTTCCAGCTGAATCTTTTAATCCTATTCCAAAGGTTAACTCTATTTTTATAAAACTAAAAAGGCACTCAAGGTATAAAAATAGTATTGAATACGATAAATTTAAACTATTGGTAAAAACTGCATTTCAATTCAAAAGAAAGAATCTTAGAAATAACTTAAAAAATATCTTACCTGATTTTGATTTTGAAAGATTACAAATAAAACCAACTGATAGAGCAGAAGACCTTACTATTGAAAATTTTATTGAATTATCCCATCAAATATAAAAAAACTAATCTAGCTTGATATAATTAAACGATTTTTTAAAGATTTAGGACTAATATGAAATTAATACTTCTAGGAGCCCCTGGTGCGGGTAAAGGTACACAAGCAAATTATTTAAAAGAGCAGTTTCAAATACCCCAAATTTCAACTGGTGATATGCTTAGGGCTGCTGTCAAGGACAGGACTGAGCTGGGTATTAAAGCTAAAGAATTTATGGATTCAGGGCAATTAGTGCCCGATGAATTAATTATTAATCTTGTTAAAGACAGAATTCAAAAAGATGATTGCAAAAATGGATTTATGTTAGATGGCTTTCCGAGAACAATCAGACAAGCTGAAGCAATGATTGAAGCAAATGTTGAGATTGATTTTGTTTTAGAAATAAATGTTCCTGATGATGTAATTATCGATAGACTCTCTGGAAGAAGAGTCCACCCTGGATCTGGAAGATCGTATCATATCAAATTTAACCCTCCAAAAAATGATGGAGTTGATGATATCAGTGGCGAAGCATTGATTATTCGAGATGATGACAAACCTGATACTGTAAAGAAAAGATTGGATGCTTATCATCAGCAAACAAAACCATTAGCCAGCTTTTATCAGAAGCTTGCTGAACAGGGAAACTTAATATTCACCTCAATCGATGGTACAGATAGTGTTGACAATATAAACAATAAATTGAATAAAATTTTTAGCAAATAATACACATGTTTTCAGAATACAATTTCCAAGATATAGAAAAGAAATCCCAGGAATTTTGGGAATCATCTTCATTATTTGAAGCCAACAAAGAGCAAGGTAAGCAAAAATACTATGTATTGAGCATGTTTCCATACCCAAGTGGCAAGTTGCATATGGGGCATGTAAGAAATTACACCATTGGAGATGTGATTAGTCGCTTCAAGAGACTAAATGGCTTTAATGTCCTGCAGCCTATGGGTTGGGATGCGTTTGGATTGCCTGCGGAAAATGCGGCTTTGCAAAATGAAACTTTACCAGACAAGTGGACCTATTCAAATATATCAGCAATGAAAAAACAGCTCAAATCCTTAGGTCTTTCTGTTGATTGGAAAAGAGAGTTGGCAACATGCGATCCATCATACTACAAATGGGAGCAGTGGTTATTCATTCAACTATATAAAAAAGGTTTGATTTACAAAAAAACATCTTACGTCAATTGGGACCCAATCGATCAAACTGTCTTAGCAAATGAACAAGTAATTGATGGGAAGGGTTGGCGGTCTGGAGCAAAGGTAGAGCAAAAAGAAATTCCTCAATTCTTTTTTAAAATTACCTCTTATGCTGATGAATTATTAAAGGAAATTGATAACTTAAATGATTGGCCCAACCAAGTCAGAACAATGCAAAAAAACTGGATTGGTAAAAGTACTGGGTACAAATTATCTTTTACCCTTAAAAATCATGATGATATTCATGTATATACAACAAGATTGGATACGCTATTTGGAGTTACTTTTTTAGCAATATCACCTGATCACAATTTAGCTAAATTTCTTTCAGACAAGGATATTAAAGTAAAAGCTTTCTTGGATGACGTAAAAAAAGTTGGGGTGTCAGAGTCTGAAAACGCTAAAACAGAAAAAAAAGGTATTTTCACTGGATGTTACGCCTCACACCCCATTACAAAAAAAGACATTCCTATTTGGATCAGCAACTATGTTCTTAGCACTTATGGTGAGGGGGCTGTAATGGCAGTTCCAGCTCACGATGAGCGTGATTATGAATTTGCTATTAAATATAATATAGAAGTTATTAAGGTTGTAGGTAGTAGCGAAGATCTTTATACCGGCAAAGGTATTTTAATAAATTCTCCCGGCTATGATGGGTTGGATTCTGATACCGCAATCAATCAAATAGGACAATATCTTGAATCTAATAATCTAGGTACCAAAGAGACTCAATTTAGATTACGTGACTGGGGCATTTCCAGACAACGCTACTGGGGATGTCCAATACCAATAATTTATTGTAATAATTGCGGAGAAGTAACTGAAAAAGAAGAGAACTTACCTGTCAAATTACCTCAAAAGGAAAACTTTAACAGAGATAATCAATCTTTAAAAAGTGAACCAGATTTTGTAAACTGTAAATGTCCTAATTGTAATGCACCTGCAAAGAGGGAAACCGATACTATGGATACGTTTGTTGAATCATCCTGGTATTTCGCAAGATATGCATCATACAATTCCAATGAATCTATGCTCAATGAAGATGCTAATTACTGGCTTCCTGTAGATCACTATATTGGGGGCATCGAGCACGCAATCCTCCATCTTCTTTACGCAAGGTTCTTTACCAAACTACTAAGAGATTTGGGTCTAGTAAAAACGAACGAACCATTTAAAAAACTTTTAACACAAGGTATGGTTCTGAAAGATGGTTCTAAAATGTCAAAATCTAAAGGCAATACTGTTGACCCCGAAACAATTATCAATGAATATGGTGCTGACACTGCGAGGCTTTTTATAATGTTTGCAGCGCCCGCAGAACAAAGTCTTGAATGGTCAGACCAGGGTATTGAAGGCTCCCACCGTTTCTTAAAAAGACTTTACAAGATAGCTTATGATGTTTTTGAACAAAAGACTAATAATAGTCAGAAATTATCGGTAGAGTTTTTAAGCAATAACGTTGAGTATAATTTCATTCTTAATAAAACAATTCAGAAGGTAACAGATGATATTGAAAGAAGATCAAGTTTTAATACAGCGATATCAACCATTATGGAATGCCTGAACTATTTTTACAAATTGGATACGGCAAATGATTATCAAGAGCTTCATCATGGTTTAAATACGCTCTTAATCCTGCTATCGCCATTTGTGCCTCATATTACTGAATACTTATTTAAACACCTCAATGAGGACAAAGATATCAATTCAGAGGCGTGGCCAATTGCTAATCAAAAAGCATTGTCTTTAGACACGCTAGACATAGTTGTACAAGTTAATGGAAAAGTTAGAGCCAATATAACAATAGAAGCTGAACTAAGTGAAGATGCCATAAAATCAATGGCGATCAATAATGAAAATGTAATGAAATTCATTGAAGATGAAAAAAATATAAAAAAAATCATTTATGTCAAAAATAAGCTTATTAATATCGTAAAATAATACACAATGAAAAAAATAACATTACTCATAATTTTAATTACAACCCTGATACTCAATGGGTGCGGTTTTCATCTTCGCGGACCAATTAAATTAGATATAAGAACCTTCGATATTCTTGGTGCAGACAAGATTACTGAGAAAAAATTAGTTCAAAAAATTGCATCTAAAAATGTTTCACGTGAGAAAAATAGCCCTGAACTTGTTATAGAATTTATTACATTAAAGGATGATAAAAGAATTCTCTCTCTTACAGGCCGCGGTCAAGTTGCGGAGTATGAATTAATTAAGCAAGTCGAATACAGAATAAAAACGAATGAAAAATGGAGCGAAATTAAAAGAATAGAAATTATTAGAGATTATTCATATGATCCAGCCCTCTACGCAGCTGCAGCCGAAGAAGAACGACTTCTAAGAGACACAATGCAGGAACAAATGCTAAACACCATTCTTACAGAGGTAAGCAATATTCAATAATGAGTGTGGTTAAAATTTATGAACTTGAAAAAGTAAATTTTAATAACAACATATACTATTTAACCTCGTCGCATCCATCTTTATCGTTACTATTTATAAATAAATTAAAGATAAAATTAAATATTAAAGACAGAAAACCCATTCATCTATCCTACGATGATTCATTCGATAGCAATATTCAAAATTATATCCATCCCGGACTCTTCAGTGAAACTGAAGTTGTTCAAATTTCTAATGTTGATAAAAAAAATTTTAAAAATATTTTTGAAACGATACAAAAATCAACAAGCACCAATATATTTATTATGGTTAATGATCAAAAACATAATGACGTTGGGGTTGAAATTACTTCAATAGACTGTGAACTAAAATCATATGAGTTGGCCAAGCTAATTTCGCTTTATGAAGAAAACTACAGCATATCTCTAACCACCCATGAAAGAGATTTAATTTTAATAAACTCTCATAATAATCTTAATTATATTAGTAATTTATTTTTACAACTAAGCCTTAATGAATCTGCTCTTGAAAATATAATCAATCAATCTAATTTGAATGGCTTTGATATGATTAAAAAATTATCGAGCGAGAAAAGCATCAAGGCTGATTTAAATAGATTCCGAGAGCAGTCAGATGACCCGATAGTGCTACTGAGTCAAATTTTCTGGTTTGTGAAGGCGCTATTAAGGTATAAAATGAAACCTAATATCAATCTAACCGAACTTAGAATCTTTGGTGATATGCAGAACTTAATTATGTCAATTTCATCGCAAATAACGCTTAATGACCTATTAAATATAGAGAGAAAGCTTCATGAGATTGATAAGATTAATAAAGGAGTTGGCTTAACTCACAACCCATGGAATATGACTGAAAAAATACTGCTTTTTTTACAACAAAGACTGCAAAATGCAAAATAAATACATTAAACAACTTTTATTAAATGCTAAAAATTCATCTAAAAATTTAGCAACTGTATCTACTGACGCTAAAAACAAATTTTTAAATTTTTTAATTGAGAATTTAAAAAAAAATCAAGATGTAATCATTAAAGAAAATAAAAAAGATATTCAGCGTGCTAAAAAAAATAAATTTGATGCGGCATTTATTGATAGGTTATCAATAAATGTAAAGACAATCGATAGCATGATCGAGGGTATAAAAAATATAATCAGCCTAGATGATCCAATTGGAAAAATTCGGGATATTTCAACAAGGCCTAATGGATTAAGAATAGGCAAAATGCGAGTTCCTTTAGGTGTAATTTTAATGATCTATGAGTCTCGCCCCAATGTTACGATTGATGCCGCCGCTCTAGCAATAAAATCTAATAACGCGATTATACTGCGAGGGGGTTCGGAATCTATTAATTCTAATCTTGCACTTGAAAGAATTTTAAAAAAATCTCTTGATCAAGCTAAAATCAATACTGAATCTATTCAAATTGTCAAAGACACAAGCCGCGAAATTGTAACAGAACTTATAAAACAAAATGAATTCATTGATGTCATTATCCCAAGAGGGGGCAAAGGGCTTATAAAAAATATTTCGGAAAATGCTAAAATCCCCGTAATAAAACATCTTGATGGAAATTGTCATATTTATATCGATAAAGATGCAGATTTAAAAATGGCTCTATCTATAACCGAAAATTCTAAAACTCAGCGTTTTGGAACGTGTAATACTCTTGAGTCCTTAGTGGTTCATAAGGAAATAGCTAAACAATTATTACCCCTTCTTCAAAAAAAACTTAATAAACATAAAGTTGAAATAAGAGGATGTAGCGAAACATTAAAGATTCTTAAAAATATAACTAAGGCTAATGAGAATGACTTTTACACTGAGTACTTGGCACCGATCCTTTCTGTAAAAATTGTTTCTAACGCTCAATCTGCTATTGAATTTATTAACAAACATTCCTCTGGACACACCGAATCAATTATCTCCAACAATCATCACAATTGTATGGAATTTTTGAACAGAATTGATTCCTCAAGCGTTATGGTTAATACATCAACACGTTTTGCTGACGGTTTTGAATATGGTCTTGGTGCAGAAATTGGAATTTCAACAGATAAATTCCATGCCAGAGGGCCTGTTGGTCTTGAAGGCCTTACCTCTGAAAAATATATTGTTTTTGGACAAGGTCAAATTCGTTCTTGAATGACATAGTCGCAGTCTATGGGGGTGCTTTTGACCCTTTTCACAGAGGTCATCAATATGTCATGCAAGAAATTAATAGAGTTGGTATAAAAAAAATAATTCTTGTCCCGACCGGATCTCCTGTCTTTAAAAAAGAGATTATTGACTCGTCACATAGAATTAATTTAATTAAAGCAACAGCTATTGGCGACTATATCATTGATGATTTTGAATTAAAAAACACAACCCCCTCATACACATTCAACACAATTCAGCACTTAAAAAAAAAATATAAAGATTTAATTATCGTTATTGGCGAAGATAATCTTTTGAATATTAAAAAATGGTATCGACTGGAAGAAATACTAGCTATAACTAGCTTTTTAGTTATATGCCGTCATCCATCAATTTTAAATATTGAAAAATTTGCATTAAGGAATAATTTAAAATTTAGCTCTGATGTCTCAGAAATAATGATTGGTAAAAAAGGAATCTTTTATTACCATGTTGGCGAAAATTACAATATTTCATCCTCTGAAATTAGACAGTTTTTAAAATCAAATCTCACAAATGAAGCTAAAAAACATCTCTCGGAAGAAGCTTTAGAATATATAAAAAAGTTTCATCTGTACCAGTAACCGATTAAAGCTCGATCTTTAAAGTTGAATTAAATTTATATAAACCTAAAAAATTACTATCCATATTTTTTTTTAGATATTCAATATTTTCATCAAGTGCAATCATATTTGGATCAACTTGGGTCGCAACCCAACCACTTACTTTTACTTTTGAGCTTTTAAGCATATTTGATAAAAGAAGAGCATCATTTATACATCCAAGTTTTAATCCTACTACCATAAGAACAGGAATATCAAGCATCAATATCAAATCTAGATTATTTACATTCTCATCAACTGGGCTAAGAATGCCTCCTGCTCCTTCAAAAAAAATATAATCTGGATTAAGTCTGTAAAGTTCATTAGCGTATTTAATAAATTTATTGGCATCAAAGCATTGTCCTGATTCCTTAAAACCAATGTGCGGAGAAACTGGCTGCTTAAATTGATATAAATTTAATTGTTTGTAACTTAAATTCATATTTTGTGATTTAATAAGCTCTGTAATGTCATCATTTAAACCAGACTCATTCAGTCCTGCTGCAATTGGTTTTGCCCCGATCACCTGATAATTTTTTGAATATTGCCTGAGTAAAGATCTTGTTACATATGTTTTACCGATATTAGTCCCAGTGCCTGTTATAAAAAATTTTTTCATCTTATAAATTTAATTTGTTTTTCTTCAACACCCAATGGGTTATTATTGAATTTCCAAGCATGTCCAAATACCGCCGAATAGCTCAGTCTATTTTTATTATTAAATTTATATGAATCCAAATGAGATAAGAGTCTCTTCAGATAGTTTTTCCCATACAGGGAATCTTTATTGCTTTCTGATTTACTAACACCTAGCTTTTTAATATCCCTTAGAAGATGAAGTGCAGATTTATAATCGACAAAGTATTGATCTGAGAGCAAAACAGGATCGCGGAAATTGTTGCTTTGTAAAAAATATACATAATCCTCAGCAGAATTCAATTTGCTCACTATATTTTTATCAAAATCACTCAATTCCTTAAATGTATCCTTAATAAATGCACTAAAAAGCAATAAACCATCATTATTCAAAACCTTGTTTATCATCGCAAATAATTTTTCTAGATTTGTTGACCATTGGAATGAGCTAGAGCTAATTACTAAATCAAAACAATTTTCTGTAAATGGAAGTTGGTCAAAGTCACAACAGATATGATAAACATTTTTCTTGTTAAATATTTTTTTAAAAATATTTTGTTTTGCCCTATCCTCTTTAAGCATTTCTATAGAAAAATCAAGATTAACAATTATTGCATCAGGATATTTTTTTTGAATTATTCTTGAACACCGCCCTGTTCCAGAACCAATATCAAGTATATATTTTGGATTTATTTTTATAAAGCTTAGCTGATCAACCAAATCATCAATAATGGTATTTTGTACAACAGCATTCTTTTCATATGTAACTGCCGCTTTATTGAAATCTTTAATTTTTTTTTCTTTATTCATAAGTATCTTCAATAAAACTTTTACAGAGTTCAGTATGTGATAAAAATGGAATATGACCGGCTTTGTCTATTATCAAGCTTTTTTCAATAGTATATTGCTGTAACATAAAATATTGACTCGCAACAGGAACAATATAATCATCTCTGCCTGCAATTAAAAAAGTCCTGAATTTTGATAATATTTCAAACATTTCTCTCATATCTTCAGCTATCATCATTTTTAAATATTTATGAAGTACTTCTAAGTTTAATTTTTTATCTGCGATATTAATAATTACATTTTCTATTATCTCTTTTGAATGTTCACTCTTGTATGTTTGCAATGTAATAAATTTTCTTATTGTTTTTTTAGGATTTTTTGATAACTCTTCACTAAATTTTAAAAAAATATTTTCATCTAACCCAGATTGCCATTGTTTCTTATTTGTAAATTTAGGAGTGCTTGAAACTAAAAAAATTTTATTTTGTTTACTTAGTTCGATTTGATTTAATATTTTTACTGCAACTTGCCCACCCAATGACCAGCCAAGAATATCAAATTCTTCCAATTTATTCTTTTGGATTATTTCTAGAATCAGATCTGAGCTTATATTTGAAATATCAGAATTTAAGCCCACTCCAGGCAGATCAATCAATATGCATTCATGCTTATGCTTATCCATACAATCTATTAGTGGTAAAAATATATTTGAATTCATTCCCCATCCCGGAATAAACAATAAAGGTTTTCCTGTCCCTATTTTTTTATATTTGATCATCTAAAAGATTTATTAACTCTCGCTGTAATCGTTTTATTTCTTTCTTGGTATGATTTGCTCTAATTATTATTCTCAATCTTGACTTGCTTGGAGGTACGGTTGGTGTACGGATAACCGGCACTATTATTTTTTTTTCCCTTAAGGCATCATGTATTTTTATTAATTTTTTAACATCATTAATAATAATTCCTTGTATTGGGCTTTCGGAATTGATTAACAATCTTTTATTTACAAAACCACTTCTAAAATACTTTATATTTTCTTTTAGTTTTTCCCTTTTTTTTTGGGCTTTTAATAACGCTTCTGTATTATTTAGCAATATTGATGCAGCAAACTCAGGCATGTTGGTTGAGTAGATGTATTCTTTTGATTTTTGTATCAGCAGATCCTTAATTTCATTCGAACAAGAAAGAACTGATCCATAAAATCCTGCCGCCTTACCAAAAGTTGTTAGGCTTATTAACTTTCTTTTCTCCGTTTTTGTTAATTTTTTTATGCAATCGGAAAGCAAACCCTCCCCCCTCTCTCCACAGATTCCAAAACTATGGGCTTCATCAATATATAAGTAGGTATTATATTTTTTGGATAATTTAATTAAATTATTTACATCTGCATAATCGCCATCCATGCTAAATAACGCATCAGTTACGATAATTTTAGTTTTAGATTTTGATGATTTTTTTAACTTATTTTCTAGTATTGCTGTATCTAGATGTGGATATCTAATAAGCTTAGCGCCACTTATTCTGACGCCTTCATACATTGACGTATGACAGCTTTTATCCATATAAACCTCGATATTTTCATTCGCAATGGTTTTAAAGAATGTAAGATTTGCGACAAAGCCGCTGTTAAATAAAATTCCTGCTTCCAGGCCAATTATTTTGCTTATTTTATCTTCAATATTTGCATGAGCTTGATGATGACCATAAACCAATGGTGATGCTCCGCTTCCGAGACCGAGAATACTAAGCGCTTTTTTCGCATAGGTAATTAATTTTTTATTTGATCTAAAACCCAAATAATCATTTTCAGAAAAATTTAAATGTGTCTGATCAAACTGATTTCTTATTCGATATAAATTATTTTTTTTTAAAACGGATAATTCAGTTCTAATCTGTTCTATCATTATTTCTTAAAAACTTTTAAGATTTAATCTTGAGAACAGCTCCTGATCTTTCTTAGCTGATGGATTTTCGGTGGTGAGCAATTGATCACCATAGAAAATTGAATTTGCGCCAGCAAAAAATGCCAATGCTTGTATTCCATCAGACATTGACTCTCTGCCAGCTGATAGCCTAACAACACTCTTCGGCATAACGATCCTTGTAACAGCAACAGTTCTAATAAAATCAAAATGATCAATTTCTTTAGTTCCAAATAAAGGCGTGCCTGCTACCTGTGTCAATAAATTTATAGGGACGCTTTCAGGCTGTGGAGTTAGGCTTGCTAATTGATAAATAAGGCCTGCTCTTTCCTCGAGTGTTTCACCCATCCCTATAATTCCACCCGAACATACATGAATACCAGCATTCCTCACGTTATCAAGGGTATCAAGACGATCTTGATAAGTTCGGGTTGAGATAATTTCCCCATAAAATTCCGGAGAGGTATCCAAGTTATGATTATAGTAATCAAGGCCAACATCCTTAAGCTGCTTGGTTTGATCTTCATCAAGCATCCCAAGCGTAACGCATGACTCCATGCCAAGTTTTTTTACTTCCTTAATCATGTCTTTCACCAAATCCAGATCCTCTTGTTTAGGACTCCTCCAAGCTGCTCCCATGCAAAATCTACTTGCTCCGGATGCTTTTGCATTCTTTGCTGCGTCAACAACCTGATCCAGATCTAGTATCTTTTCATTTTCTACATCAGTATCGTGAATTGATGATTGAGGGCAATATCCGCAATCTTCTGAGCAACCCCCTGTTTTAATTGATAGCAAAGTACTTAGCTGCACTTTATTTGGATCAAAGTTTTCTCGATGTATTGCCTGAGCTTCAAAAATTAAATCATTAAATGGCTTATTAAATAATTCTAAAATCTGAGAGAAAAGAGGGTCTGGATTATTTAATTTATTTTTTTTTGGGTAAATTTTAATTTTTTGTTCCATAATGTATTGATTAAGTTGTTTTTTAGATTATATATGATATTTATTGTTAACTAAAAATTTTGATAAATTTAACTTTTGATTAAAAATAATACAAATGTTTAATATTGTACTTTTTGAGCCTGAAATTCCGCCCAACACAGGGAACATTATGAGGTTATGTGCAAATTCGGGTGCTAAACTTCACCTCATAGAACCTTTGGGATTCAAAATTACCGAAAAAGAGATGCGAAGAGCAGGATTGGATTATATTTCTGAAGAAAATTATACGATTTATAAAAATTTTGATCTATTTACCAAAATCCTTTCTCCTTCATCAAAACTTTATGGTATTTCCACAAAAGCAACAAATAATTATGTATCCGTTAATTTTAATAAGGATGATTATTTTATATTTGGGCCAGAAACAAGAGGACTTCCAGAGTCAATAAGACTAATTCTTGGGGAGAAAAATTTATTGAGGATACCAATGCTTGCTGAAAGCAGAAGTATTAATCTTGCAAATTCCGTATCCATTATCCTTTATGAGGCTTGGAGACAAAATAACTTCAAAAATGGTATTTAATGCTCTGACTTTAAATTTCGATCGAGTAAATTTTTTACAGCATCATAAGCGGATATTTTATTATCAAGAACCATTGCAACTTCATTAGTAATTGGCATATCAACATTTATGGTTTTTGCACGACTCACAACTTCACGGGTCGCATAGACTCCTTCTGCAACATGCCCAAGAGATTCAAGAATCTGATTTAGATTATTACCCTTTGCTAACCTCAAGCCCACCTCTCTATTTCTAGAGTAATCTCCCGTACAGGTTAGAAAAAGATCACCAATACCGGCCAGGCCTGAGAAGGTTTCTAACTTAGCTCCCAGGGCAATTCCAAATCTAGATATCTCGCTTATTCCTCTGGTAATCAAGGCTGCTCTGGCATTATTGCCAAAACCCATGCCGTCTGATATCCCTGCAGCGATGGCAATAATATTTTTAAGACTTCCCCCTACCGAAGCGCCAATTACATCCCTATTGGTATAAATTCTCATATTGTTATGATGAAAGAAGCTTGGGAATTCAATTAAAACTGACTCATCTTCAGAAGCCAGCGTGACAGCGGTCGGAAGTTCACGAACCAATTCAGCAGCAAAACTAGGCCCCGATAAAACTCCGTATTTCCGATCTGGTAAAACTTCTTTGAAAATTTCGTATGGCAGCAGTGAAGAGTTTTGTTCAAGTCCTTTATTTGCCCAAATTACAGGAGTCTGAATATCATACATCTTGAGTTCATTTAATATATCCCGAAAACCAGATGTTGGAATTGCAGATAAAATATAATTCGCGTTGTTAACAGCCTCTAGAAAATTATCTGAAACCTCTAGGCGGTCTGGAAAATTAAAGTCGCCAAGATAGAGTGGGTTTGATCGAGCCTTCTTCATACCGGAGATATGACCAGAATTTCTTGCCCATAAAGTTACATCAAATTTTTTTGCAGCATGTATAGCTAAAGCTGTTCCCCATGCTCCTGCGCCAAGAACACAAATCTTCATCAGTTAACACCCCAGAAAGATGTTGACTCAACATAACCCTCTAAATTTGCCGCTTTTGAATAAACTTTGATCCATCCCTGCGGAACGCTATCATCAAGTAAATCTAAAACAACGTTTTTAGACACTTTGGCTAAAATATTGCTAGATATACTTGGTTGTTGGTAGAAAAAAATTTCATCTGAATTTGCCAAAACAGTTCTTTTTTTTGATAAATCTTCTGCCTTGATCCAGCTCACCTTTCCCTCATGGTCTTTAATTTTTTTCCATTCTTTAAGACTTACCAATACATCAACAGGATACCCCTCTGTTGCAATAAAAATTTTCTTTGTTGAGTCTGAAGGTGCTTCATGCATAGCTGACTGCTTTGCAGAAACGGACATAAATTCCGCAACAGAAATGCTAGCGTTTAAGAACAAATAAATTGCAAAAAAAGATTTTGCAATTAATTTATTTTTAAGCATTCTGTTTATTAGCCTGCTCTTGTTGTTGCTTCTGCTGGATGTATAAATTTTCAAAGTTTATTGGATTTAACAGCACTGGCTGAAACCCTGCTTTTGTTGTCATATCTGAAATTGCTTCTCTTGCATATGGAAACAAGATATTTGGACATGTGATTGCCAAAACCATCTCCAACCCTTCAGGCGGCATATTATTAATTTGAAAAATTCCAGATTGAGTCACCTCAACCAAAAATGCAGTTTTATCTTCTTGTTTGGAAGTAACTGTAACTTGTAAAGAAACATCATAAAAACCTTCTGCCAATGGTTTTGCGGTATTGTTCAGCTCAATTCCTATTTGTGGAGCTTCACGCATGGTAAATATCTCCGGTGCATTTGGGACTTCAATTGATGCATCTTTAATATATAGTTTCTCAATCGCAAAACCAGGCTGCATTGCGCTACTTGGATCTGTTTTTTTTGTTTTTTTTGATTCAGCCTTTTTAACGACTTTCTTTTTTTTATCTTCTGCCATATTTTTTCCTAATTATTTAATACATTAAATTCTAGACGTATTTTACACGCTAAAGCAGGTATTTAATAGAATTGCCTAGTTTCCTAATAATTTATCTAAATCTCCAGATTGATCTAAATTTTTTAAATCATCAAAGCCGCCAACATGAGTATTGTTGATAAATATCTGAGGAACTGTTCTTCTTCCGGTAATTTGAACCATCTTGTCTTTTTCTTCAATTGAGGTGTCTATGTATATCTTTTCAATTGAATTCACGCCTCTTTTTTTTAGTAAATTTTCCGCACTCACGCAATAGGGGCAAAATTGACTTGTGTACATCAAAACTTTCATAAATTTATTTACTTTTTAACTTAAGATTTAATTTAAATATTGGGTCTTTTTTATTGATTTCAAGCCATTATTCACTAATTACCAAATTAAAGTAATGTATAATTTTTGCTATATGACAAATCAAAAACAAACCCTAACATTGCTTATTTTAGATGGTTTTGGCCACTCAAATGAAGAAGAGTTTAATGCTGTTGCTCTTGCAAAAACTCCGCATTTAGATGAATTAAAAAAAACTGCCGCAAATGGTCTTATTAATGCCTCAGAAAACTTCGTTGGACTTCCAAAAGGCCAAATGGGGAATTCTGAGGTAGGCCATATCAATATTGGTGCTGGTAGAATCGTATTCCAAGATATCGAAAGAATTAATAACTCAATAAATAAAAAAGAATTAAATAAAAATAAAGAACTAAAAAAATCATTCCAAAAATTAAAAGCTAACAATGGTGATCTTCATCTTATGGGACTTTTATCAGATGGAGGTGTGCATAGTCATATTGACCACCTCAAAGCTTTAATTTCAATCTCTAAAGAAAATAATATCAACCCCATAATTCATATTTTTTTAGATGGAAGAGACACTCCCCCAAAAAGCGCAGAAAAATATATTGATGATCTTGAAAATTTTATTAACGATCAGCAGTGTGGTCAAATTAAATCAGTCCAGGGTAGATTTTTTGTCATGGACAGAGATAATCGATGGGAGAGGATTGAGCAATCTTATGTAATGTTAACAGAGGGTGTGGCTGATTTTTATGCTAATTCAGCTCAGGAAGCTCTAAGAAAAGCATACAGCAGAAATGAAACTGATGAGTTTGTTCATCCAACAGTTATTAATAATGAAGAAAAACCTTTAATAAAAAATAACGATATGGTTATATTTACAAACTTTAGGTCAGATAGAGCGAGGCAAATAAGTAAGGCATTTTTAAAAAAAGATTTTGATGGATTTAAAAGAAATATTTTTATTGATCATCTAGACTACTTCACAATGACCAATTACGACTCATCTCTAACTGAAGCTAAGGTAATCTTCCCTGCTGAGCAAGTAAATAATACATTTGGAGAATACATTGCAAATTTAGGCTTAACCCAGCTAAGAATTGCAGAAACTGAAAAATATCCTCATGTTACATTTTTCTTTAATGGGGGCATTGAAGATAAATTTCCAAATGAAGAGCGTATTCTGATCCCTTCACCTAAAGTAAAAACATATGACCTGCAGCCAGAAATGAGCGTTTACGAAGTATCAAAACAACTAGTCGATGCAATAGCCAGCTCTAAATATGATGTAATTATTTGTAACTTTGCTAATGGTGACATGGTAGGTCACACTGGAGACCTTCAAGCAACTGTAAAAGCTATTGAAGCTATGGATACATGCATTGGCGATATCGTTAAAATAACAAAAAAAATGAATGGGCATCTTATCGTTACCGCTGACCATGGAAATGCAGAATTAATGATGGATGAAATAAACAATCAAGTTCATACACAGCACACTACAAACTTAGTCCCCTTTATCTACTATGGTAATGAAAATGCAAAAATTACCAAAGTTGGTAAGTTATCTGATATCGCGCCCACCATGCTTTATATCTTAGAAAAAAAACAGCCTAGTGAAATGACTGGCGAAAATTTAATCCAATTTAATTAAGCACAATGAATAAAAAAATAAAATTCATTTTCTTTTCATTGCTTTTATTATCAAAAATAGGCCTAGCCGACCTTAAGGAAAATAAAAAAAATCTTAATGATGTCCAAGAGGAAATAAAAAAAATAGAAAAGGAATTATCAGAACAAGAATCTACTAAAAAAAATGTATCTCAAGATCTTAAAACACAAGAAAAAAAAATAAGTGAAACAAAAAAAGAAATAATTTCTATCCAAAATAAACTATCAAAACACAAGAATAAACTCAACAGTCTTAAAAATGAAGAGGATAAGATATCAAAAGAAATATCTATTCAAACAGAGGATTTAGTTAATTATTTAGTGAATCTGCATAAGCATGGCGAAGCATCTTATCTTAAATTAATATTAAGTGGCGACAATCCCAATAAAATTTCTAGAGAATATAAATTACTCTCTTATTTTACTAACTTTCAATTGGAGCAAATTAAATCACTTCAAGAGAATCAAAAAAAACTCCTAGAAACTCAATTAGCAATAAAAAATACTATTGGTAAAGTTGAGGATCTAAAAAAAACCAAATCAAAAGTAGCAAAACAGCTTGAAATAGAGAAGAATGAAAAAAAAGTCGTTCTTAATCAAATAAACTTATCAATTAAAGATAACAAAACAAAAAAAAATAAATTAATTGAAGATGAGAAGAAATTGACTGCTATTATTGATGAACTCATCAAAAAATCTGACGATGAAATAAAGGCTATGAAAAAAGCCAAAAAAGATTCAAACAAAGAAGAAAAAGTTATCCCTTTCGCTGGAAAAGGTTTTGCTGAATTAAAAGGAAAGCTCGCTGCTCCAGTTAAAGGCAAGATCGAATATCAATATGGAGCTAAAAGAAAAGATACCGGAGTGACCTGGAAAGGCCTGTTCTACAAAACAAATGAAGGTGAAGAAGTAAAAGCTATAGCTGATGGCAAAGTTGCCTACGCAGACTGGCTCAGAGGATTTGGAAATTTGATCATTTTAGATCACGGAGAAGGTTATATGAGTCTCTATGGGTATAATGAATCTGTTCTACCCAATGTAAATGATATCGTAAAAAAGGGTGATCAAATAGCGACTTCAGGTGATACCGGTGGATTAGGGCTCACTGGTCTCTATTTTGAATTACGTAAAAATAGTAAACCGTTTGATCCTGCTAAGTGGATTAAATAATCTTACTCTCCAATAACATGTAGGGCTATTTTACGCTGATGTGAATGATAGCGATGCTCATATAAGAATATCCCCTGCCATTGACCTATTTGCAAACGACCCTCATGAACAGGGATTGACAGATGGGTCTGCGTTAAAGCCGTGCGAATATGTGCCGGCATGTCATCCACTCCTTCGGTAATATGAATAAAATCCGAATCGCCATCGCGAACTAACTTTGAAAAAAAAGTTTCTAAATCGACTAATACGTCTGAGTCGTAATTCTCATTAATTAAAAGACTTGCTGAGGTATGTTGAATATATATTGTCAACAAACCATTTTTGATTGCATGATCCTTTAACCAATCTCTAATGTCGGAAGTAATATCGTAAAATCCTCTTCCATTAGTTCGTCTTGAATGTTCCCCAAAAGCTTGCTTCATAGTTAAACTGTAAAGGTAAATTTATTTTTTTCAAAATCAATTTTCAATTGCTGCTTTACTAATTTTCCCCCTAAAATTTCTTTTGAAAGCGGATTTTCAATTTCATTTTGTATTGCCCTTTTTAAAGGACGTGCGCCATAAACTGGATCAAAACCTGCTTTTGCAATTTCAGCAATTGCCTTGTCGGAAAATGTTGCCTGAATATTAATATTAGCTAATTTTTTAATCAAACCTTCTAATTGAATTTTAGCAATAGACTGAATATTTTCGTCATTCAAACTATGGAAAACAATCACATCATCAATACGATTTACAAATTCAGGTCTAAAATGATTCTTGACCTCTCCCATCACAGCTAATTTAATAATTTGATATTCATCCTGATTCATTTTTTGAATTAAATCAGAACCAAGATTTGAAGTCATAATAATTACAGTATTCTTGAAATCAACAGTTTTGCCTTTACCATCTGTTAATCGACCTTCATCCAGAACTTGTAATAAAACATTAAATACATCAGGGTGTGCTTTCTCAATTTCATCCAGCAATAGGACACTGTATGGCTTTCTTCTTACTGCCTCAGTGAGATAACCGCCCTCTTCGTAGCCAACATATCCTGGGGGGGCACCAATCAAGCGCGCAACTGAATGTTTTTCCATATACTCTGACATATCAATGCGAATTAAATGACTTTCGCTATCAAATAAAAAACTTGCCAAAGATTTACATAGCTCAGTTTTTCCAACACCAGTTGGACCAAGGAATAAAAATGATCCATAAGGTTTATTTGCGTCACTCAAACCAGAACGTGATCGTCTTATTGCATCTGAAACCGAACGCACAGCTTCATCTTGCCCAACAACGCGCGCGTGCAATTCCATTTCCATATTAATTAACTTTTCTCTCTCGCCTTGCATCATTTTTGCTACAGGTATACCGGTTGATCTAGAAACGATTTCTGCAATTTCATCGGCGCCAACTTCTGTTCTTAACATTTTGTTAGTCGTTTTCTTTTTATTCTCAGAAAGTGCGGCCTGTTTAAGCTGTTCTTCAAGACTGGGTATTTCACCATACTGTATCTCGGAAACCTTTTGCCAATTTCCTTTTCTTTTTTCATCCTCCATCTGAATCTTTAATGACTCTAATTTTTCCTTGATCGATTTTGATCCAAGCAAAACAGATTTTTCAGATTTCCAAATTGACTCTAAATCAGTAAATTCTTTTTCTAGTTTTGCAATCTCGTCTTCTAAATTCTTAAGTCTAGCTTTAGAGGCATCATCTTTATCTTTTTTGACTGCTTCACGTTCAATTTTTAATTGAATTAATCTGCGTTCCAGCTTATCCAGTTGTTCAGGTTTTGAATCAATTTCCATCTTGATTCTTGAGGCTGCCTCATCAATCAGGTCTATTGCTTTATCTGGAAGAAAGCGATCAGTAATATATCTATTGGATAATTCCGCTGCCGCTACAATTGCGGGATCTGTAATTTCAACATTATGATGAAGTTCGTATTTCTCTTGCAATCCTCTCAATATTGCAATCGTTGATTCAACATTTGGTTCTTCAACCAAAACTTTTTGGAATCTTCTCTCCAATGCTGCATCTTTTTCTATATACATGCGGTATTCGTTTAATGTCGTCGCACCAACACAATGTAGCTCACCTCTTGCTAAAGCTGGTTTTAACATATTTCCAGCGTCCATCGCACCATCAGTCTTACCCGCTCCAACCATCGTATGTATCTCATCTATAAACATAATTGTTTGTCCATTGTCTTGAGACACCTCTTTTAAAACAGCTTTCAATCGCTCTTCAAAATCTCCTCGATACTTAGCACCAGCCAATAGAGCCGCCATATCTAAAGATAAAACTTTTTTATTCCTTAAGGTATCAGGGACTTCTCCGTTTACGATTCTTTGCGCTAAGCCTTCTATGATTGCAGTTTTACCTACACCCGGCTCGCCGATCAACACTGGGTTATTTTTTGTTCTTCTTTGCAATACTTGAATTGTTCGCCTGATTTCATCATCGCGACCAATAACAGGGTCTAACTTTCCAATTTTTGCTTGTTCGGTTAAGTCGATCGTATATTTTTTTAATGCTTGTCGATTGTTTTCTGCGTCAGCAGAATTCACATTTTCATTTTTTCGAGATTCCATAATGACCTTTTGTAAATTTTCAAAATTCAATCCGTTTTGAATTAAGAGCTCTTTTAAGCCAGATTTATCTTGTTTTAAGGACAGGAGAAATATTTCTGAGGCAATAAAATCGTCTTTGAGCTCATTTGCTTTTTTTTCAGTGATATTTAAAAGTTGGTTGAGCTGTGAAGATATATGTATATCTCCATGGCTATTTTCTACCGTTGGAAACTTTTCAAGAAAATTATCTAATAACAATTCAAAATTGGATTTTAATCCTGCCAGTGCTAAGAGCTGTTGAGTGTCAGAAAAGTCTGGTTTTAATAATGCTTTAAGCAAGTGTGCAGATTCAATCGAGCTATGATTACT
>CAYVOQ010000014.1:0-26395 GCA_964453595.1 uncultured Methylobacillus sp. | reverse complement strand
CCAGCGTTCAATCTGAGCCAGGATCAAACTCTTCAGTTTAATCTTGTCTATTACTTAAAACTTTCCGTAGAAAGTTTAGATGTATCGCTTGTGCTTTAAAACTCAAATTCATTCACAAGGTCACTAAATAAATTTAGTGGTGGTCTTGTTCACAAATTTGTGTGTAAGCACTTATTTTTTGAGTGTTGTATAAATACAACTGACCTCGTTCAATAAGTACCCACACTTATCAGTTGTTCAAATTGTTAAAGAGCAAATTTCGACTTGGTTGCGGGGACAGGATTTGAACCTGTGACCTTCGGGTTATGAGCCCGACGAGCTGCCAGACTGCTCCACCCCGCGATCGAAAAAATCACGTCAAACTTTTATTTTTCAGTGATTTGGCATGCTTGACGCCAAGAAGCGGAACTATAGCAGGTTTTTTTAAAACTTGTCAAATACTTTTCCACTTTTTTTTAAATATTTACTAAATATTTTTTTATTAGCTATTTTGCTAAGAATTCATTGATTTTTGACACAAATGCAACTGGATCATCCAACTGACCCCCTTCCGCTAAAATTGCTTGATCAAAAATTACCGCAGCATAATCATTAAACTCTTGATTTTCTTCAATTTTTTCTAATTTCTGAATGAGTTTATGTTGCGGATTAATCTCCAAAGTTGGTTTAACATCCGGAGTATTTTGTCCCGCTGCCTTTAAAATCCTCTCTAAATTGCCAGAGATATCGTGCTCACCCACTACTAAACATGCTGGTGAATTTGTTAAACGGTGTGTTACTTTAACCTCTTTAACACGATCACCTAATGATTTTTTAATTTTTTCAATCAGTGTTTTTGAGTCCGCTTCAATTTTTTTCTTTTCTTCTTTTTCTTTCTCATCTTCTAACTTACCAAGATCAAGATCTCCCTTAGCAATTGACTGTAATTTTTTACCTTCAAACTCAAATAGATTTGATACTAACCATTCATCTACGCGATCGCTTAGAAGCAATACTTCAATATTTTTCTTTTTGAAAATTTCTAGATGAGGACTATTCTTTGCCGCTTGATAAGAGTCAGCTGTAATATAGTAAATATGTTCCTGCCCTTTTACCATGTTTGTTATGTAGTGTTTAAAGCTAACCTCTTGATTATCATTTTTAGTTGAAGAGAATCTTAAGAGGTTTGCAATTTTTTCTTTATTTGCAAAATCTTCTGCAGGACCTTCTTTAATCACCTTGCCGAATTCATTCCAAAACGTTTTATAGTCTTCTGGTTTTTTTTCTGCCATCTCTTCAAGAGAGCTGAGAATTCTTTTGACCAATCCAGATTTAATAGTCTCGACCATTGGACTGTCTTGGAGAATTTCTCGAGACACATTAAGTGAAAGGTCTTGACTGTCGATTACACCTTTAACGAATCTTAAGTAATGCGGAATTAACTTTTCACTCGCCTCCATAATAAAAACTTTCTTCACATAAAGTTTTATATTGTTTTGTCGCTCACGTTCATATAAATCGAACGGTGCTTTTTTTGGAATATAAAGCAGTGAGGTGTATTCAGATTTACCTTCAACACGGTTGTGATAAAAAGCAAGTGGCGCCTCAGAATCGTATGAAATATTTTTATAAAACTCCTCATATTCTTCCGTTTTAATATCTTTCTTGTTACGCGTCCATATTGCCTGAGTGTTATTGATAGTCTCAAGCTCTTTTAACTTCTCTGCCTTACCTTCTTTGAAGTCTACTTTAAACATCTTAACCGGCACTGAAATGTGGTCGGAGTATTTTTTTATAATGCTTTGCAAGCGCCAAGAATCTAAAAACTCCTCTTCATCCTTTTTCAGATGTAAGATGATTTTTGTTCCTCTGGAATCTTTTTTGATGTCTTCAATAGTAAATTCACCATCAGCTTTTGATGACCACTTATAAGCAGCTGAGTCGCCAGCTTTCCTTGTTTCAACAACAACTTCATCAGCAATAATAAATGATGAGTAAAAACCAACACCAAATTGACCTATTAAATTTGCATCTTTTGATTTTTCTCCTGAGAGCTTATTTAAAAATTCTTTAGTGCCTGATCTGGCGATCGTACCAATATTGTTAATAAGGTCATCACGGTTCATGCCAATACCATTATCTTCGATCGTTAAGATTTTTTTCTTTTCATCAAAATCAACAATTACAGATAAGTCAGAATCATTCTCATATAACTTATCATTATCGAGCGCTTCAAATCTTAATTTGTCAGTAGCGTCACTAGCATTAGATATAAGTTCGCGCAAAGCAATTTCTTTATTGCTATATAAAGAATGAATCATGAGATCCAATAATTGTTTGACTTCAGTTTGAAAATTTAATTTTTCTTTTGACATATAACCTCGCGTTAAAATTTTTAAATTAATTTGTTCGAATACTTTAAATATGGGGATGAAACTTTAAATATTCAAGTAATTATTTAGTGATGATTTTAAAAGCTTCCGCCGCAGCAAAGAAACCAAAAGCAGCGGTTACTGAAACTGAAGAACCGTAACCCGCACAACTTAAGCCTTGCAATTGACTCGCACAGTCTTTTGGCTTCGTTATTGCTTCAGGAGAAAAGACTGTAGGGATTTTGAGTTTTTTCTTACCAATAAAAATCTTTTTAAGCCTTGATCTTATTTTTGATAGCAATGGGTCTCCATAAGACTCAAAAATATCTGCAACCATAATTTTGGTAGGGTCTAATTTGCCCCCTGCGCCTCCGGAGGTTACTAAATTAATTTTATTTCGATAGCAGAAGTTAATTAGTTCTAATTTAACTTTTGATTCATCAATGGCATCAATCACAACGTTGAATTGATCTGTTATTAAGTGAGAGATGTTTTCCAAGGTTAAAAAATCGTCAATCAAATTAACATGACATTTAGGATTAATTGATAATAAACGATTAGACATTGCTTTTATTTTTGACTGACCAATATTGACTGATAATGCTTGGATTTGTCTATTAATATTAGAGTCCACAATATGATCCAAATCAATTAAAGTAATATTTTTAACGCCATGTCTGACAATCGATTCTGCGGCCCAAGAACCTACACCCCCAAGACCAATGATACAAACATGCGCATTAAAAATTTTACCCGCACCCTCTTCACCATAAAGGTTTGTCGTGCCAATAAAACTATTCTCTAATTGCATCGCATTTAAGTTTCAAGAATAACAATTGCGCTTGCTAAATTTTTTTCGTCGCTTATTGTTAAATGGCAATGAAGAATTTTTTTTTCATTCATAAAGCGTGTAAGCTCATTAGAAAAATTTAATATCGGTTTACCCATATTATTATTTTCGATCGCAATCGACTGAAAAGAAACTGGGGCTCTAAAGCCTATCCCTAGGGCTTTAGAAAATGCTTCTTTAGCTGCAAAACGTTTTGCTAAAAAAGATATATTTTTCTTGCGCTCTTGAAAAACTTTATATTCGTTTGGCGTTAATATTCTTCTTGGAAAGTGTTCTCCAAATTTTTGATAAATTTTTTCGATACGACTTGTTTCAACAATATCGTTTCCAATTCCAAAAATCATACTGACTCACCTAATAGTTTTTTCATTTTTTTAATTGCATTTTGCCAGCCAATAAATAAAGACTCTGCGACAATTGCATGACCTATATTCAATTCATTCATGCCAGCAATCTGCGCAATTGGCTTTACATTGTCAAAATTTAATCCATGTCCAGCATTAACGATCAAACCTTGCTCTAGGGCATGTTTTGTTGCCTGCTCTATAATTTTAAATTCTGTTGCCTGTTCCGCGCCATGAACATTTGCGTAATGCCCCGTATGTAATTCAATAACAGGAGCCCCTATTTTTTTTGCCAGATCAATTGTTTTTAGATCAGGAGCAATGAACAAAGATACTTGAATGCCTGCATCTATTAGTTTTTTTGTTGCCTGCTCAATATTGGCATAAGCATTAATTAGATCTAGACCACCCTCGGTTGTTCGCTCCTCTCTTCTTTCTGGAACAATGCAGACATCCTCTGGCTTCAATTTCGTGGCAATACCAATCATTTCATCAGTGGCTGCTAACTCTAAATTCATTTTTGTTTTTAGGATTGGTTTGAGATCATATAAATCTCGATCTTGCATATGCCGTCTATCTTCTCGCAAATGCAGTGTGATGCTATCCGCTCCTGCATCTTCAGCGAGAGTTGCTGCTTTTGTTATAGAGGGATAGTCGGTGCCTCGCGCCTGGCGAATTGTTGCAACATGATCAATATTTACACCTAGATAAATCATAATAATCGTTATTTAATATTTAAAAATAATTCTTTAGATTTTAATTTTTTATTGCCCAAATAAAAACCAATTAAGTATCTCATTAATTGCTTGCTTTCTTTTGACGTTATTTTATCTGTAAAGTCTCCTACTGACATATCAATTAAAGTTTTCCCAGAAATTTCAATACCATTCTGAGTTGCATCCAGATCGGATGCTCCATACTCCGCTTCATAACGATAACTTTTATGAACATCAATTGGATTTCCATGCTCATCAGTGGCTAAAGTTAATTGGTATCCTAATTCTTGTAAAAGGCTGAGTTCAAAATTTCTCAACACTTCATCTTTTGCGTATTCGCTGTTTGATAGTTGTTTTAATGCCTCATCATAAAAAATAAAAAGGTTTTTATTTTCGTCTTCCTTAGGCAATAAATGAATAAGTATTTCGTTTAAATAGAAACCACAAACAAGACTATCCCCTTCTAGACCTAAAAATTTATCTACCCACTCAACTGAAAAAAGAGTTTTTAATTCATTTTTTCCAGACCACTGGGCTTGGACTTTTTGAAATGGTTGTAAATAACCTCTTAAAATAGAACGCGGGCGCCTTGCGCCTTTTGCCAACAAAGAGACGCGTCCATAATTTTCTGAAAAAACATCTACGATTAAGCTTGTTTCTTTAAAGGGGTATGTATGTAGAACGTAGATATTTTCATTTTCAACTTTCATGAAATATATTTAAAATCCTAATGACTTTAATGCGCGTTGATCGTCGTACCAATTTTTTTGCACTTTAACCCAAATTTCAAGCCAAACTTTACCGGAAAATAATTTCTCCATATCCATTCTCGCTTCGGTTGATATTTTTTTTAAACGGGAGCCTTCTTTTCCAATCACTAAAGGTTTTTGACTTTCTTTATCAACCAAAATACTTGCAAAAATTCTTCTGAGGCCTTTATCTATTTCAAATTTTTCGATCTCAACAGCGATCACATAAGGCAATTCGTCACCCGTTAATCTAAATATTTTCTCACGAATAATTTCCGCTGCAAGAAACCTTTCATTCTTATCTGTCAATTCATCTTCAGGAAAAATGAACTCTTGCTCAGGTAAATATTTTTCAATTTCCGCTAAAATTACTTTTTGGTTATCTGGAAATTTTATTGAAGTGGGAATGATGGAGCGAAACATTGCAAGCTCATTATTTTTTTCTATCAATTCCAAAAGTTTATTTTTATTTTTTACTTGATCAGATTTATTAATTAAATTTATAACTGGTACATCTTGAGGAATTTTTTTTATTAGATTGATTTCTAACTCGTCTAACTCTTTAGGTTCCGATAAAAATAAAATAACATCAACATCATTAAAAATAGAAGTGACCGACTTATTCATGCGTTTATTCATCTCACTCATAAATTTTTGTTGGTAACCCGGTGTATCTACAAAGATAAATTGATGTTCTTTTTCGGTATGTATGCCTAAAATTTGATGGCGAGTCGTTTGAGCTTTTTTAGATGTAATTGAGAGCTTCTGACCCAAGATATAATTTAATAATGTGGATTTGCCAACATTGGGTCGGCCAATAATAGCGATTGTGCCGCATTTTTTTTTCATATTATATTTTTTGTTTTACTTCCTCTATGGCGACCATCGCCGCCTCTTGCTCTGCTAACTTTCTTGAAGTGCCTGAACCCTCAGTTTGTAACCTTAACTGAGAAATCTCGCACTGTACAAAAAATACTTGATTATGTGCTTCACCTTCTATCTTAATCACTTTATACTCTGGAATCATCAGTTTTCTGGATTGCAATAATTCCTGCAAGGTTGTTTTTGCATCTTTAACAATTCTTTTAGGGTCAATACTTTCTATTTGGGTTTGAAAAAAATTAAGAATAAATTTTCTTGCCTCCTCAAAGCCGCCATCAAGATAAATCGCTCCAATAATTGCTTCGAATGTGTCTGCTAAAATTGATGGTCTTCTCCAACCAGCACTTTTTAACTCGCCCTCACCTAGTAAAATAAAATCACCTAATTTAATTGATTTTGCGACTTCAGCGAGTGATTCTGCCTTTACAAGTGAAGCTCTTAATCGACTGAGATCACCTTCAGGTAATGTTTTAAATTTCTGATAAAGCGATTCTGCAATTGTGAAATTTAAAATACTATCGCCCAAAAACTCCAAACGCTCGTTGTTATTATGCTGATAACTTCGATGCGATAAAGCAAGCTCAAGCAAACTCACATCATTAAACTGATATTTAAATAGATCGCTTAATTGTCTTATTACCAATTGATCCATCGCTATTTAATCCAATTACCTATTCTGTTCATTTCGGAAAAATTCATCCAAATAACAAATGCTTTACCCACCAAAAGATTTTCTGGTACAAAACCCCACACACGACTATCTGATGAATTATCTCGGTTGTCGCCCATAGCAAGATAAAACCCAGGGGGCACATCAAACTCTTGTGTTTTCGCTGGAATATCATGCAATAAAATTGAATGCTCTACAGTGCCTAATTGTTCAATCTTTTCAATTGCGGTCACCATCATCGATTCTTGATATTCATATATATATTCAGACTTAACATCTTGCTGCATGAGTTCATTATTTATATATAGTTTTTTACCGTCATAACGAATATGGTCTCCCGGGAGGCCAATCACTCGCTTGATATAGTCTATTGAAGGATCTTTTGGGTAATGAAATACAAACACATCACCACGCTCTGGTTCACCCAAAGGCAGTAGAAGCTTATTAAAAACAGGCAGTCTTAATCCATAAGCAAATTTATTAACCGCAATAAAGTCCCCCGGAATTAGCGTCGGCATCATTGAACCTGATGGAATTTTAAAAGGCTCCACAATGAATGAGCGTATAAAAAATACTGCAAACAAAACTGGGAAAAAGCCAATTGAGATTTCAAATATTTTTTTGATCAAGATGTTTTGGCTATTTTTTGTCTTGCCATTGACCCTATTCCAGATATAAAAAAATCCAGTGATAACAGTACTCGCCATTAAAATTATTGCAAAAATCATTATTCATCAACCTTTAAAATTGCCAAGAAGGCTTCTTGAGGAATCTCAACATTACCGACTTGCTTCATACGTTTTTTACCTTCTTTTTGTTTTTCTAGCAACTTACGTTTTCGAGTGACATCCCCACCGTAACATTTTGCTAATACATTTTTTCGCATCGCTTTAACTGTTTCTCTGGCAATAATATTGGCGCCAATTGCAGCTTGAATGGCTACATCAAACATTTGACGCGGAATCAACTGTCTCATCTTAGCAGCCAATTCACGACCGCGGTATTGGCTATTTTCTTTATGCACAATTAACGATAAAGCATCAACTCTATCTCCGTTCACTAAGATGTCTAATTTCACTAAACTGGATGCTCTATATTCCAAAAATTCATAGTCCATAGAAGCATAACCTCGAGAAACTGATTTTAATTTATCAAAAAAATCTAACACCACTTCGTTTAAAGGGATCTCATAACTGATCATCACTTGACGCCCTAAATATTGCATATTTTTCTGAATGCCCCTTTTCTCATTTGCAAGCTTCATTACCGGACCAACATAATCTTGAGGTAGCAAAATATTTAAATTAATAATTGGCTCTCGAATTTCTTCAATCGTAGATAAATCTGGCAATTTTGATGGATTTTCGATTTGCTGTACTTGTCCATTTTTAAATAATAATTCATAGACTACGGTTGGCGCTGTGGTAATGAGATCCATTTCATACTCACGCTCAAGTCGCTCTTGCACAATATCCATATGCAAAAGACCTAAAAATCCACATCTAAATCCAAAGCCCAATGCAGAAGAATTCTCAGGCTCAAATCTTAAAGAAGAATCATTTAAACTTAATTTTTCCAGCGAGGTTCTTAACGCCTCAAATTGACTTGACTCAACTGGATACAGTCCTGCAAAAACTTGGGGCTGTATCTCTTTGAACCCTGGCAAAGGGCTCTTTGCTGGGTTGCCAGCCAAAGTGATCGTATCGCCAACCTTAGCCGTAGAAAGCTCCTTGATTGCAGAGATTACAAAACCAACCTCCCCCGCTTCAAGCTGATCTTTTTTTAAAGGTTTCGGCGTGAAAATACCAAGTTGATCAACGAAGTATTCGCTATTCGTGGACATCAAGCGAATTTTATCTTTTGTTTTTAGAGTGCCTTCAACAATTCTAATTAACATGACAACACCCACGTAATTGTCAAACCAAGCATCAACGATTAATGCCTGTAATAAATTGGATGGGTTGCCTTTTGGATGTGGAATTTTAGCAATAATATTTTCTAAAATTTCATCAACACCTTCACCGGTTTTAGCAGAACATGGAATTGCATCCACTGCAGAAATTCCAATAACATCTTCAATTTCAGATTTCACTCTCTCTGGATCAGCTTGCGGCAAATCAATTTTATTTAAAACAGGAAACACCTCAACATTCTGATCAAGCGCTGTATAGCAATTCGCTACAGTTTGCGCTTCTACTCCCTGAGAAGCATCAACGACTAATATACCGCCTTCACATGCGGCTAAAGAGCGGCTAACCTCGTAGGTAAAATCAACATGACCCGGAGTGTCAATTAGATTTAAGGTGTACTCTTGATTATCTTTTGCCTTGTATCTTAAGGTCACCGTTTGTGCCTTAATGGTAATGCCTCGCTCCCTTTCTAAATCCATTGAATCTAGAACTTGAGCATCCATCTCTCGGTCAGTTAGTCCACCACACTTTTGAATTAAACGATCAGCTAGAGTGGACTTGCCGTGATCAATATGCGCAATAATGGAAAAGTTTCTAATATTTTTTTGCATGAGTAATCAATTAAAATAAAGAAAGGCGCAATGCGCCTTTCTTTTTAAATTCAGGAGACTGAATTCTACCTGAAAATAAGCTGTTTACTTAGTTATTTTCACCGGAACATACAAGGTGTCGCCATTTCGATAAACAAGAAGTGCGATTGTTTTACCTACAGGAATTTTACGCAAATCCTGATTAAAAGCTTGCGCATTTTTAATCCTGTTGTTATTGAAGCCTAAAACAACATCGCCATTTCTAATGCCAGCGTTCATTGCAGCACCGACCGCCTCAACAACAATCACACCAGTCCTACCGCCTAACTTTTTAACTTGCTCTGGCGTCAAGTCTTTGACCTTCAAGCCAATACGATTATGTTCATTTGCTTGGTTACCATTCTTAGCTACCGTAAGTTGATCTTCAGTTTCCATTTCACCAATTTCGACTGTCAATGTTTTTGATTTTCCTTTGCGAAGAATTTCAACATTAACTTTAGTTTTTGGCTTTGTGGCTGCAACATATTTTGGTAGGTCAGAAGAAATGTTAATCGCTTTATTGTCAAACTTAACGATCACGTCACCAGCTTCAAGACCACTTTTCTGAGCCGGTGAATCTTTTTCAACGCCGGCAATTAAAGCGCCATTGGTATCTTTCATACCAAAGGACTCAGCAAGCTCTTTGGTAATTTCTTGGATTGCGATTCCTAACCAACCACGTGATACCTTGCCATCTTTTTCAAGTTGTTTTGCTACATCCATCGCAACATCAATTGGAATTGCAAAAGATAAACCCATGTAGCCACCCGTTTTAGAATAAATTTGTGAATTGATGCCTACCACCTCACCATCAGTATTAAATAAAGGGCCACCGGAATTACCTGGATTAATTGCTACGTCAGTTTGAATAAATGGAACATAATTTTCTTGTGGTAAATTACGACCCAAAGCACTCACGACACCGACAGTCATCGTACTTTCTAAACCAAAAGGTGAGCCAATTGCCGCAACCCATTGACCTACTTTTAATTTTTTTGGGTCGCCAATTTTAACGCTGGGAAGCTGATCTGCTTTAATTTTCAACACAGCCACATCGGTTCTACGATCAATACCTAAAAGTTCCGCCTGAAACTCTCTTTGGTCGTTTAGCTTTACCGTGATCACATCAGCACCATTTACGACATGAGCATTTGTAATGACTGTACCCTTTTCATTGACAATAAATCCTGAACCAGTCGCCATAGCTTGTCTTTCTTGAGGTTGCGCGCCCGGCGGCATTCCGGGAAATCCTGGTATACCAAATCGATTAAAAAACTCTTGCAAATGCTCATCATAAGGAAAGGGAGCGGCATTTTGATTTGACGGCGTATTTTTTACTGAGGTTATATTAACCACAGTATTGCCTTGATCTTCTGCAAGTTTACTAAAATCAGGAAGTTCAATCGCTTGAGTGTAGCCCACGAAAATAAACATCATTAAAAATATAAAATACTTCTTCAAGTTTTAACTCCTTTTATAATTAATTAACTTTGATTTTTAAACTAATTTTCATAAAATCCACAAGCTTTCTTGCGGCGATGATACCAAGAAACAATCCAGCAATCCCAATTAATAAAATCAGAAAATTATTCTCTAAAAAATACTGTGCACATGCTAACAAAACTAAAAAAAATAACAAAGGGATTAGATAAATTATTAAAGCAGATTTGAGAATATCTTTTTCATTCATTTCTAAATTAACTATATCGCCTTCTTTTGCACCGATGTTATTTTCAACTGTAATTTTCTTATCTTCATGATTTAGTAATTTTCCCCACAAAGAATTACCACAGCCAGCGGTTTGGCCGCACAACATACAAGGTTTGTCTCTCACAACTTCAAGGACAAGGTGATTATTTTTAACTTGAATAACTTTTGCTTGATCAGCCATTAAAAATTTACTGCATCGGTTAACATCTGAAGCGTATCAAAAGGAACCTTGCCAACAGCCATTAGTTGATATCCGCCTTTATATACTGCGATGATATTGCTATTATTTTTTTGCATCTGCCCTGTTTGTGGCTTTTGATTTTTAGAAATGGGATGGATGTAAATGGAAACGTAACTTAGACCATCGGTTAAAATAAGCTGCTGTGATTGTATATTTAACCCCGGCATCCGTTTCGCAAAAAACTCTGCTTCCCTAAACCCAAGAGTGCTTTTGCTCACTTTAAACAACCTTGGGGTGATCTGACTCAGGTGGTTTGATTCTGCGAGAGCGTAAGATTTATTATTAGCAGCGTTTGGCCTGAACCAATTTAAATCTCTCGATTGTAAAAATTTGATTTCAGCAAAACTGATATTTTCGACCACTTTTTTATCAGGACTAACAACAGTTAATTTTAAAGGTAAATTATTTTCAACATCTAGCCAGAGATGATAGAAATATCGATAATTATCTTTAGGGTTTAATACATAAAGAATTGCTTTTCTGCTAGCAATAATTGTTTCTGATCCTTGGCTTAAATTATAGTTTTGCTTAATTTGCTCTAGATCACCTGAAAAAATATTTGGGAATAAATGATCATGCTGTTTTTTCTGAATCACAATCTTATCATCTTGCTCTTGGTAGATTGTCGCATCAGAATTCAACAATAATAGTTCAGCCTTATCGCCTTCAACCTTTTCAATTTTGACATACTCTTGATCTTGGAAATTGGCATGCGTTAACTTAACAACATTAATATCTTGTTTTTCATTAATCGACTGAACAATACCTTGGTAATTAAGCTTTTGTGTTGCGAATTGTGCGGCATTAATATCTGACCAAAGGTCAGTTGTCGCATATGCATAAGCACTGCTTAATAAAAAAGTCAGACCAAGAAAAAACCTATTAACCATTAAATATCAGATTGATAATTTGCTTGAATAAAAAAGTTAGGATTTGTTGTTGTAGTCGAGTTATGGTCATTCAAGAGCTGCTCTGTAATCTCTTCAGCCAGAAATGCAGGGGTCGATGAACCTGAATGATCATTTGTTTTTGAAGCAACAAACCAAGTTATTCCTACCAACATTGAAGATGCAAATAAATAAAGTGCATATTTTCTTAAATCGAAAGTAAGTGCATTTTGCTTTGCATTACGAATAAGACCATTATTAAACTGGATTGGCTCTTGGTCAATTTTTTGCATAATTTTATCAACCGCTTTATCAGAGACAAACCCATGATCATGATGTAATACATCACTAATCAATTGATAATATTTAAAAGCATCTTTTTCTTTTTTATTTTTTGTTAGATCGCCAACCAAGCTATCAATTTTATCTGCGTTGGTTTGGTTATCAAAAAATTCTGATATTTTTTCTGACATAACTCTTCTTTAACTCCTCAATTACCATCTTTTATTGCCTGACGAATCAAGCAATGGTTTTAATTTCTCTGCTATTGCATCACGGGCTCTAAAAATTCTTGACCTTACTGTACCGATCGGGCAATCCATAATCTCTGCTATTTCCTCATAGGAAAGGCCATCCATCTCTCTTAATGTAATTGCTGAGCGCAACTCTTCAGGTAAATGTTCAATTGTTTCATTAACAACAGCTGCAATTTCTTTTGTTGCCATTGCACTTTCCGGAGTCTCATATGATCTTAAATCATGAGCCTCTTCAAAATTTTCCATCTCCTCAATCTCAACTTCATTCATTGCCTTTGGTCTTCTACCAAGAGAAACGAGATGATTTTTTGCTGTATTAACACCGATTCGATAAAGCCAAGTGTAAAAAGCACTATCGCCTCTAAAATTGTTTATTGCTCGGTAAGCCTTAATAAATGTATCTTGAACAATATCTTCAATTTCTGATTGATCGCGAACCATTCTTGATAATAAACGTGAAAGTTTTTTGTGGTATTTTTCTACCAAAATTCCAAAAGCCTGTTTATCGCCTTTTTGTGCTTTCTCAACTAGCTTTTGATCAACCGCTCTCTCCGGGTTGGTTGGAGGGAAACTCATACTAACCTTGCTTTTCTTTTCTAAATTTTCACTGTACACTTTTTGAACAGGTTCAACAAGCTTGAGTTGTGCCATGCATATTTCCTTTCTCGTTATAAATTTAGGATAAATAAAGGTCTATTTAGTTCAATAAAAAATGTACAAATTTGATGCTCTAATTCTAGGTGCAGGCTTAGCTGGGTTAAGCACTGCGCTCAGGCTTGCAGATCACATAGAGGTTGCAGTGATCTCAAAAAAAACATTACATACCAGCTCTAGTCAATGGGCTCAAGGTGGAATTGCGGCCAGTGAACATGACCCTGAAATCAAGCAGCATATTGCAGACACGCTTGAGGCTGGGGCAGGATTGAGCAACCCTGATGTCGTTAAAAAAGTGATTAATGCGAGTCAAAAGCAAATTGACTGGCTAATCGCTCAGGGTGTTGATTTTTCAAAAGATAAAAACGGCGCTTACCACCTCACTAAAGAAGGTGGACACCGACAAAGTCGAATTTTTCATGTTGATGATTCAACTGGGGCTGCAATACAGCAAAAACTAATCGCAAGAGTGCTTGCTCATAAAAATATACAAATTTTTGAAAACCATTCTGTTGTTGATTTAATTACCAGCGAGAAAATTAAAAGCACAAAAACCAATAATGTCTGTTTAGGCGCCTATATTATCGATGGAAACAATAACCAAATATCAACCTTCTCTGCACAACAAACTATAATTGCCACCGGGGGCGCATCCAAGGTTTATCTCTACACAACCAACCCTGAAACCAGCACGGGTGATGGGATTGCAATGGCATGGCGCGCTGGTTGTGATATAGCCAATATGGAATTTATTCAGTTTCATCCAACTTATTTATATCACCCTCTAGATCGTTCATTCTTGATTTCAGAGACCTTAAGGGGTGAAGGCGGTAAATTAAAATTACCTAATAACGAAGAATTTATGCACAAATATCACCCACTCAAAGAATTAGCACCTCGTGATATCGTCGCCAGGGCAATAGATTATGAAATGAAGTCTCATGGGTATGATCATGTTTTTTTAGATATTTCCCATTTAGATTCTAATTACATTCAAGAAAGATTTCCAAACATTTATGAGCGCTGTAAATCACTTAATATTGATATTACAAAAGAGCCCATCCCCGTTGTTCCTGCAGCGCATTATAGTTGCGGCGGGATTAAAACTGATTTAAATGCTGAAACCAATGTACAAAACCTCTATGCTATTGGCGAAGCGGCATCCACAGGTCTGCATGGTGCAAATCGCTTAGCTAGTAACTCTTTGCTTGAATGTTTGGTTTTTTCAGATGCAGCAACACAACACATTAAAAATAAAAAAAGAATTAATTCTCAAGACCTTCCCGAGTGGGATGAAAGTAGAGTCAAAAATCCAGAAGAGTCAGTACTCATGACACATACCTGGAATGAATTAAGACGCTTTATGTGGAATTATGTTGGCATTGTTCGCACAAATAACCGTTTAAAGAGAGCTTTAGAGCGTATAGAAATTCTTAAAAAAGAAATTAATGACTTTTATAAACATTTTAAAGTTAGTGCAGAATTTATTGAAATTAGAAATCTTTTACAAACTGCAGAATTAATTATTGTGTCTGCCCTAGAGCGCAGAGAGAGTCGCGGTTTACATTTTAGCAAAGATTATCCCGAGCTAAACACGATCGCAAATGATACGATACTTAATATTAAAAATTATATGAAGGATGATGCATGAAAATTTCCATGAATACAGTTGTCACTATCGATTTTGAATTAAAAGATAGTGACGGCAACACGCTTGAAAAGAGTAAAGAGCCGATCACATACCTCCATGGTGGATTTGATAATATTTTTCCGAAAGTTGAAGAAGGTATGCATGGTAAAGATATTGGAGAGACCGTTGAAATTTCTTTAGATCCAAAAGATGCTTTTGGAGAATATGATGAAAATCTAGTTAATGTTGAGTCGATCGAAAAATTTCCTGAAAAAAATATCAAAGAAGGAATGCAATTCGAAGGTGAAAACGAACAAGGAGAAGTGATTGTTTATACAGTCACAAATATCGCAGACAACAAAGTCGTTGTGGATGGCAATCATCCATGGGCTGGACAACGCTTATTGTTTATTGCAAAAGTTGTAAATGTTCGAGCTGCGAATGCTGAAGAAATTCAACACAAACATGTTCATGGTCCTGGCGGACATCATCATCACTGATTTTTTAATTCTTCACTTAAATGCTTTTGAATAATGCCAAAAAACTCATCATATATTTTGGCATTAGAAGCAATAATATTGCCACTATCTATCCAATCCTGCGACTCTTTAAAATCAGCAACGATACCACCTGCTTCTTTCACCAAAAGACCTCCAGCTGCAATATCCCATTTTGATAATCCAATTTCCCAAAATCCATCAAACCATCCAGCCGCAACATAAGCTAAATCTAAGGCCGCAGAGCCTGGGCGCCTTAAGCCAGAAGTCGAGCGGATCATTTCTTCAAACATTTTGAGGTAAGCTGGAAGATGATCATAATCTCTAAATGGAAATCCCGTGCCAATTAAGGATTCGCGTAATTTTGCTTTTCCCGAAACACGGATACGTCTATCATTTAAAAAAGCACCTCTGCCCTTCGTTGCAGTAAATAAATCATTTCGATTAGGATCATAGACCAACCCTTGTTCAATTTCACCTTTATGCATCAATGCAATTGAAATGCAGTATTGAGGGAAGTTATGTAAAAAATTAGTTGTGCCATCCAAAGGATCAATTATCCAGACATAATCCGATTTAGCATCCGACAAGCCAGACTCTTCGCCTAAGAACGCATGATCAGGATATGTAGCCTTTAATGTTGAAATAATCGCTTCTTCTGAAGCAAGGTCGATTTCAGATACAAAATCATTAAATGTTTTATTTTTTATTTTTAGCTGACTAATATCTTCTGAAGCTCGTACAATAATATTTCCAGCTTTACGTGCTGCTTTCACAGCTATAGTTAACATTGGATGCATAATGAAATTGAATAATATATTTAAAAGAAGGTTATTCTAAAGGATTTAGATGAAATCAAAAACAACTTACTTTAATAAAGTTAGTTTTATACTCTCAAACACAAGCCATCCTGGCAATATAGGATCCGCTGCAAGAGCAATTAAAACCATGGGTTTTAAAAATTTAACCTTAATCAACCCAAAAGATTTTCCGTCAAGTGAAGCCGAAGCGCTTGCTTCAGGGGCTGATGACATTCTTCAACATGCAAAAATATTTAAAAATATTGATAAGGCGATTGAAAGCGCTCATCTCGTTATTGGTCTAACAGCTCGTAAAAGAGAGCTCAGCCAGCCGCATTTTAATTCAGTCATGCTGGCAAAAAAAATCAAGCAGGCAGTAGAACAAGGTCAAAAAATTTCAATTTTATTTGGCAACGAAACATCCGGGCTTAGCAATGATGAATTAAAGCACTGCCAATGGTTAGGTTATATTGATGCAAACAAAAATTACTCATCCTTAAACCTATCACAAGCCGTCCAAATTATGGCTTATGAAATTAGAAATCAATTTGGTTTTAAAGAATTTGAAGTGTCAAATAAAATAAACAATTACGTTAGTATGAAAATACAGAATGGTTTTTATATGCATTTAGAAGAAGTTCTAGACAAGCTCGAATTCTTCAAAAGAAATCAAAGAGAAAGATTGATGATACGTTTAAGATTGATGTTTAACCGAATTAAAATGGATAAAGAAGAGGTAAACATCATGCGCGGCATACTCAAACAAATCCAAAAAAAGATAAAATCAAAAAATGAAAAATAATATTTATGCGATAATGCCGGCATAGACTTTATATTGACTATATTTAAATAATGTTTCAAAAAATTAAAGAAGATTTATCAGTTGTTTTTGATCGCGATCCTGCCGCGAGAAATTATTTCGAAATTTTAACAACCTATCCCGGCGTTCATGCTGTTTTGATGCATCGTTTTTCTCATTACTTATGGACCATAAAGCTTAAATGGCTAGGTCGTTTTTTTTCACACCTTTCTAGAATTGTAACAGGAATAGAAATTCATCCAGGCGCCACAATTGGTCGTCGTTTTTTTATTGATCATGGCATGGGTGTCGTGATTGGTGAAACTGCTGTGATCGGTAATGACTGCACGCTCTATCATGGCGTTACGCTTGGTGGCACAACCTGGAAAAAAGGCAAAAGACACCCAACCCTAAAAAATAATGTCGTAATCGGTGCTGGGGCAAAAGTACTTGGCCCGATCACAATTCACGATGGGGCTAAAATTGGTTCTAACGCTGTGGTTGTTAAAGATATTCCCGCTCATGCAACAGCTGTTGGTATCCCAGCAAAGATCATTGAAGATACTCAAAGTACGGATAAATTTTCAGCTTATGCTGTGGGTAAAAATGAGGATGATCCAATCTACAAATCGATTGAAGAACTATTAAAAGTTGTTGATGCTCAGCAAAAAGCAATTCAAGCACTCGAGAAAAAAATCAAAAAATAATGTCATTAATAATACTTGACTAAATTAGTCAGGTAATTGTAAAATGGCATCATGAAATTAACAACAAAAGGCCGCTTCGCAGTAACTGCAATGCTTGATATCGCACTGAGCCAGAAAAATGGTCCCGTGACCTTACTCAGCGTATCTGAAAGGCAGTCAATCTCGTTATCTTACCTAGAGCAATTATTTAGTAAGCTTAGACAAAAAGGGGTTGTTGAAAGCATCCGTGGTCCTGGGGGAGGCTATAAAATCACCCGCCCCTGTTCTGAAATTAGCATTAAAGAGATTATTGCAGCCGTTGATGAAAAAGTGGATGCGACACAATGTAATGGTCGTGGAGATTGTCATGACGGCAAGCAATGCATTACTCATAACCTTTGGATCTCAGTAAATTTAAAGGTTCTCGACTACCTGGGCGGCTTAACCTTACAAGACGCCATCGACTCTAACAATCAAAAACAAAATTTGAATAAATCTGTCGAATTTTTTCATAAAAAATCATCCAACGGAGTTGCGACTTCATCATGAGCTCTTTGTATTTTGATCACAATGCAACAACCGCAATGACGCCTGAAGTCATGAATGCAGTTATAGAAACTATGCAAACGCAACATGGTAATCCATCAAGCAATCATCACTTTGGGCGACAGTCTCATGAACTCATTCAAATTGCTAGAAAGAAGATCGCAGACAATATTCAAGCAGGTATTGATGAAATTTTCTTCACCTCTGGTGGCTCTGAAGCCAATAACTGGATCGTACAAGGATGCGCAAAGGCCTATCCTGATGCATCATTTTTTTACAATGTCAGTGACCACCCATGTGTTACAAAACCATTCGAGCAATTAAAAGCAAATGGATTTAAAGTTACTGAAATTCATAATAACAAAGATGGCACTTTAAAATTTGATTGGTTGGATAAGCTTGATTCTGATGGGTTTAATTTTATTAGCATCATGCTCTGCAATAATGAAAATGGCATTATTCACGATATCAAATCGGTGGTTGAGAAGCTGCGAAATTATAAAACTATCTTTCATGTTGATGCGGTTCAAGGTCTTGGTAAGATTGAAATCAATTTTAAAGATATGGGTGTAGATGCAATGACAATTTCTGCACATAAGATTCATGGTCCTCAAGGAATTGGTGCCTTGGTTTTAAAAAACAACATTGAAATTGAACCTCTCATACTTGGTGGCGGTCAAGAATATGGTTTACGAAGTGGTACTGAAAATTTAGCAGCTATCATTGGTTTTGCAGAAGCGGTAACCTTTTCTAAAAAAAATATTTTGGATCATCAAGATAGATACCAAAAGATGACGGCAACACTTGAAGCTAAAGTAGAAGAACTAGGTGGTATTGCTTTTTGCAAAAATCAAATGCGCTTAAAAAACACTAGTTACTTTGCATTTGCCGATATTGATGGCGCAACGTTAATCACAGCCTTGGATAAACATGGAATAGCAGTGGCGAGCGGGTCTGCATGCTCAAGTAATAACAAAGAACCCAGTCATGTATTAAGAGCAATGTCAGTTTCAGACGATCTTGCACAGGGCGCGATCCGTATCAGTTTTGGTCTTGATAATGACGAAGATGATTTGCATTTTTTATGTGAAAAATTAGAACAAGAAATTAATCGCTTGCGTCAATATGCAGCGGTCATTTAAATAAATATGGAAAAAATAATGAAAAATATACCGATTTACATGGATTACTCAGCAACCACTCCGGTTGACCCCAGGGTTGCTGAAAAAATGATTCCATTTATAACTGAAGACTTTGGTAACCCAGCTTCACGAAGTCATAGTTATGGCTGGACAGCGGAAAAAGCAGTTGAAGATGCAAGACGGGATGTTGCCGCACTGGTTAACGCAGATCCAAGAGAGATTGTTTGGACCAGTGGCGCCACAGAGTCGAACAACCTGGCCATCAAAGGTGCAGCTGAATTTTACTCTCCTAACAAAGGAAAACACATCATCACTTCGGCCACTGAACATAAAGCCGTGATTGATGCAGTTCGTGAACTAGAGAGACAAGGTTACGAAGCAACGTATTTGAAACCTGAAGAAAACGGCATCATTGATATTGAAAAATTTAAAGCTGCAATTCGTCCAGAAACAGTACTTACTTCAATTATGCTGGTAAATAACGAAATTGGCGTAGTTCAAGATATCGAAGCGATTGGTAATATCTGCCGTGAAAATCAAATCATTTTTCACGTTGATGCCGCGCAAGCAACTGGAAAAGTAAACATTGATCTAGAAAAACTCCCAGTTGACCTGATGAGTTTTTCAGCCCATAAAACATATGGGCCAAAAGGCATCGGTGCTTTGTACGTGAGACGCAAACCCAGAATTCGTATAGAAGCTCAAATGCATGGAGGTGGCCATGAAAGAGGCATGAGGTCAGGCACACTCGCAACCCATCAAATTGTTGGCATGGGTGAAGCCTTTAGAATTGCAAAATTAGAAATGCAAGAAGAAAATCAGAGAATAAAAAAGCTACAGCAAAAACTGCATGATGGCCTTTTGGAAATCGAAGAAGTTTATGTGAATGGCGATATGGAAAAAAGAGTGCCGCACAATCTCAACATTAGTTTTAATTTTGTTGAAGGTGAGTCTTTAATCATGGCCATAAAAGATATTGCCGTATCTAGTGGTTCTGCATGCACCTCTGCAAGTTTAGAGCCGAGTTACGTATTAAGAGCCTTAGGTCGTTCTGACGAGCTTGCACACAGTTCAATTCGCTTTTCAATTGGGCGCTTTACCACTGAAGAGGATATTGATTTCACAATTAAATTATTAAAAGAAAAAATAGGCAAACTAAGAGAGCTCTCCCCTTTATGGGAAATGTTTCAAGAAGGTATTGATCTTGAAAAAGTTGAATGGGCTGAACATTAATTTAAATGGAGTTAAAATACACATATGGCATATAGCGATAAAGTTTTAGATCACTACGAGAATCCGCGCAATGTTGGATCATTAGACAAAAATGACCCTCAGGTAGGTACAGGCATGGTCGGTGCCCCGGCTTGCGGTGATGTTATGAAATTACAAATCAAATTAAATGATGACGGTATCATTGAAGATGCAAAATTCAAAACATATGGCTGCGGCTCAGCGATTGCATCTAGCTCTCTTGTGACTGAATTACTCAAAGGTAAAACATTAGAAGAAGCGGGGCAAATTAAAAACTCTGCTATTGCAGAAGAATTAGCATTACCACCGGTTAAAATTCATTGCTCAGTGCTAGCCGAAGATGCAATTAAAGCCGCGATTGATGACTTAAAAAACAAACAAAAATAAATGGCGATCACCCTTACAGAAAAAGCAGCACAGCGAGTTACAACCTACCTTAGCAAAAGAGGAAAAGGTCTTGGTCTAAAGCTAGGCGTTAAAACTTCTGGATGCTCAGGCATGGCCTACACCCTTGAATATGTTGATGAAGCGAATCAAGAAGACCAAGTGTTTGAAAGCCATAACGTGAAAATTTTCGTAGATCCTAAAAGCCTGGTTTATATTGATGGGACAGAATTAGATTTTACTAAAGAAGGACTGAATGAAGGTTTTAAGTTCAACAACCCTAATGTAAAAGATGAATGTGGATGTGGTGAGAGTTTTACGGTTTAGTTGTGGAATATTATGAAATCTTTAACCTCAAGCCAACATTAAACCTCTCTAACGAAGAGCTTAAAAAATCATATCAAGCTCTCCAAAAACAATATCATCCCGATCGCTTTATACATGCTACCGCTGAGACTCAGCAAAAAGCATTGATCAATTCATCATTAATTAACGACGCCTTCAAGGTTCTTGAGAATCCAGTGAGTCGCGCACAGTATTTAATCGAATGTCGCCACATTGAAACATCAAATCAGATGAACCCTACATTTTTGATGCGCCAAATAGAATTAGAAGAAAGATTAGAAGAGTCGGTAGAAAAAATAGTAGACCTGAAAAAAATGCTAGATGAAGTTAACACCGAATACTCAACAAGATATATAGATTTAGAAAAAAAATTTTCAAATAATGAGCTTCATCAAATCTCAGAACTCATGAACGAAATTATTTTTCTTGATAAATTTATACAAAAAATAAAAGAAACTATACAAAAGATTAGCTAATGGCATTACTACAAATTTCAGAACCTGGACAAAGCGCACTACCTCATGAGAGAAAGATTGCTATTGGTATCGATCTTGGCACGACAAACTCATTAGTCGCTTCAGTAATCAGCGGAATAACAGAAACGATTCCCGTGGATGGCCACACATTAATGCCGTCGCTCGTGAGCTATGATGAGAAAAATTTATTAGTTGGTGAGAAAGCGCGTTGTTCAAAAAATGAAGTTATTTCGAGCGTGAAAAGATTAATTGGCAAAAAAATTGCAGACATCAATTTAGAAAATATCCCTTATAGCGTTTCACACCAAGATCAAGAAATATTGATCCCAACGCCACAAGGGTTCAAAAGCCCGGTCGAGATTTCTGCTGAAATTTTAAAGAAACTCTATAGTGCAGCAAAGGCTAGATTTAATGATGATATCACTGGTGCCGTCATTACTGTTCCTGCCTACTTTGATGATGCTCAGCGCCAGGCAACAAAAGATGCTGCAAAGCTTGCGGGCATTCATGTTTTACGCTTAATTAACGAACCGACCGCTGCGGCTTATGCTTATGGCTTAGATAATAATATAGAAGGGACATTTGTAATCTTCGATCTTGGAGGGGGGACTTTTGATGTTTCAATCCTTAAGTTAGAAAAAGGGTTATTTGAAGTCATTGCGACCCATGGTGATGCAAACCTTGGAGGGGATGACTTTGATCTTGTTATTCGCGATTTCATCATGCAACAAAATCAATTACACAAATTAACGGTAAATGAAAATAGCCAGCTCATTCAAATTGCAAAAGAAATAAAAACTGAATTAACCCAGTATGATCAAATTGAGAAAAACATAAATCTCAACTCACTCATCCTTAACATTAAAATAACCCAGAATGACTTCCTGACAATGAGCCAGGATTTAATTGACCGTACCCATAAAATTCTAAAACAAACTCTCTTTGACGCACAATTAAAAACTACAGATATTGATGGAATTGTCATGGTTGGTGGATCCACAAGAATGCCGATTATTCAAAATACAGTTAAAGCATTTTTTAACAAGAATCTCCTAAACAACCTCAATCCTGACGAAGTGGTTGCCTTAGGTGCCGCTAAACAGGCGGATAGCCTAGTGGGTAATCAAAATGATGCGGCACTACTTTTAGATGTGACCCCATTATCACTGGGTATAGAAACCATGGGTGGGCTCGTTGAAAAAATAATTCCAAGAAATTCGACGATTCCAATTGCAAAAGCCCAGGAATTTACCACCTACAAGGAAGGGCAAACTGCAATGAAAATTCATGTAGTCCAAGGGGAACGCGAGCAAGTCAAAGATTGCCGATCTCTAGCAGAGTTTATTCTGACTGAAATACCGCCTATGACTGCGGGTGCTGCAAAAATCAGAGTAACCTTCCAAGTTGATGCAGATGGTTTGTTATCAGTGAGCGCTAGAGAATTATCAACCAATAAAGAAACGCATATAGAAGTAAAACCTTCCTACGGCATTGATCAAAATATCATTAAAGAGATGCTCACGAGCTCTTATCAAAATGCGGAAGAAGATAAAAACAATCGACAATTAATTGAAGCAACCACTGAAGGTAACCAAATTATCGAACTCACACGAAATGCAATTAAAATTGATAAAGCGCTACTCAATGAAAAAGAATTGAATTCTATTGAAAATCATATGCAGTTGCTCCAGAATGCTATTAATAATCAAGTCACAGATGACATAATTCAATTCACAGAACAACTCAATAAAGCATGTGAAAACTTTGCAGCACGACGCATGGATAAGTCTGTTAAAACGATACTTACTGGAAAGAATATTAAGGAAATCAATTAGTTATGCCAAAAATAATTATCCTCCCCCACGAAGAACTTTGCCCTGAAGGAGACGTGTTAGAAGCAAATAAAGGCGATTCAATTTGCCAAACACTTCTAGATAACCACATTGAAATTGAACATGCCTGTGATCAGGTTTGCGCTTGCACTACTTGTCACGTGATTGTAAGGGAGGGTTACCAGTCCCTTCCTGAATCTGATGATTTGGAAGACGATATGCTAGATAAAGCCTGGGGTCTAACCTCTCAATCTAGACTTTCATGCCAAGCTATTGTCCAAGACGAAGATTTAACTATTGAAATACCTAAATACACCATTAATTTAGCTAAAGAAGGATAACAATAACCTCCATAACAATTAGATTATGGAGGTTATTGCTTTATTTACCTGTAGTTTGTTGCGATTTGATTACCTTCGCTCATATTAATTACAAGCTTATTAAGTCTTCTTGATTCAGACTTATGCATTTTTCTACCTTTGATATGAAGCTCACATGACCAGTTTTTTTCATTGATAACATTACAGTTTTTGAGATCTTGTTTATCAAGTAAATTTTTTTCACTGTCATATTGAAGCATCGCTACATTATTTTTTTCTGCATTTGCAGTGAAGACATATTTGTGATTTTCATTTCCATCAGAGCAACTTGAATTACCATAAATCGATTCACACGAGAACTCTCCTGCCAACACAGACGATGACAATAGAACAAGGCTTGATGCAAATAGCTTAATATTTTTTTGAATAGTCATTATGTTTCTCCTCTTAAAAGTAACAAACCTATATTAAGAAAAAATACTTAAACTTTAATGGGAAAAGTTCCCTAAAAAGAAACAAAAAGTAAGGAAAAATTCCTTTAGAACTCTTGTTGATTCATGCCATCATAATAAAAAATAACAAATTAAGAGATATTAAAATGAAAATAGTAATTGTTGATGACCATGATATCGTTAGAAGTGGCTTGGCAAATTTACTTGAATCTCAAAATCGAAATTATGAAATCGTCGCTATGCTTGAGAGCGGAGAGAAAGCATACCATTTCTTAAGTAAAAATGATGCTGACCTTGTATTGATGGATATATCTATGAATGGCATCAGCGGCATTGAAACAGCCAGAAAAATATTAAAGAGAAATAAGGAACAGAAAATAATTATTTTAACCATGCATGACAATCCAATTTTTATCAACCAGGCATTTGAAATTGGAGTTCTAGGATATTTATCTAAAAATAAACTTACAACGGATTTGTCGCCAGCGATAGAATCGGTGAGAAAAAATATAAAATTTATTAGTGAAGATTTTCAATCGGTGTTGAATTACTCTACTGATGATAAATTAAAAATACTAACTCCAAGAGAGTTTGAGATATTTAAATTTTTTATTAACGGCAAAACAATTGATGAAATATCTGCACAACTCTCTATTTCAAAAAAAACAGTTTCTAATAATTTAGCTGAAGTCAAAAGTAAACTTGAAATTTCATCAGACTTTGAACTATTTAAACTGGGTATCAGATACAAAATTTTAGACCAAGCCTCATTTGGAATACTTGAATGAGTATACGCATAAGATTACAAATCTTATTCAACCTAATATTATTTATAGGAGTAATAATAGGAGCGGCAGCAAGTTTTCACCAGGCTAAATATAATATCTTGAGTGAACTTGAATCCTCTTTGCAAATTGCAGAATATGCAATCAAGAATGGTTTGCAAGTCAATGAAGAAGATCAAGTTATCTTGAATGAAAATTTTGTATTTGGGCTATCTGACGTAAAAAAATTACATCATTTAAAAATCGAGGTTTTAGATAGCAACGGAAAAATTTTAACAAGCAGTCGCGATAATCTTAACAATAAAAATCTCCCGCCAATTTGGTTTAAAGAAATTTTTTCTTTTGATCAAAGTGATGGCATATCTAAATTTAAACGCATCATTAATATCTCTAATATCAATGATGCAAAAGGATCAATAGTCATTAGTCCTAACTTGGATTACGACATTTCAGTATTGTGGTCAGAGACGACAGGAGTTTTAACCATCCTGTTACTTATTATCATTGCTGTTAATTTAGCCATATACATAGTTTATGCTTATGCACTAGAAGATATAGATAATATTTTGGTTGTTCTTAATGATATTAATAATAAAAAGTTTCATACCAAAAAAATTAAATCAAAAATTCTTGAATTTAACAAAATTCAAAGCATGCTCGGCAAGGTTGTTAATACATTAAAAATTAATGATCAAAAAATTAATATGCTTAATGCATCATTATTGCAAATCCAAGAAAATGAAAAAAAGGAAATTGGCCATGATCTTCACGATGAACTTTCTCAGGATCTCACAAGTATTCAGCTCGTCGCACAAACTGGAGTAAACAAATCATCAAAAAATGATAAAGATAACTATTTTGCCCAAATCATTAAGATCTCAAGCCAAATTAATGAATCTATTCGAACTTTAATCAAGAAATTAAACTTAAGTCATATTGAAGAATTAGGTTTTAAGAATGCACTAATACTTCTTATTGAAGACTGGAAGGTTAAGAATAACAAAACCCAATTACAGTATTCAATTCAATTTGATGATGAGAGTAAGATTCCTTCGAAACTAAAAACAAATATCTACCGCATCATTCAAGAAGGCTTAACTAACATCACTAAGCACTCAAATGCAAAAAAGGCTGACATTAAAATTCTTAAGAAAAAGAATCGCTTTTTAATCGAAATTCAGAATGATGGAATAAAAAAAGTTATAAAAAATCCAGGTATAGGATTAATTGGCATTCAAGAACGCGTTAAAACATTTGACGGAGAAGTGGTTTGCAAAAAATCAAAAGGTCGATTTATATTAAAAATTACCATATAAAAAAA
>CAYVOQ010000013.1:0-29721 GCA_964453595.1 uncultured Methylobacillus sp. | reverse complement strand
CTAAAATTTCTGTTGCTGGTGGTGTTAAAGCTAACACAACACAACAAGTTAAAGACGCTGGTGCTGCAATCATCGTTGCTGGTGCTGCAATCTACGGCGCTGCTGATCCTGCTGCTGCTGCTGCAGAAATCACAGGTATTGCTCACTAATTAATTTAGTTAGTAAATTAACTTTAAAAATCCCGACAACAGTCGGGATTTTTTTTGGTATGATTTATTTTTAAAGATAGCTTTTTAAAGGAAATATCAACAATGGACACTCAAAAATTAATTTTAGACAGACTGACAACCGTTTTATCAGAAACGGATAAAGCAAGCGCTTCAAAATTAAAGGCACTTGTAGATGGAGCAGGAAGAATTTTTGTTGGTGGGGCAGGTCGTTCAGGCTTGGTTTCACGTTTTTTTGCAATGCGATTAGTACACTCAGGATACCAAGTAAATATGGTTGGTGAAGTTGTTACACCGGCAATGAAGGATGGTGATTTATTGGTAGTAATTTCAGGATCAGGCGGCACTAAAACATTACTTCCAATTCTTGAAACTGCCAAATCTAAAGGCGGAAAAATTGCGGTTATATCTCAAAAAACAAGTTCCGCTATGGCTGATATTGCAGATCTTGTTGTGCAAATAGGTAATGATAATAGTTATTCAAATTACACTGAAGGTATGCCTATGGGAACTGTGTTTGAATTATCAACTCTTCTATATCTAGAAGCAGTGATTGCCGAAATCATATTTGATAAAGGATTAACTGAGGATGGCATGAGAGCAATTCATGCTAATCTTGAGTAAATTTAATTAATTTTAGTAAAATAAAGGAGGTTTTTGTGCCTCCTTTTTTATTTTAAATTGAAAAATTTAGTTTAAATGTTTCAAAAAACTTTACCCTATATTAAAGATACAACTAAGTGGTTTGAGAAAATCAAGCACTTCAGGCATCCAGTTTTTTTTGATAGCTGTTACACACATCTAACAAAGGCAATACCGCATGCACGCTTTGATATTTTAGTTTTTAATCCTTTTATCGAAATTAAGTCTCAAGGTAAAAAAACATATGTCAAAAAAGATAACATCGAATTTTTATCAGATGAGTCTCTTATTTCAGTTGTAGATTCTATTTATGATCAATATAGGGTAGATAAAAAATCAGATTTACCTTTTATTGGCGGCTTTGTGGGTTTTATGTCCTATGAAGCAATGGATAGTAAAAATAAAAAAAATAACCTAATTCCTAAAGAAATTATCTGTGCGTACGATAAAGCGATAGTAGTTGATCATAAAAAAAAAGAAACATTCTTTATAAGCGTTCTTAATGAGGATCCGGAAACTTTTCAAAAATTAAATGATAATGTTGAAACTCATGTATCAAGTGATTTGCCATTTAGCATTGAAAAAATTAAAAGTAATAATGATTTAGAGTTCAAAGATTACGCTTCAAAATTTAATATAGTCATGAATCATATTAATAACGGCGATGTATATCAGGTTAATCTAGCAAAAAAATATTCAGTTAAATATGAAGGAAGTGAATGGGATTTTTATAAAAAATTTAGAAAATTTAATCAATCCTCCTATATGGTTTATGCAGATTATGAAGATTTCATAATCGCAAGCGGTTCTCCTGAACAGTTTATTGAAGTCAATAATGGTATTGTGACATCAAGGCCAATTAAAGGAACCATAAAGAGAGAGTCTGATCCAGAGCAAGATAGAGCTCAGATAAATAAGTTAAAAGAGAGTGAAAAAGATCATGCTGAAAATCTTATGATTGTTGATTTAATAAGAAATGATATCGGTAAAGACTGTGTTACTGGCTCTGTGGTTGTTGAAAAATTATTCGAAGTTGAAACATATCCAAATGTTCATCATTTGGTTAGTAAAATTAGTGGAAAAATCAATCCAACAAGCACTCCATTTAAATTGTTTGTTAATGCATTTCCTGGAGGTTCAATCACGGGGGCGCCAAAGATAAAAGCAATGGAAATTATTGATAACTTGGAGAGCTTTCCGCGAGAGATCTATTGTGGCTCATTATTTTATTATAGTTTTGATGGAAACTTTAATTCGAATATAGGAATTCGTTCTATATTTTTTCATGAGCACACGATGCATTATTTTTCAGGCGGTGGCATTACAAAATATTCCGATGTAAATGAAGAGTTTGATGAGATTGGGCAGAAAGCTAAAAACATAGAAAAAACTATCAATTCATTTAAGGATTAAGCTTAAAATTCAGAGAGTTTATGTTTCTCAAATTTCCCAAAGTTTAAAAGAATTGTAGGTAGGATTAGTAAATTTAAAATTGTTGATGAGAACAAACCACCAATAATAATCATTGCCATAGGACCCTCAATTTCTTTTCCAGGTTCACCAGAACCTAATGCGATAGGCATTAGGGCAAGACCGGCCACAAGAGCTGTCATTAGTATAGATGGCAACCTCTCAGAAGCTCCTTTTATACATGTTTGTAAGTTCCACTGTAGACCCTCAAAGTCAACAAGATGCTGATAATGTGAGATAAGCATAATTGAGTTTCTAAGCGTTATTCCAAAAAGCGTTACAAACCCAACAAGTGATCCAATAGATATCCATCCACCATGAAATGCAGCAGCAATCACACCGCCAATCAAAGCAAAAGGGAGATTTAAAACGGTTACTAAAAGATTCCTCATTGAACCAAAAGCTATGTATAGCATGAGAAGTATGCTGGTTCCAGCTAATATTGAATGAGAAATCAAGTCTTCTCGTGATTTAGAATTTTCTTGCGCCTCTCCGGTAATTTCAAAATAGTTGCCTGGTAATAAATTGGCATTATTGATTTTAAGCTTGAGCTCTTTAATAAAGTCATTTAAATCTCTATTGTGTATATTTGAGGTGACCGTTTGAACACGTTTTCCACCTTGATGAAGTATTTTTGACCTCCCACTTTCTTGATAAATTTGAGCAATATTGTCAAGTGTGATTATTTTTCCAAGTGATGTTTGGACTGGTAATTTTTTTATATCATTAATATCATTTTTGAAATCGTCTCCAATCGTCACAGCGATATCGATTGGCAGCATTGATTCATAAACTTGTGTTACAGGAAGGCTTTCGTATGCAGCTCTAATAATATTGAGCGCATCTAATCTGCTCACGCCATATTGAATAAGTTTTTCTGGCAGGAGCCTTATTGAAACTTGCGGGCTTCCTGGAGGGGATTGTAGGGTAATATCAATTGCTCCCTTTATATCTTCTAAAACTTTAGCAATTTTTAATGCATCTGAATCAAGCGCATCCAGATTTGATCCATATAAATTTACCACTACAGCGGCACTATATCCTGAGATTGTTTCCTCTATTCTTTCAGTTAGAAAAGTATTAATTGCAAAATTAACACCAACAAATCCATTTTTCTCTGCGTTATATAGAAGCTCTTTAATTGAGTCTAATATTCTTTTTTGATCCTTGCCTGATGTTTTTGAAAGTTCAATTTCAAATTCACTATAATGCGTTCCAAATGTATCAGCCGCTAGTGGCGAGCGGCCAACCCATTGTGCAACTGATTTTACACCATCAATTTTACGAATTTTTTCAGATACCAAGTTACCAATTCTAATAGATTCTAATTCGGAAGTCCCAGGATACGCAGTCATATGCATAATGTAATGACCTTCATTTAATGGTGGTATAAATTGGGTTTTAAAAAATGGCAAGAATGATACTGCAAAAACAATCATGAGTATTGAGGATGAAACAACTAGCTTAGATTTTGTTTCTATTCGTAATAGTATTTTTTCATAATGTAACTTGAGGTTTTTTATAACAGGAGAATCCTCAATTTTAATATTTTTTCCCTTTGCTAGGAGTAGGTAGCTTAATGCTGGGGTTAATGTAAGTGCTACAACGAGAGAAGCAAGAATCGATAAAATATAGGCTATTCCAAGAGGACCAAAGAGCTTTCCAGCTACTCCTGACAATGAAAGTAGCGGAAGGAAAACAATAACAATTATAAGGGTTGCATATACTACAGACTTTCTTACTTCCATCGACGATTCATAAACGATTGTATGTACCGGCTTAGGATTTTTCTTACCCTTATTTTCTCGCAATCTTCTAAAAATATTTTCAACGTCAATAATTGCGTCATCAACCACTTCGCCTAGTGCAATTGCCAATCCACTAAGCACCATGACATTTAAACCTAAATTTAAATGGCTCATAATTCCTATTGCTGACAGTAAGGATAGCGGAATTGCTACTGCAGATATGAAAGCAGTCCTGAAGTTAAATAAAAATAAATAAAGAATTGATATGACTAAAATGGCTCCAATAATAATGTCCAAGCGAAGGCCTTTTATAGAAGCATCAATAAAGTTTGCTGGTTTAAAAAGCTCAGGGTGAATCTTTATTTTTTCTTTCTTCGCGATATTTATCAGGCTTTCTATACTTTTTTCAAGTTTCTTTGTAAGTTCATAAGTGTCCGAGCCCAATTGACCCTGAACGGAAAGATAAACACCTGTTTTACCATTAATGGATGCACTGCTGATGGATGGAACAAAGCCTAATTGAATTTTAGCGACATCCTTGAGACGTAAGGTTTTATTTTTCTGGTTTGTGATATATGTGTTTTCTAGCTCATCTAATGTTTTTGCCTGTCCTATTGTATTTATGATTATTCTTTGATTATTATTTTGAATAAATCCACCGCCTTTAACAGCAGAAGACTTTGAAGCCGCATCAAATACATCTTGAAAAGTTATATTGTTTTCGTACAACTTCTCTGGATTAATTTGAATTTGAAATTGTCTGATTTTTCCGCCAAATTTATTAACATCAGCAACACCTTCGATACTCATCAGGTGCGGAATGATAAAGTTATCTGCAAAAGTTCTTATTTCGATCTCGTCTCTTTCATCTGAGGTAAGTCCAATTCCTAATACGCTCGATGCGGATGAGGTTAAAGGAGTAATTTTGGGAATAATATTGCTTGGCAAAATATTATTTAATGTCGATAGTTTTTCTGATATAGACTGCCTGTTTCTATAGATATCTGTATTCTCCTCAAAAATTACAGTTACTACAGAAAGCCCTGGAATAGATTGTGATCTAATTTGTTTGACGCCAATTGTTCCGGATACCATTACTTCAATCGGTCGTGTCACTAAATTTTCAACAAGATCTGCTGAAAAGCCAGGTGATTCTGTTTGAATAATTACTTGGGTTGGAGAAAATTCTGGAAATACATTCAGTGGGCTATTTTTTATCTGAATAATACCGTATAAAACTGTTATCAATGCTAAACCAATAATAACCCCAGCATATCTTATTGAGAATTTTATTATCGAAGACACTTAATCCTCATTTTCATTTTTGATCTGATATTTGTATTCCTCAGACAATAAGAGTTGAGAACCCTGGATTACTATTTTGTCTTGCTCTTGAAGAAAATCAGAATCTATAATCCATCCATCAGGAGTTTCATCTTTTAGACTCAATGGTTTTTTGACATATCCCCCTGGCATTGTTTTTACATAAATGTAGGGGAGTCCATTATTCCAAACAATTGCGGTGCTCGGAACTTCATATCTCTTTCCGGTCGATTTATTTGTTAGAAATGCAACAATCTTTGAGCCAATTCGATACTGGTTTGAGTGGATAATATAGAAGTAAGTTTGTCCAGAGATCTCATTATCAATTGAAGGGGCGTTCGCTAAAAAGTAACCAGCTATCTCTTCATTACCATTGATGGGTGAAAATATTACTTCTTTAGTTGGAACAAGATCTGTGTCAATTGATGGAATCGTGATTTTAATTAGCTTTGATTTTCCATTCAGCAAATTTGTTATCTCTTTATCTTTTGAAATCCCAGTGATTGTTTCATAAAATATTTTTCCCCATTGATTTTCAATTTTTTGTTTCAGATTAACCTGCAATTCGTTGTTATTTTTAATTTTTTGAACAATCTGTTCTGTCAATACTGTTTGTTCACGCAAGGCTTGATCAGAAATATTTTTATCTTGTTTATTAAGTGCAATAAAAGCATTTAATTTTGTCTTTTCAGATTTTTGTTGAATGGCAAGCTGGCTTTTCTCTGTGTTCAGTTGATCGTGAATATTTTTAAGATCAACGAGGGCATCCGTGCCTATGACTGTTCCGTAATAGGTGAGAATTTTATCTTTTACTGATTTTTTAAGCGTGGAAGTTTCGATACCACTATTTTTTTCAATTGCTTCAGTTATCTTTATTGTTACTAAGCCATCTTGGTTATGAGTAACAAAAGATTTTGTTTCCAATTCTTCATTATTTTCATCATCGAATATTTCATCTTGTCCAATAAAGATTATTACCCAAATAAGCAACATAATTGTTATTGACTGTATTGCAATTAAACTCAGAATTTTTTTATTCATCTTGTAAGTAATTAATCTCTTCTGTTAATAATGGCTGCTGCAAGGTATTTTCAAAATCTTTAATCGTATTAATTAAATTAAAGAAATTTTGGTTGTAAATCATTTCAAAACTAATTAATTTGAAGTTTTCCAATTCAAGATCGTATCGACTAATTATACCCTGATGGTATTGTTCTTTATAGAAGTGCAGCAACTCTTCTTTTTGATCCTTAATTTTTTTTGCATCTTTATATTTTTCATATTGTTGAGAGAGTTTTATGAATGTATTTTCTGTGCTATTAATAGTTGATAGCTGAAGATTTTTAATATTATTAAGTTTTATTTCTCTTGAAATTTCAGCATCATTCACTAGCGCACTGCTTAATGCTGCATTAGGAATTGTTGTAGTTATACCAAAAGTCCAAATTTTATTCCCTTGGTCAAATAGGTATGCTGGGTTAAATTCAATATCTGGATATTGTTTTGCAATTTCATATTTTAATTTTGCTTCCGAAATGGCGTATTCTGAAAGTGCGATTCTTAAGTCAATACGATCTAGAAGTGCTGAAGTCCTCCAGTTATCAATAATATTGTTTTCTAATATTTCATTAGCTGTATTTAGAGATTTACCCTCAAAATCTGTCAGATTAATAGGTATTGCATCTAATTGATATAGCTCAATCCCTATCAATGAAGCTATATTTTTTTTCGACTCACCCATTTCTAGCTGCAGATTACTTAGTTCGTTTTCAAGCTCCATGAGTTCGATTTTGATTTTTTGTGTTTCTAATTTGCTTACAAGGCCTTGATCAAAACGAGCCGTAAGCATATCAAAAATTAATTTTTTAGAAATCAATTTCTTTCGCGTTGTTTTGATGTTTTCAGCTATATAGAAGTAATTAGTAACTTCGTTAATCAGGTTTATTCGCTCGTCCCATATTTTTTTTCTATAAGTTTCATAGGCTAGCTGAGTTTCATTAAGAGCAACCTCGTAGCGAATGAGTCTTTTATTTGCTGTTTCTAGTGGAAATAGAAGATTTAAGCCTTCAATGCTTTTTGATTTATCCCCATTTGCTCCATCACTTTTTCCTAAATCAATACCGAGAGAAGATAGTGGCCTTTGTTTTGCGATTATTTCTTTGTTTTTTGATGAGTACCAATTTTGCCTTGCTTCATATATATTTGCATTAAAAAATAAAAGCGCCGAAAACATTGATTCAAAAACCCAAGCATCTTTGTTGATTTTTAGTTTATTTTTATCTAAAAAGTCTTGAAAATTTGGTTCATCGATATTTCTTGTTAAAACTTCGTTAGTGATTGTGGCTGGATCAATTTCTTTTTTTTGAAATGGAATGTACTGGCAAGCCGAAATGCAAATGACGCATATAAGCATAAAGAAAATATTTGAGTTTTTTAAACAGCTTATATACTTCAATTTGTTTGTTTCTATAGTTTAAATAATTAATCTATTTTACCAAATAAAATCTTTTAAATTTATGGAATTTATTTAGAAAAATAACATCATAAGTGATATAATTTACCGCTATTTTTAAGCGAGAGTGGCGGAATTGGTAGACGCACTGGATTTAGGTTCCAGCGCCTAAAAGCGTGAGAGTTCGAGTCTCTCCTCTCGCACCAATATTAATAAATCAAGGTAAAAATTTATATGGCACAGGCAGTAGAAAAAATTAACGAAATCGAAAGAAAAATTAAGGCACAAATATCAATTGCTCCTTTGCAAGAAGAGATTGCTAATCGTTTTAAGCAAATTTCTCGAAATGCGAGAATTCAAGGCTTTAGACCAGGCAAGGCCCCAATTAAAATTGTTGAACAACAATACGGCGCTGATGTTAAAACTGAAGTTTATTCAAAAGCAATCGAAATGAAATTTGGCGAAATTGTTCACGAAAATAAATTGCAAATTGTTGGCATGCCTCAAATCGAACACGAGCCGCTCTCTAAAATTAATAAAGATTTTGAATTTACAGCTACTTTTGAAGTTTTGCCTGAAATTAAAGATATTGACCTAAAAAAAATCGAGATAACTCAACCAGAAACAAAAGTTACCAAAAAAGATGTTGAGAGCACAATAGAAGTAATGCAGAAACAAAGAACACAATTTACTAAGGTTGATCGAGCAGCTAAGAAGGGAGATAGATTGCACGTAAAATTAGAATCTTTTATTGATGAAAAATCTGCAGAGTCCACAGGTGTCGAACCTATGCAATTTGTTTTAGGAGATAAAAATAGATTTGATGTGTTTGATGATCAATTGGTGGGTTTAAAAGCTAATGATTTAAAAGATTTTGAAATTCAATATCCTAATGATCATGATCCTAAGCAACTTGCTGGAAAAACGGTGAAATACCATGTAGAAGTAACTCAAGTTGATGAGGGCGTGGTGCCAAAAATAGACGCAGAGTTCGCAAAATCCTTAGGAGTTGAAGATGGTGATGTTGCAAAAATGAATTCTCAAATCGAAGATTCTTTAAAAGAAGAAGTTGAAAAAAGAATTAAACTAAAGGTTAAAGATCAAATTTTTGTTGAAATAGTTAAGAATGCTAAATTTGATCTTCCTAAATCAATTATTGATAACGAGTCATATCGTTTAATGCAACAGATGATTAGTAATTTTCAAAGACAAGGTGCCAACCCTAAGGACTTGAATTTGCAACCATCAATGTTTAATGAAAGAGCAGAGCAAACAGCTCGCCTTAGAATTGTTTTAGCTGACCTTGTTCAAAAAAACAACCTTCAAGCGACTCCGGAACAGGTTAAAGAAAAAGTAGCAAGCTTTGCAACAATGTATGACGATTCTGAAAAAGCAATACAATGGTTTTATGAAGATGAAAAACGTCTTGATGAACCAGCAGCACTAGCTACTGAAGATAACGTTGTTTCATTTGTTTTGAAGTCATGTAAGATTAAAAATGAAAAGGTTTCTTTTGATGAATTGCTTGGAAATAAATAATCTTTATGAATAATGCTCAAGTTAAAAATCTTGGTTATGTTCCCATGGTTGTCGAACAAAGTGGGCGAGGTGAGCGTGCATATGATATTTATTCAAGACTTCTTAAAGAAAGAGTTGTATTTCTAGTAGGCCCTATTGACGATATGATGGCAAATCTTGTTGTTGCGCAATTATTATTTTTAGAAGCAGAAAATCCTGATAAAGATATATCTCTATATATTAATTCACCAGGAGGTTCCGTGACTGCTGGGATGGCTATATACGATACAATGCAATTTATCAAACCTGACGTATCTACACTTTGTGTAGGCCAGGCTGCAAGTATGGGTGCTTTGCTTTTAACCGCTGGCGCTAAAGGAAAAAGATATTCTTTGCCAAATTCTCGTGTAATGATTCATCAACCTCTTGGTGGTTTTCAGGGGCAGGCATCTGATATAGAAATTCATGCTAAAGAAATTTTATATCTAAAGAAAAAATTAAATGAAATTTTAGCAAAACATTCCGGTCAGAAAGTAGATAAGATTGCTGTTGATACTGATAGAGATAACTTTATGAATGCTGATGAAGCAGCAAAATATGGGTTAATCGATCAAGTTATTTCAAGTAGATAAATATTTTTAATATGGCTGATCAAGAAAAAGATAAAACTTTATTCTGTTCATTTTGCGGAAAGAACCAGCATGAGGTAAAAAAACTCATAGCCGGCCCTTCAGTCTTTATTTGTGATGAATGTATAGATCTTTGTACAGATATCATCAAAGAAGAAAAAAAAACGGAAATTAAAAATACTGAAGATTCTGCAGTAAACTACATTCCTAAGCCTCAAGAAATATATGACCAACTTGATGAGTATGTTATCGGTCAAAATAAAGCAAAAAAATCACTATCAGTTGCTGTTTATAATCATTACAAACGCTTGACCGTAGCTAATGAGTTAGATAAAGATACAGACCTATCAAAAAGCAATATATTGTTAATTGGTCCAACGGGTTCAGGAAAGACCCTTCTTGCTCAAACATTAGCAAAATTTTTAAATGTTCCATTTGTTATGGCAGACGCAACCACACTCACTGAAGCTGGATATGTTGGTGAGGATGTTGAAAATATAATGCAAAAATTACTGCAAAAATGTGATTACGATGTCAAGAAAGCTGAAAAGGGTATTGTTTATATTGATGAAGTGGATAAAATTTCACGAAAATCAGACAATCCCTCAATAACACGTGATGTATCAGGCGAGGGCGTTCAACAAGCGTTATTAAAATTAATTGAAGGAACTGTTTCATCGGTCCCACCGCAGGGTGGCAGAAAGCATCCAAATCAAGAATTTGTTCAAATTGATACCTCTAATATTTTATTTATCTGCGGTGGTGCTTTTGATGGATTAGAAAAAATTATCCAAAAAAGAAATGAAAATAACAGCATTGGCTTTGGAGCTTCAGTTCAATCTAAAAATAATGTTAAAAATGCATATAATTTACTTAAAACTACCGAGCCTGAGGATTTGGTCAAGTTTGGTCTTATTCCAGAGTTTATAGGTCGATTACCTGTAATCGCTGCATTAGAACCCCTTGATGAAAGTTCTTTAATTAATATCCTTACTAAACCAAAAAATGCGCTAGTGAAACAATTTCAAAAATTATTTAGTTTAGAAAACGTAGAGCTGGAGTTTAGAGATCAGGCGTTAGTTCAGATTGCTAAAAAAGCTATCAAGCGAAATACAGGGGCAAGAGGCCTGAGATCGATTTTAGAGGAGGTTCTAGAGGATATCATGTTTGACTTACCTGGTTCAGAAAATATTGAAAAAGTAATTATTGACGAAAACTCAATTACAAAAAATTCAAAACCAATAATTATTTATTCTGAATCTGAGAATAAAAAAACAAGCTCAAATTAACACTTGAATTTTAAATTCAAGTCACCATAATTAAATAAAGTATTATTAAGAAAGTTCAGCATGGCATCAGTAAAATTAAATCAATTAACCCCCTTGTTACCATTAAGAGATGTGGTAGTGTATCCACAGCTTGTTATTCCTTTATTTGTTGGTCGAGAAAAATCTATAAAAGCAATTGAGACAGCTAATGCAGGGGATAAGCAAATATTGCTAGTTGCTCAAAAGTCTGCAAACACAGATGATCCGTCAGTAAAAGATCTTTTTAATGTAGGTACTTTGGCGACAATTCTTCAAATGTTAAAGCTTCCAGATGGAACTGTTAAAGTTCTTGTGGAGGGCTTAGAGCGAATTGAAATTACGGAGTTTAATGACAAAGGTGAATTTTGGTCGGCCTCCGGAAAAATAATTAAAATCAAAGAGGCTAGGGATAAAAAATCAGTAGCTCTTAAGAGAACAGTCTATTCCCAATTTGATCAGTACGTAAAGTTAAATAAAAAAATTCCACCGGAACTTTTGACCACTCTATCTGGCATAGAGGATCCTGGCAGAATGGCAGATTCAATTGCAGCAAATTTAAATCTGAAACTTTCTGATAAGCAAAAATTACTTGAATGCACTAATGTCATTAGCAGGCTAGAAATGCTTATGGATCTTTTAGAAGGGGAGTTAGATATCCTTCAAGTTGAAAAAAGAATTCGTGGCAGAGTTAAAAGGCAAATGGAAAAATCTCAGCGCGAATACTACTTAAATGAACAAGTAAAAGCAATCCAAAAAGAACTCGGTGAGCAGGATGAGGCAGCCGAATTTGAAGAATTAGAGAAAAAAATTATTGAGGCATCAATGTCAAAAGAGGCAGAAGATAAATGTTTAAGTGAATTAAAAAAACTTAAAATGATGTCACCAATGTCAGCAGAGGCATCAGTGGTTAGAACTTACATTGAAACGATAATATCTTTACCTTGGAAAAACAAAACTGATGTAAGTACAAATCTTAAGAATGCTGAAAAAATTCTAGATAATGATCACCATGGCCTAGAAAAGGTAAAAGAAAGAATTGTTGAATATCTCGCGGTGCAGCAAAGGGTTGATAAAGTAAAATCTCCAATCCTTTGTCTGGTTGGTCCTCCCGGTGTAGGAAAAACGTCTTTAGGACAAAGTATTGCTAAATCAGTGAACAGAAAGTTTGTTCGTATGGCTTTAGGTGGCGTTCGAGATGAGGCTGAAATCAGAGGTCACAGGAAAACATATATTGGTTCAATGCCAGGAAAAATACTTCAGAATATGACAAAGGTGGGCGTTAAAAATCCATTATTCTTATTAGATGAAATAGACAAAATGGGTCAAGATTTCCGCGGAGATCCTTCCTCAGCGATGCTTGAAGTTCTTGATCCAGAACAAAACAATACTTTTATTGATCATTATGCTGAGGTTGAGTATGATTTATCGAATGTTATGTTTGTTGCGACTGCTAATTCCTTAGATATTCCTGAACCCTTGCTAGATCGTATGGAGATAATTCGACTGGCAGGATATACAGAGCAAGAGAAATTAGATATTGCATTAAAGCATCTTGTCCCTAAACAAATTGAGATTCATGGATTAAAGAAAAAAGAAATTAATATCAGCGCGTCCGCTGTTAAATCAATTATTCAGTTTTACACAAGAGAGGCGGGAGTTAGGAAATTAGAGCAAGAGATATCAAAAATATGCAGAAAAGCGGTTAAGGAAATTTTAACCAAAAGAAATATCAAAAAAATTTCTGTTACTTCGAAAAATATTAATACCTACTTGGGTGTAAAAATTTTCGATATTGGATTAGCGACCAAAAAAAATCAGGTGGGTCAAGTTACTGGTTTAGCTTGGACTCAAGTTGGAGGCGAGTTGTTAACTATCGAATCCGCATTGCTTCCTGGTAAGGGAAAGATTACTTTAACTGGCAAACTTGGCGATGTTATGAAGGAATCAATCCATACGGCCTTAAGTGTTGTGAGAAGTAGGGCAAAAAAATATAACATCATGACAGATTTTTACGAGAACCATGATGTTCATATTCACGTTCCTGAAGGCGCAACTCCTAAAGATGGCCCTAGCGCCGGTATAGGTATGACAACCGCAATCATTTCTTCTTTAACTAATATACCTGTTCGGGCAGATGTTGCCATGACAGGGGAAATTACGCTTAGAGGTGAGGTTCTTCCAATTGGCGGATTAAAAGAAAAGCTGTTAGCTGCTCATCGAGGAGGGATAAAAAAAGTTTTAATTCCAGAACAAAATATAAAAGATTTGGTTGATATTCCAAAAGAAATATTAAAACAAATAAAAGTAGTTGCGGTGAAGTGGATTGATCAAGTTATTGATCATGCGCTAACAAAAAATCCTGAAAATTTAAAACAATTAGCAAAAAAACCGACGAAAAAAAGAGCAGAATCTGAGCATAAATTAGATAAAATTGATAAGTCAGTTGCGCATTAATTAAACCTAGCTTTTCAGTTGTAGTTACTTTATAATAGCGCCTGATGTATTTTTGGGTGATTAGCTCAGCTGGTAGAGCGTCGCCCTTACAAGGCGAATGTCGGCGGTTCGATCCCGTCATCACCCACCAAAAATACGGAGTGGTAGTTCAGTTGGTTAGAATACCGGCCTGTCACGCCGGGGGTCGCGGGTTCGAGTCCCGTCCACTCCGCCATTTAAACTTTTTAAAAAGTTTTAGGTCAACTACACATGTTAGAAAAAATCAGAGATTCACTTGAAAAGAAATGGGCCAAAGTTGTTTTGGCTATTATTGTTGTCCCATTTGCATTGTTTGGTATTGATTCATATTTAAACTCAATTGGTAAGAATGTCAATGTTGCACGCGTTAATGGTGTTGATATTACGGCGCAGGAGTTTCAGAAGTCCTTTAATATGATTCAAGAGCGTTATAAAGATAACCCTGAAGTTTTGCAAACAAAAGAATTTAAATTAGATCTAGTTAATTCTATCGTTAACAACCAAGTTGTGATGGAAGCTGTTAAAGATAACCAATTCACCATTTCAAATGAACAACTTAGTCAATATATTGTTAATATGCCTGACTTTCAAGTTAATGGAAAATTTTCACAGGAGCGTTATGATGAAATTGTAAGGTATAACGGCCTAACTCCAAAAAAATTAGAAGATCAGATCCGTCTTGATTTGGCCAAACAGCAATTTAGAGATTCCTTACCGTCGCTTGTTACTTACCCTAAAGAAAGTATTAAAGATTTAGCTAATATCGCTTACGAAAAAAGAAAAGTAAAAATTTACGATATTTTATCTGCAGATTTTGAAAATAAAATTTCTGTTTCTAATGACGAAATAGCTAAATTCTATAATGATAACCAAACAAGTTTTATTCGTCCTGATCAGGTAAAAATTGATTTTGTTGTCTATTCAGTTGCCAATATTGTTCCCACAGTAAATGTAGCTGATTCAGAAATTAAAGATTTTTATGATGCAAATAAATTAAACTATCAAGGCGATGAGGAAAGATCTGCAAGCCATATATTGCTTCTGGTAGATGATAGTACAAAAGATTCAGAAATCAAACAAAAAGCGCAGGAATTGTTGGACCAAATAAAAAAAGATCCTAAAAAATTTAATGACTTTGCAAAAAAATACTCTCAGGATACAGAGTCTGCAAAAAATAACGGAAGTCTTGGTTTCTTTAAAAGGGGCATAATGGTTAAACCATTTGAGGAAGTGGCTTTTAAATTAAATAAGGGCGATATATCCAGTTTAGTTAAGACAGATTTTGGTTATCATATTATTCGTCTAGATGATATAAAAGGTAAAAAAATAACTTTTGATACTGTAAAAGCACAAATTAAAGGCGAGCTTTTATATCAAAAGGCCCTTGAAATATACAATTCTAATGCCCAAGAATTTAGTAATTTGGTTTATGAAAAATCTGATTCCTTAAAGCCTGTGATTGATAAATTTAACTTAGAGGTACAGTCTAGTCCTTGGCTCTCAAAACAGGATGCGGAATCATTCTTTAAAAATCCACTTTTTGCTAAAGCAATTTTCGACAAAGCCTTGATAGATAATAAATTAAATTCCGCTGCTATTGAAGTTTCACCAAATAACTTAGTGTCTGCAAGAGTTGTTGATTTTAGAAAATCAGAAAAGAAACCTTTGGATGAAGTTAGCAATGATATTAAATCTTTTTTAATTAAAAAAGGTACTCAGGAAAAATTAATTGAAGAGGGCAATAAGCTTGTTGATGAGCTCAAAGCTGGTACAAATAAAAAAATATCTTGGATTGATGATTTAACGATTGACCGTTCAGACAAAAAAGGCTTGTCAGATGCCGTTGCTGATGCAATTTTTAAAATGAATAAAAGCAAATTGCCTTCCTACACCGGGCTTTACGATCCTAAAAAAGTTGAATTCCACGTCATAGAGCTTTACGATGCTTCACAAAGCGCTATCAATGAAGGATCATATGACGTTTTTAAAGATGAGTTTGATCAGGCGTTAAATGATGAGATCGATTCTGCTTATATAAATTTTCTTAGGTCTGAATCAAGTATAAAAATTAATAATAAATTTATTAATAATTAATTACTCGATTGTTCCGGCTGCAGTAATATTCATCCCGCCATCTACATATGTGATTTCACCAGTTATACCACTCGCTAAATCACTGCAAAGAAATGCAGCTGCGTTTCCAACTTCTTCAATTGTTACGTTTCGTCTCAACGCCGCATGTTTTTCATTGAATGAATACATCTTATCAAAGTCAGAAATGCCTGATGCTGCAAGAGTTTTAATTGGCCCTGCAGATACAGCATTAACTCGAATACCATGTTGCCCCATGCTGTGTGACATATATCTCACATTAGCTTCAAGACTTGCTTTAGCAAGCCCCATGACATTGTAATTAGGCATTGTACGCTCTGCACCTAAATAACTTACCGTAAGCAAGCTTCCATTTTTGGATAACATTGGTAAAGCTGCTTTTGCTAATGCAGTAAAGCTATATGAGCTAATGTCGTGAGCTATTTTAAAATTTTCTCTTGTAGTATTTTCTACAAAATCTCCACTTAATGCGTCTTTTGGAACAAAAGCTATGGAATGAACAAGAATATCAAATGTACCCCAATGTTTTTTCAAAAGTGTAAATAGGTTTGTAATTTGATCATCTTCGCTGACGTCACAAGGAAGTACAATGTCAGAATTAAAATTGGCTGCGAGTTTCCTTACTCGATCCTCATGTTTTTCAACTTGATGCGTGAAAGCAAGCTCAGCACCCTGTTTATGCATTGATTCTGCAATTCCATAAGCAATGGATCTATCACTCAACATTCCTAATATTAATGCTTTTTTATTTTTTAAAAATGACATATTTTTCCTTAAACTTTATTTGGATCGAAACTATCTCTTAAGCCTTCACCTAAAAGATTATAACCCAATACTGTAAGTAATATAGCTAATCCTGGGAATAAAGAAAGCCACCACGCGAACTGAATATATTCTTTTCCATCAGTCAAGATATTGCCCCAAGAGGGTGTTGGAGCCTGTACACCTAAACCTAAAAAACTCAATCCTGATTCTACTAAAACTGCACTTGCAACGCCTAAAACAAAGCTAACAATAATTGGCCCTAGACTATTAGGGAGCATATGTTTAATAATGATATGAAAATTTGTTGCTCCTGATGACTCGGCAGCTAAAACAAAATCTCTACTTCTTAAACTTAGAAATTCAGCCCGAACAAGTCTTGCAACTCCCATCCAGCTAGTAATACCAATAACAATCATAATATTCCATATTGAGGGTGTTAAAAATGCAATTACAGCTAAAATTAAAAAAAACGATGGTATTGATAGCATAACGTCAACAAAGCGCATAATTATAGTGTCAATAATCCCTCTGTAGTAGCCAGCAATGGCTCCAAAAATAATGCCAATAATGGTTGAGATACCAACTGAAACAAAACCAACCAGAAGTGATATTCTTGCTCCATATAACATACGAGCAAATACATCTCGTCCAAGTCCATCTGTTCCCATAAAATGTTCCAAACTTGGACCTAAGAGAATCAAATGTACATTAATTTCATTCGGGTCAATACTTGAAATAATTGGAGCAAATATTGCCAAACAAAGAATGGTGAGGATAATAACTAAACCAATTAAAGATAACGGATTTCTAATTACTTTAGTCATCATATAAGACCTTTTCTAACTCTTGGATCTGCAATTGCGTAGCTAATGTCGGCAATTAAATTTCCAAAAAGAGTTAAGAATGAGCCAATCGTTAATATACCCATAACAACAGGAAAGTCTCTCATTAAAACAGCATCATAAAAGAGTTTACCCATGCCTGGAATGGCAAAAATTGATTCTGCTATAACTGAGCCACCAATCAACCCCGGAATGGAAAGACCAACAATTGTAATCAATGGCAGTATGGCATTTCTAAGTGAATGGTAATAGATTACTTTTTTTTCATTAACCCCTTTTGCGCGAGCAGTATTGATAAAGTCCTTATTTAATACTTCAAGCATTCCGTTTCGAACAAAAAGAGAAATGCCGGCAAGACCTGAAAGGCAAGAGGTCAAAACAGGTAAAATAAGATGCTTGCTTACATCAATAAATTTTTCAAGTGAGCTTAAGTGTTCATAATTAAGAGATTGCAAACCTGATATTGGTAATATTTGTTCATTTACTCCAAGCCAATAAATTAGCATTAGAGCTAACCAAAAGCCTGGAATAGCAAATCCCAAAAAAACAGATAAAGTGATCAGTCGATCGGGTAATTTATTTTTAAATACTGCAGCTGTTGTTCCCAAAAGGATTGAGATAACAAATATTAATAATAAAGTAATCACATTAATGAGTAATGTAATTGGCAGTGCTTTTTGAATCATCCCGGGAACTATATTTCCATTTTGATCTTTCTTTTCCCACAAAACTGGACGATGATGAGAGGCAAATGATTCCCCAAAATCAAATTTTACAATTCTTTTTAGCCATAATCCGTACTGCACTGCTATTGGTTTGTCGAGATTGTATAGCTCTCTTAATTTCTGTCTAGATTCCTCAGAAGCTTTAGGATTGAAGGCAGATTCATTTGAGGTAATGTCTCCTGGCGCTAAGTGCATAATAAAAAATGAGATCAAGCTTATTCCAATAAGCATTGGAATCATCCATATAATTCTTTTTAAAAGATATATAAACATAGTTAATTAATTTCATTCCTTGTAAATTTATGAGGAATGTACCAATTTTTTTCCATAAAATGAAAAGTACCGGCCGGTGGTGGTGGATTTTTTATCCCTTTTATTCTTTTGTGAATAGCATTAAGTCCGTAACCAGCATAAAGAAATATTACTGGTTTTTCGTCATAAATAATCTTTGAGAATTCATCATAAATTTGTTTCCTTTTTTTTCTATCTAGCTCTTTTCTTCCCATTTCTAATAGATTGTCTACATATTTATTTTTATAGTTAATAAAGTTAAATTGGCCCGGACCATTTTGTGTGGAATGCCATATATTAAACTGATCAGGATCAAGAGATAAACTCCATCCAAGAACAACAGATTCAAAATCACCAGTTTTAATGTACTGGTTAATGAAGCTTGCCCATTCTAGAACTCTTATAGACACATCAATCCCAATCTCCTTTAATCTTCGCTGGATTAGAACAGCCGTCATCTCTCTCTGTTTATTCTGGTTTGTCAAGATTTCAAATTTCAGTAATTCTCCATTTTTAGAATAGATATTATCTTTATTTAGTTTATAACCCTCTGACTCTATCAGCTCTTTTGCTTTTACTGGATTAAAATCTGTTTTGTTTATATTGTTGTTATACCAAAATGTTTCAGGCTTGTATGGACTTGTAATTTCAAAACCCAGGCCCAACAAAACCCCATCAATAATCTCTTGTTTGTTTATAGCTAAATCAATAGCTTTTCTGATATTAATATTGTCAAAAGGTTTTTTTTGCAAATTAAATCCAAAATAGGTATATCCATTACCTAGTTCTTTATTTAATTGATAGTTAATATTAAGATCTCTTCTTTCAGGAAAAATTCGTTTATACTGAATTGGATTAATTGACATAAAGTCTAGGTTTTCTGCTGAGAGCTCCATAAACTGTGATGATAAGTCAGGGATAATTCTTGATGTCATTTTTTTAATAAAAGGTTTTCCCATAATTGAATTTTCATTTGTCTCCAATTGCAGGAATTGCCCAGGAACCCATTCTTTTAGACTGTAATAACTAGATCCGGTTGGATTTCTTGAAAAAAAGGTATTATTTATATCTTCATTTTTAAGTAAATGTTTTGGCAGTATATGAAGTGTGGCCCACGTATCTAATGCAGGGGCATATGGCTCCTCGTAACTTATAACAAAAGTCTGGTCATCCTTACATTCTGCTTTTTTGACTAGTTGATAATCAGAGCCGTAAGGTGTTCTAGTTTCTGGGTTGGTTACAACTTTCCATGTATACTCAACATCTTTGCAGGTTAGAGGCATAGAGTCTGCCCAGCGCATCTTACTGTTTAGATGAAATGTTATTGTTTTTTTGTCAGTTGATAGCTCCCAATGCTGTGCAATTTCTCCAGTTAGATTTAGATTTTCATCATACGTTAACAGAGTATTAAAAATCTTTCCTGCAATAGCGGAGGAGGCGCTGTCACCCGCAATCATTGCAATAAGATTATTTGGTTCACCAACCATTGCATTTTTTAGAGTTCCCCCATATTCTTTCTGGAAATATCCCTCGTAGTTTTTGGGTTGGTTGTTTTTGTTTTCTGTACAGGAAATTAAGAGTGGAAATAAAAATATAAGGAAAACTTTACTCATGTTATTTTGGAATATCAATATATGAACCTACGATAATTTTTGCGCTTTTAAGTTCATTAAATTCCATCAGGTCTTTAAGTGGTATGTTGTAAATTAATGCAATTTTACTAAGAGTTTCCCCTTTTTTTACTTTGTGTGTAACTATCGTAGAGTATGAATAGAGGCTATCCATGTTGATTGGATAATTATCCAGGGCTTCTGGAGAATTTGGAATTAGTATAATTTTATTTTTTAAGTTTTCGTTGCTTCTAAGTTGATTTATTTTAGTGAGTGACTTTATATCAATACCAAATTTTTTAGCGACATGGCTTACTTTTTCCCCTTTGATAGGCTCGTAAATAATCCATTGTGTTAATGAGTTAGTATTTTTTTCAAGATTCTCTTTAAATGTTTCAATAGCAGTAATTGGTAAAAGAATATCTTGAGAATTTAATTTTGTTTTTAGAAGAGGTCGGTTATGTTCTGGATTTAACGATTGAAATTCCTCAAGACTTATTTGTGCCATATTTGCTGCAACTGCAGCATCAATTTCATCAGGAACATTTACAACCTTAAAGTAGGGTGCATCAGGAACATTTTGAATAAAAAGCTGAAACTTTTCTGGTTCCATGATAATTTTCTTTACCGCCATTAGTTTAGGCACATAATTTTTTGTTTCGCGTGGAAGATCTAAAGAGTAATAATCTGTTTTTCGTTTTCTTTTTGTATTTTTTATTATGGCCCTTTTAATTCTCCCTTCTCCTGCATTGTATGCAGCTAATGCAAGCTCCCATGAGCCAAAAGTTTGATGAAGTTTTTCAAGGTAATCTAATGCAGCACTAGTTGATTGAATTACATTTCTTCTCTTATCTTGCCACCAGTCTTGTTCAAGACCATACAATCTTCCTGTAGAGGCAATAAATTGCCACATACCAACAGCCTTTTGTCGAGATTTTGCAACTGGATTGTAGGCGCTTTCAATCATTGGTAAGAGTGCAATTTCCATTGGCATGTTTCTTTTTTCGACCTCTTCAACAACATGATATAAATACTTAGAAGATCGATCTATCATTCTTTCTACATATTCTGGTCTAGATTGATACCATTTCATGTAATCTTGTTCTCTTTTGCTGTTTTGATTTTCAAGCTTAAAACCTGCTTCAATTCGCTTCCAAAGACTTTTTGGTTCTTCTAGAGCGTGTTCTGGATTATTTGTTATGTTGCTTAAGCTATTAATGTTGTCGATAAATTCTATCGATTCACCTCGAATATTTTCAGTAGAAGCTTGATTTGCAAATAACAATACGCAAGTGAACAATAAAGTGATAAAAGTGATGAGTTTGCTGATTTTTTTATACATTAGAATTGATTTTTTGCGTTACGTAAGTTAATAAAATCTGATAAGTTATTTGTCAGAAAGGGATTTAATTTTATCTCATTATCCAAGCAAAATGGGATAGTTATATTGATTTTATTAATTATGTCTAGTTTTTCTTTGTAATGTTGATTGTTAGGAAATTGTTTTACCAAAAATTTTAAATTGTTTTTTGTGTATTCGTGAGCACAATACACATTTGCTTTATTTTCAAGTTGTTTTATTTTTTTGAGTGAATTAAAAAGCATTTCGTTTGTACCTTCAAATACTCTTCCGCAACCGTAATGAAATAATGTATCTCCAACAAATATTATTTCTTGATTGAAGTAAATAATATGGTCAAGTGTATGCCCTGGAGTTTCAAGAACATTTAGTAATAGTTTATCGTCTAAGAGTGATATTTGATCACCTTCCTTAGCGGCTGAAAATTGGAATTTATAACTTGAATTCAGCGGCGCATAAACATTACAATTATATTTTTTTACTAAATCTAATACTCCACCTGTATGGTCATTGTGATGATGTGTAATAAGTATAGTATTCAGCGGAGTATTATTTTTCTTAATAAAACTAATTACAGGCTCTGAATCCCCCGGATCGATCACTACAGCTTGATTGTTATCATGAATAATCCAGATATAGTTATCTTCGAATGATTTAATTGCCTCTATTTTCATGATTGTTATTATAATCTGTAAAGATGAATTGGTTTGATACAAAAAGTGGTAAAAATTTAATTCAATATGAACAAAATATTGTTGATGGTCTTTTTGACAATATTTTTGGGTACCACATTGTTCAAACCGGGCTCAAAAAAAATTTTATTTCTAATCTTAGATTTAGATCAAAAACCAATCAAAATGAAGATATTCTTTTTGATGAATGTTTCCTTCCATTTGATAATGATTCAATTGATTGTTTTTTAGCAGTGCATCAAAACTTTGAAAATTCAAATATTTTTAAAGAGTTTTATCGTGCTTTAATACCTCATGGCTATTGTGTCTTTATTAGTTTTAATCCCTACAGCCTTGCTGGCCTTAAATCATTTTTTTCGATTAATGAAAAATACCCATGGAATGATAATTTTGAGAGTTTTTCTTCATTTCAGGGGAGGTTAATTGAAAATAACTTCGAAATTGTTAATGGTAAATTTTTTCATTACCATCCTTTTTTTAAAACGACAAAAGTATCTGCAAATTGGAATAAAATTGGAGATAGATGGTTTCCTTTATTAGCTAATTTGTATGTTATTGTTGCTCGAAAAAAAATTTCAACTTTAACGCCAATTAAGCCTAATTGGAGCAAATCTAAGCATAGAAATACTGTTAAAATCTTATAATGAATGAATTATTGTTTTATACAGATGGATCTTGTATAGGAAATCCAGGTCCTGGAGGCTGGGCTTTTCTGTACTTAAATGATGCTAAGGTAATCTATGAGGCCTCAGGTTCTGAGCTTAATACTACAAATAATAGAATGGAAATGATGGCGGCAATAGAGGCTTTGTCATATGCTGCAAAAAATAATTATAAAAATATTACTGTTTGTACAGATTCTAAATATGTTATGGATGGTATTAGTTCATGGATCACGAAATGGAAAAGTAATTCATGGAAAACAGCTGCAAAAAAACCTGTTAAAAATATGGATTTATGGAAGGTTCTAGATTCTCTAAATTTATCGATGAATGTAAATTGGAATTGGGTTAAAGGCCATAGCGATGATCTGTTTAACAATCGTGTTGATGAATTAGCAAACTTGGCTGCACAAAAGGCATTATGAGACAAATTTTTCTTGATACTGAAACAACCGGTTTGGATCCTAAGTCCGGACATAAAATCATTGAAATTGCGGCTGTTGAGATGTTAAACCGTCAAGTTACAGATAACCAATTTCATGTATACCTAAACCCTATGAGAGAGATTGACGAAGCTGCTCAAGAGGTTCATGGACTTACTCTTGAATTTCTTTCCGACAAACCTCTTTTTAAGGACATTGCAAACGATTTTATTACTTTTATTAAAGGTTCGGAGCTTGTTATTCATAATGCACCATTTGATCTTGGTTTTTTAAACGTTGAGCTTGAATTAATTGGTTATCAAACTGTTGATACTTTTGTAGAAGGTGTAATTGATTCGTTGGTTATCGCAAGATCAATGAGGCCTGGACAAAGAAATAGTTTAGATGCTTTATGTAAAGCTTACGGTGTTGATAATTCAGAACGCTCATTACATGGCGCCTTACTTGATTCTAGGTTGCTTGCTGAGGTCTATGTTGGAATGACTAGGGGGCAGGAGGCTTTAGAGATGAATTTTGCTGAAAAAAGCCACAACAATACATTATTAACCTCTGCAGATTACAAAAAGATTCCGGTAATGAAAGCAAACGCTAATGAGCTTAAATTGCATCAAGAATATGTTGAAAAAATAAAAATTAATTAAGCGTTAATCTCTGCCCAATTATTTGGCGTTTCAAAAAGCTTTATTTTTTTAATAGTTAATTTTTCACCGTATTGAGCTTTTATTTCGTGATCAAGTATATTTTTAGCAATTATTGCTAAATTTTCAGCCGTAGGAACCTTGTCTAGAATGACTGTTTTATGGTCATGAAGGCTATTCAAAAAATTTAAAACCTCTTTATCTTCTTTGAAGACTAGGAAAGCATGATCCCAAGACTCAATTATAGTTTTCTTTAAAAGTGACTTAACATCTTTAAAGTCAAGCACCATACCATACTCAGACTGAGTATTATCATTAATAATTTCTCCACTTATTGATACTTCAAGTATATAGCGATGACCATGTAGGTTCCTGCATTCACTTTTGTGGTTTGGAATTCTATGTCCTGCATCAAACTCTAGTTTGGTTGTAATAATCATTTATTTTAAGGCATTAATTCTATTAATTGCGGAAGGGTGACTATCGTAGAAAGCAGAATATAATGGGTCTGGGGTTAGAGTTGCTGCATTATCTCGATATAGTTTAATAAGAGAGTCTTTAAGATATTTAGCTGATGAATATTTGCAGGCATATCGATCAGCCTCATACTCATTTTGTCGAGAGTAAAAAGATAATATTGGTTTTATAAAAAACATTATATAAGGTGTAAAAATAAAAAAAGCTATTAAGGCTGTAGCATCGCTTTGATAATTAAGACCGAGGCCAAAATAAAACCAGTCTTGATTTTTTAGGTAATCTAATAGAAATAAACCTAAAAAAGAGATCAATAAAATAATAGCAATCCTTTTTTTCACATGATTATGTGCGAAGTGACCTAACTCATGAGCCAGAACCGCTTTGATTTCATTGATATTTAATCTTTTAAGCAGCGTATCAAAGAAAACAATTCTTTTAGCTTTTCCAAATCCTGTGAAATAGGCATTCCCATGTGTGCTTCGAATTGATCCGTTCATTACATACAAACCTTTGGATTCAAATCCACATTTTTTCATTAGCGTTTCAATCTCGCTAATTGTTTTTTTATTGTCTAAAGGTTTAAATTTATTGAATAATGGAGCAATAAATAATGGATAGATAATTAACATTAAAATATTAAAAAATGATATAAAAAACCATAGCCAAATCCACCAGAATTCTCCCAGACTTTGAAAGATCCAAAGTGAAATATACAAAAGAGGAATCATAAAAACTATGGAAATTAATGATTGCTTCAATAAGTCAGTTAAGTAGAGAAGTAGATTCATTTTATTAAAACCAAACTTTGCATCAATTCTAAAAATCCTGAAGAGATTGAAAGGAATATCAACAATGCTGCTAATGATTAAAAGCAAGAAAATTAGAGCTACGCCAAAACTACTTGTGTTTGGATTTAGGTGAGCGTTTAAAAATTGGTAAAGATAGTTAATGCCACCGCCAATTGTTAAGAAATAAACAAAAGCAGCTTGAAAAATAAAATTTATTATGTTTAATTTTGATTTTTCATGCGTATATCCAGCAGCTTTTTGATGATCCTTTTTTTTGATAATGGCCCTAAAGGCAGTAGGTATATTATTTCGGTTGGATTCTACCGAATTGATTTGTCGTAAAGATAAATATACCTCTACTAAAGTGGAAAAAAAAAGTAATCCTAGAAAAATTATTTTAAAATTTTCTGCAGTCATTTGTTGTAAAAAAAATATTAAAAAAGCATTTTAAAACAAAACAAATGTTAAAGTTATAAAAATAATAAATTTAAATAAAATTAATACTAATCATGAGCAAAGACAACAATAATTTAATATGGATTGATATGGAAATGACAGGGCTTGATCCTGTTAAAGATAGAATTATTGAAGTTGCAATAATTGTAACAACCCCTTATTTAGAGATAATAAAAGAAGCGCCCGTCTATGTGATACATCAAGACTCATCAATTATGAATTCGATGGATGAGTGGAATACCAACACTCATAAAAAGTCTGGACTAACTGAAAAAGTTAGACTTTCAAATCATGATGAAGCATTTGTAGAATTAGAGTTAGTTAACTTTTTAGGCCAATTTGTTGATAAAAATAAATCTCCAATGTGCGGTAATTCGATATGCCAAGATCGAAGGTTTATGGCTAATTATATGCCTCTTTTAGAGAGCTACTTTCACTATAGAAATCTAGATGTGAGTGTTTTTAAAGAGCTAACAAAGCGTTGGAAGCCTGAGCTAATAAAATCTTTTAAAAAGCAGGCTAAGCACGAAGCTTTAGAAGATGTTAGAGAGTCTATAGAAGAGTTGAGATTCTATCGTGATAATTTTCTAAAGATGTAATTATGAAACAGTTCTCATTGCTTGCTCTTTTTTCAATTTTAGGCGTAAGCCTTAGGTGGGTAATTGTTACCCTTATTCCATTTCAATTTGCAATGATATCTGGTGTTTTGATTGTGAATGTTATTGGTAGCTTTTTAATAGGTATATTGATTCAAATTACAGCTAATTCTGAAATAATATCACCCGAAATGAAAACAGCTCTTGTTGTTGGCTTTCTTGGTAGCTTGACTACCTACTCATCATTTGCATCTGAGATTTTCAGATTCTTGAATGAGCGAATGATATTAAGTGGTGTCCTGTACTTCATTAATCATTCGCTTATCACTTTAGTTTCTTTATTTATTGGATATTATTTAAGCGCTTTCTTTTTTAGTCGTCTTTTTTGATTTTGAATTGACTGCTTTTTTTGCGTTTGTAGCAGTCTTTGTTTCAACCATAATCATTTTATCTTTTTTATTATCGCTTACTTCTTTCTTTTGCCAATTAGCTTTTTTTCGACTGGGCTTTTTGGCTGTTACTTTTTCTTTTTCAGTACTTTTTGTTTTCGCTACAGTTGTTTCAACTAATTGAAGTCCAACTGAATTTAAATCAATATCTGCCAACTCAGGCTGTTTTTTTCTTTGCGCTGGTTGTTTTGGTTTTTCAGTCTTGACAACTTTTTCTGTTTGCTTAGGGATGTTTTTATCATCTGCTTTTATACTCTGGTCATTAGATGTTTCTCTGCTATTATCTGTATCTTTTTCATAGTTTGATTTGCGATTTCTATTGCGATTTCTATTGCGATTTCTATTGCGATTTCGATTTTTTCTGTAATCATTCTCATTTGATTCTTGGCTATCTTGACCTTGTATATCCTGATCTATGTCTTTACTAGTTTCATTTTCTTCTTCATTAGCAATCAAACCTTTAAAAAACCCTAATAATGATTTGCTTTTTGAAGGTTTTTTTCCTTTTTTAGAAGGTACTATCCCTTTTACAGCCGGCTCCATTTTGTTGAGTGGTTTGTTGTTAGTATTATTTTGCTCTGGCATATCATCAGGGATTTCAACTTCTGCAAAGCTTGGATTTTTTGTATTGTTTTGACTAGAAGACGTTAACTTGTATTGTGGGACATCAATGTATCGATTAGCTACTATAATAATTTTATTATTAGAGCTACTTTCAAGTTCATTAATTAACGCTCTTTTTTCATTCAGTAAGTATGTTGCTATTTCAATAGGAACTTGAACAGTTATGACAGAAGCATCCTTTTTATTACTTTCAGCCTGAATCATTCTCATGATATGAAGCGCAGAAGATTGGTAATCTCTCACTCGTCCTGTGCCATTACACTTAGGACATTGAGCATTGCTTGATTCTCCTATGCTTGGTCTAAGCCTCTGTCTCGATAGTTCAAGCAAGCCAAACCTTGAGATTCTTGTAAATTGAATTCTTGCTTTATCATGTTTAAGAGCATCTCTTAATGTATCTTCAACTTCTTTTTGATGCTTTGTGCTTTCCATATCAATAAAGTCAATTACAATTAACCCACCAATATCTCTGAGTCTTAGTTGTTTTGCGATTTCTATTGCTGCCTCTGTATTGGTACTAAATGCAGTATTTTCTATATCTCTACCTCTTGTTGAACGGCTAGAGTTAACATCAATTGATACTAATGCTTCAGTATGATCAATAACGATCACCCCACCTGATGGGAGAGAAACTTCACGAAGAAATGCAGATTCGATTTGATTTTCAATGTTAAATTTTGTAAACAATGATGTGCTGTCAGTGTAATGTTGAACCCTTTTGGCATAATCAGGCATTACATGATTCATGAATTGCAGAGCTTGATCATAGATGCTTTCATTATCAATAATGATTTCTTCGATTTCGGGTTGAAAGTAATCTCGTATTGCGCGTATTACTAAATTACTTTCTTGGTAAATAAGAAATGGTGCATCTTGACTGCCGGTCGCACCGGTAATTGCATCCCAAAGATGAGTAAGATAATCAAGATCCCATTGAATTTCTTCCACAGATGAGCCAATACCAGCCGTTCGACCAATAACACTCATGCCTTTTTTTATTTTAAGCTGAGATAAAACTTCTTTAAAGTTTGATCTTTCTTCCCCCTCAATTCTTCGCGATATACCACCACTTTCTGAGCTATTTGGCATTAGGACAATATAACGGCCAGCAAGAGAAAGGTAGGTGGTTAGAGCGGCACCTTTATTTCCTCTTTCTTCTTTAGAAACTTGGACAACAACTTCCTGACCCTCTTCAAGAACGTCAGCAATGGCTAAGTTTTTTTTTCGAGTTTTTTTAGAATAAAATTCTGGAGCAATTTCTTTAAAAGGAAGAAAACCGTGTCTTTCTACGCCATAGTTAACAAACGCAGCTTCAAGTGATGGCTCAACTCTTGTTATAACGCCTTTATAAATATTGCTTTTTCTTTGCTCGATTGAGTTTTTTTCGTAATCTAGGTCTTCAATGGTGTTGTTTTCATTAATTATGGCAACACGTACCTCTTCAGGTTGTGTCGCATTGATAAGCATGCGCTTCATTATCATATCTCCAAAGTAAGGAAGACTCTGATAAAGATACAAAATCTAAAAATTTATTTTAGAAATATTGTGATTATTCTTTATACAAAAATCTTTAATTGTTTTAATTTTATTTTTATTTACTCTAGTAACTTTTTTTGTATGGTAAATAAAAATTATGTTCTATAGTATTTATCAATTCTCAGTAATTCTCAGTACATGTAATAATGTTTATTGATAAATTTTACTGCTCAAGTATATTTGATAATTAGCAAAAAGAAAACAAAAATTTATGATAAATCAAGAAGTTAAGTTGATTAAAGTTGATGAAGATTATGTGGGTCAAAGAATAGATAATTTTTTAATTAAAAAAATTAAAAATGTGCCAAAAAGCCATATCTACAAAATTATTAGAAGTGGTGAGGTGAGGGTAAATAAGAAGAGGGTTAAAGCTGAATACAAATTAAATTTAGAGGACCAGGTGAGGGTACCCCCTTTAAAATTAAATTTAATTGAAACAAAAAATACCTCTAAAAATTTAAGAATTAAAAATAATATTGCTTATGAGGATGATTGGTTTTTAATTATTAATAAGCCAGAAGGCATTGCCTCCCATGGGGGTAGCGGAATTAGTATGGGCCTGATTGAATCACTGAGGGTTGAGAGAGATGATTTGCGTTATTTGGAGTTAGTACATAGGCTTGATAAAAACACATCAGGTTTAATATTGGTTGCAAAAAAAAGATCGGCGTTAAGAAGCTTACAAGAGCTATTTAGAAATAAAAAAATCAAAAAGAAATATTTAACTTTGGTTAAAGGAAAGTGGCTGAAAGCTAGAATAAAAGTAGAGATGAATCTAAAAAAAGTTACGGCAAGAGACGGGCAGCAGATTGTTAAAAAAAGTGCTGATGGAAAAACCTCCCAATCAATTTTCAGTCTTGTTAAACACGTTAGCAATTTATCTTTGATTGATGTTGAGCTTCTGACTGGAAAAACCCACCAAATTCG
>CAYVOQ010000012.1:0-32351 GCA_964453595.1 uncultured Methylobacillus sp. | reverse complement strand
AGCTAAACCAGCAGCTGAGAAAAAAGCAGCTAAACCAGCAGCTGAGAAAAAATAATTTAACTTTGTTTTTTAAAAAGCCGGGTTAGCCGGCTTTTTTTTTGTTTTGAGTATTTAAATAAATAACTCATAATGTAATATGGGGAAGATATGGACAAAAATCAAAAAGAAAATTTAACTAAGCTTTTGGACGAGGTAAACAATCTGCTTGATAAAAGCAAGATTGTAGAAAATCTTGTTGATAAACAAGATATGCCTAAGCAAAAAATTATTAAAAATTTAGTTCATAAACAAAATCTTTCAAAACTTAGAAAGATGCTAAATTCTATTCACCCCGCAGACGTAGCATATATTTTAGAAGCTCTTCCTCTTGATGAAAGATTAGTTGTTTGGGACCTTGTAAAAACAGAACGTGACGGTGATATTTTACTTGAAGTTTCTGATAGTGTTCGCCAAACGCTTATTGCTGAAATGGATAGTACAGAACTTTTAGCTGCTGCTGAACATTTAGATACTGATGAGATCGCTGATATTGCAGCCGATTTGCCGGAAGATGTCTTACAGGATCTTTTAGATAGTTTAGATGTAAATAACCGAGTTAGGCTTGAATCAGCATTATCTTATCCAGAGGATCAAGTTGGAGCACTAATGGATTTTGATATTGTTACGATTCGAGAGGATATTACGCTTGAAGTTGCTTTGAGATATTTGCGTAAAATAAAAAAATTACCAGTGCTGACTGATAAATTATTTGTTGTTAACAGGGCGCAAAAACTTCTTGGTGTTCTACCTCTTAAAAGAATTGTTGTTAATGAGCCCGATATCTTAGTAAGTGATGTAATGGCAAAGGAAGCAGTATTATTCAGACCTGATGATGAAGCAACTGAAGCAGCAAAAGCATTTGAAAGATACGATTTGGTTACAGCACCTGTTGTCAATGAAGCGCAAAAACTTGTGGGTAGAATTACTGTTGATGAAGTTATGGATTATATTAGAGAAGAATCAGATAGCTCCCAACTATCAATGGCCGGATTAAGAGAAGAAGAGGATATTTTTTCATCGATATGGAAATCGGTTCAGAATAGATGGGCTTGGTTAGCAATTAATTTAATTACTGCTTTTATAGCTTCTCGAGTAATTGGTATTTTTGAAGACTCAATTGAAAAAGTAGTTGCATTGGCAGCTTTAATGCCAATTGTGGCAGGCATTGGTGGAAATTCTGGTAACCAAACAACAACAATGATTGTTAGAGCGATTGCGCTTGGACAAATAACCTCTGTAAACCTCAAAGGACTGTTAGCAAAAGAAATTGGCGTGGCAATATTAAATGGTTTGGTATGGGGCGGTGTTATTGGATTTTTTGCATACTGTCTTTATGATAATTTAAATTTAGGAATGGTGATGACAGTTGCAATGACTTTAAATTTAATACTAGCTGCAACTATGGGGGTAGCAATACCATTTATAATGAGTAAATATGGAAAAGATCCGGCGGTGGGGTCAAGCGTACTAATAACTGCTATGACAGATAGCGGAGGTTTTTTTATATTTCTTGGTTTAGCAACTTTGATTTTATTGTAAAAAATGAATTTTTTAGACTTAGTAAAATTTGAAAATTTTTTAAATGTAAACTTTTTAGCACAGCTTTTTGTTGTCTTTTTGGCTATTGGAATTTCTTATTTTACAAATAGCAGCTTTAAAAGTTTTTTAAAAAAACACTCCGGTAAAAAAAATCATTTATTTGTAAATGGACTAACGAGAGTTACATTCCCAGTCGTTGTTATCTGTATTATAGGTTTGGCTCAGTATCCACTTAGTTTTTTCTATGAAGAAAAATATTTAGGTGTTGCACAAAAAATATTTTTTGCGATGGTTTTAATTAGATTATCGGTTTATTTTGTTAGATATATTTTACCTGCTAGGCCTTGGATCAATGCTCTAGAAAATTTGATAGCAACTATTATTTGGGTAATGGTAACTTTGTATATCTTCGGAATACTACCAGAGTTTATAGATTTGCTTAACGATATTAGTTTTAAAGTTGGAACTCAAAATTTATCTTTATTGATTCTTATGCAAGCTGTGTTTGCAATATTTTTAGCAATCTTAATTGCGATGACATTTGCTAAATATATCGAAAATAAGTTAATGAAGTCAGAGCAGCTCGATATGAACTCAAAGGTTATGTTTGGGAAAGTTTTAAGAATATTTTTATATTTTCTTGCCGTGGTTATTTCTCTATCATCAATAGGAGTTAATCTGACGTTCTTGAACGTTCTTGGAGGAGCTTTAGGTGTTGGTTTAGCTTTTGGATTGCAAAATATTGCGAGTAATTATATTTCAGGCTTTATCATCTTAATCGATAAGTCTATACATATAGGTGATATTTTGATGATCGGAGAACATTATGGCGTAGTAACGCTTATTAGATCTCGATATACAGTTTTAAGAAAATTAGATGGGGTAGAGGTAATTATTCCGAATGAAAAGTTAATTTCTGAAAATATTATCAATCATTCTTTTACAGACAGAAAAGCAAGGATTACTGCTGAAGTTCAAATTGGTTATAAATCCTCTGTTGATAAAGCATTTGAGATTATGCTAGAAGCTGCAAAAAAAGAAAAAAGAGTATTAAAAGATCCGGCTCCAAAAGTTTACTTAATGGGTTTTGGGGAAAGTGGAATTGATTTGAAATTATCTTTTTATATTTTGGATCCAGAAGAGGGATCTTGGGAGCTTAAATCAGATATATATAGAAAAATTTGGAAAAGCTTTCAAGAGGAAGGTATTGAAATACCTTACCCTTACAGAACAGTTGAATTAATAAACCAGAAAAAATAAAAATTATTTAATTTTATTTTCTTTGTAGATTACGTGCTTACGAGCCTTTGGATCAAACTTTTTGATTTCCATTTTGTCAGGCATGGTTTTTTTGTTTTTTGTGGTTGTATAAAAATGTCCAGTACCAGCAGTTGATTCTAGCTTTATCTTTTCTCTCATACTTTTTTACCTTCAGCTTTCATTTTAGCAATTACAGCATCAATTCCAAGTTTGTCAATTGTTCTTAGAGCTGCACTAGTTATTTTTAGGGAAATCCAACGGTTTTCACTTTCAACCCAAAACTTTTTATTTTGTAAGTTAGGCATGAAGCGACGCTTTGTTTTATTGTGCGCATGAGACACATTATTACCGCTAACCGGTTTTTTTCCTGTTACTTGACATTGTTTAGCCATAGTGATTCCAATAATTCAAAAAAAGAGGGGTATTTTACCAGTGTTTTTTAACTTTTGCCAGTACTTCCGAAACCACCAGATCCGCGCTCAGTCTCGGTAAAGTTTTCAACAATATTAAATTTTGCTTGCTCTACAGGGACAATAACAAGCTGAGCAATACGTTCAAGAGGGTTTATCAAAAATTCATTTTCGCTTCTATTCCAACAAGAAACGAGCAATTCACCTTGATAATCCGAATCTATAAGACCCACTAAATTACCTAAAACTATACCATGCTTATGCCCAAGACCAGAGCGCGGCAGAATAAAACCTGCATATTTTGGATCTTTAATATAAATTGCAATACCTGTTGGAATGAGAAATGTCTCTCCTGGTTTTAAAACTTTTACGTGTTCAATGCAGGCTCTTAAGTCTAACCCGGCAGATCCTATTGATGCATACTCTGGGATATGATTTTTGATATTTTCATTGATAATTTTTAAGTCTATTTCAATTGCCATGGAATTCTTTATAAGTTTTATGAATCTCTTGAAGTATATTATATGCTAAAACATTTTTTGGCATTCTGTTAAATTTCGTTTCTTTTGTTTTAGATAGAATTATAACTTCAGCTTCATCTTGACCCATTGTTTCATTAATTTCATTTCCAATTATTAGATCAATATTTTTCGCAATTAATTTTTTTTTCGCATACTCAGCAATATTTTCACTTTCAGCAGCAAATCCAACACAAAATACCTTTGGATAAGTCGATTTGACAGTACCTAAGATATCAATGTTTCTAGTTAGTGAAAGGTGAAGCTCTTTTTCATTTTTTTTAATTTTTCCTATTTTTGGGATTGGAGAATAGTCAGATACTGCAGCTACGCTTATAAAAATATTATTTTTTTTTATTTCTTCTGTTATTGCATTTTGCATATCCTCATGAGAAAAAGCATTTATAGTTTTTATCTTGGCATAAGGAACAACATTGGTCGCAGCCTTTATAAGTGTGACATTCGCGCCAAGTTTCCATGCTTGATTCGCTATAGCAATACCCATTTTTCCTGAGCTAAGGTTTGTTATTGCTCGAGCATCATCAATTTTTTCTAATGTGGCTCCAGCAGATATCAAGATATTTATGTTCTTTAATGATGGAGGTAAAAGCATTTTTTCAATTTCTTGAAAAATATCTTCAGGCTCTGTCATTCTACCTGGACCGGTTTCTCCACAAGCTTGCATCCCAAATTCAGGCCCAATTAAATGAACGCCATCATTTTTAAGTTGGTTTATATTTCTTTGTGTTGATGCGTTCATATACATTTCTGTATTCATGGAAGGACAAATGAGAAGAGGACAATTTCTTCCTAAACAAATACTAGATAAGAGATCATCGGCTAATCCATAGCTTAATTTTGCAATAAAATTTGCTGTAGTTGGAGCGATAACGATGAGATCTGCTGCTCGACTTAAATTAATATGATCAATTCCATTGTTTGAATTTTTATCCCATAGCTCAGTAAGCACGGGATTACCTGATATTGCCTGAAAAGTTAGGGGCGTAACAAACTCTTGTGCAGATTTTGTCATCACAACCTGAAGATCAATATTGGATTTTTTAAGGATGCTACAAAGCTCAACAGCCTTATATGCCGCTATCCCACCAGTAACACCCAATAGTATTTTTTTCATTCTTCAATTATATCAAACCATTAAAGTTTTTAGATTGCTTATAATCTTTCTTTCTAGAAAGATGTCGTTATAATTAATTTATGAAAAAAATACTATGGCTTGCTATCGCAATACTTGGCGCTTATGCGTTTTCAATTATTGCGCTATCGAGAAATGAAGCAATAAATGCTATTTGGTTTATCACTGCTGCGGTTTGTATATATCTGATCGCTTATCGATTTTATGCAGCGTGGATTTCAACAAAAGTTTTCGTATTAAATCAAAGTAAAAAGACCCCCGCATACAGGCTAAGCAATGGTAAAGATTTTATCCCTACTGATAAATGGATTGTTTTTGGTCATCACTTTGCAGCAATTGCAGGCCCAGGTCCATTAGTTGGACCAACTTTAGCTGCACAATTTGGTTATCTGCCAGGAACTATATGGATTCTTGTTGGAGCTGTAATTGGTGGAGCTGTTCAAGATATGAGTGTTTTATTTTTTTCAGTTAGGAAAGATGGCAAAAGTTTGGGACAGATGGCAAAAGAAGAGATGGGTCTTTTGGCAGGAACTGCATCTCAGATTGGTACTTTTGTTATTATGATTATCTTGATAGCTGTGCTAGGCCTTGTTGTGGTAAACGCAATGAAACACAGTCCTTGGGCAACATCAACCGTTGCAGCAACAATTCCAATTGCAATGATTGTTGGAATTTTTCTCAAATCTATAAGACCAGGAAAAGTAATTGAGGGAACTATGATCGGTATTTCTTTGTTACTTTTGGCTGTTTATTATGGAGGTGAGATTGCAAAATCAGAAACCTTGAGCAGATTGTTTGATCATGATGGATTGTTTTTGGCCTGGACTATTATCATTTATGGATTTTTTGCTGCCGTACTTCCTGTCTGGTTGCTATTAGCGCCCAGAGATTACCTATCTACCTTTGTTAAACTGGGTACCATTTTTTTCTTGGCAATTTCAATCATTCTCCTAAAACCTGATATTAATATGCCAGCAATCACTCAGTTTGTGGATGGTGGAGGCCCAATTTTTGGAGGTAGTTTATTTCCTTTTGTATTTATTACAATTGCATGTGGAGCCATTTCAGGATTTCATGCATTGATTTCATCTGGCACAACTCCGAAATTGATAGAAAATGAAAAATATATACCCATGATAGGTTATGGAGGGATGTTGCTGGAAAGTTTTGTAGCTATCATGGCTATGGTGGCTGCATGCGTACTGGAACCAGGTGTTTTCTTTGCAATAAACAGCCCTGCTGGATTAATCGGGAATAATATTCATGAAGCAATTCAAACAATCAATAGCTGGGGTTTTCAAGTCACAGTTGAAGATATGAATAATTTAGCTAAAGATGTTGGGGAGAGCACTTTACTCTCTAGGACAGGCGGAGCTCCTTCATTAGCTATTGGCATGGCGACTATTTTTTCTAATGTTTTCGGCAAACATTTACTATCTATTTGGTATCACTTTGCAATTATGTTTGAGGCAGTTTTTATTCTGACTACTTTGGATGCTGGAACGAGGGTTGGGAGATTCATGCTCCAGGATATTTTTAGTAATTTCTCAGAAAAACTAGGAAGTCATAAATCAATCTATTCGAATGTCATTGCGAGTTTTATTGTTGTATTTTGTTGGGGATATTTTTTGTATATTGGGGTAATCGATCCGAGTGGAGGCGTAAATATTTTATGGCCCCTTTTTGGTATTGCTAATCAAATGTTAGCAGCAATTGCGCTTTGTTTAGTAACAACGATGATATTAAAATATAGGAAAAAGATTTATGCTTTAGTAACTTTAATGCCATTAACATGGTTGCTGCTAATAACCACAACAGCTTCATTTGAAAAATTATTCAGCAATGACGTTCGCATTGGATTTATAGCAAATGCTAACTTTTTGGAAAGTCAAAAAAATCTAATTGAGGCGGCTGATTCCTTTAAACTCAACCAGCTAATCACAAATTTATATATAGATGCTGGAATAACTATCTTTCTATTGGTAATAATGTGGATTGTATTTTTAGATTCAATGAAATGGTTTTTTAATGAAAAGAAATTTATTAAAAAAATTTAAAGAAATAGTGAAGTTTATTAGAACTATTACTGGTGATAATGCTTATGAAGAATACGTTCAAAACACAAAGACTAAGAATAGATTAAATAGAAAAGAGTTCTATTTGGACAAACTAGATAAAAAGTGGAATAGAATTAATCGCTGCTGTTAGTGGAAAATAGTATTAACCCAGCGATTAACATTGGAATACAAAGAATTTGTCCCATTGTTAGATGAAAAAATAAAAAACCTAAAAAACTGTCAGGTTCACGAAAAAATTCTACGATAAATCTAAATAAACTGTAGAAAATTAAAAAGATCCCTGATACCTTTCCGGTTGCTGATTCTTTTTTGGAATAAAATTTAAGAATAATAAATAAAATAACCCCTTCAAGAAAAAACTCATAAAATTGCGAAGGGTGTCTAGAGAGATTATCAATTTTCGGAAAAACAACAGACCATGGAAGGGATGATGGTTTACCCCATAATTCTTGATTAATAAAATTTCCTAAGCGGCCAAAACCTAATCCAATTGGTACAAATGGCGCTATGAAATCTGTAAGTTTTAGCCATGCAATTCGATGTTTTCTCCCTACAAAGAATATAGACAAAATAACCCCAATCAAACCACCATGAAAAGACATTCCACCTTTCCATATAGATAAAATTTCTTCAGGGTTATTGAAATAAAAGGTTGGTTGATAAAAAAGAATATATCCAAATCTTCCGCCTAAAATAACACCTAAAGCTCCATAGAAAAAGATATCGTCAAAAATTTGTAAATTCAAAAATTTTGATTTTTGTACCCTTTTTTTTCCTATTAACAAAAAAAGCATAAACGAAAAAAAATACATTAAGCCGTACCAATGAATTTTAAGTGGACCAAGGTTTATTGCAACTGGATCAATTTGTGGATGTATAAGCATGGTCATATTATAATGAAGCTTTACAATATATTAAAACAATTAGGAATTTATTAGATGCCAAAATATCGCTCACATACAACAACTCAAGGTAGAAATCAGGCTGGGGCAAGAGCGCTCTGGAGGGCTACTGGAATGAAAGATGATGATTTCAATAAGCCTATTATTGCTGTTGTTAATTCCTTCACCCAGTTTGTGCCAGGGCATGTTCATTTGAAAGATCTAGGACAATTGGTTGCAAGAGAGATTGAAAAAAGTGGTGGGGTAGCTAAGGAATTTAATACAATCGCTGTAGATGATGGTATTGCAATGGGTCATGACGGGATGTTGTATAGCTTACCAAGTAGAGATTTGATTGCCGACTCAGTGGAATATATGGTAAATGCTCATTGTGCAGACGCCATGGTGTGTATTTCAAATTGTGACAAGATAACTCCTGGAATGTTAATGGCAGCTCTTAGGATTAACATACCAACAATATTTGTATCCGGCGGCCCAATGGAGGCTGGAAAAGTGAATTGGAATTCTAAAGAAATAAAAATAGATTTAGTTAACCCTATGGTTGCTTCTGCTGATATAAAAATTCAGGATAGTGAATTAAATCAATTGGAGAGATCTGCTTGCCCAACATGCGGCTCTTGTTCTGGAATGTTTACAGCTAATTCAATGAATTGTTTAACCGAAGCTCTAGGGCTAAGCTTTCCTGGAAATGGCTCAACATTAGCAACCCACACGGCTAGAAAAAAATTATTTCTTGATGCAGGAAAAAGAATTGTAGAGATAACAAAAGAGTATTATGAAAATAATAAAGAGAGCTATTTACCTCAAAATATTGCAACGAAAAAAGCATTTGAAAATGCTATGAGTCTTGATGTGGCGATGGGTGGGTCAACCAATACAGTCCTTCACTTGTTAGCTGCTGCTAAAGAGGCGGGGGTAGATTTTAAAATGTCTGATATAGATAGAATATCAAGATCTGTTCCATGTTTAGCAAAGGTATCACCTGCGACTGACAAATACCATATGGAAGATGTTCATAGAGCAGGTGGGGTTTATGGAATTCTTGCTGAATTAGACAGGGCTAAATTAATACATCAGGATGTTTCAACAATCCATTCAGGCACTCTTGGAGAGGCAATTAAAAAATATGACATTATTGCAACTCAAGATCAGGACATTAAAGAGTTTTACAGAGCCGCTCCGGGAGGCATTTCGACAACAGAGGCATTTTCACAAAATAAGTTATGGCCTTCTCTTGATACTGATCGCCAAAATGGCTGCATTAGAGATAAAAGCAATGCCTATAGTCAGGATGGCGGACTAGCAGTTTTATTTGGTAATATCGCTGAAGATGGATGTATTGTTAAAACTGCTGGAGTAGACGAGTCAATCCATAAATTTTCCGGAAGGGTTAGATTATTTGAGTCACAAGAATTAGCAATTAATGCAATTCTCAAAGATGAAATTACCAAGGGGGATATTGTATTAATTATTTATGAAGGACCAAAAGGCGGACCTGGAATGCAAGAAATGCTTTATCCAACTTCGTATCTAAAATCCAAAGGGCTTGGAAAAGATTGCGCACTTCTAACAGATGGTAGATTTTCAGGTGGAACATCTGGTTTAAGTATTGGACACGTGTCACCAGAAGCTGCTGAAGGGGGAGCGATAGGCCTGGTTCAGGAAAATGATGAAATTGAAATAAATATTCCAAATAGATCGATAAATTTAAAAATATCTGATGATGAGTTAAAGAAACGAAGAGAATCAATGGAGCTGCGCGGGCCTGATGCTTGGAAGCCAAAAAAAAGAGAAAGAAAAATTTCTAAAGCTTTAGAGGCGTATGCTTTAATGACAACAAGTGCAGCACATGGTGCTGTTCGAGATTTAAATCAACTAAAAAAATAACAATATGCTTAACTCAAAAAATATAAAGATAGAAAAAAGAAATAATCTAGAATTTTTAAGTATTAATAATAATCTTGCAACCGCTGAAATTTTTCTTCAAGGAGCGCACGTTTCAAAGTGGATACCAAAGAATATAAAAGATGATGTGCTGTGGCTTTCATCTAATGCCAAATTTGAAAAAAGTCGCTCAATTAGGGGAGGGGTACCTATAATTTGGCCGTGGTTTGGACAGCATCCTACAGACAATAGTTATTGCATTCACGGCTTTGCTCGAGTTATACCTTGGGAGTTAATTGCGACGGAAGATTTGAAAAACGGATCGACTAAATTATCACTTAGAATGCTTCCAACAGAGGTGGTAAAAAAACAACTAACTTATGAATTTCAGTTGGATTTAACGATTGTAGTTGGAGAAACTTTAAGCTTAAGTTTAACGACATCAAACAAGTCTCAGTTTCCATTCATAATATCCGAGGGGTTTCATACGTACTTCCACATTTCTGATATAGAAAATATTAGAATCTCTGGGTTAGAAAATGCTGTTTATACAGACAAAGTATTAGATTTTAAAAAAGGAATAGAGAATTCAGAAATTCAACTCAATGGAGAGTTCGATAAAGTTTATATGAATACAAGTAATGATTGTTATATAAATGACGATGGCTTGAGGCGAGTAATTTCTATTAAGAAGTCAAATAGTAATTCAACTGTAATTTGGACTCCATGGGAGAAAAAGGCATCATCAATGGGAGACATGGGAGCTGATAAAGAGTGGAGAAGAATGGTTTGCGTGGAAACTGTAAATGCTCTGGAAGACAATGTTGTTATTTATCCAGGAAAAAAACATTCGATATCGACAGAGTACTCAGTTCAAGAGTATTAAAATTATGAACTTTTTTTAAAACTTACTCACCAACAGTCATGAAATATATTTTAATTCTATTACTTATAATTAATAGTAGACTTTTAGCTGCTGAAACTGGCGAGGAATTGGTGAAAAAAAATGGCTGTTTAGCTTGCCACTCAATAAAAGTAAAAGTATTAGGGCCTTCTTATTTAGATGTTTCAAAGAAATATAAAGATGATAAGGATGTGTTCAAAAAACTTTCTTTAAAAATAAAAAAAGGCGGTTCGGGTAATTGGGGAAATATTCCAATGCCAGGCAACCCAAATCTTAGCGATAAGGATATACAGACAATTTTAAGCTGGATTTTAAACCTTCAGTGATGTTAAGAATTTTTTCTATAGCCATAGAAAAAATATACAATAATTCCTACAATAAGCCAGACAAAAAACCTATGGATTGTTTCTGTAGGAAGAAACAAAACTAAAGAGCTGCATGAAATCATGCCAAGGATAGGAATTAAAGGATGATATCTGTTTAAATAGGCACCTTTTTGTGGTTTGTTATTCTTACGCCAAATAATTGTTGCAAAGCATACAAAAATAAAGGCAATCAGCGTGCCAATATTTACGATTTCCGCAAGAGTTCCAAGTGGAACAAGCCCAGCTATAAGGGTAATTACAACTCCTGTTGTGATGATAATTCTAACCGGAGTCTGAGTTGTTGGGTTTATTTTTGAAAGTGCCTTCGGAAGAAGGCCATCTTTGCTGATTGCAAGTAATATTCGGGTTAACGCATAAAATAAAACGAGTATCACTGAAGTCAGACCTGCAATCACACCTGTTGACACTAACGTCGATGCAGATTTAAATCCTATACTATATAAACCATAAGCTACCGGATGAGGAACATTTAGATTCTTGTAACTTACGATACCAGTTAAGAGGCCAGAAACTAGTATGTAAATAATAGTACAAAAAATAAGAGAGTAAATAATACCCCTTGGAAGATCTTTTTGAGGGTTGATAGCCTCATCTGCAGCTGTCGAAACAGCATCAAAACCAACATAAGCAAAAAATACGATAGAGGCGCCTGCTAAAACTCCAACTGTATTACCATTGTCTAGTTTTTCAAACCAGCCAAATGGAAGAAATGGATCCCAATTGTTAATATTTACATTAAAGGATGCCACTATAATGAATGTAAGTATTGTGATTGTTTTAATGGCCACCATAACAGCATTAAATTTTGCACTTTCTTTTACACCGAAAATTAGCAGGGACATAGTGAATAAAACAATAAGCGATGCTGGTAAATTAATAATGCCGCCTACAAATGGGCCAGATACTAGAGCATCAGGTAGCCCAAAGTTAATAGAATGCAAAGCATGATTAACGTAACCAGACCAACCATTGGCCACTGCTGCTATAGACATTCCGTATTCAAGAATTAGAATCCATCCAATTATCCAAGCAATAAACTCCCCAAATGTGACAAAAGCATACCCATATGCACTTCCGCAGCCCCCAATTGATGAAGAAAGTTCGGCATAAGAAAGTGCAGCAAAAGCACATGCGATTCCAGAAAAGATGAAAGAGAGAATAACCCCTGGACCAGCTTGATTGGCAGCAGCAATTCCAGTAAGTACAAAAATTCCAGTTCCAATAATGCAACCAATGCCTAAAAGAGTTAGATCTAAAACAGATAGACATCTTTTTAGATTAGTTTTTTCTTTGATTAGTTTTTTCTTTCTAAAAAGTTTTTTTGCCAAAGCATTCATTAATTAAACCCAGTCTTTTCGGATTAAAAATTCTTTATACAATATTTCTTCAAGGCTACCTTTTTTTGGTTGGTAATCATAAGTCCATGTTACATGAGGAGGCATCGACATCAAAATAGATTCAGTTCTGCCTCGTGACTGAATTCCGAAGAGAGTGCCTCTGTCTTGCAAAAGATTAAACTCAACATACCGGCCTCTTCGGTAATGTTGAAAGTCTTTATGTTCTTTTTTAAACTCATGCAACATTCGCTTTTGAACGATTGGCATGTAAGCATTTAAAAACATATCTCCAACTTCGAAAACCATACTTGAAGTTTTTTCAAAGCCAAGTTTATTTTCGTCATCAAAGAAAATTCCACCAACTCCTCTTGGTTCATTTCTGTGTGGTAAGAAAAAATAATCATCACACTGTTTTTTATATTTTGGATACAAGTCTTTACCATATTTATCTAAACCATCTTTCAGGATTTGATGAAAATGAACTACGTCTTCCTTAAATGGATAATAAGGTGTAAGATCCATGCCCCCACCAAACCACCATATTTCATCAGCATTATTTATTGGGTTAGCTATAAAGAAACGAATGTTTAGATGAACTGTTGGGATGAAGGGATTAAAAGGGTGAAACACAAGGGATACACCCATGGCTTCCCATTTACTGTTTTCTATTCCAGGGTGAGCAACACTCGCAGATGGAGGAAGTTTATTGCCAAAAACATGAGAAAATCCAATTCCAGCTCTTTCAAAGATAGAACCATTTTCTAAGATACAGGTAATGCCTCCACCACCTTCTGGTCTATTCCAGCTATCTTGTAAAAACTTTTTTCCATCAGCAAGCTCAACTGTTTGAATTATTTTTTGTTGTAGCGATTTGAACTGATTTTTTATTTTAGCCGAATTAATCATCTGTAAATAACTTTAGATTCAAAATCTTGTATGGTAGAGGGTTTCTTATAAGAACCCACCTTGTGATTAATTATATAACCTAATTTATTATATTTTCTAAAACATTCCCTTATGTACTTAATGCTTTTTTGACCTGATTTATTTGCGCTTGTTGAGGTAATAGCCATTCCGATATCATTTAGTATAGATCTCGTATGGTCGTGGTCAGGAACTCTGCAGCCAATAGTATTTTTTTTCGGACTAAGCAAATGGTTTTGATTAAACTTTTTCATCAATAACCATGTATGGTGACCAGGCCATTTTTTTTGGATTTCTGTCAAATCTGTTTTTTTTATTGGCTCAAGAAATTTTTTAAAGTTCTTGATTGAAGATCCGATAAGCAAATAGCTTTTATTCTTACTTCTTTTTTTTAATAGTGAGATTTTTTTTAATGAGTATAAATTACTTGGATCACATCCAATCCCAAAACAAGACTCGGTTGGATGAATAATAATTTTTCCAGATAAAATTTTCCTTTTTAGTCGTTTTCTTATCAAACTATTTTAATGCTTTCGAGCCAATATCAGTTCTGTATTGTGCGCCATCAAATTTTATCTTCTCACAAAGACCATATACGCGGTCAAAAGCTTCTTTAAGTGAAGAGCCTTTTGCAGTAACGCCTAAAACCCTTCCGCCAGATGTAATGACTTTACCATTTTCTTTTTTTGTTCCCGCATGAAAAACATATGAATTCAAGTCGTGGTTTGATAGTCCGAATATTTCCTTATTTATTTCTGGGGTATTTGGGTAATTTTTAGCAGCAATTACAACTGTAATTGCAGACTCATTAGTCCATTTTGGAGAATGTTTGTGAAGTTTTTTTTCGCAAGCATCATTTAATAGTTCGCATAAATCATTTTCAAGACGGAAAAGAATGGGTTGCGTTTCTGGATCTCCCATACGACAATTAAATTCGAGAACTTTAATTTCATTATTTTTTATCATTACACCAGCATATAAAAAACCTTCAAAAGTAATATTTTCATTCTTTAAGCCATTAATTGTTGGGTAAATAACTTGTTCCATAATCTTATTATGCAAACTTTCATCAATTATAGGTGCAGGAGAATATGCACCCATTCCTCCTGTATTTGGTCCTTCATCTTTATTTAAAAGTCTTTTATGATCCTGACTGGAGGCCATCGGAAATATTGTATTCCCGTCGGACATAACTATGAAGCTTGCTTCCTCTCCCTCAAGAAATTCCTCTATTACTACTCGGGCCCCAGCTTCACCAAATTCGTTTGATTCCAACATACTGTCGACTGCTTGATGGGCCTCATGTTCTGTTAAGGCAACAATCACTCCTTTTCCAGCAGCTAAACCATCAGCTTTTATTACTATTGGCGCGCCTTTTTCTTTGATATACAAATGCGCATCATCAAGCTTAGTAAATGTTTTGTAAAAGGCTGTAGGAATTTTGTACTTTGTCATGAAATCTTTAGCGAATTCTTTCGATGATTCAAGTTGAGCTGCAGATTGACATGGGCCAAAAATCTTAAGCCCCTTTTTTTTGAAAACATCAACTACTCCATTTGCTAGAGGCACTTCAGGACCAACAACGGTAAAGTCGATATTTTCGGTTTTGCAAAAATTTATTAATTCATTAAAATCACTTACAGGTAAATTAGATATTTTTTGATTATCTTCCGTACCTCCATTTCCTGGTGCCACATATATTTTTTCGGCTTTTGGACTCTGTGCGATTTTCCAAGCAAGGGCATGCTCGCGCCCACCACTGCCAATAACTAAGATTTTCATTTAATGTTTAAAATGCCTTTCGTTGGTAAATAACATAACTAATTCGAGTTCATTTGCTGCTTCAATTACCTCATCATCCCTAATGCTTCCACCTGGTTGAATAACGCACTTAGCACCATATTTTGCTAAAACATCTATACCATCTCTAAAAGGAAAAAAAGCATCTGAAGCCACTACAGAATTTAATAAATCTATATTTGCATTTTCAGCTTTCAGGGCTGCTATTCTGGTGCTATCAACTCTACTCATTTGACCGGCACCAACACCCAAAGTCATTAAGTTTTTGCAGAAAACTATAGCATTCGATTTAACATATTTTGCTACATGCCATGCAAAATTTAAATCTTTTATCTGCTCCGCATTTGGTTGTAATTTACTAACCACTTTGCAATTAGCAATATTAAAGTCAGATACATCTGGAGATTGGATTAACAAGCCTCCGCCAATTTTTTTTATATCAAATGGGTCATTTCCATTGATTAGAGGTATTTCTAATAATCTTAAGTTTAATTTTTTTTCAAAAATTTTAATTGCTTCATTTGAAAATTTTGGTGCAATGATTAATTCTGCAAACTGCTTATTAATTTCTATTGCCGTATCTTCGTCAACAGTTGTATTAAATGCTATGATGCCGCCAAATGCTGAAGTTGGATCTGTTTTAAATGCAGACAAATAAGCCGAAAGGGCGCTACTGGCTGAAGCAACTCCGCATGGATTAGCATGTTTTACTATTACACAAGATTTTTCATTGAGGTTTTTAACGCATTCCCAAGCATTTTCAGCGTCATTAAGATTATTGAATGACAGCTCTTTTCCTTGTAATTGTGAAAAGTTTGAAAGAGCTCCTTTGTATAATGAATTATTTTCTTTATAAAATGCAGCAGTTTGGTGAGGATTTTCGCCATACCTCATATCCATAACTTTTGTTAATTCAAAATTTAAATAAGTAGGATAAGCTATACTCTCTTCATCTTTTTTATTACCTTGATCTAAGTAGGCGTAAATTGCTTTATCGTAATTTGAAGTATGCCCAAATGCTTTTTTTGCTAATTCTTTTTTAATTTCATATGAAATAGCACCATTATTATCATTTAGTTCTTTCATAATTAAATCATAATCAATGGGATCTGTAACAACAGCGACTGAAGCATGATTTTTTGCGGCAGATCTAATCATGGCTGGTCCTCCAATATCAATGTTTTCTATTGCAAGCTCATACGAACAGTCTTTTTTTGCAATCGTTTCTTGGAAAGGGTAAAGGTTTATTACTACAAGATCGATAAGGTCGATGTTGTGATTCTTTATGGTATTTAAATGATTCGTATCATCCCTTTTTGCAAGAATTCCCCCATGAATCATCGGATGTAATGTCTTTACTCTGCCATCTAACATTTCAGGAAAACCAGTATGCTCAGATACCTCAGTGACTATTAAACCAGAGTTTTTTAAAGTTTCTGCTGTGCCTCCGGTTGATAAAATCTTTATACCAAGTTTTTGAAGATTCTTTGCAAATTGAATTATATTTGTTTTGTCTGAAACGCTTATAAGCGCAGTAGAAATTTTATTCATATTATTTAAAAATTTAATTTATGGAGTTCTAATTTTTTTCTGAGTGTATTTCTATTTAATCCAAGAATCTTAGCAGCCTTACTTTGATTACCTTCAGCATAATTCATAATATAGATTAACAGTGGTTTTTCTACTTTTTGAATTACCAAATCATAAACTGAATTTGGTTGTTGTTTATCAAGATCTTTAAAATATTGATCAAGAAGAATGTTAATCTTGTCTGCTAAGTCTGATTTCATATATTTAGATAAATGACAAACCCTCTTGGTATTCAATAAATTTATTTTTAGATCTTAAAAATGAAAAAAAATCTTTTATATAGCTAATTTGTTTTTTATTTTCATTAATTTGATTCATTTCTAAACGAAAGTGTGAAGAATTTTTTAATCCTTTTGTATACCAGGAGATATGTTTTCTAGCTATTTTTAATCCTGCTTCCTCACCATAAAAGTCATAAAGATCATTGATGTGCTCAATAGTAGTTTGTTCGATCTCATCAATGGTTGGCGCTGAATGGAATTTTCCAGTTTTCAAAAAATATTCGGTCTCCCTAAAAATCCATGGCCTTCCCTGAGCGGCACGACCAATCATGACAGCATCCGCATTTGTTTTATCAAGTACAAATTTAGCCTTTTCTGGTGATGTTATATCTCCATTAGCAATTACAGGAATGTGTATTTCACTTTTAACTTCTGCAATTGTTTCATATTCCGCTTCTCCTGTATATTGACAAGCTCTTGTTCGTCCATGTATAGCTAGCGCTTTAATGCCAGAGTCTTCAGCAATTTTTGCAATCCTTACTGCATTTTTATTAGACTTGTCCCATCCTGTTCTTATTTTTAAAGTAACTGGAATGGGTGATGCATTTACAACAGAATCAAGTATTTTAGATACAAGAATTTCATTTTGTAAGAGTGCGGATCCAGCCATAACATTACATATTTTTTTTGCTGGACATCCCATATTAATATCGATTATTTGTGCACCGTTATCAGCATTATATTTAGCAGCTTCTCCCATCATTTTTGGGTCTGCTCCAGCAATTTGTACTGAAATTGGCTCTACTTCTCCATCATGGTTTGCTCTACGAATCGTTTTAGAGCTTCCATAGAGCAAAGAGTTTGAAGTCACCATCTCACTGACAGCCATTCCTGCACCATATTTCTTGCATAGCTGTCTAAATGGCCTATCAGTTACTCCTGCCATAGGTGCGAGAATTAGATTATTTTTTAAAGTGTAAGGACCAATTTTCATTACTATCTTTATTAAAATTAAGTTGCCTATTTTATAATCAATTAGACTTAATGAAAAGTTATATATGACCCTGGGATTTAAGTAATTTTTTTAACAAAATCATTGCATTTTTTGTTTGTTTTTTATCTCCTTTAACCCCAAGCTCCAGTTGCTTTATTGGCGTTATTCTTGGCAGACTGTAAATTTTGACATTAATAAATTTTTTTTCAATTTCCTGCATGATGTCTATCAGCGAGCTTTCTGTCACATTTTTTAAAATAATGTGCTCTTCATGATAGTTATTTTTTTTCTTGGGTAGAATTTTTTTGTATATCCACTCAATCATGGGCCAAGCCATCTCTGGGAAACCTGGCATAAAGTAAAATTGATTAATATAAAAACCAGGAACTTGATTTATTTTATTTGGAAGAAGCTTTGCATTTTCAGGTAAATTAGCCATAAGAATTCTTTTGGGATATGCCTCTTTACCAAAACGTTTCTCGATAAGACGAACTGCTTCTGGATGTGGTTTTAATTTTAAATTAAGTGCTTTTGCTGCGGCCTGTCTGGTATGGTCATCAGGAGTCGCTCCAATTCCACCAAAGCAAAAAACTATTTCATTTTTTAATTTTTTTAAATTACTTTTTATAGATTCAGTTTCATCAGGTAAATAAAAAACCTGTTTTATTGAATAATTAAATTTATTAGCAAGCTCGATATTTTTATTTAGATGCTTATCGGTTCGCTTGCCAGATAAGATTTCATCTCCAATAATTATTAGACAAATTGAATTCATATTATTTAATGCGCAACCTCCCAATTTAAGCCAAATCCAAGATCTGCCACTAAAGGAATTTTTAGTTTCGTTACACCACACATAATTTTAGGAATATTATTTTGAATTTCTGATAACTCATTTTCAGGAACTTCTAGGACTAACTCATCATGCACTTGCATAATAATTTTACTTTGAAATTTGTTGGTCGTTAGCCATTCTTGTATTTTATTCATTGAAATTTTAATCAGGTCCGCTGCAGTGCCTTGCATAGGAGCGTTTATTGCCGCACGCTCTGCTGCTGCTCTTCTTATTCCATTTGCACTATTGATTTCACGTAACCATAATTTCCTACCAAATACTGTTTCAATAAATCCTTGTTCTTTAGCTAAAATCTTAGTTTCATCCATAAAGTTTTTTACTGCAGGGTACTTTATAAAATAATCATCAATAAATTTCTTGGCCGATTCACGATCGATATTTAAGGCTTGTGATAAGCCATAAGTGCTCATTCCATAAATTAGTCCGAAATTAATTACTTTCGCATATCGCCTTTGTTCTTTTGTTACATTGTCTGTAGATAAATTAAAGATCTTTGCCGCTGTAGATTGATGAATATCTAAATTATTATTAAATGCTGAAACCAGTCCCTCATCGCATGAAAGGTGCGCCATAATTCTTAGTTCGATTTGAGAGTAATCACAAGAAACAATCTGATAATTTTTAGGTGCTATAAAAGCCTCTCGAACCTTTCTGCCTTCTTCATTTCTGATGGGTATGTTTTGTAAATTAGGGTCTGAGCTTGCAAGCCTTCCTGTGATTGCAACTGCCTGATTGTAGCTAGTATGGACTCGATTTGTTTTTGAGTTGACCATTCTTGGTAATTTGTCAGTATATGTATTTTTTAGTTTAGAAATACTTCTATGTTGCAGAATAATTTTTGGTAAAGGATAATTTATTGCAAGTTCTTCTAAGACATCCTCACTTGTAGATGCTGCACCCGTAGGTGTTTTTTTGAGCGGTTTTATTCCTAATTTTGAAAACAGTATTTCTTGAAGTTGCTTTGGTGAGGAGAGGTTGAAAGGCTGTTCTGCAATCTTAAAAGCTTCCTTTTCAATTTCTATAATTTTATTTCCCAGCTTTAAGCTCTGATCATGAAGTTTTGAGCTATCTATTAAAACCCCATTCCTTTCTATTTCAAATAAACTTATTAAGGTTGGAATTTCTATATTTTCATAAATGTATTTCAATTTTTCATTTGAATTAACTTTTGGGTGAAGTGTTTGGAAGAGTTGAAAAGTAACATCAGCATCTTCAGCTGCATATTCTGTAGCAGCCTCTATGTCGACAAGATCAAATGTGATTTGCTTTGTTCCCTTTCCAGTCACATCTTCATAAGAAATGCACTGATGGCCTAGGTATTTTTCTGCAAGTTTATTCATTCCATGAGATTCAGTGCTATCAAGAACATAACTTAATAGCATTGTGTCATGCTGTATCCCATTTAGTTGGATATCATAATTTTTAAAGATATGCATATCGTACTTAATGTTTTGACCAATTTTCTTAATGCTTGGATCTTCTAAAATAGGTTTAATTAGATTTAAGACTTGTTCTAAGTTTAATTGTTGGTCAGCATTTAAATGCTGAAGAGGAATATAACATGCTGATCCGGGCGATGTGCAAAGAGATATTCCAATCAATTTTGCATCAATAAAATTTAATGAATCAGTTTCGGTATCAATTGCAAAAATTTTTTTATTTTGTATGTCATGAATCCATTCTTCAAGATTTGATAATGTCAATATAGTTGTGTAGTTTTTCTTATTGTTGAATTTTGTAGCTTGTTCTATAGGAAACTTTTCGCTTTGATTTTGATTTTCAAAATCTTTTTTTATCCAATTGTAGAAATTATATTTTTCATATATTTGCAACAATTTGTCTTTATTCGCATCTTTTTTTATAAAAGAAGTAATCGGCTCAGAGATATCAACATCATCTTTGATGGTAATAAGTTTTTTTCCTGTGGGAAGCCAGGAAATTGCTGCTCTTAAATTTTCTCCAACATTACCTTTAACCAAATCTGCGTTACTTATAATATTATCTAGTGAACCAAACTCCTCAAGAAGCTTTAATGCCGTCTTAGGACCAACTTTTTCAACTCCTGGAACATTATCAACCTTATCACCTATAAGAGTTAAATAATCTATGATTTTTTCAGGAGGAACGCCAAATTTATTTTTTACACCATCAATATCTAATTTCTCATTTGTCATTGTGTTGATTATGAAGCAATTAGAATTGACAAGCTGAGCCATATCTTTGTCACCGGTAGATATAATTGTTTGGATATTTTCTTTCATTGCTTTTTTACAGAGCGTTCCGATAACATCATCTGCTTCAACGCCTTGAATAGACAACATAGGCCACCCCATATTCTGAATTGCATCATGAAGAGGTTCTATTTGCCGAGCAAGGTCATCAGGCATTGAAGGCCTATTGGCTTTATAATTAGGGTAAATATCATTTCTAAAGGTTTTGCCTTTTGCGTCGAAAATACATAAACTGTAATCTACAGGATAGTCTTCATGGATTTTCTTTAACATGTTAAGCACTCCATAAATTACACCTGTTGGTTGGTTTTCTTTATTTCTTAGATCTGGTAATGCATGAAATGCTCGATATAAGTATGAAGATCCATCAATTAATAATAATTTTTTCATAACTTTTTTATTATGGCCGATATTAAAAAAAATAACAGTCTAATTGATTCTGATTTGTTTAATTCAGATGAATTAGATGAATCATGGCATGCTTTTGAAATCATTTCTGAATATGTAAATGCAACTCAAGCATTAAAAACAGTGACTCCAGCAATATCAATTTTTGGAAGCGCCAGAACAAAATCTGATGAGCCTTACTATGATTTAGCTGAGGAAATAGCATATGAATTATCTGATGCCGGATTTAATATTATAACAGGTGGCGGACCTGGTTTGATGGAAGCTGCTAGTAAAGGTGCCTTCAGAGGGAAGTCGAAAAGTATCGGTTTAAATATACTCTTACCTCATGAGCAAAAGCCTAATTCATTTCAAGATTTAAGCCTTAACTTTAAGTATTTTTTTATGAGAAAAGTCATGTTTATAAAATATGCCTTTGCCTATGTTGTTATGCCAGGAGGTTTTGGCACTCTTGATGAGCTGTTTGAAGTAATTACGCTTATTCAAACAAAAAAATCAAAACGAGTTCCAGTCGTATTGGTGGGAAGAGATTTCTGGAGCGGTATTGACAGTTGGTTATCTTCCAAAATGTTAAATGAAAAATTTATTGAAAATGTTGATTTGAGTATTTACAAATTGCTTGATGAACCAAAAGACATAGTTGATTATATATTTGGGCAATACGAAGACCAAAAAAATGAATTATCATTTGAAAAAAATAATTTAAACATCCATCTGTAGTTAAAGATAAGGTAAAATTGAAAACAAATTTTATATAGGCTATTTATAGAAATGAAAAAATATTTTTTAAGTATCATGCTTTTAGGTTTTTTAAGTATTTCGATTGCTGACAACACTGCACCAGAGCCGCCAATAGGACTTGACTATGATGCAGCAATAGATGAGCCTGAAATTACTATTCGTCAAGACAAAGAAGAGCGGGTTGAGGAATATAGAATGAATGGTAATCTTTATATGATAAAGGTTTCGCCGAAAAATATGCCTTCATACTACTTAATCAAAGAAAATATTGATGGCGGCTGGGTAAAACAAGATGCTGGATCACCACCACATGCGCTTCCGATGTGGGTCATTGGCGAATTTTAGATTTAATTCATGGCTGTTTATACATCATTAACTCAGAATGATGTTCAAAAATTTCTTGATAGTTACTCTATCGGCAACCTTATAGAATTTGAAGGTATCTCTGAGGGAGTTACCAACAGCAATTTTTTTATAAATTGTGATTCTGGTAAATACGTTCTTACTTTATTTGAGGAAGAAAGTCTTGAAGACTTAGTATTATTTTCAAATCTTATGAGCTCTTTGGCGCAGTTTAATTATCCTTGTCCTAATCCAGTTAAAGATAAAAATAATAAAATTATCCAAGAGTTAAAAAATAAACCCGCAATTATAATTTCTTTGGTACCAGGAAGCATAACTCAAACTATTTCGGAAAATCACTGCAAACTAATTGGTGAGAAGCTTGCTCAATTACATTTACTTAGCAATAAAGTAGATTTTTCTAGAGAAAACAAAAGAGATCTTTCATGGATGAAGTCAACATTTGATAAGCTTAAGAATAACTTAACCCAAGACGACCTAATAGAAATAGATAAAGAACTCTTGTTTCTCAAGGAAAATACAGCGGACCAACTTCCCTCTGGCTTAGTACATGCTGACTTGTTTCATGATAATGTGTTATTTAAAAAAGATGGCTCGGTTGGTGGAGTTATTGATTTTTATTATGCTTCAATTGATAAATTTATTTATGATATTGCAATTGTTGTCAATGATTGGTGTACATATGAAACTGGGGAAATTGATTTAGAAAAGCTTAATTCCTTTATAAATTCATATAGTTCAATAAGAAAAATTTTGCCTGATGAAATGGAAAAAATTAATATTTATTTACGATTAGCAGCAATGCGATTCTTGATTTCAAGATTTTTTGATTTTTACAATCAAAGAGAAGGGCAAATTAAAAACGTTAAAGATCCCCATCACTTTTTAACCATTTTAAAATATAGACAACAAGGCAAGTAATGTAAATGACTATTAATCTAAAAAAATGGCTTTTTGAATTGTTTTTAATTTTAAAAGAGAATAAAAACAACTCTTTATTAATAGGTTATTTTTACATGTTTATTTTTTTGTTGATTCCATCGATTTCATTTTTGCAGATCATATCTCCAATTATCGTTATTATATGGCCAGCATTTGTTGTAAATATAGTTATGTATTTTCATGCTCGATCGAAGAATAAAGCTAGACAGTTATTTAAATTAACTCCTGAAATAAAAGTAAATATTATGAAATTAATGACATTAGGCATAATAACTTTTTTTTATGCAATGTTAGTTTCTTTTTTAATCTCTACCGACATGCAAGAGATAATAAAAATTAACCAAGGAGAAAATTTAAGTATCGAACCTGGGGTTGCTTTAAGGTTCTTGCTAAAACTTTTTTTATTTATGCTTCCTGTTTTTATTTCAACTTGGTTTTCGCCAATGTTAATCGCTTTAAAAAATTACTCAGTAATTAATTCATTAAAATCAAGTATTGCTGCTTTTTTAATTTATTTCTTTCCAATGTTGCTAGGCTTTGTTTTTATATTTTTAATCTTTTTCTTATCGATTTTTATCTTACAAAGTGTTTTTGATCTGTTGAAAGGCTTTGGATCATTTGTTGGAGTGCTAAATATTATCAGTATGTTTAGCTTAATCGCTATATTTATATCGACGCTATTTATATTTCAATATATAAGTTATAGAGATATTTTTAAGATTAAATAGTTTTAAATTTTTTGAAGCTTTGCAAACTCTAAAGCAAGCCATTTGATTCCATTTTCTTTAAAATTAATCTGAGCTCGAAGGTCATTTGAACTTCCTTCATACGATATTACAACCCCAATACCAAATTTAGCATGCTCAACTAATGAGCCAATTTTGTAGGGATAGTCTGAACTGCTACCAAATAAATTGTTTTCTTTGCTTACTCTTTCTCTTATAGGCTGCATAATTTTTTTATTGGAAATGTTAATTAATTTGACAAGCTCATTAGGGATTTCATCTAAAAATCTTGATGAAATATTATATTGGGTCTGTCCATGAAGCATTCGTGATTGGGCGTGGGTAAGATAAAGATTCTCTCGCGCCCTTGTAACAGCAACATACATTAATCGTCTCTCTTCCTCTAAGCCGTTTTGCTCCATCATACTTTGTTCATGAGGACACAAGCCTTCTTCTAAACCTGTAATAAAGACTGTATTAAATTCTAATCCTTTTGCTGCATGAATAGTCATTAGTTGCAATGCTTCTTGGTTAGCCTTTGCTTGCAGTTCTCCGCTCTCAAGAGAGCTATAATTTAAAAATTCTGCTAATTCTAATTCCTTGTTTTCAATCTCATGAGTTGAAGAGAAAGTGACTGCAGCAGAAACGAGTTCTTCCAAATTAGAAACTCTGTCTGCGCCATCTTTATCGTTTAAGTAATGATTTTTTAGACCGCTGATATTTATAACAATATCAATCGCCTCAGCTAATGTTACGCCATTAATTTCGTCTTCAATCTTTCTTATTAAATCAACAAAGAATGACAAGCCTTTTTGATTTATAGGGGGTTTGTAAGTTTGTAAAGCTGTTTCCCATAGAGAATTCTGTGATAACTTTGATTGGTCCTGAATTTGTTCTATAGTTCTGTTTCCAACACCTCTTGTTGGAAAATTCACTATTCTTAAAAACGCATTATCATCTTGTTTGTTTGCAACTAGTCTGAGGTATGCTAACGCATGTTTAATTTCAGCTCTTTCAAAAAATCGAAGCCCTCCATAAACTCTGTATGGAATGTTATTTGACACAATCGCATGTTCAATTATTCTGGACTGAGCGTTGCTTCTGTAAAGGATTGCAATATTAGAAAAAGAAGTACCTTTTCTATGAAGATTTTTAATCTCGTCAATAATGTAATTAGTTTCTTCAATATCTGAAAGCCCTCTGAATACCTTAATCAATTCGCCTGCACCTGCTTGAGTCCATAATTTTTTTCCTAGCCGGCTTGTGTTGTTTTCTATAATTGCATTTGCTGCATTAAGAATATTATTTTTTGAGCGGTAGTTTTGTTCTAATTTGATAATTTTTTGAATAAAAAAATCTTTCTCAAAGGATTTCATATTTCCAATATTTGCCCCTCTAAAGCTATAGATAGATTGGTCATCGTCACCTACAGCAAAAACTTTATTTTTTTCTCCAGCCAAAAGTCTGATCCACTTATATTGAAGCTTGCTGGTATCTTGAAATTCATCAATAAGAATATGTTCAAAACGATTTTGATAATGTTGGCGAAGTATTTCATTCTTGCTTAATAGCTCAAACGCTCTTAAAAGAAGTTCTCCGAAGTCAACCACCCCCTCCCTTTGACACTGTTTCTCGTACTCTTCGTAAATTTGATTTATTTTTTGGCTATGATGGTCGTATGTTTTTACTTGATTAGCTCTTAAACCCTCTTCTTTTGCTCCATTAATATGGTATTGGATTTCTTTTGGTGGAAATTGGTCTACATCAATTTGTAAAATTTTACACAATCGCTTAATGGCAGATATCTGATCGCTGCTGTCTAAGATCTGGAATGTTTGAGGCAAGTTTGCTTCTTTGTAATGTGTTCTTAGGAAGCGGTTACAAAGACCATGAAATGTTCCTATCCACATTCCCCGAGTATTAATTGGCAGTTGAGCATTTACTCGATGTAACATTTCATTTGCAGCTTTGTTTGTAAAGGTTACAGCAATTAAACCTAAGGGAGAAACGATGGAGTTTGAAATTAACCATGAAATTCTTGAAGTTAGAACTTTTGTTTTTCCACTTCCTGCTCCAGCTAGGATTAGAGCTGATTCGTTAGTTAAGGTTACAGCCTCAAGCTGTTCTTTATTAAGTCCTTCAAGGTAAGTTTGTTGCATGGGTTTAGATGCTACAATAAATTCAATAGTTTTAGTAAAATTTAAGAACTTTTTTTTTATTTATTGTCATAAATATAAATCTGAGAATTTGCATTGTTCCTCCCCAATGCATCAGATATAAAAAAAGGCCTCAAGTTGAGGCCTTTTGCTTTTGTTGGGCAAAATTACATCATGCCGCCCATGCCACCCATACCACCCATGCCACCCATACCACCACCCATATCAGGTGTAGCTGACTCTTCTTTAGGAAGCTCTGCAATCATGCATTCTGTAGTTAGCATTAAGCCGGCTATAGATGCAGCATTTTGCAACGCTGATCTTGTAACTTTTGTAGGATCTAAAACACCCATTGCAACCATATCGCCGAATTGATCATTTGCAGCATTGTAACCGTCATTGCCTTTTCCGGCTTTGACTTGATTAACAATTACAGATGATTCTAGACCTGCGTTTGAAACAATTTGTCTTAAAGGTTCTTCGATTGCTCTTGCAACAATCCTTACGCCAGACTCTTGGTCTGCATTGGCCACTTTAACTTTTTCAATTGCGTTCTGGATTCTAATAAGTGCAACACCACCACCCGGAACAATTCCTTCCTCTACAGCAGCTCTAGTTGCATGAAGTGCATCTTCAACTCTCGCTTTCTTTTCTTTCATTTCAACTTCAGTTGCAGCACCAACTTTAATTACAGCAACACCACCTGCTAATTTTGCAACACGTTCTTGAAGCTTTTCTTTATCATAATCGCTAGTTGATTCTTCAATTTGAGTTTTAATTTGAGAAATACGAGTTTTGATTGTATCTGCCTTACCAGCACCATCAATAATAATTGTATTTTCCTTACCTACTTCAATTCTTTTAGCTTGACCGAGATCTTCCAGTTTTACATTTTCCAATGTTAGTCCCACTTCGTCTGAGATAACTGTACCGCCAGTTAAAATAGCGATGTCTTCAAGCATTGCCTTACGTCTATCACCAAATCCAGGGGCCTTAACAGCAACTGCTTTAATAGTTCCTCGAATATTATTTACGACTAGAGTGGCAAGTGCTTCACCTTCAATTTCTTCGGCAATAATTAATAAAGATTTTCCAGCTTTAGCTACTTGCTCTAAGGTTGGTAATAAATCTTTTATATTTGCTATTTTTTTATCATGAAGGAGTATAAATGGATCTTCAAGCAAAGCTATTTGTCTCTCACTGTTGTTAATAAAATATGGAGATAAATAGCCACGATCAAATTGCATGCCTTCAACTACGTCTAATTCATTTGATAGTCCTGAGCCATCTTCAACAGTGATAACTCCCTCTTTACCAACTTTATCCATTGCATCAGCAATAATCTGACCTATAGATTCATCAGAGTTTGCAGATATTGATCCTACTTGTGCAATCTCTTTGCTAGTATTACAAGGTTTGCTTAACTTGTGAAGTTCTTCAACAGCCACTTCCACAGCTTTATCAATACCGCGCTTAAGATCCATTGGATTCATTCCGGCTGCAACTGTTTTCATACCTTCGCGAACAATTGCTTGAGCTAGAACAGTAGCGGTAGTTGTTCCATCACCAGCTGTATCCGATGTTTTAGAAGCTACTTCTTTTACCATTTGTGCGCCCATATTTTCGAATCTGTCTTGCAGTTCAACTTCTTTAGCAACAGATACGCCATCTTTCGTTATAGTTGGTGCTCCAAACGATCTTTCTAAAACCACATTTTTTCCTTTAGGACCAAGAGTAACCTTCACTGCATTTGCTAATGTATTTACCCCTTTAACCATTTTTTGGCGAACATCATCACCAAACCTTACATCTTTAGCTGCCATATTATTTTTTCTCCGTTATATTCATTAATTATTCGATAATTGCCATGATGTCATCTTCTCTCATAACGAGAAGCTCTTCACCATCAACTTTTACAGATTGACCTGCATATTTACCAAAAAGAACTTTGTCACCAACTTTTACGTCTAGCGCTTTAATATTTCCGTCTTCAAGTATTTTGCCATTGCCCACAGCCTCAATTACGCCTTGATCTGGTTTTTCTGCAGATGCAGAATCTGGAATAACAATTCCTGAAGCGGTAGTGCGTTCTTCTTCAACACGCTTAACAATCACGCGATCATGTAAAGGACGAATTTTCATAAGTAAGATCTCCTAATAGTGTATTCTTATAGTGTTACGGTAAAAAATTAGCACTCTTCTACCGAGAGTGCTAATAATAGGGACGAAGGTATTATTTTTCAAGTCTTTTTAGGAAAAAAATAAAAAATGTTTCATATTGAGAGCTATAGAGAGTTATCAGGCACAGGTATTAAAATTTCCCCTGTTACTCTTGGCACCATGACATTTGGAGACCAAAACACCCAAGAACAAGCTTTTGAGCAATTAAATTATGCAAAATCAGTGGGTATAAATAGTATTGATGTTGCTGAATTGTACCCAGTTCCGCCAAAAGCAAATACCTATACGATGACTGAAACCATTGTTGGTAATTGGTTAAAAACTATTGAGCGGAAGTCGGTGGTTCTCTCTACAAAAATTGCTGGACCAAGAAGAAAGTTAGATTGGATTAGAGGAGGCCCTCTGGCAATTGATTCAGAAAATATCAATGCCGCCCTTGATAGCTCACTCAAAAGGCTTCAAACAGACTATGTTGATATTTTATATTTACATTGGCCTGAGAGAAATGTGCCGATGTTTGGACAGTACCAATTTGAGCCAGATTTAGAATATCACCAAGATGGTCAGAAAATTAAATGGATCAGTATTGAGGAGCAATTAGAAGCTTTGAGTAAGATTGTAAAAGCCGGAAAAGCGCGGGCTATCGCGCTATCTAATGAGCAACCCTGGGGGATTATGGAGTTTCTCAGAATAGCCAGAGAGAAAGGATTACCTTTGATTGCTGGAGTACAAAACAACTACAGTATGTTAAATAGGGTGGCTGAGTTGGGTTTAACAGAAATTATTTATAGAGAAAAGCTTGGATTTTTATCATACTCCCCCTTGGCATTTGGCCACTTGACTGGAAAATATATTAAAAATAACCAAGCAGTAGGGCGCGTTAATTTATTTCCTGGATATGCCCAGCGATATAACAAACCTGGTGTTATGCCTGCTGTCATTGAATATCTTCGTTTAGCAGAGGACAATAACTTGTCACTTACTCAAATGGCTCTTGCGTTTGTATATTCTAGATGGTTTGTAACTAGCACTATTATTGGTGCAACATCACTTGCTCAACTTCAGGAAAATATTAATGCATTTCCAACAACGCTGAGCAAGGAGATATTTGAGAAAATAGAACAAATACATTTAATGAATATGAACCCAGCTCCTTAATTGCATTATGAAACAAAAAAAAATTGTCAATGACAGCATCAGATACGTATGGCATCCCTGCTCACAAATGCAAAATTATGATGATAGAAATTTAAAAGCAATAAGATATGCAAAAGGCAGTTGGCTATTTGATTTTGATGATAAGAAATATTTTGATGGAGTAAGCTCTTGGTGGGTAAATATTTTCGGACATAATAATTCGTATATAAATAAAAAAATTAAAGAACAGTTAGATCGATTTGAACATGTCATGTTGGCAGGCATGACTCATCTTCCTGTCGTTCAGCTTTCAAAGAAATTAACCCAATTAACAAATTTACATCATTGTCTGTATGGAAGTGATGGGTCAAATGCAATTGAAATAGCAATTAAATTAAGCGTTCATTATTGGAAAAATAGCAATCAACCAAAAAAAACAAAATTAGCCTATCTAGAAAATAGCTATCATGGTGAAACTATTGGCGCACTGTCTGTTACAGATGTAGATTTGTTTAAAAAGAGTTATTCTTCATTGCTAAAAAAAAATATTGTTCTGCCTTCACCTTCTTCCAACTTTTACAAGACAAAAAAAACAGATAAAGATTTTGCAATAGAGCAATTTAAAAAAGCAGAGAAGATTTTAAAGGCTAATAAAAATGATTTAGCTGCTGTTTTAATTGAGCCACGTGTTCAATGTGCTGCAGGGATGCATATTTATCATCCTATTTATATTAAATTGATGAGTAATTTGTGTAAGCAGCTAGATATTCATTTTATTGTGGATGAAATAGCAGTTGGTTTTGGAAGGACTGGAACTTTTTTTGGTTATCAGCATGGCGGAGTCACGGTACGACCAGATATGGTTTGTATTTCTAAAGGACTTACGGGAGGCTATCTTCCGCTTTCAGCAACTATTGTGAATAAAAAAATTTATGAAAGTTTCTTATCTGATGATTTTAAAAAAGGATTTTTGCATTCTCACAGTTATACTGGGAATCCATTGGCTTGTGCGGCAGCAAATGCAACAATAGATTTATTTATGAATAAGCAAGTTATAAAAAAAAATCTAATCAAAAGTAAATTGTTTGATGAGATTTTGTGTCAGTTGAAAAATTTTGAAATCAAACAATATCAAAATGTTGGAATGATATGGAGATTTAATTTGACTGAAAAAATAGACACCCAGGAGTTTATTAAAAATATGCTCAATCAGAATGTTTTGATTAGACCTATTGGAAAAACTGTTTATTTAATGCCGCCATACTCATCAACCCTCAGAGATATTAGAAGTGTTTATAAATCCTTTGAGAAAGTTTTTTTAAAGCTTAAAAAATGAAATTTATAACTCTATTCATGGCGCTTATCTTTTTTTCAACCGCATATGGGGAGTTTGAAGATTTAGATAAGAAAATAAATTATCTGGGACTTAATCGGGATAATTTAGGACTTTATGTTAAGAACTTAATAACAGATGATGAATATAAAATTAATCCGAATAAGAAATTTAATTTTGCGTCTGTTAATAAAATAATTACCAGTTTAATAGCAATAGATGAGCTTGGACCAAGCTTCCAGTTTGAAACTAATTTTTTATACACTGGCTCAATAGAGAATAATGTTCTTTATGGCGATTTAATTATCAAAGGAAGCGGAGACGCCTCTTTTTCAATTGAAGACTTAAGGTATTCATTAAATCAAGTTTACCAATCTGGCATTCATGAAATAAGGGGGGATATTATCTTTGATCAAAGTTTTTTTGAACAAAGCCAAAATGAAATTATTGACCAAGAGAAATTCAGGGCTTATAACGCTGATCCAGTAGCTCTATCAATACAGGCTAATGTAGTAGATTTTTCATTCTTAAAAAAACAAAGTGATTTAAAGATAATAAATTACCCACCAGCTAAAGATATAGAAGTGCGAAATAATCTCAAATTAACTAATAATAACTGTTCGGAGTGGAAGTCTGATTTGGGATTTAAGGATTTCCAAGAGGCAGCTAAATTAGTTTTATATTTTGATGGCTCATATAGTCTGAGATGTCCAAATAACGACGCTCAATTATTAATACAGAATAGATCCCTATATTTTTATCTAATGTTTAAGGATATATGGAATGCTTTTGGGGGATTTCATTTGGGAGGGTATCGTGAAGATTTTAATCCCACAGTGGCTGATGCCACTCCTATTTATACATATAAGTCTCAGGCTTTATCAAAATTACTAGTTGATTTAAATAAAAATAGTTTAAATTTAATGGCCAGAAATTTTGGTTTGCGAATACTCAGTAAAAAAAATTCAAACCCTTCAAATGAAGCAAGCATTAATAATTACTTTAAAAAATATTTATTAAACTTAGGGGTAAATAGTGAAGATTTATTTTTAGAAAACAGTGCTGGTTTATCAAGAACAAGTTACGGAACAGTTGAGTTGTTTGAAAAAGTTCTAGAGCATATTAACCAATCAAATTATAGGTATGAGATTTTTTCTTCAATGCCAATATTAGGAATTGATGGCACTATGAAAAAATTTGGTCAAACTGCAAGTTATAAAGGACAAGGCCACTTTAAAACTGGATCTTTAAAAGATGTTTACGCTTTAGCGGGAATTTTAAAAAATAAAAAAGGAGAAAATTGTCTAATTGTTTTTGTTGTTAATGATAAGTTAACAAA
>CAYVOQ010000011.1:24543-33973 GCA_964453595.1 uncultured Methylobacillus sp. | reverse complement strand
ATTAATAAAAATTTAGTGAGAGGCTTGGATTATTATAATCGAACAGTCTTTGAATTTGTTACACATGATCTTGGAAGTCAGGGGACAATTGCTGGTGGCGGCCGTTATGACTATCTGATTGAATCAATAAATGGTCAACATACTCCGGCAATCGGTGTAGGTATTGGTATTGAGCGTGTCATTTTATTATTAGAGCAACAAAATTTAGCTTCCGATCATTCAGTTGACTTTTATCTTTTAAGTTTAGGTGATAATTTGGATAGCTATGCCTTTGATATAGCAAGTATAGTCAGAAAAAAAGGTTATTCAATTTTAATGAATATTGGTAATACAAGTTTTAAGTCGCAAATGAAGAAAGCCGACAAATCAGGTGCTCAAGTCGCGATAATTGTCGGCGAAGACGAATTTAATAAAAATTCACTTCAGGTTAAACTTTTAAGAAAAGAAGGGTCTCAACAAGAGTTACAGTTTAAAGATTTTGAGAAATTTATTACCAATAATGAAACCCTTATTAGAAGTTAAGAATTTAACTATTCAGCTAGCAGAAAATTTAGATCGATTCTTGGTCCAAGATGTCAATTTTGAATTATATCCCAATGAGACGGTATGTATTGTAGGAGAGTCTGGAAGCGGGAAAACATTAACAGCCCAATCTATTTTAGGGCTTTTGTCCAAAGAGCTATCGGCTTCTGGAAATATTAATTTTCAAAGAAAAAATATTCTCAACTTAAAAGATAGTGACTTACGATCTATCAGGGGTAATGAAATCGCGATGATATTTCAAGATCCGATGACGGCACTTAATCCTGTTTTAAAGGTTGGCTACCAGGTTGCAGAGGCGGTATTTGCACATCATGATGTAAGTAAAGCTGAGGCAAAGAAACAGGTTTTAGACATTTTCAATAAGATAGGTATCCCTGAAGACCGTTATGATAGCTACCCTGATGAGTTATCGGGCGGGCAAAGGCAGCGGATCGTTATTGCGATTGCAATTATTAATGAACCTAAAATTCTCATTGCGGATGAACCGACAACAGCTTTAGATGTAACGGTACAGATGCAAATTCTCAATTTGATCCAAACAATCAGAAAAGCTAACAAGTCTTCTATCCTTTTTATTACGCATGACTTTGGTGTCGTGAAAGAAATCGCCGATCGAGTGATCGTGATGTTTAGAGGTCGCGTTGTTGAGTCAGGTAAGGTAGAGCAAGTCATCAATAAACCGAAGCATCCATACACCAAAGCTTTGCTAGCATGCATACCGAGCATCAAAAATAATAAAAAAATCAAACCTATTAACTATAAACAGTTAGATAAAGCAATTCGAGCGTTAGCGTCATGAAACAGATACTTAAAGTAAAATCTATTTCAAAAAGTTATCAACAAACTATAGGTTTTTTTAGAAAAAAAACTAAAACAGTTCATGCGCTCACTGATATTAATTTTGAATTGTTTGAAGGAGAGATTCTAGCCTTGGTGGGAGAATCTGGAAGTGGAAAATCAACTTTCGCTAAAATCTTTGCAGGCCTTATTTCTCCAGACGGTGGTGAAATTCAATATAAGAATAAGAATTTATTAAAAAATTATTTGCATGATAATCTTGCAACTCGCAGAGAAATACAAATGATCTTTCAGGATCCTTTTTCGTCACTTGATCCCAAAATGAATATTGCTGAGATCTTAGCAGAGCCTCTAGAAATACATAAATTTGGCACTAAACAAGAGATTAAAAAGAAGGTAATTGATTATATAAAGTTGATTGGACTTTATGAACAGGACTTGAATAAATACCCTCACCAATTTTCGGGAGGGCAGCGTCAAAGAATATGTATTGCGAGAGCTCTCATTCTAAATCCAAAGGTAGTTATTTGTGACGAACCTGTTTCAGCGCTCGATGTTTCAATCCAGGCACAAATTTTGGAGTTATTAAAAGATTTACAAAAAAAATTAGGACTAACATTATTATTCATAACTCATGACCTGAGAGTGGTAAAATACTTATGTTCAAGGGTTATTGTTTTAAATAAAGGCAAAATCGTTGAATCAGGAACGGTAAAGCAGATTTTTTCAAAACCTAAGGATTCTTATACAAAAGCGTTATTAAATTCTGTGCCTGGTAAGAATCTTAATTAATTTATAAAGTAAGGAACGTTATGGCGCTCGATTCTCAATCAACTAGTGATGATTATTTAGAAAACATTAAAAATAAAGTTATTAAGTATAAAAATTTTGTTTTGGGTGGTTTTATTATTATTGCTGTTGCAATTTTTCTTAATAGTTATTTAAAATCATCTTCATTGGAAAAAGCTAGCAAGGCCTCAGAAATATTCCAAAAAATTACTCTTATTAAAAGTAAAGACACTGCTGATCTCAATGATTTAGCGAATGAATTAAAAGATAAGTATGCCGGTACACCCTATGCTGCAAGAGCTCAAATTATTTTAGCTAATAAACTGACTGAATCTGGAAAGCTTGAGGACGCTAATGCAACTATGCTTTGGGCAGCTGAGCATGCTCAAGAGGAATTTATTTCACAAATTGCATACTATAACCTTTGCCTTAATTATGTAACCTTAAAAGACACTGAGCAGGCTAAAAAATACGTTGCTAAGATTTCAATATCAAGTTTACAGATGCTTAAAAATGACCTTTTGGGTGATATCGCTGTGATAGAAGGTAAGTTAGAGGATGCTAAGAAATTTTATACTGATGCAATTGCAGCCTCTTCTAATCAAAGTAATTTCTCTAAAGTTATTCAATACAAATTAAATAACCTATAAACATGTTGAGAAATATCTTTATTTTTTTTGTAGCTGTTATTACCGCTGCATGTATCGGACCAGTTAAGGAACTTGAAAGGCAGATAGATGATGTTTATCTAGCAAGTGATTTTGCTGAACCACCTGCCCAGCTGCCTGAAAATTTTGAAAATAAAATTCCATTAAAAATCGATTGGACTCAGTCGGTAGGAGACTTGTCGGAATATGCAACCTTTGCTTTTAATGAATCCCAAGCATTTATAATTAATAAAGATGCAATGCTTTATGCGATTGATATTGAATCTGGATCCAATAAGTCCTTTCAACTTAAACATGGCCTTAAGTCTGGACCAAGTATTTTACTTGGCAGGCTTTATTACATTGATCAGGAAAACTATTTAAATGCGGTTGGTATTAATGGTCAATCCCTATGGCGAGTTTTTATTCCTGAAATTGTGCAACTCAAGCCCTATATCTTTAACAACAGGGTATTAGTTAAGGTTAAGAGTAATAAAATTTATGCATTTAATCCAGATAGCGGAAACTTGGAATGGCGTTATGAACCAATCAATCCTCCACTGACTCTCTCGCATCAGTCAGAAGTCATTTTTGCTAACAATGTTATATTTTCAGGTTCCGCAGGCGGTAAAGTCGAATTAATTGATATTGATTCAGGCGCTTTTTTGTATCAAATTAATCTTTCCAAAACTAAAGGTGTAACAGATATTGAGCGAACAAATGACGTCAGTGGTGGCTTAGTATTAAAAGATGATATTCTCTACGGCGCATCATATAAAGGGGACGTAGGGGCATTTGAGGTACGTTCTGGTAAGAAAGTTTGGGATAGAAAAATTTCCTCAATTCATGGCGTTATTGCGGACCCCTTAAATATTATTTTGTTACACGAGAATGATTCCATTTACGCTTTTGATCCAATGTCGGGAAAGACGATCTGGAAGAGCGAAGCTGCTTTAAACAGAAAATTATCGAAACTTGCAGTCACTGATGAGTGTATTTTTTCAATTGATGGTTTTGGAACTTTGCTTTGTATTAATCCAGAAGATGGTTTGTTAAAATCCAAACTAGGCTTATCAAGCGATATAAATTTTTATCATGGTGTCAATCAATCTGAATTAAAAACTATGGATGAACATATTTTTGCATTGCTGAAAAATGGTCAGTTCATTAAGATTATTAAGTCGAAGTAATTAAATGCTGAGAATCTCTTTAGTCGGTCGCCCAAACGTTGGAAAGTCCTCCCTTTTTAACGCAATCACCAAAACAAAGAAAGCCATTGTGTCAGATTTTTCGGGACTAACGCGTGATCGACAACTCTATATTGTTCAATATAATGATCACGAGCTTGAGTTTTGTGACACGGGTGGCCTGGATTTCTCAAATAAAGAAAAATTAAATTTAAAAATTAAAGAACAGGCTTTGTTGTCACTTGATGAGAGTGATTTGATTTTATTTGTGGTCGATGCCAAGGATGGGCTGACAGGTGCTGATGAAGAAATTAATTTAATTTTAAGGAAGCTCAATAAACCAATTTTGCTGATCATCAATAAATCAGAGGGAAAAAAAGAAAGTGACGCGCTGTCGACATTCTATAAACTTGGATATAAAGATATTCTTTTAACATCATCGACCCATAATCAGGGCGTTAAAAATATCTTTGAATACATAGAGGCACAATTTCTATCATCGGATTTTTTTGAAAGTGAAGATGAAAATACTGTCAACGCTGATAAAAGAATTAAGCTTTGTGTGATCGGAAAACCTAATGTTGGTAAATCCACTTTTATTAATAAGGTAATTGGTTCAGATCGACTAATTGCTTTTGATATGCCAGGCACAACCGTTGATTCGATTGAAATTGATTTTGACTGGAGAGATTTAAAGTTAACGCTAATTGATACAGCGGGTATTCGTAGAAAAGGGAAGGTAATCCAAAAAGAAGAAAAGTTTTCTTTACTAAAGTCACTCGAAAATATGAATTTCTCAGATATCGTTATTGTGATGATTGATGCGACTGAAAAAATAACTTCTCAAGATGTGACTTTACTAACCAATTGTTTTAATTCATATAAGCCGACTATTTTAATTATTAATAAGTGGGACTTGTTAGATGAATATAACAAAAGCCAATTTAATGATGAACTTGATAAATTTCAACAAAAATTTAGTTTTATAACGCCCATTAAAATTTCGGCATTAAAAGCAAAAAACTTCAATGAAATATATAAAACAATATCTTTAGTGAATGACATATCCAAGACAAGCTTGAAGACTTCCATTGTCAATAAAGTACTTGCAGATGCACTTCAAAACCAACAACCACCAATTTCGAAGGGAATAAGACCTAAAATTAAATTTATGAATGTGACTAGTACCAATCCTTTTACTTTTGCGCTGCATGGCAATCATCTTGATGAAATTGCGCAGACGTATAAAAAGTATTTAGAGAAGTATTTTAGACAAGCCTTTAAATTGGATTTAGTGCCCATTAAATTGACTTTTATAAATGCCTCAAACCCTTTTAATAAAGGAGTTAAGCCAATTAAAACAGGATTGGTAACAAGAAGAAGAGCTAAGAATCAATTAAAAAAGAAAATGAAAGCAAAGTAGAACTAATCAGTCAAGCTTTCCCAGAACTTCCACCAATCTTTTTTCTTATCTGCATAATTATTAATTATAGGATTTTCAGGATAGTTTAATTTTATAATTTTTAACGTATCGCCTGCTAAATCTTTTATACCGAGTTCTTGGTAAGCTAAATACTCAATAATCAAACTCTCTTCTACATGGGCTGATTCAGGGTAGTCTGTGATCACTTTTTGCGCTCTATTCACCGCAGCAACAAAAGCTTTTCTTTTCATATAAAATCTTGCTACATGGAGTTCATATTCAGCAATTTTGTTCATAAGATAGGTCATGCGATCTACCGAGTCTTGATAATATTTAGAATTCGGATATTTTTTAGTTAAGTCTTTAAAGGTTGAAAACGATGTCTTAAGTGCATTCACATCACGATCGCTGATATCTTGAAAAGTGAGTTTATTGAGAATGCCACGTTCCTCATACTGTGTTAGGCCTTTAAGATAATATGCGTAGTCCATTGCTGGGTGGCTTGGATAAATTCTGATAAATTGATCGAGCGTTTGTTGAGCTAATTCTTTTTGTCCAAATTTGTAATATGCATATGAGAGCGATAGCCTTGCCTGAGGCGTTACTTTTGAGTCAGGAAAACGCTTAACTAGCTTTTCAAGGAAATCAATTACTTTACGCCAGTCTCTGGATTCAGCAAAACCATCAGCTTTATTCATAATCCATTGGGGTGATTGTCCTGTTGTTTCATCGAACTCTGTTGGTTCACCAAATATAAAGCAACCTGAAAGAAAAACTGTTAGGATTAGTGCTGTTAAAAACCGAATCATTAGTAAAGTTATATTGATGTCAAAAATAGTAAAAGAAGTAATCATACCCTTTGATTTCATTGGGTCAAGAGTTGATTCTGCGATTGCTGAATTGATGCCTGAGTTTTCTCGCTCAAAAATTCAGGACCTTATTCGTAATAATATTATTTTATTAAATGGGGAAAACTTTAGTTCCAAGTCTAAGGTTAGGGGAGGGGAAGTGATTCAGCTCCATGAGTTTGAAGATGTGCAATTAAGTTTTGAACCAGAAAAAATTGACCTTAATATTATCTTTGAAGATGATGACATCCTTGTTTTGAATAAATCTGTTGGACAAGTCGTTCATCCGGGGGCTGGTAATTTAAACGGTACATTATTAAATGGGCTTCTTTATTATTCTGATGTATTTAAAACGCTCCCACGAGCTGGCATCGTCCATCGTTTAGATAAAGATACCTCAGGTTTAATGGTAGTTGCAAAAACATCTGCAGCACAAATATCATTGATTAATCAATTAAAAGATAAATCAGTTTATCGAGAGTATAGAGCCATTACTTGGGGTCAGCTTTTACAGGATAAGGTTATTAACAAACCGATAGGTAGACATAAAACACAACGCACTAAAATGTCTGTAAACGGGTCATCAAGTAAGGAAGCCATCACAAAAGTAGAAATTTTGGAAAAATTTTCTTTTAATACTTATGTACGTTGTTTATTGAAGACAGGTAGAACGCATCAGATTAGAGTGCATCTTTTTGACAATCAATCCCCAATAGTTGGAGACCCTTTGTATGGATTAAAAAAGATAGTACCCAGCAAATTAATTAACAAAACTTTATTAGATAGATTGAGGACTTTCCCCAGGCAAGCGTTACATGCAATATCATTAGGATTAATTCATCCTAAATCTCAAGAACAGATGAAATGGACAATTGAATTACCACAAGATATGAAAAATCTTCTCCTAGATATAAAAGAATATGAAGAGGGTGACATACTTCATGCTGATAATAATTTTATGTTACCTATCTATGATGTCAATTCACCAATTGATTTCGATGATGAAGAATTAGATGATGAGTTTTATTAAGAAGATTATTTTAAGCTCATTCGAAAACAAACAGGTTGAGATTTATCAAAGTACAAGGAATCTAGATTTTTCTAATTCGGTAATAAGTCAGCATGAACTAAATAGGTTATTTCATTCAACTATTCCAGGTTTTAAATTTATACAGCAAACTCATGAGGATAGTATTTTAGAGCTCAAAAATTTCTATCTATCTTCAAAATGTGATGCTGTTTTTACTAGAAATCATAATATTTACGTGGCTGTCAGAACAGCAGATTGCGTTCCGATAATCTTAACTAATAAAGAATGCACTTTCGTTGCTGCAATTCATTGTGGTTGGCGTGGATTTGTCATAGGTTTATTAGAAAAAATGATCTTGCAAATAAAAGAAAAAAATTTAATCGCCTGGATTGGCCCTTGTATTAGCCAAGATAAATTTGAGGTTGATCGTGATGTTTATGATAAGTTTATTCATAAAAATAAACAGTTCACTTATTTTATTCGCTATAAAAAAAATAAATTTTTCATTGATCTTGTTGGGATTGCACAATTTATTTTAAAAAATCAGAATGTAGTCACAATTGCCGGGAATGATAAGAGTGATGTTTGGTGCACCTATAAAAACGATGCTGATTTTTTTTCATATCGAAGAGGGTTTGATAAAGGCCGCATGGCTACCTTCGCGGCAATAGCGAATAAAAAGATTTAACAGTATAATCACTCCATGATTTTAAGCCTTATTGTTGCAATTTCTTTTTTAGGTACTGTTCTAAGCCTGTTTATTGCTTTTATTTTCTCAAAAGCGAACTTAAGTTCCTTTAATGATAAATTTACAAGTTTTGCAGTAGGAGCGCTTCTTGGCACGGCATTTTTAGAAATTATTCCACATGCCTTTGAGTTAAATTTAAATTTTCACTATATTTCTTTGCTGGTTCTGGTTGGTATTTTTGGTTTTTTTGTTCTGGAGAAACTCTTTATTTGGAGGCATTGTCACCATTCAGACCATTGTGAAACTCACAACCCCAAGCATCATAGAACAACAAATAGCTTTCTATTGATCGTAGGGGACTGCTTCCATAATTTTGTAGACGGCATCTTAATTTCTAGTGCTTTTTTAGTAAATATCAATCTGGGTCTTATTACTTCACTGGCTATTATTCTGCATGAAATTCCTCAGGAGATTTCAAACTTTATAATTTTGATTAAGTCTGGTTATTCTCTAAAAAAAGCCTTATTGATGAATTTGGTTAGTGGCTTTGCCATGATTCTTGGCGCGGTTATAGCATTCTTTGTTTTAAGTTCTGTTAAAAGTTTTATACCAATTATCCTAGCTTTTGCGGCTTCGAGTATGATTTATGTAGCGATCTCAGATTTAATCCCAACATTGCATGAAAAAACCGATACAAAAACTTCTATTTATCAAGTATTGTTAATTTCTTTTGGTATTTTGGCGATATTTTATCTACATCGTCTGGCCCATTAATAATGGCCCACCAAAAAACGCCATCGATCGGTTTTGTATCCCTCGGCTGTCCAAAAGCAGGATCGGATACTGAAAAAATTTTATCTAAAGTAAGATCTGAAGGTTACCAAATCTCATCTGATTATGAAAAATCTGAATTAGTCGTGGTCAATACGTGTGGATTTATAGATTCGGCAATTGATGAATCTCTAAATGCTATCGATGAGGCATTGAAGAAGAATGGGAAGGTAATTGTTACTGGATGTTTGGGCGAAAAAAGAGAAATAATTGAAAAAAGATTCAATAATTTAATTGCAATTACAGGTTCAGAAGCTGTTGATGATGTAATGAGGGCAATTCACCAAACAGTTCCAAAACCGCATAATCCTTTTGAAGACCTCATTCCAAAATCGGGTATAAGGCTTACCCCTAAACATTATGCTTACATAAAAATTTCCGAAGGATGTAATCACAAGTGTAGCTTTTGTATCATTCCATCAATGCGCGGGAAATTAGTTAGTCGTTCTCTAGCTGACATTTTAAAAGAAGCTGAAAATTTAGTCAGCGAGGGAGTGAGGGAATTGGTGATTATCTCTCAAGACACAAGTGCTTATGGTGTCGATTTTCAGTTTAAAACTTCTTTTTATAATGGCAAGCCACTTAAGAATGATTTTTATAACCTAATCTCAGAATTAAAAAAAATAGGCGTCTGGGTGAGACTTCA
>CAYVOQ010000011.1:0-24443 GCA_964453595.1 uncultured Methylobacillus sp. | reverse complement strand
ACATCTTGTCGCGTTGTTGTTGACGAAGTCCAAAACGATTATGCAATTAGCAGATCATACCGCTCTGCACCTGAGGTTGATGGTATTATTTTTCTCAAAAACCCTGAAGGCCTTCAGCCCGGCGATGAGTTAGATGTTAAAATATATGATTCAGATGAGTACAACTTATACGCGGGACCACACACAAATGATTAAAACGAGGTTTGCACCAAGCCCGACAGGTTTCTTACATATAGGCGGTGCTAGGACTGCATTATTTAACTATCTATTTGCAAAAAATAAAGGTGGAAAGTTTTATTTACGTATTGAAGATACCGATCATGAAAGATCAACTCCTGAAGCTGTGCAAGCGATATTAGATGGTATGGCTTGGCTGGGATTGGATCATGATGGAGAAATCATTTATCAGTCAAAAAGAATTAAGAGACATAAAGAGGTTATCCAAAAACTTATCGATAAGGGGGATGCATATTACTGTTATTGCTCTAAAGAGGAATTAGATAATATGCGTTCAAATCAAGAAAAATTAGGATTGAAGCCAAAATACGATGGCACTTGGAGGCCTGAGGAAGGAAAGCAGCTCCCCCAAGTGCCAAAGGGTATTGACCCAGTAGTTCGATTTAAAAATCCATCGCAAGGTTTTGTTGAATGGGAGGATCATGTTAAAGGTAGTATTAAAATTGCAAATGAAGAGCTGGATGATTTGATTATTGCCCGCTCAGATGGGACACCGACCTATAATTTATGTGTTGTTGTTGATGATTTGGATATGGAAATTAGTCATGTGATTAGAGGCGATGATCATATCAATAATACGCCAAGGCAGATTAATATTTATAGAGCATTGAATGTTGTTGTTCCTGAGTTTGCTCATTTATCCATGATTTTAGGTGATGACGGACAAAAGCTTTCTAAGCGACATGGCTCTGTTAATGTAACTGATTATCAAGATAAGGGATATCTTGCAGAGTCCATTAATAACTATATTGCTCGCTTGGGCTGGAGTCATGGTGATGATGAAATTATTTCTATGAGACAGTTGTGCGAGTGGTTTGACTTAACAAATATCACCTCATCTGCTGCCCAATTTAATACCGAAAAGCTTAATTGGCTCAATAATCATTATTTAAAAACAAAGCTATTTGATGAAATAGAACAATATCTGGATATCAATTTACTTAAAAAAGCTAAGGGTAATAGAGGATTGGTTTCTGAAATATACGAATTATATAAAGATAGATGTCAAACCCTAAGAGAATTTGAAACTCAAGTAGAGTTCTTTTTTGCTGAAAAGATTGATTTTGATCAGAAATTGATTGAAAAACATTTTAATAATGAAACAAATAATCATTTAAAAATGATTAAGGAGCAAATTAATAGTGGTGAATTTCAATTAGAAAAAATTGAATTAACATTGAAAGATTATGTAAAAGAAAATAATTTGAAATTTCCTCAGATTGCTATGCCGCTTAGAGTTGTTTTGACTGGAATCGACCAGACGCCATCTATTGGTCATATTATTGCTATAATAGGTAAAGATAAATTTAACGAGCGTATAGAGAGTTTTTTAAATGCCTAAACTAAATCAAAAACAATTTTTTGAAGAGATGATTGCTAATAATCAGAGTTTATCAGTATACCTAATGAATGGTATTAAGCTTCAAGGCATTATTGAAGCATTTGATGACGAATGTATCATTCTAAAAGCAAATAACCCGCAGCTCATATATAAACATGCTATATCCTCAATTGTTCCAAACCTCAAATAAATAAGTTGTCAGACAAACATACTCCAGGCCTAAAAGAGAATGCTTTGGTGCTGAATATTCATGATGGATATGCAGACTTTCAAGCAGATCGAGTTGAAATAAATGAATTGGTAAGAAGTGCGAATTTTCATATCGAAGATACGATTGATATTAAAGTGGTGAAACCAAATTCTAGTTTTTATATCGGTACAGGAAAAGTTGAGGAATTGCTTGATATTAAAAATACTCTTGATATCAATACCTTAATAATTAACCAAGATATATCGCCATCACAAGAGAAAAAACTGTCTGATAAATTAAATCTCAAGGTAATTGATCGTACCAATTTAATATTATTAATTTTTTCACAAAGGGCAAAAACATATGAAGGACGGCTTCAGATAGAGTTAGCTCAGCTTGAATATCTTTCAACGAGGTTGGTCCGAGGCTGGACCCATTTAGAAAGACAGAAAGGGGGTATTGGTGTTCGAGGCGGGCCTGGTGAAAAACAAATAGAACTGGATCGAAGGATGCTACGAGTCCGTGTGACGCAACTAAAGCAAAGACTCAAAAAATTAGAAAAGCAGCGTGATATGCAAAGATTAAGAAGGCAAAAAACTGGGGCGTTTACAGTTGCGATTGTGGGCTATACAAATGCTGGAAAATCAACCCTATTCAATACACTAACCAATGAAAAGATTTATTCCGCGGATCAGCTATTTGCGACGCTGGATACAACCTCACGAAAGTTATTCATTGAACCAAGTACAAGTTTAGTTTTGTCAGACACAGTTGGTTTTATAAAAAATCTTCCAACAAATTTGATTGAGGCATTTAAGTCCACTTTAGAAGAAGCGACCTATGCAGACTTGCTTTTGCATATCGTTGATGCCTCAAATGAAGATAAGCATGAACATATTCATCAGGTTGAAAAGATCCTTAAAGATATCAAAGCAAATAAAGTGCCACAAATATTAATTCTCAACCAAATAGATAAAATTAATTCAAGACCTCAATTTGATCGGGATGAATATGATAGAATTAATCGTATTGAATTATCAGCAAAGACTGGCGCTGGGGTTGAATTTTTAAAGCAGGCGCTTGTCGAATATTGTAATAGTAATTATTGAACAATTTTTAAACAATCAAAATATCAAAATGCAAATTTTAAAATATATAAAAAAGAGAATAGGAATTTTTAGTAATCAAGATGGGCCACCTGATCTTGATGAAGTTTTTCGAGATTTAGGTAGAAAAATTGATGGGCTTTTTAAAAGAAAACCGAAAATTACAAACGGTAAAAATGGAAACAATCCTAATAATAACGATCAAAACGCAATTCCGTTAGGACCTATTTTCTTAGGAGTTTTTTTAATATGGCTCCTTACAGGATTCTATATTGTTGACCAAGGATCAAGAGGTGTTATTTTAAGATTTGGTGAAAATATTGGTGTATCTCAGCCTGGTCCAAGATGGCATATTCCTTTTCCAATCGAATCAGTTGAAATTATCAATCAGGAACAAGTTAGAACAATTGAAGTAGGGTATAGATCCTCATCTGATCTCGCTGCAAATAGCCAAGATTTAAGAGAATCTTTGATGTTAACAGGTGATGAAAATATTGTTGATCTTCAGTTTGCAGTGCAATATAACCTAAAATCTGTAGAAGATTTTCTATTTAATAATCGTTCGCCAGAGAATTCGGTTCGTGCAGCATCTGAAACAGCAATTCGTGAAGTGGTAGGAAAAAGTAAAATGGATTTTGTTTTGTATGAAGGAAGAGAAGAGGTGGCTTTTAAAACCAAAGAGCTCATGCAGCAAATTCTTGATCGTTATACAACAGGTATTAATATTACGAGCGTTACGATGCAGAATGCACAGCCTCCTGAACAAGTTCAAGCTGCCTTTGATGATGCAGTAAAGGCTAAACAAGATCTTGAAAGACAGAAAAACGAGGGCCAAGCTTATGCTAACGATGTTGTTCCAAAGGCTAAAGGTACAGCAGCAAGGCTTCTTGCTGAAGCAAACGCTTACAGAGTTGCTGTTGAAAATGAAGCAATGGGTAATGCGAGTCGATTTGATCAAATCTTAACCGAGTATCAAAAAGCGCCAGCTATTACTAAAAAAAGGATGTTCATAGAAGCCCAAGAGCAAATTTTATCGAATGTTACAAAAGTGATAATTGATCAAAAAAATGGATCGAATAATTTAATATACTTGCCTTTAGATCAAATGCTAAAAGGAAAAGGAAGTGAAAGTTTGAATAGCAATACAATTATTAATACAAATCCTGGAAGTGAATCCACTCCAGTTACAAACTCTATCAGTGTAAAAGATAGAACTAGAGACGCATTCCGCGCAAGAGATAGGGAGACAAGATAATGCAAGGTATTTCAAAACTATTTGTAGGCATCTTCTTTATTCTTGTACTTTTAAGTATGTCAACTTTTACAGTTGATCAGAGAGAGCATGGTATTGTTTTTAGGCTCGGCGAAATTGTTTCTGTTAAAGATAAACCAGGACTATATTTTAAAACTCCACTAATTGATAACGTTAAGTACTTTGATAAAAGAATATTGACATACGATTCAACAACGCCAGACCGTTTTATTACGAGTGAGAAAAAAAATGTCTTAGTTGATTCATTTATTAAATGGCGCATTACCGATCCTTCAAAATACTATGTCTCTGTAAATGGTGATGAGCGCCAAGCTGAAAGACGTTTAACACAGACTGTAAACGATGGTCTTAGGGCAGAGTTTGGTAAAAGAACAATCCAAGAGGTTGTTTCTGGTGAGCGAGCAGAGATTATGGATATCATCAAAGAAAGAGCAGATAAAGAATCAAGACAGATTGGAATTGAAATTCTAGATGTTAGATTACGCCGTGTTGATTTGCCAAAAGAAGTTAGTGAGTCCGTATATCAAAGAATGGAGGCTGAAAGAAAGTCTGTTGCGAATGAATTGCGCTCAGAGGGTTTTGCTGAATCTGAAAAAATTAAAGCAGATGCTGAAAAGCAAAAAGAAATTATTGTTACGAATGCATATCGTGAGGCTCAAAAAATAAAGGGTGAGGGCGATGCAAAAGCAGCAAAAATTTATGCTGATGTATTTAAGAAAGACCAAAATTTCTATGATTTTTATAGAAGTCTTGAAGCCTATAAGAACAGCATTCAATCTAAAGAAGATATTCTAATTTTAGATCCGGATTCTGATTTCTTTAAATTTCTTCAACCCAAAAGATCTAATAGAGCAGAGTGACGCAAACTTTTATACTAGCAATTGGACTTTTGTTTATAGTTGAAGGCATTATTCCTTTTGCCTTTCCTGGCTTATGGAAAAAGATACTAGCTTCACTAGAAAATTATACTGAAGGGCAGCTTAGGATGTATGGTTTGATATTATTAATTATTGGTTTGGTTATAATAAATTTAGGATAAAAAAATGGTTTCTTCTTGGTCGCTTCCAGAAAAAGTTGAGGATTTGTATCCAAAGCAAGCGCTTAAGCTTGAGAACTATCGAAGGCAGATCATCGACCTATTTTTAAAACAGAAATTTAATCTGATTCAACCTGCTTTAATAGAGTTTTCAGATAATATTTCCTTTAATGGTCAAAACCTCAATGATGATACCTTTAAGGTCTCTGATCCATTAAGCAAAGAATTAATTGGTATTACGCCAGATTTAACAATCCAAACAGCCAGAATAGATAATTATCTTGCCAAAGGCTTAAGTGACGAAATGAGATACTGTTATGCGGGCCCAGTTCTTAAGACCAATGCGAATCAGCTTGGTAAATCAAGAGAGGAGTTTCAGGTTGGCGTTGAAATTTACGGAAATAGTAAAGCTGATGCAGATAATGAAGTAATTTTACTATTATCTAAAGTAATGAAATTATTGAAAATCAAAAAACCGCTTATTTCTTTTAATGATTTGTACTTTTTTTACAAATTAACCGAGAAGTTAAATCTCAACTCAATGCAATTACAAGATCTCAGAAAGTTAATTGCCATGAAGAATAAATCAGGCATTCAAATTTTATTAAATAAAATTTGTTCGAAGAGTGAATTGTCTAAAGTTTTAAAGTTTGTAGATATTAATGGCTCAGGCAATGCTATTAAAGACCTAAGCAGTTTATTTGCTGATAAAGAATCCAAAGAGCGTGTTAAAAATTTGCAGAAAATTGCTAATAAAACAGCCAAAGAGATTAATGTTTTTTATGATTTTTCTGATGTAGATTATTATGAATATCACAATGGACTTGTTTTCTCAGTCTATGCAGAAGGGTTTGGCAGCTCTATTGCTGCAGGTGGTCGTTTTGATAGCCTGACTAGAAACTTTGGGAAAAAAAGAGCGGCAGTTGGCTTTTCATTTGATTTAAGAAATTTACTTTTTAATTAAGAATATGAATAAAAATGTTGTAGTAATTGGAACCCAATGGGGAGATGAAGGTAAAGGCAAAATAGTAGATTGGTTAACTGATCATGCTTCAGCTGTTGTTAGGTTCCAAGGTGGCCATAATGCAGGGCATACCCTGGTAATTAAGGATAAAGAGTATAAGTTAAACCTCATCCCTTCTGGAATTATTCGTGAGAATGTAGAGTGCTATATCGGCAATGGAGTTGTGCTGGATATTGCACATCTAATTCATGAAATTAAGACACTGGAATCAGATGGCATATCTGTTAGAGATAGACTTTTTGTTAGCCCGGGTTGCCCTTTGATACTAGAATGTCATATTCAGTTAGATCAGGCAAGGGAAGCAAAAAGAGATCAGGATAAAAAAATTGGCACCACTGGAAAAGGCATAGGCCCAACTTATGAAGACAAAGTTGCTAGAAGAGCGCTAAGAGTTTACGATCTATTCAATGAAGACTCTTTAAGAGCAAAATTAAAAGATTTAATTGATTATCATAATTTTATTTTGACTCAATATCTTGATCAAAAACCAATTTTATTTGATCAAGTCCTAGCTCAATTGTTAGAGAATGCGAAGGAGATAAAACCGCTGGTTGCTGATATTTCCAAAAAAATATATCAAACCAATAAGGAAAATAAAAGAATTTTATTTGAAGGGGCACAAGGTGCCTTGCTTGATATCGATCATGGTACTTACCCCTTTGTTACATCATCAAATTGTGTTTCTGGTCAAGCCGCTGCTGGCAGTGGAATTGGGCCAAATCACTTAGATTATATTCTTGGTATCACAAAAGCTTACACAACAAGAGTTGGCGGTGGTCCATTTCCAAGTGAGTTAGATATTGAGGAAGAAGGTTCCCCGGGTTATCAAATGTCAACAGTTGGCAAAGAGTTTGGGACAGTTACCAAAAGAAAAAGAAGGTGTGGTTGGTTTGATGCGGCTGCGCTAAAAAGGTCTGCAATGGTAAATGGTTTGTCTGGGCTCTGCATTACCAAGTTAGATGTTTTAGATGGCATCGAAGAATTAAGAATATGTACGGGTTATAATTTAAATGGAGAAATTCTAGATACTCTTCCATTGGGTGCTGACGATGTATCTAAATGTGTGCCACAATATATTTCAATGCCAGGGTGGTCTGATTCAACCTTTAGAATAAAGTCATGGGATGGTTTGCCACAAAATGCTCAAAACTACCTTCTAAAACTTGAAGAGATTACTGAGGTTCCTGTTCATATTGTTTCAACTGGTCCGGAAAGAGATGAAACGATTTTAAGAGCACATCCATTTGACCTTTAAATTCAATGAGCATAAATGAAAATTTTATAGTTGCGCCTAAATGGATTTACACGGCTAATAAAAATCAAGACTTGTTAGAAAATGCAGCCGTATTAGTAGTAGGCAATTCCATTAAAAAAATAATCCCTAATAACGAAATAAATCAATACGAGGTTGATTCTGTATACCACTTAAAAGATTCCATTTTGATACCAGGATTGATCAATAATCACACCCACGCTGGAATGAGCTTTCTAAAAGGCTACGCAGATAGCCAGCCTCTGGATAAATGGTTAAATGATTATATATGGCCTGCAGAAAAGACATATTTAAATCCTGATCTTGTTCTAGATGCTTCAATGTTATCTTCAGCAGAGATGATTGCTTCAGGAGTAACGACCTTTAATGATATGTATTTTTATCCAGAATCCACAGCAGAGGCAATAAAAATAACCAGACAAAGAGCCAATATTGGTTTATTAGTTATGGATCTTCATACCAGTTATGCGAATGATCCAGAGTCATACCTGGAGCGTGGTTTTGAGTTTAGAGATAATTTTAGAGATGAGCATTTAATTAGTACTTCTATAGCACCTCACGCGCCTTATTCTGTATCAAATGAAACCTTTCAGATAGTCAATACCTATGCGGAGCAGCTTAATTTAACGATTCATTGTCATCTACATGAAACAGAATGGGAAATACAGGAAAGTCTTAAAAAGTTTAATGTAAGACCGATTTCACGGTTAAATGAATTGGGTATCTTGGGTCCAAATTTTATAGCAGTTCATTGTGTTCATCTGGACTCAACTGATTTAGAAATGCTTAATGCACAAAAGGTTAATGTCGCACTTTGCCCAAAGTCCAATCTAAAATTAGGGAGTGGTATTTATAATAAGAGCTTAATAAATAGCATCGAAGGACATGTCACTATAGGCACAGATAGCTCAGCAAGCAATAATAGACTGGATATTTTAGATGAACTAAAAATGTTTTCACTGCTGCAAAGAAGTCATGGTGTAGAGGACTATATTAATCATAAAGATTTAATTGACTTAGTTACCATTAATGCTGCTAAAAGTTTAAATCTTGATCATAAGATTGGCTCAATAGAGGAGGGTAAGGCTGCGGATCTTACTGTTATAAATTTAGCAGATGTTTTTACTGAGCCTGTATATGATCCAATAACAACATTAATTTATTCTTCAGGAAGAGACCAAGTTTCCCATGTCTGGGTTGATGGAAGGTTGCTTTTAAAAGATAAACATTTTACAAGTCTAGATATTGAATCGATTCAGAAAAAGATAAAAATATGGCAAAGCAAAATAATGTAAATTTTGATCAAAGCGAAGTAGATAAATTCAATCAATTAGCTCACAAATGGTGGGATCCTTCCTCTGAATTTAAGCCATTACATGACATTAATCCATTGCGCTTTAATTTTATTAATGACAATACAGATTTACAGAATAAAGATGTTTTAGATGTCGGTTGCGGAGGAGGAATCTTGTCTGAATCTATGGCCAAGGCTGGTGCGAAAGTCACAGGCATCGATTTAAGTGAAATTGCTTTGAAAGTTGCAAAATTACATTCATTAGAAAACAATTTAAATATTAATTATAAGTTATTGAATATAAATGATTTTTATAAAGAAAATAAAAATAAGTTCGATGTAATTACATGTTTGGAAATGCTAGAGCACGTACCTCATCCACATGAGATTATTGAGACTTGCAGTAAGCTTTTAAAGCCAGATGGTAAGTTATATGTATCAACAATTAATCGAAATCCAAAAGCTTTTTTGTATGCAATTATTGGCGCTGAGTATTTGCTCAATTTGCTTCCTAAAGGAACGCATCATTATGAAAAATTTATTAAACCAAGCGAGCTAAGTAGCTGGTTAAATGCTAGTAATTTGAAAGTAAATCGAATTGTTGGAATGAATTACAATCCCCTAACAAAAGTTTATAAACTCTCCAATGATGTTTCAGTTAATTATTTGATGGAATGCAGTTTTGACCTTTAAAGCGATTCTTTTTGATTTTGATGGAACGCTAGTTCATACAGCTCCTGGATTAATTTTTACAGCAAATCAAATTTTTACAAAATTTAACAAAAGTGTTCTTGATGATACTCGCGGTTTAGCAATCGCTTCAGACGGTGTATTAGCATTTTTAAGAGAGCGTTTTGATGATAAATTTATCTCTGAAAATAAATTACATGAAGAATTTGTATCGCTTTATATGGAAAACTGTACTTACCAAGCTAGTCTTTTTCCGGGTGGATTGAATCTTTTGGAAAAAATTTATCATTCTTCACAAAAGTCTGGCATCGTAACCAATAAACCTAGGGCTTTTGTAGAGCGTATTATTAATTTTTTAAAAATTGCGCATCTTTTTGACCTAATAGTTTGTCCGGATGATGGTTTTAATGCTAAACCCAGTCCAGAAATGATGCATTTCGCGCAACATACTTTGGAAATTAGCAATTCAGCAGATATTATGTATGTGGGAGATGGAGAAAGAGATCTTATTGCGTCAAAAAGCGCATCATTTTATGCAGTTTTTGCTAAATATGGATATATTGACCCTGATTTAGATTGGTCAAAATGGCAATTTGATAAAGTAATAAATAAGCTTGATGAGATCGAAAGTGTTGTTGAGTATTAAATAACTTTTCTCTCCGTGATGGCTTGAGCTAATGTTGCAGTGTCTGAATATTCAACTTCCGATCCTGATGGCATTCCTCTGGCAATTCTTGATACTTTTTTGCCAAGATCTTTAATAAGCTCCTTAATGTATGCCGCTGTTGCATCGCCTTCTTTTGTGAAGTTTGTAGCTATTATAATTTCTTTTAAACTTTCATCTTTGCATCGCTCATAAAGATGCTCTAAATTTAGCTCTTTTGGGCCAATTCCATCAAGCGGCGAAAGCCTTCCCATTAAAATAAAATAGTTTCCGTTATAAGAATGCGTTTGCTCAAACATTAGTAAATCCGTCGGCATCTCAACAACACAGAGATAGTCTTTGTTTCTTTTGTTGTCTTGACACAATGGGCATGTAATTTCTTCTGTGAAGTTGTTGCATTGATTGCATTTGCCAAGCTGTTCTAATGCGTCTTGAGTCGCCTTTGCAAGAGCATGCGCCCCTTGTCGGTTTCTTTGTAATAAATAATAAGCCATTCTTGTTGCTGATTTAGGCCCAACTCCTGGAAGGCATTTTATGCTCTCTATGAAATTTTTTAAAATTTCAGACATCTACTAAAAAGGTAAATTCATGCCTGGAGGAACTAAGCCAGACATTTTTTTTGATGCAGTCTCTTCAATTTTTTTTTGTACATCTTTTAGTGCGATAAGTACAAGATCTTCAAGCATTTCTTTATCATTTATGATTGATTCATTAATTTCAACATTTTTTACTTCGTTTTTACATGTCATAACAATCTTTACCTGTCCATTAGATGCTTCTCCGGTAACCTCAGTTTTTCCAAGTTCATCTTGAGCTTTTTGTAAATTTGCTTGCATCATTTGTGCTTGCTTCATTAAGTTTCCCATGCCGCCTTTCATTTTTTCTCCTTATTTTGACTTAATTGATTCTTCAATGATTTGACCATTGAATTCATCAATTAGATTTTTTACATAATCATCATTCTTGATTGAATCTGTTGCATTTGTTAACTTATCTGCCTTTTCCTGTTTGATTTGAATTGCCGGAGTATCTGTAGAGTCCGCAACTAATATTTTGATATTTATTTTCTTATTAAATAACGCCGACAACGATTCTTCTAGCATTCTTATATAATTTTGATTATTTAAATGTTTGTAGTTAGTGTCTAATGCAAGTGAAACAACACCATCCTCTTCATTAAAATTTGTTAATTCGCTATTTTGAGCCAAATTCTTTGCTATTCCTTGTGGTAATTTATCAACCATAGCTCTCCAGCTAGAGTCATCTTCAGGGCTTATAAAGTCCTCTGCAGCAGTATTTTCAGTTTTTTTTTCTGCAACAACATCATCTGCTTTATTGGCTATTTTTTTTTCTTGACTGTTTTCTGTCGTGTTAAGTTGAGTGCTAGGTACAAAATTGACCATCCTGATGATTGTCATTGAGGTACCAATAAAAACGTTCGGTGCAAATGGAAGGTCTTTTATGCCATTGATAGCAATCTGATAGAGGAGCTGGGTTGTTTCTGGTTTTAATTCCTTGCTTATGGCTTCGATTTTTTGGTTTTCTGAGATGTTGAATGTCTGACAGTTTGAAATAATCTGCAGTATTTCAGCCATATCGCTTAGTAAATTACTGAGCAGATGATTTTCAAGCTTTATTCTTTCTAGTAATTTATAAACCTTATCTTTTTGTTCCTTAGAGATAGCATCTATTAATTCATAGATAAAGTCTAAGTTTGATACATTTAAGATATCAGAAGCATAGTGTTGAGTTACATTACCGTTTGAATAATTAATTACTTGATCGGTTATTGTTAATGCGTCTCGCATACTGCCTTTAGCTGATTTGGCGATTATTTTTAAGGCTTCTTGTTCAAATGCAATATCTTCACTCGTTAAGAGATTGGCGAGATGAGTTTCTATATCTTCAGAGGTCATGTTTAAAAGACTAAAATGCAGGCACCGAGAAAGAACGGTAACCGGTATTTTCTCCGGATCTGTTGTTGCTAAAATAAATTTTACATGCTCAGGAGGTTCTTCTAATGTTTTTAACATCGCATTAAAAGAGCTTTTTGAGAGCATATGCACTTCGTCAATAATGAATATTTTATATTTTGCAGATGATGGTTGATACTGAGCGTTTTCCATTAGCTCGCGCATGTTATCGACTTGGGTGTTAGACGCTGCATCTAGCTCAATTACATCCAAAGCTTTACCTTCATCAATTTCATTACATGTATTACATGAACAACAGGGGTTTGGGCCAGGTGATTTCTCACAGTTAAGGCATTTCGCAAGGATTCTGGCTATTGTAGTTTTACCTACTCCGCGCGTTCCAGAAAACAAGTAGGCATGGTGCAGTCTGTTATTATTTAATGAATTATTGAGCGCCTGAACAACAAAGCTTTGACCCATGAGTTGGTCAAAATTTTTAGGTCGATATTTTCTCGCAAGTACTTTTTTTGTCATAAAATTTATTAGGCGAGCCATGATCTCGGCACTTGCTTTATTAGTTGTGGCTGCTTGCTTCCGCACCTGACCAGGTTGGCTAACTAACAATGCGAGGTGACCCGCCAACTCCATTTTACCTTAACTGGAAAATCTATAAAGTTTTATACAGCTTTTTTTACAGGATTTTTTTCTAAATATGCCCATTCTTCATCAGTGTACAATCTCGATCTTATAAGGAATCTAAGCCCTGTTGGCCTTTCTAATGAGAATTGACCGCCAGTACCTTTGACGACATCAAGAATGAGGTGTGTGTGCTTCCAGTATTCAAACTGTGCAGCGCTCATATAAAATGGCGTTTTATGAACATCACCCAAACAAACATCATTTGAACCTAAATGAAACTCTCCTTTTTGAAAACACATCGGAGCACTTCCGTCACAACAGCCGCCTGATTGATGAAACATTAGGTCACCATGAGTACCTATCAGTTCATCAATTAGTTTTTTAGCTTCGTCTGTTGCGCTTATTCTAGTAATCATGATAAAAAAAAGGCTAATATGAATTAGCCTTTATTTTACATCTTTATGTTCTTTTTAAAAGAACCCAAGTTTGTTTTCACTGTAACTTACGAGTAAGTTTTTAGTTTGTTGGTAGTGATCCAGCATCATTTTATGAGTTTCTCTACCAATACCAGACATTTTGTAACCACCAAACGCTGCGTGAGCAGGGTATGCGTGATAACAATTTGTCCAAACTCGACCAGCTTGAATACCGCGACCCATTCTAAAAGCGCGATTACCATTTCTTGTCCAAACGCCTGAACCTAAGCCGTATAAAGTGTCATTGGCGATTTCTAATGCTTCTGCTTCATCTTTGAATGTTGCTACAGAAACAACAGGACCAAAAATTTCCTCTTGGAAGATACGCATTTTGTTATTACCTTTAAATATTGTCGGCTCAATGTAATAACCTCCTGATAACTCTCCATCAAGCTTTCTGAGGTTACCCCCAGTTAGCAATTCAGCACCTTCCTCTTGACCAAGTTTGATATAAGACATGATTTTTTCTGCTTGTTCGCTTGATGCCTGCGCGCCAATCATAGTATTTGGATCAAGCGGGCTTCCGCTTGTAATAGCTTTTGTTCTTGCGATAACTCTTTCGATGAATTTATCATAGATAGATTCTTGAACCAAAGCTCTTGATGGGCATGTGCACACTTCTCCTTGGTTAAGTGCAAACATAGTGAAACCTTCAAGCGCTTTATCAAAGTATGCATCGTCAGCATCCATAATATCTTCAAAGAAGATATTTGGTGATTTTCCACCTAATTCAAGCGTTACTGGAATAATGTTTTCAGAAGCATATTGCATAATTAGACGACCAGTTGTTGTTTCTCCAGTAAATGCAATTTTAGAAATTCTATTTGATGAAGCGAGCGGTTTTCCTGCCTCTAAACCAAAGCCATTCACAATGTTCAAAACACCTGGAGGAAGAATATCAGCAATTAATTCCATCACAACCAAAATTGAAACTGGTGTTTGTTCTGCTGGTTTTAGAACTATACAGTTACCAGCGCCAATTGCAGGAGCCAGTTTCCAGGCTGCCATAAGTATTGGGAAGTTCCATGGAATAATTTGTCCAACAACACCTAATGGCTCATGAAAGTGATAAGCAACAGTATCATGATCGATTTCACATACAGATCCTTCTTGAGCTCTGATGGCGCCAGCAAAGTATCTAAAGTGATCAATTGCGAGTGGAATATCGGCAGCCATTGTTTCCCTGATTGGCTTACCATTATCGATAGTTTCAGCTAGGGCAATAGTATCGAGATTCTTTTCCATTACATCAGCAATTTTAAGAAGGATGTTTGATCTTTCAGTTGGACTTGTCTTACCCCAGGCTTCTTTAGCAGCATGAGCGGCATCTAGTGCTAGATTTATATCTTTATCATTAGATCTTGCAACTTCACAAAATGGCTTACCTGAAAGCGGTGTGATATTTTCAAAATACTTGCCGTCAACTGGTTTAACCCACTTACCACCGATAAAGTTATCGTATCTTTCTTTGTATGGGCTTTTTATGCCCATATTTTTTAACGTATCAAAAGCCATTTTTCCTCCTGAGAAATTAAACAGTAATTCATAATGAATTAAGTCTTATATAAGACTTGATTAGTATTTGAACTTTAAACTTTATTTATCAATAAATCAAGTTATTCTTCGTGATTCATTTGTAAATAAATTATAATAGTGTTCCTAAATACGGAAGGGTGGATGAGTTGGTTTAAGTCGCACGCCTGGAAAGCGTGTTCAGGTTTAATAACCTGACGCGGGTTCGAATCCCGCTCCTTCCGCCATATCTTGGTTACTTCCTTACTCTTAATTTTGCCTCCCTGAATTCTTATCAACTATATTAACTATAAGTTGATTTTTTTTAGTTACTCTATACAATATGTAGTGTTTATTATTTAATAAAGGGGCAAGTATGCTAAATACGATCTTCTTGAATTTGGTAATATTAATAATGTTATTTTTATCCTTTGGTGTTGCAGTCCATGCAAAACTATCAAAACCAGTACCACCAGAAAATTTATTATGTTTTAAAGGAAAGTTATTATCTCAAGTTGAGGGCGGTGGAACTGTTTATACTCAGTTAAGTGAATTTTCATGTAACTATGATAATGACTCATTAGTGATTTTAAATAAAACGACATGATTGTTATTAAAAACCTATCTTAATAATTAAAACATCAATAGTATTTCTTTATTATTTAAAGATGTTGGATTAGTTTAATTTAAAGAACAAAGCTTGCCGCTTGTTTTATGTGTAATGTTTTTTGGAATATTTAGCTTAATTTGATTAAATAATTTTTTATACATCTGAGATATATAATATTCATAATTTCCCAATAGGTTAATATTTATTTTATCTTCATAATTTTTCATAAATTCTAATTTATCATTGGAGTAGAGTTTTATGGAGAGTTTTCCATAAAGCGTCGTCATCATAGGGTTGTAAAAAAAGTTTGGGCTTATAAACATTATTAATTCTGATTCATTATCGATTTGACATTCTTTGAAAATAAATTGTGAGTCAGTAATTATCGGAATAGCATTTTTTAAAATTTCAGAGTGTCTATACCAGTATACCTGTCCAGCTTGTTGGTTGTTAATTGTGCTGCTATAACTTTGGTCAACTTTATATTGTATTTCCATCGAGTGTGCGCTGTTAAATAAAAAAACGATTAAAATTATTGATATGAGATTTTTTATTAAAGCTTGCATTTTTTTATTCTATCAAATTTATGCTTTAAGCTCGTTTTCTTATCAAAATATTTACGAAGGAATTATCACCAAAGTGATTGATGGGGATACCGTTTATGCAGAGATTGAATTTGAAAATGGAGATCGATTGATTAAACATAAAACAATCAAAATTAGATTGGTGGGAATTGATGCGCCAGAGATTAGACAGCCTTTTGGCCAAGAAGCAAGGGATATGCTAGAGACATATCTGCTGAACGTGAATGCAAAAATATACGCATACGGCTTTGATCGATATAAAAGATTGTTAGCTAAAGTAGTTTCTAACGAAACAGATATTAATTTAAAGATGGTTCATGAAGGGGCCGCCTGGTTTTATTTTAGGTATAAAAATACGCTAGAACCTTCTGACCGGGCGATATATGAACAGGCGCACTATAATGCAATCGCTGAGAAAAGTGGACTTTGGGAATATGATAATCCAGTTGCACCATGGAAGTGGCGTTTAAAGAATTGAACTTTTATCAAAGTTTGATAATCTTATAAATATGAAAAAAATTATATCTATTATTTATTTGTTTTTATTTCCAGTAACGGTTTTTTCTGCCTGTGCGGATTTTTATGACAACAAGCTGGTTACTTTACAAGGAGATTCTTTTGATTTGTGTGAACATCAAGATAAACCTATCCTTTTCGTAAATACAGCAAGTAAATGTGGATTTACCCCGCAGTTTGAAAAACTTGAAGATTTATATCAACGCAATAAAGATAAATTTTTGATTGTTGGTTTTCCATCTAATGATTTCAATCAAGAACCTGGAACTAATAATGAAATACAAAAATTTTGTAAATTAACATACTCTGTAAAGTTTCCAATGATGGAAAAATCTCATGTTATTGGACCAAATACGAATCCAGTATACAAAAAACTGCATGATGTAACTGGTAAAGCACCAATGTGGAATTTTTATAAATTTTTAGTGATGCCAAATTTCGAATCTGTTCATGTTTTTTCAAGCATTACCGCACCCGACTCTAGCGACATCATGAACAAGTTAAAACCTTTTGGGGTAAATTAGTTTTTATTGATATGTTGAATAATTATAGCTGATAACTCTTCAACGGATCTTGATGTTGAATCAGCAATCGGTATATTAATTTTTTTCATCAATTGCTCAGCCATCCGAATTTCATTCATGCAATTTTCGATTGAGGCATACTGGCTATTCGGTCTTCTTTCACTTCTCAAGGAACTTAATCTATTTGCTTGAATAGTTAAGCCAAATATTTTGTCTATATAGCCATCAAGTATTGGAGGTAAGGTTCCTCTTTCAAAATCTTCAGGAATAAGAGGGTAGTTGGCAGCTTTGATACCAAATTGCATAGCTAGATAGATGCTTGTTGGCGTTTTTCCAGACCTGGAAACTCCGATCAATATTACATGGGCTTGATTAAGCCCATTGTGGGTCATACCATCGTCATGCCCTAAAGCAAAGTTAATGGCTTCAATTCTCGAACCATAATTAGAACCACTGATGCTATGAGCAACTCCAGGTTTTGTCAGTGGGTCTTCTTTTAGTTCAACTCCAAGTGGATTTATAAAAGACTCAAAAAGGTCTATATAGTAAGCATCGACCTGTTTAAGTTCAGATCTTAAGATTTCATTACCAATTGACATAATTACAATTGGTCGAATTCCGTTAATTAATTTTGCATTAACAATTCGTTTTTGCGCGTCCTCAATTTTGCTGTGGGAGTTTGTAAAAGGAATTCTGATTTGCTCAAAATCAGTATTGGGAAAGTGCGCTAATAGCCCGCCTAATGATCCTGCAGTGATTCCAGTTCCGTCAGAAATAAAAAAAGCTCTCCTTTTTTTATCCTGTTGATTCATTATTTTGTAATTTTCTTCCAGGTAGAAATTACAGTATCTGGGTTGAGAGAGATAGAGGTTATCTGTTTTTCTACTAACCATTCGGCAAAGTCATCATGATCCGAGGGGCCTTGACCGCAAATTCCAATATATTTATTCTTTTTGCGAGCAGTTTCAATTGCGGTTTCAATAAGTTTCATTACCGCAGGATCTCTCTCGTCAAACCCATCTGCCAATATTCCTGAGTCTCTATCTGTTCCTAATGTTAGCTGCGTTAAATCATTTGAGCCAATGGAGAAGCCATCAAAGAGATCAAGAAACTCGTCTGCAAGAATTGCATTTGAAGGAACTTCACACATCATAATGACTTTTAATTCATTTTCACCTTGTTTGAGCCCATTTTCAGCTAAAATTTTTAATACATTCTTTCCTTCATTAAGTGTTCTGACAAAAGGAATCATTACTTGTATATTTTTAAGCCCCAATTCGTCTCTTACTTTTTTGATTGCTTTGCATTCAAGGGCAAAACAATCTCTAAAATCTTTTGATTGGTATCGAGCAGCACCTCTGAAACCTATCATTGGATTCTCCTCATCTGGTTCGTAGATATCGCCAGCCACTAATTTTTTGTATTCGTTTGATTTAAAATCAGATGTTCTCAAAATTACTGGATTAGGATAAAAAGCAGCTGCTATTGTTGCCACACCTTCAGCAACTTTACTAATATAAAAATCAATCGGGTCTTTGTATCCTTTTGCTTTATGATCAATTATTTCTTTGATATCTGATGGCATAGCATCGTAATTAAGTATGGCTTTAGGATGAATACCAATAATGTTATTAATTACAAATTCAAGTCGCGCTAATCCAACGCCATGGTTTGGTGTTTGAGCAAAAGTGAATGCCATGTCAGGATTTCCAACATTCATCATGATCTTAACAGGAGGTTTTTTAAGCTCTCCTTCTTCTTGAGTTTCTATTTCATAAGCAAGCTTGCCTTGATAAACAATTCCTGTTTCACCTTCTGCGCATGAAACTGTTACCAGATCTCCATCTTTTAAAAGTTCGGTAGCATTAACACTTCCAACGATTGCAGGAATACCTAGCTCGCGGGCAATAATTGCTGCATGACAAGTTCTTCCGCCTCTGTTTGTAACAAGAGCCGATGCTCTTTTCATAACTGGTTCCCAGTTTGGATCTGTCATATCGGCAACTAAAACATCACCTGGTTGAACAGTATGCATTTCATTTGGATCTGTCACTACTCGCACAGGACCAGCACCAATTTTTTGTGTAACTGCGCGACCGGCAACTATTGCTTTGCTTGTTTCTTTTAGCTTAAAAATTTCTGTAATATTTGTAGATTGTGACTTGACAGTCTCAGGTCTTGCTTGAAGAATATAGATTTTATTATCAATGCCATTTTTTCCCCATTCTATATCCATGGGGCAGCCATAATGTTCTTCAATGGTTGTTGCATATTTTGCAAGCTCTAAAACATCTTCGTCTGTGATGCAAAATTTGTTAGATTGTTCGTTGTCTACATCGACAGTATGGGTGCTTTTTCCGGCCTCATTAAGGTTAGAAAAGACCATCTTTATTTTCTTAGAACCAATTGTTCTTTTAACGATTGCAGGAAAATTTTCTTTTAAAAGCGGTTTATGAACATAAAATTCATCTGGATTAACCGCGCCCTGAACTACCGTTTCTCCAAGTCCATAGGAAGCTGTAATAAAAACAACATCTTTAAAACCTGACTCTGTATCGATTGAAAACATTACACCTGAGCAACCAATATCACTTCTAACCATTTGCTGAACGCCTGCAGAAATAGAGACTTCTGAATGAATAAACCCTTTATGAACTCTATATGATATTGCTCTATCATTATATAAAGAAGCAAAAACTTCTTTTATGGCTAATTTGATATTATCGATTCCATGGATATTAAGAAAACTTTCTTGTTGACCTGCAAACGATGCATCCGGAAGATCTTCAGCTGTCGCAGACGACCTTACTGCAAAAGTTGTTCCGTCAGCTGATCGTGTGGTTAAGTTTTTGTATTCATCTTCAATAGCCTTATTTAAAGCTTCTGGAAAAGGTGTGTTCATAATCCAGGCTCTAACTTTTTTGCCTGATTCAGCTAACTGTTTGACATCATCAATGTCAAGATTTTCAAGTTCTGAGTTAATTTTTTCGTTGAGGTTATCAAACTTAAGAAACTCTTGAAATGCATACGCTGTTGTAGCAAAACCAGTCGGCACTCTGATGTCTTTTTTATGAAGTTGAGAAATCATCTCACCTAAAGAGGCATTTTTACCACCAACTGATCCAACGTCGGTATTTCTGAGATTTTCAAAAGCTATTACGTAGTCTGTCATGTTTGTTTTCTCAACTTCTAATGATAAATTCTTAGTATAAAAAATTAAGGGTGTAATTTTGCCAAATTAGTGAAGACTTGTCATTATAAATGACATAATTATTCATAATTAAAAATAATTTTAAATTAATAAAGCTCATTATGAAAAAAAACTTGGACATTTTGAATGAGAGTATTAGCTTTAGCAGATACCTTTCTAATTCAATAAATAATCCTGAAATCAAAGGGTTTGTTGATGAAGTTATATTAAATATTCCAAAAAAAACTAATTTTTCAAATTTAATCGATGATTTACTTGATTTTGAAATTAATAGTGAGATTGATTTTTTAAACAAAATTAGAATTGCACGAAAAAAGTTTTTTTGTTCATTGATGATTCTCGATATTGGCAACAAAATTCAAATCATTGAAGTGATGGCGTTAATGTCAGAATTTGCTGATAAAGCAGTTAAATTGACATACCAATTTTTTTATAATCATTTGTTAAAAATTCATGGAAACCCCATCAGTAAAAATGAAGATTTAGAATTTTTTGTATTCGCTTTAGGTAAATTAGGAGGTTATGAACTTAATGTTTCATCAGATATAGATCTAATATTTGCATACAAAGGCGAAGGTTTCACAAGCGGACCAATAAAGATTCCTAATAAAGAATTTTTTTTAGAACTTACAAAAAAAATTATAAACGCACTTGATAATAGCAATGAAAATGGTTTTGTATTTAGAGTTGATACAAGATTGCGTCCATTTGGCTCCGAGGGCTTGCTTTGCCCGTCTATAAAACTACTAGAAGATTATTATCTTTCTCAAGGTAGAGATTGGGAGAGATACGCTTGGATTAAAGGAAGAGTAATTGTAGGATCCAAAAATGTTATTGAAAAAATAATTCGTCCATTTGTGTACAGAAAATATCTTGATTATAAAACGCTCTCAGAAATAAGGCTCTTGAAAGATTTAATAAAAACTGATTTAGGGCAAAGAAGTAAACAAGATGACATTAAACTGGGTGAGGGTGGCATTAGAGAAATAGAGTTTATTGTTCAGGCTATTCAATTAATCCATGGCGGTAAAATAAAAAAAATTCAGATAAGTAATACATTGAGATCAATTGAGAGCCTTTACCAAGAAAAGCTTCTGTTGCTTGATGACAAAAACTTATTAACTGAAGCATATGTTTTTTTAAGAACGCTCGAACACCGTATTCAGTACCAAGATAATAAGCAAACACATCAAATGCCGGGTAAAGAAGAATTATCAAAAGTTATTAAAACTATGGGCTTTGATAAAGTTGATCTTTTTCATCAAAAATTGAATGATCTAAGAAAAAAAGTAGCAAGCCTTTTTAAATCATTTTTTAAACAAGAAGAAGAAAATTATACAACTAATGAAATTAATGAGATAAAAGAAAATTCAGTTCTAAAAAAATACTTTTCATCTAAAAAGTTTCTCAATCTACCAGCTTCATCACAAGACCGAATGCAATCAATATTTGCTCAAATTTATTTCAAGCTAAAAAATAATTTATGCAGTATAGAGGTATTTAATTCACTGTTTGACTTGATTGTGACCATTTCTGGTCGTTCAAATTATATTGCTTTTTTTGCAGAATATCCCAATGTTGTTGATGAGTTGATTAATATAGGAAATAAGAGCAGTTGGGCGGTTAATTACATTAAATTGCATCCCATTTTAATTGATGAAGCAGTTCTAAGTAATCATGATTTTAAATTTGAATACTTAAGTCAACGAGATTCAATTTTAAGCAATCTAGTCAATTTAGATAACTTTGAAGAAAGACTGGACTTTCTTAGAGATCAAAAACATAAACTTGTTTTTCAATGCGCTCTTTTGCAAATTAGAAACAAAACGAGTGTTGAAGAAATATCTGATCAATTGACATTGATAGCAGACCTTATGTTGGAAATTGTTATGGAATGTATTAAGGCCGAATACTCAAATTTGAGCTTTGATGGTTTTTCTATAATTGCTTACGGTAAATATGGCGCAAAAGAAATGAGTTTTTCTTCAGATTTGGACTTAATTTTTTTATACGATGATAAATTTTCAGACTCTAGAGATCAATATACCCAAGTTATAAAAAAAATAAGTTCATATCTAACAAGTTATACAAACGCAGGCATCCTTTACGATCTAGATCTTGAGCTAAGGCCAAATGGAAATAGCGGAATGCTGGTCACTTCGGTATCAAGCTTTGAAAAGTATCAAAATGAATACGCATGGACCTGGGAGCATCAATCCTTAACTAAAGCCCGATTTTGCTATGGGCCAGATGAGCTGAGGAAAAAATTTGAAAAAATAAGAGTAAGTATTCTTATGAAAAAAAGAGATCGAGAAGCTCTTAAGCTTGATATCAATAGCATGAGAAAGAGAGTCCTTAAGGAATTTCAAGAAAAATCAAAAGAAGAAAAAATATTTAATGTTAAGTCATCCCCAGGGGGGTTGATTGACATTGAGTTTATTGTTCAATATTTGATTTTATTGAATGCGAATCAGTGTACGAAACTTACTCAAAACATCGGTAATATTGGCCTAATAGAAGTCTTAAAAGAGAAAAAGCTTTTAGATGTCAAATCCGCGCATAGCTTGACCAATGCTTATCGATTTTATCGTGAGAAACAGCATTTATCAGCCTTGAATAATATTAAATCAGCATTACTGAGTACCAAAGATGCAGAAATTTTTATCAACTCAGTAAATTCAATTTATTCGGACATATTAGAATAAAAATTGATTCTAAATTTTTATATTGTTAAAATATCGGATTCAAAATTGAATTTATTAGCTCTAATGCGAAAAAATTCATCTTAAATTTATTTTACTGGAGACATTAATAATGGCATCACTATTAGAACAATTAAAAGAAATGACAACTATTGTTGCCGATACTGGAGAGGTAGATGCAATTAAAAATCTTAAACCTGTCGACGCAACTACAAACCCATCTTTATTGCTTAAAGCAAGTCAATTGCCTCAGTGCGAACCAATGATTGAAGATGCAGTAGCATACGCAAAAGCGCAAGGCGGCTCAAAAGAAGAACAAATTGCACATGCAGCAGATAAATTGGCTGTTAATGTAGGCCTTGAAATTCTCAATCATATCCCTGGTCGTATTTCAACTGAAGTTGATGCTAGTCTTTCATTCGATATTGATGCGATGGTTACTAAAGCGAAAAAAATTATGAAATTATATAATGATGCGGGTGTTTCAAATGATCGCGTATTAATTAAACTCGCATCTACATGGGAAGGTATTAAGGCTGGTGAAGCTTTAGAAAAAGAAGGTATAAATTGTAACTTGACGCTACTATTTAGCTTTGCCCAAGCAAGAGCATGCGCAGAAGCAGGAGTTTTCCTAATTTCTCCTTTTGTGGGCAGAATTTTAGATTGGTACAAAGCAAAAAATGGTCAGGATTATCAAGGTGCTGAGGACCCGGGCGTTATTTCAGTAACCAAAATCTATAATTGGTATAAAGAGCATGGTTTTAATACGGTTGTAATGGGAGCCTCATTCAGAAATACCAGTGAAATTACTGAATTAGCTGGTTGCGATCGTTTAACTATCGCACCTGCATTGTTAACTGAGCTAGAAAATGCTCAAGGAACGCTTGAGAAGAAATTGGTTGATAATGGTGCAAAAACAGACAAACCGCCAAGATTAACAGAATCTCAATTTAGATTTGACCATAATGAAGATGCAATGGCCACAGAAAAGCTTGCAGAAGGCATTAGAAACTTCGTAATTGATCAAAATAAACTTGAAAAAGCATTAGCAGAGAAGTTATAAGCTAGTATTTTCTTGATTGACATTGGCCTTGTCTATCTATATCATCGACACTCTTACTCGTTAAACGGTAGACAAGACTTTTTTTAAATTTATATTATATGGAGAAACAAACCATGGCATTAACTCAAATGGCATTAGACTCATTAGACTTTGACGCAACAGTTGCATTAGCAGAAAAAGTTGCACCACACGTTGATATCTTAGAAATCGGTACACCATGCATTAAACATAACGGTATTAAACTTTTAGAAACATTAAGAGCTAAGTTCCCAAATAACTTAATCTTAGTTGATCTTAAAACTATGGACGCTGGCGAATACGAAGCTGAGCCTTTCTATAAAGCTGGTGCTGACATTTGTACAGTTCTTGGTGCTTCAGGAATTGCTACAATTAAAGGTGTTATTGCTGCTGCTAAAAAATATGGTAAAGAAGTTCAAGTTGATATGATCAATGTTGCTGACAAAGAATCTTTAGCAAAAGAAGCTGTAGCTGCTGGTGCTCACATTATTGGTGTTCACACTGGTCTTGACGCTCAAGCTGCTGGCCATACACCATTTGCTGACT
>CAYVOQ010000010.1:0-34118 GCA_964453595.1 uncultured Methylobacillus sp. | reverse complement strand
GCAGCGGCCTGCAAAGCCGTAGACGCCGGTTCGATTCCGGCACGCGCCTCCATTCTTTTTTTTTGAAGATAGTGATAGAATAAGCGGCTTAGCCCGGGTGGTGAAATTGGTAGACACAAGAGACTTAAAATCTCTCGATCGCAAGGTCGTGCCGGTTCGATTCCGGCCCCGGGCACCATTTCAATTTAAAGCATATTAATAAATTAGTTGAAAATAAATCTTCACATAGACCAACCTGATTCAGCTTTCATTAATAAATTAAGTAATAACTTAAAGCGCTACCAAATAAACCCATTTAAATTAGATTTTTTTCACCACTTAAATTCCTTATTAGTTGATGATGGAGAGACAATTATTGATCTATTTATTGAAAAGGGTTTTGATCGAGAATATTTATATTGTTATCAAGCCAAACCAGCCTTGTTTGATTTGCACATTGATTCTTTTTCTTTTAAGGATCAAATTAATTTAAATACAAATGAGCTTAATAATTTATTAAATTTATTTAATAGTTATTTATGCAAATCTTTTAAATTTATTTTAAATGACAAAAAAATTTTTTTATTATCAAAAATTCCTTTAAATTTAGGTTATAGCTCCTTATTTGATTTAACTTACAACCCAAGACTTGTGAGTATTAAAAATAAAGATAAAGAAATTAGTAATTTTCTGAATATTATTAGCATGATAATTCATGAGCACAACAGCGTAACTAGTAATCAAAATAAATTTAATAATTTAATTTTCATAAATGGTGGAAAAATTTCAGAGCAATATTTAGGTAAATTATCTACTTTTTATTTTAATAATTTTTTTAAAAAATCACGCAATATTTTTAATCAAATTGACGAATTAGCTCAAACAAATAGTAAAACTAAAATAGCGAACTTTGTTCTAATTAACCCATCATTAAAAGACTATGAGATTATTGAAAAATATTTAATAGATATAAATCAGATATTTCTGTTTGGTATTAATGGAAGCTATAAACTTAATAAGCAAAACTTCTTGTTAAACTGTATTTATAGAATTATCAATCCTTACAAATCGAATGAAATTAAACTATAGAGATAAAAAAATCGATCTTATGCAAGATCTCATAGAAAAAGGTTTTTCAAAAAGCTTGGCTAACATTTTAGCTTCGAGAAAAATTAATTCCGCTGATGATTGTTTTTATGATTTTAGTAAATTATTGCCTCCTAATCTTTTGAAAGATTGTATAGAAGCTGGGAATTATTTAGCTGACGCTTTACTCGATAATAAAAAAATTTTTATTGTGGGTGATTATGATGCGGATGGCGCAACTGCGACCGCAACTGCAATAAAGGGATTCAATTTGTTTGGATTTGAAAATGTCGATTTTTTGATTCCCAGTAGATTTAAGTCTGGTTATGGCTTGTCTCCAGAAATTGTTGACGAGGTGAAGCGTCTTGGTGGCAATATTATTATTACTGTTGATAATGGCATAGCAAGCTTCATAGCGATAGAGAAAGCAAACTTATACGGTATCGATGTTATTGTTACTGATCATCATTTGCAAGGAGAAGAGTTACCAAAAGCGAAATTTATTGTTAATCCAAATCGCAATGATTGTAATTTTCCAAGCAAAAACCTTTGTGGGGTAGGGGTTGTTTTTTACCTATTAATCTCAGTTAGAAAAGCGTTACGTGAAAAAAATTATTTTATTCAAAGAAAAGAAGCAAATTTATTAGAGGTGATTGATCTTGTTGCTCTTGGGACAATTGCTGATTTGGTTCCCTTAGATTACAACAATCGTTTAATTGTTAACTATGGCCTAAGAAAAATTAGATCCAATCAATGTAATGAAGGTATTAAGCAGTTACTCATGTATTCAAATAAAAATTTTACAGAGTGTAAAACTACAGATTTATCTTTTTCTGTAGCGCCAAAGATTAATGCTGCAGGGAGAATGGATGATATGTCTATAGGTGTTAGATGCTTGCTTTCAACAAATCCAATAGAGGTAATAAAAATTGCTAAGTCCTTAGTGAGTTTGAATCAACAAAGACGTGAGACTGAAAATCAAATGACGGTAAGCGCAGAAGATATGTTGAATAATTTTAATGAGTCTAATTTAAGCATTTGTTTGTTTAATTCAAATTGGCATCAAGGGATCGTTGGTATTTTAGCTTCAAGAATCAAAGAAAAATTTAAAAGGCCTACTATTATTTTTTCTGAAGATGACGATGGATGTTTAAAAGGATCTGGAAGGTCAATTTCTTGCATACACCTTCGAGATGTTATTGATAATATCTATAAAAAAAGCCCAAACTATTTTTTATCTTTCGGTGGTCATGCAATGGCCGCAGGAGTAAAAATAAAAAAAGAATTTTTTAATGAATTTTGTCAAAATTTCGAAAATGAAGTCTCAAGGCTAATACAGCAAAAAGATCTTGAGGAGATTGTAAGTTTGGATGAAAGTATTTTAAATGAAAGTCTAACATTTGATTTAGTCAGGGAAATTAATGAATATGTTTGGGGTCAAGACTTTCCAGCCCCGGTTTTTAATGACAGTTTTAATGTATTAGAGCAAAATCTTATTGCTGAAAAACATTCGAAATTAATACTTAGAAAAGATCAGCAAGAGTTTGAAGGTATTTATTTTAATTACTGTGAAGATTTACCTGATAAAATTAACGCTGTGTACACATTAAATAATCAAAGTTTTAGAAATAAGCAGACAATCCAATTAGTTATCAAGGCTCATCAGTGAAAAAGAAAATTATTATTGGGAATCTTAAGATGCATGGATCATTGAGTTTCAACGAAAAAATTTTTAATGCTTTTTCTACAGAAATAAATTGTAAAAATATAGATGTCGGAATCTGCATTCCCTATCCTTATTTGTTTCAGGCTAATCAAATCTTACAAAGTTCTAGTATATCTTGGGGCGCTCAAAACGTTGCCAAAGATGAATTTGGTCCATTTACAGGGGAAGTAAGTGCAGCAATGATAAGTGAGTTTGGCTCATCTTTCGTAATTATCGGTCACTCTGAGAGGAGTACTGCATATTGTGAATCTGATGAAAATATTGCTGATAAATTTAAATTAATAAAAAAACATGGGATGGTGCCGATTTTATGTGTGGGTGAGACTTTAATTGAAAGAGAAGCAGGAATGATGAAGAGAGTGGTCGCAGCTCAATTAAAGACCTTGCTTTCCTCAAGCGAGGGAGCAAACATCTTTAAAGGTAGCTTGATTGCTTATGAGCCCGTATGGGCAATTGGAACAGATATTGCGGCATCTCCAGAGCAGGCACAAGAGATGTGTGGATTTATTCAGGAACAAATCGTTGACTCTTTAGTCTCAAATGAAGAAAAAGATGTGTTGAAAAGAGACTTCAAAATTCTATACGGAGGAAGCGTTAATGCAGAAAATACTATACAATTATTAAGTTGTGATGAGGTTGGCGGAGTTCTAGTTGGCAGAGGTTCTGTTAATCAAAAAGAGTTTATTAATATTTGCAATAATGCGAATAAATTATTTGTTTAGGATCTTATGGAAAGTTTTTTAATTTTTATACATATTTTAGCCAGTGTTAGTGTAATTGCTCTGGTTGTTTTGCAGAACGGAAAAGGAGCTGATGCTGGCTCTGCATTTGGAGGCGGAAACAATTCTGGAGTTTTTGATATTCCTGGAAAATCAAATTTTTTAACTAAAGCAACAGCAATAAGCATCTCAGTTTTTTTTGTTGCGAGTATTGCATTAGCAGTTATAGCGAGCAATAAACATGGTAATTCAAGTGTAGTAAATATTAATTCTGTTCAGTCGGACAATACAACAGGCACCCATAAAGATGACGGTGCTTTAAGTTCAGAGGATTTTCAAGAAATCCCAGATTAGTTTTTGCCGTCGTGGTGGAATTGGTAGACACGCTATCTTGAGGGGGTAGTGACGAAAGTCGTGAGAGTTCGAGTCTCTCCGACGGCACCAAATTTAATTTATTTTAAGGATTCAAAAAAGATTGCAAGCGTATTTTCCAGTTCTAATTTTTATTCTTGTAGGCCTGGGAGTTGGTATAGGGCCTCTTATTCTCGGAAAAATCTTATCTCCTCATAATCCAAGTCAAGAAAAAAATTCACCTTACGAATGTGGCTTTGAAGCTTTCGAAGATGCAAGAATGAAGTTTGATGTTCGTTACTACCTTATTGCAATCCTTTTTATTTTATTTGATTTAGAGATTACTTTTTTATTTCCATGGGCTGTTGTTATTGACCAAATAGGATTGTTTGGTTTTTTTGCAATGCTGGTCTTCTTGGGAATCTTGGTAGTTGGATTTATTTACGAGTGGAAAAAAGGAGCGCTGGATTGGGAGTAAAAAAATGAGTCTGGAAGGTTTTTTAGAAAAAGGGTTTGTTACTACTAATTTAGATACCTTAATTAACTACACTAGGACAGGCTCGATGTGGCCTATGACCTTCGGGTTAGCTTGCTGTGCTGTTGAAATGATGCATGCTGGGGCCTCAAGATATGATTTGGATAGGTTTGGTATGGTATTTAGACCAAGCCCTAGACAATCAGATGTTATGATTGTTGCCGGAACTTTAGTTAATAAAATGGCCCCAGCTTTAAGAAAAGTATATGACCAGATGCCTGATCCAAAATGGGTAATATCTATGGGCTCGTGTGCAAATGGAGGTGGTTATTATCATTATTCATACTCGGTCGTGCGGGGTTGTGACAGAATTGTTCCAGTTGATATATACGTGCCTGGATGTCCTCCTACAGCTGAAGCTTTAATGTTTGGCATTATGCAGCTTCAAAAGAAAATTAAAAAAACAAACACAATAGCTAGATGATGACAATAAGCGACCTTACAAAGAAAATTAAAGCTAAATTTAAGGATGTGAAAGTAACAAATTATCTGGGTGAGCTTACAATAAATATTTCAGCAAGCTCGGTAGTTGATGTTTTAAAGAAACTTAAGAGCGATTCTACTTTTGAATTTAACCAGTTAATTGATCTTTGCGGCGTTGATTATAAAGACTTTCCTCAAAATGATTTTCCGCATTCAAGATATGCTGTTGTTTATCAATTGCTTTCAATTAAGAAAAATATGCGGGTTCGATTGAAAGCATTTATTGAGGATAATAATTCTCCAAGAATTGAGAGCGTTTTTAATCTTTTTAATAATGCTGACTGGTACGAAAGAGAAGCGTTCGACTTGTTCGGGATTATGTTTCTAAATCATCCTGATTTAAGAAGAATTCTAACTGACTATGGATTTATTGGTCATCCGTTCAGAAAAGATTTTCCAGTGATTGGTGAGGTCGAAATGCGATACGATCCAGAACAAAAAAGAGTTATCTATGAGCCAGTTAGTATTGACTTAAGAAATAACGTACCAAGAACAATCTCTGATTTAAAGAACAATTAAACATGGCTGAAATTAAAAACTACACTATGAATTTCGGGCCGCAACATCCCGCGGCTCATGGTGTGTTGAGGTTGATTCTTGAGCTTGACGGTGAAGTTATCCAAAGAGCAGATCCTCACATAGGTTTGCTTCATCGAGCCACTGAAAAATTAGCCGAAAATCGAACCTACCTTCAGTCAGTCCCTTATATGGATCGTTTGGATTATGTGTCAATGATGATGAATGAGCATGCTTATGTAATGGTAATTGAAAAAATGCTCAATATTAATGTTCCAATTAGGGCTCAATATATTCGTGTTTTGTTTGATGAAATTACTAGACTATTAAATCATCTTTTATGGCTAGGTTGTCATGCGCTTGATGTTGGCGCAATGACAGTTTTTTTATATACATTTAGGGAAAGAGAAGATCTTTTTGATTGTTATGAAGCTGTTTCTGGAGCAAGAATGCATGCCGCATATTACAGACCAGGTGGCGTTTATCGGGATTTGCCAAATGAAATGCCTCAGTATAAACAATCACGTTTTGTTAAAAATGGCGGAAATGCAGAAATTAATAAAAATAGACAAGGATCGCTATTAGATTTTATAGAGGACTTTTCAAATCGATTTGAGGGTTATATTGATGAATATGAAAATTTATTAACAGATAATCGTATTTGGAAGCAAAGAACTGTTGGTATAGGTGTTGTTTCTCCAGAAAGAGCTATTGAATTAGGGTTTACTGGGCCGATGTTAAGAGGTTCTGGAGTTGAGTGGGATCTAAGAAAGAAACAGCCTTACGAGGTATATGACAAATTATCATTTGATATTCCTGTTGGTACAAAAGGTGATTGTTATGACCGCTATTTAGTTCGTATGGAGGAAATGAGGCAATCAGTTGGAATTATAAAACAATGTGTAACTTGGCTAAAAGGAAATAATGGACCTGTTATTTCTGATACTTCTAAATTTACTCCTCCAAAAAGGGAAAGCATGAAGGAAGACATGGAGTCAATGATCCAGCACTTTAAACTATTTACTGAAGGTTTTCATATACCCAAAGGCGAAGCTTATGCTGCAGTTGAACATCCAAAAGGTGAATTTGGTATATATATGATTTCAGATGGCGCTAATAAACCTTATCGGCTTAAGATAAGGGCACCAGGTTTTGCTCACCTCGCTTCGCTTGATGAGATGACAAAGGGCCACATGATTTCCGATTTAGTTGCAATAATTGGAACACAAGATATTGTTTTTGGAGAAATTGATCGCTAACCAATGAATAGCAAACAAAAAAAACTTATTGATAGAGAAATTGCTAAATTTCCCTGGAATCAGAGACAGTCAGCAGTTATGGCTGCATTAGCAATTATGCAAACAGAGCGAAACTGGCTTTCTAAACAAGATATAACTGAAGTGGCTGAATATCTTGAAATGCCTGAAATTGCAGTGCTTGAAGTTGCAACTTTTTACAATATGTATGATTTAAAGCCAGTTGGAAAATATAAAATTGCTGTATGTACAAATATATCTTGTATGTTAAGGGATTCGGATGAGATTGTTAGGCATTTAAAGAAAAAATTAAAAATAGAGTTTAATGAAATTACAAAAGATGGAAGATTTTGTTTAAAAGAAAGTGAGTGTATGGGCTCGTGTGGTGGAGCTCCGCTTATGACAATAAATAATAAATCAATGTATGAAAATCTGACAGTTGAAAAAATTGACCAAATTATTGATAAGTTGAAATAATGGACGATTTAATAGAAAAAAATCACAATCACACAGAAAAAAGTTTTTTTAATATTTGTTTAAGAACAAAAGATTTAAAACTACCTAATTCAATTGGAACTTATCAGTCTATTGGTGGGTATGAACAAATAAAGAAAATTCTAAAAAATAAAATTAAACCCGAAGTTCTCTTGGAGGAAATTAAGATATCAGGATTAAGAGGAAGAGGAGGGGCAGGATTTTCAACGGGTATAAAGTGGTCCTTTATGCCGCGTAATTATGATGGTGTCAAATATTTAGTTTGTAATTCCGATGAAGGTGAGCCGGGAACGTTTAAAGACAGGGATATTCTTCGATATAACCCTCATCAAATCATTGAAGGTATGTTAATTGGTGCATACATTATGAACGCGCAAGTTGGATTTAATTATATTCATGGTGAAATCTGGAAAGAATATGAATTATTTGAGAAAGCTATTAATGAGGCAAGAAAAGCTGGACTTTTAGGAATGAATATTCTTAAATCCGGATTTAATTTTGATTTGCATGCTTTTCATGGTTATGGAGCTTACATTTGTGGCGAAGAAACAGCGTTAATTGAGTCAATTGAAGGAAAGAAAGGCCAACCTAGGTTTAAACCCCCTTTTCCTGCAACTTATGGTATTTATGGAAAGCCAACTAATGTTAATAATACTGAGACCTATGCATCCATACCATGGATTATAGAGAACGGTGGACAAGCTTTTATGTCTCACGGTGTTCAAAATTCTGGTGGTACAAAAATATTTTCAGTCTCTGGTCATGTTGAAAAGCCTGGAAATTACGAAATCGAATTGGGTATGCCTTTTATTAAGTTATTAAATGAAGCAGGCGGAGTTTGGAAAAATAGAAAGCTCAAAGCGGTTATACCAGGAGGACCATCAACGGCGGTCTTACCAGCAGAAAAAATTTTAAATGCAACTTTAGATTATGATGGATTTTCAAAAATTGGCTCCAGTCTTGGTGCCGGATCTATGATCATAATGGATGATCACACATGTATGGTTAAGGTTCTGAAAAGATTATCTTACTTTTTTTATGAAGAGTCATGCGGGCAATGCACGCCGTGCAGAGAGGGTACGGGCTGGTTATACAGAATAATATCCAGAATTATTAACGGAAAAGGAAGCATTAAAGATCTCGACCTGTTGACAGATATTAGCGGAAATATAGCGGGTAGGACTATTTGTGCGCTTGGAGATGCAGCCTCTATACCGGTGATCAGTTTTATTAAAAATTTTAGAGAAGATTTTGAGCGGTATATAAAAAATAAAAAATAAAAATGGTAAAAATAAAATTAAACGGAAAAACGATTGAAGTGAAATCAAAAAGCACCATCATTCAGGTTGCTGATGAGCATGGCATTGAAATTCCAAGATTTTGTTACCATAAAAAACTCAGCATTGCAGCAAACTGCAGAATGTGTCTAGTTGAAGTTAAAAACTTTCCTAAACCCATGCCTGCATGTGCAACTCAGGTAACTGAAGGCATGGAGATTTCAACTCGCTCCCAAAAAACTAAAGAAATGCAAAAAAGTGTCATGGAGTTTTTGCTTATAAACCATCCTCTTGATTGCCCAATTTGTGATCAAGGAGGGGAGTGTGATCTACAAGATATTGCGCTGGGTTATGGAAAAATTAAATCTCGCTACAAGGAAGAAAAAAGAGTAGTGATGAATAAAAACCTAGGACCATTGGTTTCAACTGATTTGAACCGATGTATTCAATGTTCTAGATGTGTTCGTTTCCTTCAAGAGGTAAGCGGAATTCAGGAGTTAGGATTGATTGGTAGAGGAGAGCACGCTGAAATTTCTGCTTATGTTGAAAAATCTGTTGAGTCAGAATTATCTGGAAATATTATTGATTTATGCCCAGTAGGAGCCCTTACTTCAAAGCCTTTTAGATACTCTGCCCGCGGCTGGGAATTAACTCGAAAACTAACTGTTTCCCCGCATGACAGTTTTGGCTCAAATTTGGAGGCTCATACAAAAAACAATGATGTTCTTCGTGTTGTTCCTGTTGAGAATGAGGACATTAATGAATGTTGGATTTCCGATAGAGACCGTTTTTCTTATTTGGGAATTTCACATCTTGATAGAATTAAAAAGCCTATGAAAAAAGTAAAAGGCTCTTGGTATGAGATAGAGTGGAGCGAGGCATTTGATCTTCTGGAAGAGAATGCAGATCCAAATGAAAATAAATTAAAAGAACAAGATTATGCTTTTTTTGCCTCAGAGCAATTAACGATGGAAGAGGGATTTCTTCTGAAAAGACTTGTTAACCATTTAGGGTCAACTCAAGTCAGGTATAGTAAAAAGCCCAATCCAATGATTTTGAAGACTCCTTGGCTTAATAACCAAATTAAAGAATTTGAAAAATTTAAAAACTTTGTTGTTATCGGTAGCGGTCTCAAGGAGCAAAATCCTATGCTGCTTCACAAACTTAGAAAAGCAGCAAATCATGGTGCAAAAGTTCACTTAATTACAGATAGCGATGAGTTTTTGAAAATCAAAGAAGCATCAAAGACTAAGCTTGATAATAATGATCTTAAGCAATTCCTGAATAAAATTTATAAAGTTAGTAATTTAAAAAATAAACCAAAAAATACTTATGAAGAAATTGCGCAAGATCTTTTAAAAGACTCGGTTATTTTGATTTGTAACAATATTTTATATTCTTTTATTTCTGCCGAAATTGCAGAACCAATAAATAAAATTATAAAAAAAACAAAATCCCACATAAGCCTTGCACCATCAGAGGTAAATGCTGTTGGTTTAGCGGGCTTATTTCAGAAAGATAAATTTAGTATTTCAAAAATTAAATCCAAAATTACATTTACTTTAAATATCGAGCCTGAGGAGGACTATGAAGATTTTTCAGAATATAAAGATAAATTAAAGCAGGCTAAATTTAATGTTTTTATTTCTGCATTCATGCCAAAAAACAAAAACATTTATGATTTAATTTTGCCTTCTGTTTCACATTTTGAGAACGAGGGATCATATGTAAGTATCGAAAATAGAGCGCAAGTCTTTAACCAGGTTTTGAGCCCAAAATACGATGCAAAACCATTATGGAAAATTCTCAGAGTTATAGGAAACTACCTAGGTGTTACAAATTTTAACTACGAGACATGTTCAGAAATCAGAAGCGAAATTCCAAAAAATAACTTTAAGTGCTTAAGTGAACTGATTGTTGATAATGATATTTTAAAAATAGCTTCAAACAAAACTGCTCTTTTTCAAAATTCAATTTACTCTAGTGATGCACTTGTTAGAAGATCTGAAGCGCTTCAAAAAGTATTTTCAACAAAAGGTCTAAAAGGATAATGGAAGAATTTTTCGCTCAATATCTAAATCCTGATTTAGCTTTGTTAATAACTATATTGGTAAAAATTCTCTGCATAGTTCTTCCTGTTATGGCTTCTGTAGCTTACCTAACTTATTTTGAAAGAAAAGTCATTGGTTATATGCAGGTGAGAATTGGTCCCAATAGAGTCGGTTATTTTGGGTTGCTGCAGCCAATCGCTGATGCATTAAAACTGATGTTTAAAGAAATTATTCTTCCAACTAAGGCAAATCCCTTTTTATTTTTCCTTGCTCCCTTGTTATCAATAGCCCCAGCATTGGCAGCTTGGGCTGTAATACCTTTCGATTATGAATTAGTTTTAGCTGATGTTAATGCTGGGTTGTTATATGTTCTAGCTATGACATCAATTGCAGTATACGGTGTCATTATTGCCGGATGGGCTTCAAATTCAAAATATGCTTTTTTAGGAAGCATGAGGTCAGCAGCACAAATTGTATCTTACGAGATAGCTATGGGTTTTACACTTGTTGGAGTTTTAATGTGTGCAAACAGTTTAAATCTTGGTGAAATTGTGAAAGCTCAGGAAGGTGGTCTTTTTAGTTGGTATATGTGGCCATTATTTCCATTATTTGTTATTTACTTTATAAGTGCTGTAGCTGAAACAAATAGAGCACCATTCGATGTTGCAGAGGGTGAGTCTGAGATTGTAGCTGGATTTCATGTTGAATACTCTGGTATGGCTTTTGCGTTATTCTTTTTGGCTGAATATGCAAATATGATCTTAGTATGTATTTTAGCGGCTTTAATGTTTATGGGCGGATGGTTATCACCATTCTCTTTTATTCCTAATAGTATCTTATGGCTTTTTACTAAAGTCGCTTTTTTATTGTTTTTTTTCTTATGGTTTAGAGCAACATTTCCAAGATATCGATATGATCAAATCATGCGCCTAGGCTGGAAAATTTTTATCCCATTAACTTTGATTTGGATTGTTTTTGTTGGAGCAATGTTGCAAACACAATATGCGGGGTATTTTCATTAAATGATATTGAACCGTATTTATAATTTCTTGAAATCATTTGCTTTGTTCGAATTAATTAAGGGTATGGCTATAACAGGTAGATATTTTTTTGCTAGAAAAATTACTATCCAATATCCTGAAGAAAAAACACCTCAATCTCCAAGATTTAGAGGTCTCCACGCCTTAAGAAGATATCCTAATGGTGAAGAAAGATGTATTGCCTGTAAGTTATGTGAGGCTGTATGTCCGGCAATGGCAATTACTATAGAGTCTGAGCAAAGATCAGATGGGTCACGAAGGACTACAAAATATGATATTGATCTTACTAAGTGTATCTTTTGTGGCTTTTGTGAAGAGTCATGCCCTGTTGACTCAATTGTAGAAACTAGAGTTTTTGAATACCATGGTGAAGAGAGAGGTGATCTTCTTTATACAAAAGATATGCTGTTAGAAGTTGGCAAAAAGTATGAGAAAGAAATTGCAGAGGATCGCAAGAAAGATTCAAGGTATAGATAATGAATTACATTGATTATATATTTTATCTCTTTAGCGTTCTTTTGATTCTTTCAAGCTTTAGGGTAATTTCTTCAAGTAATCCAGTTCACTCAGCTTTATCGTTAGTTTTAGCTTTTTTTTCTGCATCAGGTTTGTGGTTGTTATTGCATGCAGAATTTTTAGCAATTGCATTAGTTCTTGTCTATGTAGGAGCGGTCATGGTTCTCTTTTTATTTGTGGTAATGATGATTGACATAGATCTTAAGGAGTTAAAAAAAGGATTTTGGAATTATTTTCCAATTGCAATTTTAGTGATTTCAATATTTATCTTTGAAGTTTACCTGGTAGCGTCTAATAAAATATTTCAATTAACAGGATTTGGAGCTATTGAAGGAAGTAATACAGAAAATTTAGGTAAAGTTTTATACTCTGAATATTTTTTACCATTTGAAATTGCAGCTGTTATTTTATTGGTTGCAATTGTTTCAGCCATTGTATTAACGTTGCATGGTAAAAAAAGACACAAAGGTATTGATCCAGCAATTCAAGTGAAAGTGAAAAAACAGGATCGAGTCCGAATAGTTAAAATGAAAAGCGAGAAAAAGTAAATGCACATTCAACTGGCTCACTATCTTTTTGTTTCGGGTATTTTATTTTCATTAAGTATTTTAGGAATTTATTTAAATCGAAAAAATGTCATTCTTATATTAATGGCAATTGAATTAATGCTGTTGTCTGTAAATATTAACTTTATTGCATTTAGTTATTATTTAAATGATTTGGCTGGCCAGGTATTTGTTTTTTTTATATTGACGGTGGCAGCAGCTGAATCTGCAATAGGTTTAGCAATTATTGTTTTAATTTTCAGAAATTTAAGAACTGTTAATGTTGCTGACATTAATAGATTGAAAGAATGACTCTAATAAAATTATATAGTTTAGTTCCAATCTTGCCATTAATTGCTGCAACTATTACAGGATTATCCTCAAGTAAATTGCCAAAATTACTGTCTCATGGTTTGCCTATTTTAGGAGTAATGGGAAGCTTTTTAATATCGATTTATGCTTTATATATTTCTTATCATGGTTTTATTTTTAATGAGACTCTTTATCGGTGGGCAGCAGTTGGCAATTATGACTTTCAAATTGGGTTTTTAATTGATAATTTAACTGCCATTATGATGACTGTGGTTACTTTTGTTTCCCTAATGGTCCATATTTATACAATCGGTTACATGCACGACGACCCGGGATATAAAAGATTTTTTAGCTATATTTCTCTCTTCACTTTTGCCATGTTGATGTTAGTGATGAGTAATAATTTTTTGCAGCTTTTCTTTGGTTGGGAAGCAGTTGGTTTAGTTTCATATTTGTTAATCGGATTTTGGTTCACTAAACCTTCCGCAATTTATGCAAATATGAAAGCTTTTTTAGTTAATCGCGTTGGTGATTTTGGTTTTTTGCTTGGTATAGCGTTTGTTCTCTATTATTTTGGAAGCTTAAATTATCATGATGTCTTTTTAAGGCTGGATGACTTGAGCGGAACTAGAATTAATTTTTCTGGTACAAGCATTTCGCTCATGACTATTATTGGAATATTGTTATTTATCGGTGCGATGGGTAAATCGGCTCAAGTCCCGCTACATGTATGGCTTCCGGATTCAATGGAAGGACCAACTCCAATTTCGGCTTTAATACATGCTGCGACAATGGTTACTGCTGGAATATTCATGGTTACTAGAATGTCTCCAATTTTTGAACTGTCTGATGTTGCACTTTCCTTTATTGTTATTGTTGGAGGTATCACGGCTTTGTTTATGGGTATTTTGGGTATTTTTCAAACTGATATAAAGAAAGTGATAGCTTATTCGACATTATCACAGTTGGGCTACATGACAGTTGCTCTTGGTTTATCTGCATATTCAGTTGCAATTTTCCATTTATTTACACATGCTTTCTTTAAGGCTTTGCTTTTTCTTGGAGCAGGCTCCGTCATTATTGGTATGCATCATGATCAAGATATTAACCATATGGGAAATATAAAAAAATATATGCCCTTAACTTGGATTACTTTTTTATTAGGAACCTTGGCTTTGGTTGGAACTCCTTTCTTTTCAGGTTTTTATTCTAAGGAATCTATTATTGAAGCAGCCAAACATAGTGAAATTTATGGATCTGGTTTTGCATATGTTGCTGTACTAATCGGAGTATTTGTAACTTCTTTATATAGTTTTAGACTTTATTTTATTGTTTTTCATGGTCGTGAAAGATGGAGGGATTTAAGAAATCATTCACACAAGCAAGACCACCATGGTTTATCGCCTAACCAAGATCCTCATGAATCCTCTTGGGTAATTACTTTGCCATTAATTCTTTTGGCTATTCCATCCGTTGTAATTGGTTATTTTCTTAGTGATGAATTTATTAAAGGTTCGTTTCTCTCAGAAAGTATCTATTTGAATGCATCTCATAAGGTGCCAAATATTATTTCGGAACATTTTCATGGAGCATTTTCAATGGCGATTCATGGACTATTGAGCTTTCCTTTTTTATTGCTCATTCTTGGCATTTTTGTTGCATACCTTTTCTTTTATTTAGAAAAATTTTCTTTTCACTCACCAACTTTTATAAAAAAAATTATTGATTCTAAATATGGGTTTGATTATTTTAATGAAAATATTTTGGCTAAAGTAACAAGAAAATTAGGTCAATTTTTTTGGTACTTTTTTGATATGACTTTGATTGATGGATTTTTAGTTAACGGGAGCGCCAAAGCAATACATTTTTTATCTCACATGATAAAAAAAATTCAAACTGGTTTTGTTTCTCATTACGCTTTTTATATGATGATTGGGTTAATGCTATTTATTAGTTATTTCATTTGGAGTGGAGGAGCTTTTTTGAATGGATAGTTTATTAAGCCTGAGTATTTGGGTCCCAATATTTTTAGGCGCTCTTCTGTTGCTGATGTCAACAATTTTTAAGAAATGTAATTTTTATTGGATTGCTAATTTTTTTGGCCTAATTTCTTTCTTTATTACGTTACCTTTGTACTTTAATTTTGATAAAACAAAAGCCGGATTCCAGTTTGTGGAATTTTTTCCTTGGATTAAATCATATGCTATTAATTATCACATTGGGCTTGATGGGATTTCTCTACCATTAATATTGCTAACTAGTTTTATTACATGGCTTGTTATTTTGATATCAAAACATTCTGTTAAATTTGCCTTACCATCTTACAATGCAGCTTTTTTGATTCTTTCGGGCTTAATGATAGGTGTATTTTCTGCCTTAGATACAATTTTATATTATGTCTTTTGGGAGTCAATGTTAATCCCTATGTTTATAATGATTGGATTTTGGGGTGGACCAAACAGGGTATACGCAACCATCAAATTCTTTCTTTATACAGTTTTGGGATCGCTACTGATGTTGATCGCATTTATTTTTATGTACCAAAAAACCGGCAGTTTCGCCTTAATTGACTTTTATCAACTTCCTTTGGATTTAAATACCCAAGTTTTAATTTTTTTAGCTTTATTCATGGCTTTTGCAGTAAAAATTCCAATGTGGCCTGTGCACACTTGGCTTCCAGATGCCCATGTTGAAGCGCCAACCGGAGGGTCTGTTGTTCTAGCCGCTATTATGCTAAAGCTAGGAGGATATAGCTTTATTCGCTTTGCCATGCCAATAAGTCCAGATGGCCTTTTATTTTTAAAACCATTTCTAATCTTATTATCATTAATTGCAATCGTTTATATTGCTTTTGTTGCGCTAGTTCAGATAGATATGAAAAAGTTAATAGCATATTCATCAATATCTCACATGGGTTTTGTGACACTTGGGCTTTTTGTGATCAACCCACTGGGTTTTGAAGGGGCTTACATACAAATGATATCTCATGGTTTTATATCAGCAGCCTTATTTTTTATGATTGGTGTCTTATATGACAGGCTTCATTCTCGAAAAATTGATGATTATCAGGGACTGGTTAACGTGATGCCAAAATTTGGGGCATTTTTTGTATTTTTCGCTATGGCAAATTGTGGCTTACCAGGAACTTCAGGATTTGTTGGCGAGTTTTTTGTTATATTGGGCGCTATTCAAGAGAACTTCTTGTATGCTTTTTTTGCGGCTCTAACTTTGATTTTTGGTGCAGCATATTCTTTATGGTTAGTTAAAAGAATTATTTATGGAGTTGTTAAAAATAATAAAGTTAGTCAATTACTCGATTTGAATGGGACTGAGTTTTTTATTTTAATACTTCTGAGTTTGATGGTTTTGATTGTAGGTATAAATCCTGGAATTATTACTGACATAACCAACGAGTCTTCAAGACAATTATTATTGTTAATTACTCATTCAAAAATTTGATATAGGAACCAAAGTATTTTGTTTATAAATTTAATTTCAAATTCAATCCCAGAAGTTGTTTTGCTATGTTCAGCAATGTCTGTATTATTGCTTGGTACATTTTATAAAAATAAAAACTCAACTTCTCTTTTTGGCATTTCTCAAATTACTTTATTGGCATGTGCATTCTTAACTGCGCAAGGCTGGATGCAAGAAAAAATATACTCATTTAATAATTTTTTTGTGAATGATAGCCTAGCTATTTTCTTAAAGCTTCTAAGTTACTTTTCCCTGTCTGTTGTTTATATATATAGCAGAAAATTTCTCTTGAATAAGAATTTATTGAATGGTGAGTATTTTTCCCTAACGCTTTTTTCACTTTTGGGCGTTAATTTGATAATTTCTGCTTCCAATCTTTTAACTTTATATATGGGCCTAGAATTATTGTCGTTAAGTTTATATACGTTGATTGCATATGATAAAAAAAACAAAGATGCTTCTGAAGCCGCTATCAAATATTTTATACTTGGCGCTGTTGCTTCAGGGATTCTGTTGTATGGTTTTTCTATAATTTATGGATTGACAGGAAGTTTAAATATTCATGAGATTTCTTTTGCTTTGAGTAATAAAGTAATTGATCCTTATGTCATGTCATTTGCATTAGTTTTTATTGTTATTGCTATTGCATTCAAGTTTGGTGCTGCGCCATTCCAAATTTGGGTTCCTGATGTTTACCAAGGCGCTCAGACACCTATAACTCTATTTATAAGCTCTGTTCCTAAGTTTGCTTCAGTTGCTATGCTTGTGAGACTGTTGTACCAGTCGATGGATATATTAGTTTTTGATTGGCAAAAGATGCTCTTGGTAATGGCTCTTTTATCAATGATGATTGGCAACATAACTGCCATCGCCCAAAGTAACATCAAAAGACTTTTAGCCTATTCAACAATTTCACATGTTGGCTTTATTATGCTCGGCTTATCTACAGGAACAGTGTCTGGAGTAGCATCTGCCTTATTCTACATCGCATCATATATGTTGATGACTCTTGCTTCTTTTGGATTGTTAATTTTCTTAAACTCTGAAAATAATTCAGTAAATAATATTGATGATTTGGCTGGCCTCTCGTACTATCATCCATGGGTGGCTTTTATGATTATGATTACTTTCCTCAGTTTGGCAGGCATTCCTCCAACAATTGGTTTTTATGCAAAATTTTCGGTTATTCAATCTGCAATTCAATTTGGTTGGGTCTGGCCTTCTGTTTTTGCAGTTATGATGGCGCTAATTGGAATATTTTACTATTTAAGGATTGTTAAAATCGTTTATTTTGATAAGCCAAAAAACTCAACAAAACCTAGGCTTGAAAATGAATATGATTTTAAACTTGTATTAACATTTAATGTTCTGGGGTTATTGTTTGGCGGAATTTTTCCAAATATTTTAATGAGTGTTTCAACGCTTAGCGCGGCACTTATTTTTTGAGTATGTTATCCCTTCTTATAATATTATTGATGATATTTTTTGCCAATCTTCCTTGGACAACTTATGAATTTCTATTTTTCTTTAAGGTGAAAAATAAATCTATCTTATTAACTTTCATAGAAATTATTTTTTATTTTTTTATTTTTAGATTTATTACATATTATTTTGAGATTGCGTTAATTGGAAACGCTCATATTCAGACTTGGGAATTTTATTTCTCTCTTTTTTGTCTATTTGTTGTATTTTCTTCCCCAGGCTTTATTTATAGAGTACTTTGGAAATAATCCTCTAACACTCTGATTGATTGAGAAGGGGGTATAAGATAAAATATAAGATTGATTAATTTAGGCGCGTAGCTCAGTTGGTTAGAGCACCACCTTGACATGGTGGGGGTCGTTGGTTCGAATCCAATCGCGCCTACCAAATATATATTTATGATAACAATTACCCTTCCAGACGGTACAAAAAAAAATTTTTCGCAATCCATTAGTCTTTCGGACTTGGCATACGATATTGGGGAAGGTCTTGGTCGTGCAGCGCTTGCAGGCAAAGTGAATGGTAAGCTTGTTGACTTAACACACCTTATTGATGAAGATGCTGAGGTTGCTATTATTACAGCTAAAAATGATGAAGGTTTAGATGTTCTTCGTCACTCTACTGCCCACCTCCTTGCTTATGCAGTTAAAGAACTATTTCCGGAAGCTCAGGTTACTATAGGACCAACAATAGATGATGGTTTTTACTATGATTTTTCATACAAGAGAGCTTTTACACCAGAAGATTTAGAATTAATCGAAAAGAAGATGTCCGAATTGGCAAAAGCGGACCATATTGTTAGTAGAGAGGTAATGCAACGTGATCAGGCAGTAAAATTTTTTAAAGATCAGGGTGAGAATTATAAGGCAGAAATCATTGGTTCTATTCCTGAAAATGAGGATGTTTCAATATATCATGAGGGAAGCTTCTCTGATTTATGCAGGGGTCCTCATGTTCCTTCAACAGGCAAATTAAAAGCATTTAAATTAATGAAGGTAGCAGGAGCATACTGGAGAGGTGACTCAAAAAACGAGATGCTTCAGAGAATTTACGGAACTGCCTGGGCAACAAAGGATGATTTAAAGGATTACTTATATCGTTTAGAAGAGGCTGAAAAAAGAGATCATCGAAAACTAGGAAGAAGCCTAGACTTGTTTCACATGCAAGATAATGCACCTGGAATGGTTTTTTGGCATACCAAGGGATGGACCGTATGGCAAACGATTGAAAATTACTTACGAAAAAAATTCATTGATTATGGTTATCAGGAGATTAAAACGCCAAGCGTTCTTGATAAAGCTCTATGGGAAAAGTCTGGTCATTGGGAAAACTATCATGACAATATGTTTGTCACTTCATCAGAAAATAGAGATTATGCTGTAAAACCCATGAATTGCCCGGGACATGTTCAAGTTTTTAATCATCATTTACATAGTTATAAAGAATTGCCAATAAGGCTAGCCGAATTTGGTTCCTGTCACAGAAATGAGCCTTCAGGTGCACTTCATGGTTTGATGAGGGTTCGCGGATTTACGCAAGACGATGCCCATATTTTTTGCACAGAAGATCAAATACTACAAGAGGTGATACTTTTTAACCAAATGCTTATGGAGACATACAAAGATTTTGGTTTTAAAGACATTTTAGTTAAATTATCAACAAGACCTGAAAAGAGAGTTGGATCTAATGAAGTATGGGATAAAGCAGAAGATGCATTAGAAAAATCTTTGATTGCAGCCAACCTTCAGTATGAAGTGCAACCCGGAGAAGGGGCCTTTTACGGGCCAAAGATTGAATACGTTTTGAAAGATAGTCTAAATCGCATGTGGCAGTGCGGAACAATTCAACTGGACTTTAATTTGCCCGTTAGACTTGGCGCTGAATATGTTGATGAGAGTAGCGAAAAAAAACACCCTGTCATGCTTCATAGGGCAATAGTCGGCTCAATGGAGCGATTTATTGGTATTTTGATTGAGAATTATGCCGGCAATTTACCTTTATGGTTGGCTCCTATTCAGGTTGTTGTGATGAACATTACCCACACACAGTCAATCTATGTTGACTCAGTGATTGAATATTTAAAAGACAAAGGAATTAAATCTATTTCAGACTTGAGAAATGAGAAAATTACCTATAAAATACGCGAACATAGCATTTCCCGAGTACCTTATTTACTTGTGATTGGTGATCGTGAAATGGAAAACAAACAAGTAGCCGTCCGAACTCAAAAGGGCGAAGATCTTGGTGTGATGGGTTTAGAAGAGTTTTACAACCTAATCAAAACTGAGATAGACGCCAGAAAATAATTGAGTAATGACGGTTTTTGATTTATAGGGGTAAAGCATAGCACAAGATAAAGATGTAAGAATTAATCAAAATATTTCGGCACAAGAAATAAGATTAATAGGTATTGAAGGTGAAGCACTAGGAATTGTTTCCTTGACTGATGCGCTTAACAGGGCTGATGAATTAGAAACTGATCTTGTAGAAATTTCCCCAAAAGCAAATCCGCCAGTATGTAAGTTGATGGATTTCGGTAAATTTAAATATGCGCAAAGCAAAAAAATGCATGAAGCGCGAATGAAGCAAAAGCAGGTACAGGTTAAAGAAATTAAATTTAGACCTGGTACAGACGATGGTGATTACAACGTTAAGTTAAAAAAATTAATAGCTTTTTTGACTGACGGAGACAAAGCAAAAGTGACTTTGAGGTTTCGTGGTCGAGAAATTGCACATCAGCAACTTGGCATGGACCTCTTAAAAAGAGTAGAAAAAGATTTAGAGGAATTTGCTCAAGTTGAGCAATTCCCTAAAATGGAAGGTAGGCAAATGGTTATGGTATTGTCACCAAATAAAAAGCCTAAACCTAAACCTTCTAAAGAAGAGGAAAGCGATAAGGCCGAATAGGCATGCCGAAGCGCTTTTAATTTAAAAAGGAGAAAAAAATGCCAAAAATGAAAACAAAAAGTAGTGCTAAAAAGCGCTTTAAATTTCTAGGTAGTGGTGCGGTTAAAAGAACCCATTCACATTTGCGTCATATTTTGACAAAAAAAACTACAAAACAGAAACGAAACCTAAGAGGTACGGAAATCATATCAGCGACTGATGTTAAAAGAGTTCGTGCAATGATGCCTACCCAATAATAGAATTTAAGGAGCAAAATAATGCCTAGAGTAAAGCGCGGAGTAACCGCAAGAGCAAAACATAAAAAAGTCTTAAACGCTGCAAAAGGATATCGTGGCAGAAGAAGTAATGTATATCGTGTAGCTAAAGAAGCGGTCATGAAAGCTGGCCAATACGCATATCGTGATAGAAGACAGAAAAAAAGAATTTTCCGTGCATTGTGGATTGCAAGGATAAATGCTGGTGCAAGAGAATTCGGTATGACTTACAGTCTATTCATGAATGGTCTTAAAAAAGCATCTGTTGAGATTGATCGCAAGGTGCTTGCTGATTTAGCAGTCCTTGATAAAGCGGCATTTCAAAAGTATGCGGAATTGGCTAAATCAAGCCTCGGAGCATAATAATTTTGAATTTATTTAAAGGAGGCTAGTTAAGCCTCCTTTTTTATTTAAGATATGGAAGATTTAAATTTACTTATTGAATTGGCAAAAAAAGAATTTGACGCATGTTCTAAACTTGCTGAATTAGACCATATTAAGGCAAAATTCCTTGGTAAAAGTGGTCCAATATCTGAAGCTATGAAGTCTTTAGCATCACTTTCAAATGAAGAAAAGCCTAAACGTGGCGCTGAGATCAATTTAATTAAAAATAAAATTGAAGATCTATTAAATAAAAGAAAAAATGACATTGCTCAAACAGAAATGGATGCGCAACTCAAAAAAGAATCAATTGATGTCACTTTACCAGGTCGAAATACTGCTGCGGGTTCAATACATCCAATAACCGCAACAATTAATACAGTTCAAAATATTTTTCATTCAATTGGTTTTGATGTCGCTGACGGACCAGAAATTGAAGATGATTTTCATAATTTTACAGCGTTGAATATTCCAGAATCGCATCCAGCAAGAGCGATGCACGATACTTTTTATATCAATAAAGAATATGTTTTACGGACACATACTTCTCCGGTGCAAATTAGATATATGGAAAATAATAAACCGCCGATCAGGATAATATCGCCAGGTCGCGTTTATCGAGTTGATTCTGATGCAACCCACTCCCCGATGTTTCACCAGGTAGAAGGACTCATGATTGATGATTGTGTAAATTTTTCCAATCTAAAAGGTATTGTAGAGGCCTTTCTCCAAACATACTTTGAAGATACTTCTTTACAGGTGAGATTTAGACCTTCATATTTCCCTTTTACAGAACCATCTGCAGAAATAGATATGACTTGGGATAAAGGATGGCTTGAAATTGGTGGCTGTGGGATGGTGCATCCAACAGTCTTAAAACATGTAGGTATTAATCCGGATGAATTTCAAGGCTTTGCTTTTGGATTAGGTATCGAAAGGCTTGCTATGCTTAAGCACGGAATTAAGGATCTGAGACATTTCTTTAATCATGATTTAAGGTTTCTTGAGCAGAGGTTAGGATGAAATTTTCTTTAAACTGGCTTCAAGAGTTTTTTGATGAAAAGCTTGAAATTTCTTCTTTAGTTGAGCAACTTACAATGGCTGGTTTGGAAGTGGATGAGGTTATTTCATTTACAGAAAGCCTTAAAAATATCGTAGTTGGTCATATCACTTCAATTGAAAAACACCCAGATGCAGACAAACTAAATGTTTGCCAGGTGAATGTAGGCGCCGAGACTTTGCAAATAGTTTGTGGTGCGCCAAATGCCAGAATTGGGATAAAAGTACCGTGTGCACTTGTCGGCGCTAAACTACCTGGGTTTGAAATTAAAAAAGCAAAACTTAGAGGAGTTGATTCGTTTGGAATGCTTTGCTCTGCAAAAGAACTTGGAATTCAAGAAGAAGTTGACGGTTTGTATGAATTAGATGAGGATTTAAAGCCTGGTATTGATATTATTTCTGCACTTTCATTAGATGATTCAATTATGGATGTTTCCCTTACTCCAAATCGAGCAGACTGTTTAAGTTTATTGGGAATTGCGCGTGAGGTAGCTGCTTTAAATAATTACAAAATCAAATTACCAACTACAAATCTAATAAAACAAGACAAAGCAAATAAAGCGATTAGTGTAAACAACAAAGAATCCTGCCCTCGCTATTGCGCTCTTGAAATCAAGGGTGTTGATAATTCAAAGGTATTACCTGAAAAAATTATTTCATATTTAAAAGCGTCAGGAATAGACTCAATCAACCCGTTAGTTGATCTCACAAATTATGTAATGCTTGAGCTTGGACAGCCTATGCATGTTTTTGATCTTGATAAAATTAAAGGTCAAGTAGTTGTTAGGGATGCAAACAAAGGTGAAAAGATTACATTATTAAACGACACTGAAATTACCCTTAATAATGAACTGGTGATTGTAGATGATACTGGCCCAGTAGCACTTGCTGGAGTGATGGGGGGGTTGTCGACATCTACCCAGCTTAATACAAAAAATATCTTTATCGAAGCTGCTTTTTTTAACCCCAACTCCATAGCTGGTGTAGCCAGAAGCTTTAATCTGCACACAGAATCATCACATAGATTTGAAAGAGGTGTTGATTTCAATTTAACGGATAAAGCTTTATTGCGCTTGGCGTCATTAATCATGGAACATTGTGGCGGCGTTGTTAGTGAAATTAATGAAATCAAGGCTAAACTTCCAAAAAAAGAACCCATCGTTTTAAATATTAATAAAATTACAAAGATTCTTGGATATGAGATTGAGTTAAGTCAGGTTATTAATTCATTAAAATCGATACAGCTTGAAGTTGAAGAAATGGAAGAAAATCTAAAAATTAATATCCCTTCTTACCGTTTTGATTTAAAAATTGAGGAAGATATCATTGAGGAGGTTATCCGGCTTAATGGTTACGACAACATAAAATCTAGCTTACCTAAAGCATCTATTAAGCCATTAGCTATTAAATCAAGTTTTTCAAATGATATAAAAATAAAAAATTTATTTGCTAAAGCCGGATATCATGAATTGATTTCTTATAGTTTTGTTGATGAGAAAAATGAAGTATCAATTAACGGCAATCATGATCCTTTAAGAATTGATAACCCAATTGCAAGCAACTTAAATGTTATGAGAAGTCATCTATGGGCAAGCCACATTGAGGCTATGCAATTTAATGTTAATAGAGGGTATGACCATTTTAAGTTTTTTGAAATTGCAAATACGTATAAATTAATAGATAACAAAATTATTGAAGAAAAAGTATTGAGCGGTTTGGTTTATGGTTATGCAAACGCAAGGACATGGAATCAAGAAAGAAGGTTGATCGATTTTTTTGATGTCAAAGGGGACTTGGAGAATATTTTTAGTGGAATAGTTCTGGAGGAGTGTCAGCATAAAAATAACTATCAACAATTTCATCCAGGACAACTAGCTACCATACTGGTTAATAAACAGATTGTTGGAATTTTGGGTAATCTCCACCCATCGATATCTCAAAATATTGATATTGATCTCCCAGTCTACTTGTTTGAAATTAATTTAGACAAATTAACCGAAGAAATACAACCTAAATTTAGAGATAATTTTAAAACCTTACCTATTAAAAGAGATATTTCAGTGTTGTTAGAAGTTGATATTCCTGTTGGGAAAATATTAACTGAGGTCAAAAAAGCAAATATAAAAAATATTATTGATTTTAAAATTTTTGATTTATATCAAGGTGATAAGATTCAGCAAAATAAAAAAAGTGTTGCATTTCTGATACTTATGCAAGATACTTACAAAACACTTGAAGAAAATGAGGTTGAAAAAACAGTTCAAACTGTTATAAATCTGCTTCAAGATAAGTTTAAAGCAGAATTAAGAAACTAGGGTTTATTGAATGACGTTAACAAAAGCAGATCTATCAGATATGTTATTTGAAAAAATTGGCCTAAACAAGTCCGAGGCTAAGGATGTTGTTGAGCGTGTTTTTGAAGAAATTAAAAATGCTTTAGAAAATGGGGAGAGTGTAAAGTTATCTGGTTTTGGTAATTTTGAACTTAGAGAAAAAACTGAAAGACCAGGCAGAAACCCAAAAACTGGACAAGAAGTATCAATCAAAGCTCGTCGAGTCGTAACATTTCACTCTAGTCAAAAATTAAAATCTAGTGTGGAAGATCTTGATTCAGGAAAATAAAATAAAAAAAAATCTCCCTGCAATACCAACTAAAAGATATTTTAGAATTGGAGAAGTAAGTGAGCTTTGCGACCTTAAGCCACATGTTTTAAGATATTGGGAACATGAATTTCCACAGCTTTCACCTAATACCAGAAAAGGTAATCGTCGTTATTATCAGGTTGAAGAGATACTTCTGATTAGGAAAATTAGAGAATTACTATATGCAGAGGGATATACAATCCATGGCGCTAAGCAAAAATTAGCAAATAGAGAATTTATAAAAACGACAACCTCAAAAGAGGAAATCCAAAAGGCACAATCTGAGCTTCCATTGGAAATTGAAAATAACTTCAATAACGAGGAACCTGTAAGAAATTTGAAGTCACAATTAACCGATATCCTAAAAATTCTTAAAAGTTAATAGTTTGAACTATATTATTTTATCTCGGGGCGTAGCGCAGTCTGGTAGCGCACTTGTATGGGGTGCAAGGGGTCGTGAGTTCGAATCTCACCGTTCCGACCAATTATTTTATGAATAAAAACACTATCTTTTTAGATATCGGTAACTCCAATATCAAAATAAGAGTTAAGAACAAACAAAGTTTAGTTTTATCAGACTCTTTCTTAGTAAAAGATATTGCTCTTTTGCAAAATTTAAAAGAAGTTGGCGATATTCATAGAGTATTGATATCTAATGTTGCAGACGAAAGTCTTAATGGTTTTATCAAAACCTTATTTCCACTTGCAAATTTAAAGCATTTTGCTATTGCAAAGGTTCAGCATGAATTCCTAAAGACAGATTATGCAGAGACATTAGGAATTGATCGCTGGCTCTCTGCTCTTGCTGTACAAGAATATCATAATGAAAATAATATCATTATCGATGCTGGTACAACCGTCACGATTGATTTGCTTCATGAGAGAGTTTTTAAGGGAGGTATTATATTGCCAGGCCTTAATCTTTATCATCAGTCTTTAAATCAAAATACCAGCAGAATATCCTCTGAGATTAATCTTGGTTCTGTTGGGATAAATACAACTGACATGGCTGTGATGAATGGTTTTTTGATGTCGGTCACTGGTGCATTAGAACAATTAATAAGATACGCATCTTTAACTATAGAAAAAAGCAATTTTCATTTAACTGGAGGCGATCAAAAAATCCTTTTTACTTCGTTTAGCGAAGAGGTAAAAGCTAGATGTAAGCTGTATGATAATTTAGTGCTAGATGGCCTAGAAATTTATGCCAATTTATCTTTTCCTGATGAATAGGTCAGTGATTGTGCCTTCATAAACTTCTGATGCCATGGCTACTGATTCTGATAAAGTAGGGTGGGGATGAATCGTTAATCCAATATCATTAGCATCAGAACCCATTTCTATCGCTAAACAGGCTTCTGCAATTAATTCGCCTGCATTAACTCCGACAATACTTGCCCCAATTAATCTTTTCGTTTGCTGATCAAAGATCAGCTTTGTCATTCCTTCTGAGCGATTCATTGATAATGCTCTTCCACTTGCAGCCCAAGGGAAGATAGCTTTTTCAATTTGTAGGTTATTTGCTTTCGCTTGTTCTTCGGTAACTCCAACCCAGGCAACTTCAGGATCTGTGTATGCAACAGATGGAATGACTTTGGCTTGAAAAGCAACTTTATGGCCAGCGATAACTTCAGCTGCAATTTTAGCCTCATGGGTTGCTTTGTGGGCAAGCATTGGTTGACCAATTACATCCCCGATGGCGTAAATATTTGCAACATTTGTTTTAAACTGATCGTCTACATTAATAAATCCACTAGGCTCAACTTTAACGCCTGCTTTTTCAGCTTCTATAAGATTTCCATTAGGTTTTCTACCTACAGAAATTAAAACTTTATCGTATTCGTCAGTAAAAGTTTTCTCTTGCCCTTTAAAAGTCACTACAATTTTATTGTTTTTTTCCTCTAATTTTTCTACCTTAGTGTTTAGATAAATGTTTTCAAATCTTTTTTCCATTCGTTTTTGCAGAGGCCTAATAATATCTCGATCACAACCAGGTATTAATCCAGGACCAAGCTCGACGACATCAATTTTGCTTCCAAGGGCATCATATACAGTACCCATCTCAAGACCAATGATTCCACCGCCAACAATTAACATTTTTCCTGGAATGTCATTAAGTTTTAAAGCTCCGGTTGAATCAATAATATTTTCATGTTGAGGTGTATTAGGTATTTCGATAGGTTTTGAACCTACCGCAATAATTGCTGAGGTAAAGTTTAGATTTATTTTGCTGCCATCAGCGCCTTCAATTAAAATATTATTTGCATCAACAAACTTTCCATAGCCCTGGATGATTGTTACTTTTCGTTGTGCTGACATACTGGATAGACCTTGTGTCAATTTAGATACAACTTCGTTATTTTTCCAGTTTCTAATTTTTTCAAGATCAATTTTTGGTTTACTGAATTCAACCCCATGCTGCGCTGATTCTTCTGCTTCTGTGATAACTTTTGCAATATGCAGCAACGCTTTTGAAGGAATGCAACCAACATTTAGACAGACGCCCCCAATCGAGGCATGTTTTTCCACTAAAGCAACTTTCAATCCCAGGTCTGCCGCCCTGAATGCTGCTGTATACCCACCTGGACCAGAGCCTAGTACAACAAGATCGTACAGATCTTTATTATTGGCATTGTCGGTAGTTTTTGTTTTTTGATCTATATTTTCTTTAATTGCTTTTGTTTCATTTTTTTCTAGATCAGCATCAATACTTTTAATCCTTGCAATTTGATGGCCTTTTGAAACCTTATCCCCAACTTTGACCAAAATATCTTCAATAATCCCCGCTTCAGAGCTTGGAATATCCATTGATGCTTTGTCTGATTCAACTGTAATCAAAGAGTCATCTTTTTTTATTTCGTCACCAACTTTAATGAGAATATCAATCACTTCAACATGATCAAAGTTGCCAATGTCAGGCACTGTTATTAATTTTTCGTTTTTCATAATTAGAGAAGAAGTCGTCTTACGTCTGAAAGCATCATTCTAAGATGTGAGGTAAATCTTGCACCATCGGCGCCATCAATTACGCGGTGATCGTAAGAGAGCGATAAAGGAAGTATTAACCTGGCTTCAAAATCATGTTTTTGTTCATTATAGATTGGCTGCATAGAAGATTTTGAAACGCCAAGTATCGCAACCTCGGGACAATTAATGATCGGAGTAAATTTTGTGCCACCAATACCGCCTAAGCTTGAAATAGTGAAGCATCCGCCTTGCATTTCATCAAGCGATAGCTTTCTTTCTCTAGCCTTATTAGACAAAAGACTTAAGTCTTCAGCAATATCCAGAACATCTTTTTTATGAACATCTTTTACAACCGGAACTACCAAGCCATCTGGCGTGTCACATGCAAAACCAATATTGTAATATTTCTTATAAATAAGGTTTTCACCATCTGCTGTTAATGAGGTATTAAAGATCGGGTAAGCCCTTAAAGCATTTACTGATGCTTTCATTAGAAATGCAAGTAAAGTTAGTTTTGTTCCTCTTTTTTCAGCCTCTTTTTGCATCGATTTTCTAAAGGCTTCTAAATCAGTTATATCAGCATCGTCAAACTGTGTAACATGGGGTGCTGAAACCCAGTTTCTATGCAGGTTTGAGCCTGATATTTTTTTAATTCTTGATAAAGGAAGGGTTTCATTTTCACCAAATTGATTGAAATCAATAACAGGCATTGGCATGGGTGAAAAGCTTGCGCCCATACTTTCTGTTTTTGGTTTTTGGAGTTCTTTTTTGACATAATTTTGAACATCTTCTATTGATATTCTATTCTTCCTGCCAGAACCTGAAATAAAATTAAGGTCTACCCCGAGTTCGCGTGCAAACCTTCTAACTGATGGAGACGCGTGCGAGCTTTTTCCAGTCGAACTTACAACTGACTCGGCCACGGGTGCAGGCCTATTTTCTGGTTGAATTGTTTTTGGTGGTTCTGGAGCTGGTCTAGATGGTTCAGAAATAATTTTTTCTTGAATCACATCCTGAGGTTTTACTTCTTTTTTTTCAGTTTTCGCGTTTGCGGAATCAGATTCTTCAGCTGCCTCGAAACTAGCAATAGCTGAACCTTCTTTAACTTTGTCTCCTACTTTTATCTTTACCTCTTTAATGACTCCTGCTTTATTTGCTGGAATATCCATGGAAGCCTTGTCTGACTCAAGAGTAATCAAAGGATCGTCTTTGTTAATTTTGTCTCCAGCTTTAATCAAAACTTCAATAACATCAACGCTATCAAAGTTTCCTATATCTGGTATTAAAATCTCTTCCATTATTAACTCACCATCGGGTTATTTTTATTGATATCAATAGCGTATTTCTCTATTACTTTTCCAGCTATTTTCTGATCAAGACTACCTTGTTCGATTAATGCTTTTATTGCGTTTAAAACGATGTAATGTCGATCTACTTCAAAGAAAGATCTTAATGCCTCTCTGCTATCAGAACGACCAAAGCCATCTGTACCTAAAGCTTTAAAATTATTCGGTAAGAAGTTTGCAATCTGTTCAGCAAATGAGCGCATGTAATCAGTAGATGCAATAATAGGCGATTCCTTATCCGTTATTTGTTCTTGTATAAAAGATTTTTTTGGCTTTTCTGTATTTAATAAATTCCATCTTTCTGTATTTAGTGCGTCTCTTCTAAGCTCAGTAAAGCTGGTTACGCTCCATACGTCTGAGTCAACTTCCCAGTCATCTTTTAGGAGTTTTGCAGCCTCTATTACTTCTCTAAGGATGACACCGCTTCCCATTAATTGAACTTTGTTTTTTGCCTTTTCTGGCGCTGCTTGAAGCTTATAAATACCTCTTATTATTTGCTCCTCAACCCCTTTTGGCATTTCGGGGTGTGAGTAGTTCTCATTCATCACGGTGATATAAAAGTAAACGTCTTCTTGTTTCTCTATCATCCTATGAAGCCCGTGTTGAATGATGACTGCTAACTCATATGCAAAGCATGGGTCATACGATACGCAATTTGGAATTGTGGCCGATAAAATATGACTATGGCCGTCTTCATGCTGTAAGCCTTCGCCGTTTAGAGTTGTTCTGCCAGCAGTGGCACCTAATAAGAAACCTCGAGTTCTTGAATCTCCAGCTGCCCATGCTAAATCACCAATTCTTTGGAAACCAAACATTGAATAGAAAATATAGAACGGGATCGTTTGAATTCCTGTTGTGCTGTAAGAAGTGCCTGCAGCAATCCATGAGGAAAAAGAACCAGCTTCATTAATACCTTCTTCTAAAATTTGTCCGTCTTTTTGTTCCTTATAAAACATTACCTGATCAGCGTCTTGAGGTTCGTAAAGCTGACCAACTGAAGAGTAGATACCTAACTGCCTAAACATACCTTCCATGCCGAATGTTCTTGCTTCATCAGGCACGATTGGAACAATGTATTTACCAATCTCTTTGTCTTTAACTAATGTTGTTAAGATTCTTACAAAAGCCATTGTTGTAGAAATTTCTCTTTCTCCAGTGGTTGTAAGAAGGTTAGAAAAATTTTGTAAATCTGGAACTTTTAATTCATTACCTTTTTGATTCCTTTGAGGCATAAATCCACCCAACGAGGCTCTTCTTTCTTTCATGTAGGTAATTTCTGGTGAGTCATCAGCAGGTTTGTAAAATTTTAAATCTTCAACGTCTTTGTCTGAAATAGGTAAATCAAAGCGTGTCCTAAATTGTTTTAGTGCCTCAATATCCATACTTTTTTGTTGGTGCGTTATATTTTGGCCTTCTCCTGCATCCCCCATACCATAACCTTTTACTGTTTTAGCTAAAATTACTGATGGTTGTCCTTTGTGAGAAGTTGCTGCCGCATATGCTGCATAGACTTTATGAGGGTCATGACCGCCTCGGTTAAGTCTCCAGATATCATTATCAGACATTGCAGAAACCATTTCTTTTAATTCAGGATATTTGCCAAAGAAGTGTTCTCGGGTGTAAGCACCACCTTTTGCTTTGAAGTTTTGGAATTCCCCGTCAACACATTCTTCCATTCTTTTTTTCAAAAGACCGTCTTTGTCTAAATTGAATAGTGGATCCCAATAAGAACCCCAAATAACTTTCAATACATTCCAACCAGAACCCCTAAAGTCAGATTCAAGTTCTTGAATAATTTTTCCATTTCCCCGAACAGGACCATCAAGTCTCTGGAGATTGCAATTAACTACAAAGATAAGGTTATCTAATTTTTCTCGCGCGGCTAATGATATTGCACCTAAAGACTCAGGTTCATCCATTTCGCCATCGCCACAGAATACCCAAACTTTACGATCACTGGTATCTGCAATACCACGGTCATGAAGGTATTTTAGATAACGCGCTTGGTATATACCCATAATAGGACCAAGCCCCATCGATACTGTTGGGAATTGCCAGAAGTCTGGCATCAACCATGGGTGAGGGTAGCTTGATAGTCCGTCACCTTTAGATTCCATTCTATAGTTACTTAGTTGAGCTTCGGATATTCGACCCTCAAGGAATGCACGTGCATAAATACCAGGCGAGCTATGTCCTTGAAAAAATATTAAGTCTCCACCAAAATCTTTGCTTGGTGCTCTAAAGAAATGATTAAATCCAACGTCATATAATGTAGCCGCAGACTGAAAGCTTGCGATATGTCCACCAACACCTGGGGATTTTATATTAGCTCTTAGAACAGTCATAACTGCATTCCAGCGAACAAGCGCCCGAATTCGACGTTCCATATCAGGATCACCAGGATGTTTCTGTTGAAGGTGGGTCGGTATTGTATTCACATAAGCAGTTGTTGCATTGTAAGGCAGGTTTGATCCAGACCTTCTAGCTTGGTCTATCATCATCTCAATAAGATAGTGGGCACGCTCAGGGCCGTCAGCCTCAATAACTGAGTTTAGCGAATCAACCCATTCTTGCGTTTCTTGAATATCTGTATCTGGATACAAATCCATAACCTTTAAAACTCCTAAATATTATTTTGTAAGAACTATTTGGTATGATCTTAGTTCGAAGATATTTATTTTACGATATTTTTGAAAAAAAAGATTAAAAACAATACTTTTGGAGATTTGCAATGGGAATAAAAATTAACTTACATAAAATTGACGCTAAAATGACGTTAAAATCATCTAATTATCAGTTAATTGTATTTAACTCCGAAAAATCAGAATTAATCACTAAATCCCTAAAAAGCAAAATTAAACGTAAAAATACAACAATTAAAGATTTAACGAAGGAGTCTGTGACCATAGAAGACGAAAATAGTAATGTAATAGTTTATCTTTACGCTTCCAATCTTGAACCATACAAACGTCAAACGTTAATTAGAAAATCTTTAAAAAACATTCTGGACGAAAATCCAGAACAGATAACCTTGGTTTCAGAAAATGAAGAATGGGTTGAAGATTTAATCTATGTTACTTTAATCAATAGTCAAGATTTACCATCGAGAAAATCAAAAAATACAAAAATCAAACTTAAATCTATTCAATGCTATTCAAATTTAACAAAGTTAAATTTGAAAGAAATCGAAGCGGTTGTTAAGGGGAATACATTATCGCGCGAACTTACCATGACGCCTCCGAATGACTTAACACCAACTATATATAGAAGCCTCGTTAAGAAGCTAGCAAAACAAAATGGTTGGAAAGTAAAAGAATACACAATGCCTGATTTAAAGAAAATGGGTGCTGGGGCATTTTACGCAGTGGGCCAAGGTTCAGATCCCCAAGATGCCGCAATCATGCATTTAACATATAGTCCAAAAAATGCTAAAAAACATATTACGCTGGTTGGTAAAGGAATTTGTTTTGATACCGGAGGGCATAATCTTAAGCCTTCAAAGTACATGTTCTCCATGCATGAGGACATGAATGGTTCCTCAACAGTGCTGGGTATTTTGCAAGCAGCTGCAATGAGCAAATTGCCTGTTAAAATTGATTGTTGGTTAGCAATAGCGCAAAATCATATTGGCCCAAAGGCATACAAACAAAATGATGTCGTTAAAGCGCTTAATGGAAAGACAATCGAAATTATTCACACAGATGCAGAGGGTAGGATGGTTTTAGCAGATACCCTCACATTAGCCTCTAAAAATAAATCAGATTTAATTATGGATTTTGCAACGTTAACGGGCTGTATGGCAGTGGCGATGGGCGACAGATTTAGTGGTATTTTTAGTAATAAATCAGACATTGCTTGCTTGGCTGTTGGTGCCGGTAGAAAATCTGGTGAACGAGTTTGCAGCTTTCCGCTGGATGAAGATTTCGAGGATGATATTAAGAGCGATATCGCAGATATAAAACAATGCACGCTTGAAGGCGGGCCTGACCACATCCACGCAGCAAGATTTTTACTTCAGTTTTTAACAGATAAAAATACGCCATGGCTTCACGTTGATTTGTCTTCTAGTAATAAAAAAGGTGGGTTGGGCGCTGCAAACTCTGATGTGAATGGCTTTGGTGTTAACTTTGGATTTAAACTTATACAGGACTTAATTAGCAAATAATGAATAACGGAAAAAAAATTATTAATGCAACTTATATTTTGATATTAGCTTATGTTGTTTATGTTGCTACAAAAGAGGAAGGTTTGTCAGGACTATTAAATTTTTGGGATGTATTGTTAGCACTTCATGTAACTATTAGTTTATTAAATCAATTTTTATTTAAAAAATTTACCATATGGAATAACTAAGCATGAGTTCGTTGCTTTTAACCAATATTCTTTTAATCATCATCGTTTTATTTTTATTTGCTATCTATAGAGATTTAAATAATAGGGTGGTGAAATTAATAGCACAATTAAATAATAGATTAGAACAGATAAAACATTTTATTTTAATGAATGAAAAAGAACGAAATGAAACTGCAAAGATTCTTCATTCACAAAAGAAAAAGAATTAAATTATGCCCTCGTAGCTCAGTGGATAGAGCATCCCCCTCCTAAGGGGAGGGTCACACGTTCGATTCGTGTCGAGGGCGCCAATTTTTTACAAACCTTAATAATAATTCAGCTCCAATAATTTTTATTTTTTAAAATCTTTTTATCTTTGTAGG